>NZ_JBDGHY010000039.1:0-537 GCF_039615155.1 Sphingomonas epibiotica | reverse complement strand
GTTTCGCGTGCGCCGCGATCCCGGCATGGTGGTTGCGACCTCCTCACGGCGGCTCGGCCGGGCGCCGGGCGGCATGGCCGCTGCGCTCAGTGCCATCGACCATCATGGGGCACCCTCAATGCCGCATCCGCGAGGGGCGGCATGGCAATACCGACAGCAGGCGGAGGCGCGCCGCATCTGGGCCGGGCTCCCCGATTCCTTTGTCGCAGCTCGCTTCGGCGACCGTATCGGATTGACCGGTGACCATGTGATCGGCGTCGCGCGCGACTGCCCCAACGCAGAGGCGTTCGCCATGCGTGTCGTGCCGGCACTGCCCGATATACCCGACGTCACCCTCGCCGAGGCCGAGCATGCCCTGGCAACGCTCGAGCACCAGCTTTGCGAGCAGGCGGTATGACGACGGCCGGAGCTCTGCGCCATGCGATCGTCGCGGCGGGGTGGGCGACCGACCCCGCCGGCGATCCGACGACGCCCAAGGCATATCTGGACCTGCTCCGCCCTCTTTACGCTGCGGGACGCCGGGATCTCCCCATCGGG
>NZ_JBDGHY010000038.1:0-537 GCF_039615155.1 Sphingomonas epibiotica | reverse complement strand
CTTTCGCGTGCGCCGCGATCCCGGCATGGTGGTTGCGACCTCCTCACGGCGGCTCGGCCGGGCACCGGGAGGCATGGCCGCTGCGCTCAGCGCCATCGACCATCATGGGGCACCCTCGATGCCGCATCCGCGAGGGGCGGCATGGCAATACCGGCAGCAGGCGGAGGCGCGCCGCATCTGGGCTGGGCTCCCCGATTTCTTTGTCGCAGCCCGCTTCGGCGACCGTATCGGATTGACCGGTGACCATGTGATCGGTGTCGCGCGCGACTGTCCCAATGCCGAGGCGTTCGCGATGCGTGTCGTGCCGGCACTGCCCGATATACCCGATGTCACCCTCGCTGAGGCCGAGCATGCCCTGGCAACGCTCGAGAACCAGCTTTGCGAGCAGGCGGCATGACGACGGTCGAGGCTCTGCGCCATGCGATCGTCGCGGCGGGGTGGGCGACCGACCCCGTCGGCGATCCGGCGACTCCCGAGGCATATCTGGAACTGCTCCGCCCTCTTTACGCCGCGGGACGCCGGGATCTCCCCGTCGGT
>NZ_JBDGHY010000037.1:0-542 GCF_039615155.1 Sphingomonas epibiotica | reverse complement strand
GTCAGGAATGGGATGCTGTCGCCCGTCGCGTTCGAACGGCAGCAGGTTTTGAAGGCGGAAGGCGTCTAGAAATCTAGGGGCTACTCAAGCCGTCTCTACGTCGACCACAACGAAGTTTGGATCAGTCTCATTCAGCGAAGGCGTGAGCAAAGGCCTCACGGGTGCGCTGCCAGACTGCGGAAGGTAATCGACCAGCGCGGCCGCTCGAGAGCGACGATGCTGTGCTCCCATTCATGACGAGCCGGCCCACCCAGATGATAGGCCGCACGCGGCTTCAAGGGTGCTGCGGCTCTTTCAAATCCGCCAGTTCGCCGGCGGCGAAACCGCATGGTAGCAGGCTCGCCAAGTGAGAGCCCAAGGACGTGACCATAGATCGGTCGATCACGATGCCACCCTGCCACGTTCACTGCCCTGATCCGCCACCACTCTGTCCCGATCCGACCCTCGATCCGCTTTCCGCAACGCCTTGACCGGGCGGCGGAATCAACGGAACATATAGCGAACCAATGAGTCACAGCAATCATGTCTTCCGCCGCCGCCTG
>NZ_JBDGHY010000036.1:0-564 GCF_039615155.1 Sphingomonas epibiotica | reverse complement strand
GTAACTGGCGCAGTAGATGTCGATCATCGCGGACATCATCCTGGCCAACTCGCGTGTGGTCGGCGCATTTTCCCACCGGCTCATCGTTGGTTGGCTGGCCAGCCCCGCGCCCGATCCCGGCAGCTTGCCCAGCGCCAGGCGGAAGCCCGGATCGTCACGCAGAGCGTCGAGATCATCGGCGTCCTCGTAGCCGCACGCGATCGCGAACACGCGGGCACGCAGTATGTCATCAAGGCGATGGATCACCCGCGCAGGATCGCGCGGATCGGCAATGCAAGCCGCAAGCCGCCGGCAAAGCCCCATCGCGCGCTCGGCCTGTGCCAGCAGCAGAACACCGCCATCCGAGGTGAGCCGACCTCCGTCGAACGCGGCTGTGATCTTCTTGCGCCCGATCGCTGGAAACGAAAATCCCGGCGCGCTATCATCGCTCCCGGCGGGTGTGGTCCGTGGCATAAATTGCCTCGCTGCAGGAATGGCCTAGACACCCATTTTCCTACATCAAAGCAATCGCTTAAACCACTCCCGCCAACCCTTCTGACCGAACCCGATGAATAAGCCGGGTTA
>NZ_JBDGHY010000035.1:0-656 GCF_039615155.1 Sphingomonas epibiotica | reverse complement strand
CTTGCCGCCCTCGCCTCCGCGCCTGCCAAATGCTCGGTATGTGGCTATGCGGAGGTGGACTGCCGCGCCCGCAAGCCGATGACGTGCTTCGGGCGGGGGGGCGATGATCTCGCCTCCGCGCCTGCCGGGGATGGGGTAATCGCCGTAGTCATAGAGCTTGCTCGTCGCGATATCGCCCGCGAGCAGACGGATTTCCTCGGCCGGATGGCTCAATCGTTATGTACCTACGAGGGTATATTCGCGGACTATCCAGACGGCGACTTGCCTGAAGATGTGCGGGATGAGGCCGAGGATGAGATAAGCGCGCTTGCGGGACTGGCGCTCGCCCAGCTTGTCTTGCTCCGGCATCCAAGCGACGGCACCGACCCCGCCGCAGCCCTCGCCCGCCCGCACTTTTGCGGTGCGCGCCAGTGACGTGGTTCATGCGCCAGCGGCAGGACTTCATTCGCGCCCAGCTACAGGCGTTTGGCATGATCCGCCGCGCGGAAATCGTTAAGCGGTTCGAGGTGACGATCGCGGTTGCCAGCGCCGATATTCAGACGTTCATTGCCGCCCATCCTGATGCGATTGACTATGATCGGGTGGCGAAATGCTACGTTTACGAGGATCGTGAACCGCTCGCCCTGCAATCCCCGCCCGCGAAGGTGGAGGGGTGA
>NZ_JBDGHY010000034.1:0-659 GCF_039615155.1 Sphingomonas epibiotica | reverse complement strand
CCGGCGCGCCCGGCATCGTCGAGCAGGGCGGCGTCCTCGCCGCATGGCACCGGCTGGAAGCCGCCCAGCGCCTGATAGGCTCCGGGTCGGAAGGCCATGTTGGCGCCTCCTGAGCAGTGGGAGCCGGTAGGACTGTCCCACGGAACGGGGTCGACCGATCGTCGGTAGGCGTGAAGCCGATCGAGGTAGCGCTCGACCCTCCCCTGCACCGGATCCCGCTCCGCTGCGATCCGGACGATTCGCCCGGCGACAAGGTCGGCCGAGGCCAGGCCCTGCAGTGCCGCCCTGACCCAATCGGCACGGGGCTGGCTGTCGGCGTCGGTCGTCAGGAGAATACCGTGGGGCGTGCTCGTCGCATGATGCAGGCCGAGGGCGATGGCGGCCCGGCGTGCACGACCGGCATTGGCATCAGGGGACGGGTCTCCCTGAGCCACCGTGAAAGGAAGGGCCATGCGACCAGCATGCTCGCGTATCACCTGCTCGCTCGCATCCGAGCAATTATCGAGGAGGAAGAACACGGCAGCCTCGACGTCGCCCAGGTCCAGTCGCCCGATCGCCTCCAGCAACTTCGGTAACGCAGTCTCCTCGTTGCGGACCGGAACACAGATCGCAGCTGACACAGGTCGCAACGGCACCCCCACCATCGGTTTCGCAGGACC
>NZ_JBDGHY010000033.1:0-839 GCF_039615155.1 Sphingomonas epibiotica | reverse complement strand
TAGGGTCAGGACTCGTTGTTCACAGCCAGAAGATGACGGTGGCAGCGAGGGTGACGGCGGAGAAGAAGGCGGTGGGGCAGCGATCGTAGCGGGTAGCGACCCGACGCCAGTCTTTGAGGCGGCCGAACATGATCTCGATGCGGCTGCGACGCCGATAGCGGCGCTTGTCGTACCGGACCGGTTCGTTGCGCGACCTGCGGCCCGGGATGCAGGGCTGGATGCCTTTGGCCTGGAGGGCGTCCCTGAACCAGTCGGCGTCGTAGCCGCGATCACCAAGCAGCCACTGCGCCTTCGGCATGTCATCGAGCAGCGCTGCCGCGCCGGTGTAGTCGCTGACCTGGCCCGCGGTCATGAAGAAGCTCAAGGGGCGCCCGTTCGCATCGGCGATGGCGTGGAGCTTGGTGGTCATGCCGCCTTTGGTGCGGCCGATCAGGCGGCCGAGATCCCCTTTTTAACCCGCAGGCTCGATGCCGTGCGGTGCGCCTTCAGATAGGTTGCGTCGATCATGACCGTCTGCGGCTCGGCGCCAGCTGCAGCCAGACCTTCCATCATTCGCGTGAACACGCCGGCCTCGCCCCAACGCTTCCACCGATTGTACAGCGTCTTGTGGGGGCCATACTCGCTGGGCGCATCTCGCCAGCGAAGCCCGTTGCGATTGACGAATACGATGCCACTCAGCACCCGCCGATCGTCTACCCTCGGCCTCCCGTGGCTCTTGGGAAAGAACGGCCGCAGCCGCTCGATCTGCTCGTCCGTCAGCCAAAACAGGTCACTCATCCCGGTCTCCTTGCGGAGCCTGAATCAGATCGCGACGCTCACATCAATGGGTCCTGACCCTA
>NZ_JBDGHY010000032.1:0-1010 GCF_039615155.1 Sphingomonas epibiotica | reverse complement strand
TAGCCCAGGCTGCTGTGCGGCCGGACGGTGTTGTAGTGACGGCGCCACGCCTCGATCAGTACCCTTGCTTCAGCGAGGCTGTAGAAGATCTCGCCGTTGAGCAGCTCATCGCGCAGCGAGCCGTTGAAGCTCTCGTTGTAGCCATTCTCCCACGGCGAACCCGGCACGATGTACAGCGTCTTCACGCCAACCTGCCCGAGCCATTTCTGAACCGCGGTAGCGATGAACTCGCTGCCGTTATCTGATCTGATATGCGAGGGCGGACCCCTCGCGATGAACAGGTCGGCAAGCGCTGCCAGCACGTCTTCGTGTCGAAGCTGGCGCGCGACGACCAGTGCCAGGCATTCCCTGCTGGCCTCATCGATGATGGTCAGTATCTGGAACTTGCGCCCGTCATGCGTCCGCGCTTCGACGAAGTCATACGCCCACACATGCCCCGGATACTCCGGTCGCAGCCGGATGCACGAGCCGTCGTTCAACCATAGCCGGCCACGTTTAGGTTGCTTCTGCGGCACCTTGAGGCCTTCGCGCCGCCAGATCCGCTCCACCCGTTTATGGTTCACCGACCAGCCCGCCGCATGCAGCAGTGCGGTTACCCGGCGGTAGCCGTAGCGCCCGTACTGCCTGGCCAGCGCGACGATGTCGTCGGTCAGCACCTCTTCGTCATCTGCCCCGCACGGCACCTTGCGCTGTGTCGACCGGTGCTGCCCCAGCACGCGGCACACGCGCCGCTCGGATACGTACAGCACCTCTCGCACCTGGTCGATGCAGCGTCGGCGTCGCGCGGGGCTCAGAAGTTTCCCCGCGCCGCCTCCTGTAGAATCAACTTGTCCAGTGTCAGGTCGGAGA
Source organism: Sphingomonas epibiotica (assembly GCF_039615155.1). Classification (NCBI taxonomy): domain Bacteria; kingdom Pseudomonadati; phylum Pseudomonadota; class Alphaproteobacteria; order Sphingomonadales; family Sphingomonadaceae; genus Sphingomonas; species Sphingomonas epibiotica. The sequence continues at coordinate 161 of NZ_JBDGHY010000032.1, read as the reverse complement.
TCGCACGCCGCAGCCGCAGGTTCTCCTTCTCCAGATCTTTCATCCGACGCGCCTGATCCGTCTTCAAGCCGCCGTACTCCTTGCGCCAGCGGTAGTAAGTCTGCTCGCTGACCGCGATCCGCCGGCATGCCTCAGCGGTCGTCCCGCCCTGGCCCAGCATG
>NZ_JBDGHY010000031.1:0-1026 GCF_039615155.1 Sphingomonas epibiotica | reverse complement strand
CCAGATCACCGAGCGCGGGTATCCGGTAGCGGAGGTCTCGCAGCGGCTCGGGGTCAGTGCGCACTCGCTGTATGCGTGGAAGCGGCAGCTGGCGAAGGTCGTATCCGGCGATGCCGGCAAGGATGCCGAGATCCGTCAGCTGAAGCGCGAGTTGGCTCGGGTAACCGAGGAGCGCGACATCCTAAAAAAAGCCACCGCGTATTTCGCTCGGGATGCAAAGTGAGATACGCGTTCATTGCCGAGCATTGTGATCACTTTGGCGTGCGGGCAATGTGCCGCTGCCTCGCCGTGCAGCCCAGCGGTTTCTATGCTTGGCAGAAGAGCCCGCTGAGCCAGCGGGCTCGGGAAGATGCTCGGCAAACGGAGCTACTGCGGCGGGCTTGGCACGACAGTGGCATGGTCTATGGCTACCGCAAGCTGCACGACGACCTGCTGGATCACGGCGAAACCTGCTGCCCGAACCGGGTTGCCAGATTGGCCAGGCTGGCGGGCATCAAGGCGCAGATCGGCTATAAGCGCCGGCCCGGCAGCCATGGCGGCAAGCCGTCCCTGGCGGTCGACAACATGCTGGGCCGCCAATTCGATGTCGCTGCGCCAGACCGGGCCTGGGTGACGGACATCACCTACATTCGCACCCTGGAAGGCTTCGCCTATTTGGCGGTCGTGATCGATCTGTATTCCCGCCGCGTGGTGGGCTGGTCGATGCAGAGCCGACAGACCACCGATGTGGTGCTGCAGGCGCTGCATATGGCGGTATGGCGGCGCAAGCCGAAGCAACGGGTGCTGATCCACTCCGACCAGGGCTCGCAATTCACCAGCATGGAGTGGGCTGCCTTCATCCGGGCTCACAATCTTGAGCACTCGATGAGCCGACGCGGCAACTGCCATGACAATGCCGTCGCCGAGAGCTTCTTCTCCTCGCTCAAGCGCGAGCGCATCCGGCGCTGCACCTATAAAACCCGCGAGGAAGCCCGGCAGGTCGTGTTCGATTACGTCGAGATGTTCTACAACCCTGTACGCAAGCAG
>NZ_JBDGHY010000030.1:0-1291 GCF_039615155.1 Sphingomonas epibiotica | reverse complement strand
GTTCTCGCGCGGACCGCCTTCCGCGCCCCAGCTGTTCGGCTCATAGTTCACGCGCCCCTTCGGATTGCGCATCGCCATGTGGCCGTCCTGCTGGAAGTTCATCACCGGACAGCGCGGGGCATTGATCGGCAGGTGGGTGAAGTTCGGGCTGCCGAGCCGCTTCAGCTGGGTATCGAGATAGGAGAAGTTGCGGCCGTGCAGCAGCGGGTCGTCACTGAAGTCGATGCCCGGCACGATGTTCTGCGTGCAGTAGGCGACCTGCTCGGTTTCGGCGAAGAAGTTGTCGACGTTGCGATTAAGCGTGAGCGTACCGACGATGCGGACCGGCACGTCCTCCTCGGGGATGAGCTTGGTCGAGTCGAGATGGTCGAAGGGAAGCTTGTCGGCGGTTTCCTGATCGAACAGCTGGACGCCGAGATCCCATTGCGGGAAGTCACCGCTCTCGATCGCCTCCCAAAGATCGCGGCGATGATAGTCGGGATCGGCGCCGCTGATCTTGACCGCCTCGTTCCACAGCACCGACTGGAGCCCCTGGCGCGGCTTCCAGTGGAACTTGACGAAGGTCGACCTGCCTTCCGCGTTCACCAGGCGGAAGCTGTGGACGCCGAAGCCCTCCATCGTGCGGAAGGAGCGGGGGATCGTGCGATCGGACATGATCCACATGATCATGTGCCAGGCTTCCGGGGTGAGGCTGGCGAAATCCCAGAAATTGTCGTGTGCGGTTTGCGCCTGGGGGAACGCCCGGTCGGGCTCCTGCTTAGCCGCATGGACCAGATCGGGGAACTTGATGGCATCCTGGATGAAGAACACCGGGATGTTGTTGCCGACGATGTCCCAGTTGCCCTGCTTCGTGTACATCTTGACAGCGAAGCCGCGCACGTCGCGCGCCAGATCGCGCGAGCCCTTGTTGCCCGCTACCGTTGAGAAGCGGACGAACACCTCCGTCTGCTGCCCGACCGTGCTCAGCACGTCGGCGCGGGTGTAGTCGGCCAGACTGTCGGTCAGCTCGAACACGCCGTGCGCGCCATAGCCGCGTGCGTGGACGACGCGCTCCGGGATGCGCTCGTGATCGAAATGGAAGATCTTTTCGCGAAGGATGAAGTCCTCGAGCAGCGCGGGGCCCCGCAGACCCGCCTTGAGACTGTTCTGGGCGTCCGCGAGCGGGATGCCCTGCTGCGTGGTCATGGTAAGTGCCGCGTCCGAGGTCGTCTGGCGGGTTTCGCCGCCATGGCCCTGCTGCTCGGCATAGTTCGTCGGCTGGTCGGCACCCGCCGGCAGCGGCGGTGCCTTC
>NZ_JBDGHY010000003.1:0-510043 GCF_039615155.1 Sphingomonas epibiotica | reverse complement strand
ATGACGTGTGACCTGCTGCCGGTTTCGTGGACACCGAGATAAGGTGTTTTTGAGACCGGAGGGTGTGCATGCAACGACGGAAGTTCATTCGTGAGTTCAAGCTGGAGGCAGTGAAGCTGGTTCGGGAGCGCGGGGTGTCGGTATCGCAAGCCGCCCGCGATCTGGACCTGCACGAGAACGTGCTGCGCAAGTGGGTGCGTGAGCAGGCAGCGGACCCGGGACCGGCGTTCCCCGGTCACGGGGTGATGAAGCCCGAGAGCCAAGAGATTGAGCGGCTGCGCCGGGAGCTGGCCCGGATGAAGGCGGAGCGCGACATCCTAAAAAAAGCGGCGGCCTACTTCGCCAGGGGCTCGATATGAGGTTCGAGTTCGTAGCGAAGCACCGAGGGATCTGGCCGGTATCGTGGATCTGCGAAGCGCTCGGTGTTTCGCGCAGCGGCTTTCACGCCTGGCTGGTTCGGGCACCCAGTGCGCGCGCCCGCAGCGATGACGAGTTCGGCGCCAGGATCCGCGCCAGCTTCATCTCCAGCTATCGGACGTACGGTGCACGCCGCGTCTGGCGCGACCTTCTGGCCGAAGACCTCTCATGTGGCCTGCATCGCATCGAACGGCTGATGCGTGTGCAAGGCCTGAGGGCGCGTCCGCGACGTCGTGGTTTGCCCAAAGACGATGGTTTGCGGTCCGTCATCGCCGACAACATCCTCGACCGCCAGTTCACGGCCGAGGCGCCGAACCAGAGGTGGATCGCCGACTTCACCTACATCTGGACCGCCGATGGACCGCCGAAGGATGGCTCTACGTCGCTGTCGTCATCGACCTGTTCTCCAGGCGTGTGGTCGGATGGTCGATGAGCGACAGCATGACCGCGCAGCTCGTCACCGACGCACTGATGATGGCGATCTGGCGGCGCGGAAAGCCGGATGCCCTGCTGCACCATTCGGACCAGGGCAGCCAATATACGAGTGAAAAGTTCCAGCGGCTGATGACTGACAATGGTGTGACCTGCTCGATGAGCCGGTCGGGCAACGTCTGGGACAATGCCGCCATGGAGAGCTTCTTCTCGTCGCTGAAGACCGAGCGGACCGGGCGCAAAACCTACCGCTCGCGCAATCACGCAAAGGCCCATGTGTTCGATTACATCGAGCGCTTCTACAATCCGACGCGCCGCCACTCGACGCTGGGCTATCTCAGCCCCATGGAATTCGAGCGGCAGGCGCAGGTAGCTTAACCTCGTGTCCGCGAAACCGGCAGCAGCTCACTATGATCTGATCCTCGGTAAAACGGTCCCGCCGCATCGCTCGTCTCAATCTGACAAGCTAACTTACCAATGGCATGATTTCCGGGGGAGTATGTCACTTCTTACCGAGCCGCCTATGGCTTCCCTAGGGATACTGGAAGATGGGCGTCCGGGCGATCGTCACGTTCTCTCGCGCGACGACAAGCCGATATGGCGCACGGCAGGCGGCCTCTCAACGAGACTCGATCCGCGGCTTCGCATTCTCGACATACGTCAAGAATTCCATTTCTAGATCATGGCAGGGATTATACGTTGGTCGCATGGACCCGCGCATGAACTCGCACTCTAAACCCTGATAAACCACAGGACGGTCGGCGTTCGAGGCTGCTGAATGCGATAGAACATGTGCTCGATCCCACTGTGGTATCCGTCGGGCAGGCGATGGCTTGTCTGCGCCGGGCAGGCGGGGTGCTCCCGGCGTGACCAAAAAACGGGTGTTGGCGGTCCAGTCGGCGGTCAGCTAGCCGGAAACCGGCAGGAAGTATTCTCATACCCCCCCCCGGCCGCGATCCGGACTGAAAGGCACGCTGCCTACAGCCACAGGTCCGCAGCGATCAGGTCGCCGGTGAATTGTACGGTGATCATCATGTCGGCGACGCCGTCACCGTCAATATCGAGTTGCAGGACGTCGCTGGCGTCGAACCGCAGGATGCTCGCTTCGCCCGGGGTGCCGGTGAAGTCGCCGGTGACCAGCATAAATGCCTGATCGCCCGCCAGATCCGGCCGCGCATCGATGGCTGAAATGTCGATACTGTCGCCGTCGGTACGGCTGAAGTCGGTGATGATGTCGCGACCGGTAAGCGCGGGGGTGCTGTCGGAAAGGGTGGTGTAGATGAAGCGGTCGGCACCAGTGCCACCGGTCAGTAAATCTTTGCCCCCGCCACCGAACAGCCGGTCGCCGCCCGCACCGCCATCGATCGTGTCGTTGCCGGCCAGACCATAAAGCATGTCGCCGCCCGACGTGCCGACCAGCGTATCGTTGCCCGACGTGCCGGTGACGATGGTGTATTCGTCATTCTGGATCAGCCCGGTCGCGCTGGCCTGCGTAATGGTCGCGCCGGTCGGCGACGACAGGGTGACGGTGAAGCCTTCGTCGCCCTCGATCACGGTATCGCCCGCGACATTGACGGTGATGGTGGCGCTGGTCTGGCCCGCTGCGAAACTGACGGTGCCACCGGGCAAGGTGCCGCCGACGAAGTCGGTGGCCGCCGCCGGAGCGTTGCCGCTGCCGGCAACCTTCCAGACGGCGCTGCTGGTCGTCGAGGTGTCGCCCGAACGGGTGACGGTGAAGGTGAACGGCGTCGTGCCGCTATCCCCCTCGGCGCGCGTCGCAGCGGTCGCGGCAATCGCCAGCGTGGCGGCGGGCGCGGTGTCGTCGTTCAGGATGGTGGCGATGACCGAGGCATTGGTCACGACCAGACCGGTCGACGGGCTGGACAAAGTAACCGCGAATTTCTCGTTCGATTCGACCGCGCTATCGCCCAGCACCTGCACGGTGATCGTCTTGACCGTTTCGTTGGCGGCAAAGCTGACCGTGCCCGAGGGAAGCACCCCGCCGAGGAAATCGGCGGCGGCGGCCTTGTACGTGCCGGTCCCCGCGACCGCCCATTTGACCGACTGCGCCGCACTGACATCGCCGTCGCGGGTGACGACGAACGAAAAGCTGCGCGCCCCCGAATTGCCCTCGGACAGTTCGGGCGTGGCGACCGCGATCTGGGCCGTGGAACTGCCGGCGTCGGTGATGGTGCCGACGGCGCTGGTGCGGGCGAGCGACAGGCCGACGGGGTTCTGAAAGTTCAGATTGAAGGTTTCGGCGGATTCGACGGTGCTGTCGCGCAGGATAGGAACCTGCACCAGCTTCACCGTCTCGCCCGGTGCGAAATAGATTTTGGTCGTGCCGTAGCTATTATAGTCATAGCCGCCGTTGGCAGTGCCGGAAGATGTGTAAAATTCGACCGAGGTTGCGTTGACCGATCGGGCGCTGAGCGTCAGGCGGAAAGTCATCAGCCCGTCGACCGCGCCTTCCGACGCGGTCACGTCGGCGACGCTCAGCACCGGGGTGCTGACCGCCGAGCCGTCGTTGCGGGCGATGGTCGCGACGCCGGTCTGCTTCGCGATCGCCGCACCGCTGACGCCGCCGATGCCGGACAGTTCGAGGCTGAAGGTTTCGGCGGACTCGCTCGTAGTGTCGTCGGTGACGGCGACGCGGATCGTCTTGGTCGTCTCCCCCGGATTGAAAACGACCGATCCGGTCTGCGCGGTATAATCCTTGCCCGACGTAGCCGACCCGCCGAGCGTGCGATACTCGACGGTAACCGCCGTCGTCGCGCTGCGATCGAGCACGACGACGAAATCGGCGAAGCCGTCGCTCTCGTCGACGATCAGGTCGGCGACCGTTGCGATCGGCGCGCGGTCGGCGCGATCATTGTCGACGGTCGAGATATAGGTGAACGGGTCGCTGATCTTCAGACCGAAGGCGTTGCGCAGCACCACGGCGAACTGCTCCATCCCCTCCACGCTCGTGTCGTTCAGAATGGGCACGTCGATGGCCTTGATCGTTTCGCCAGGCGCGAAGACCAAAGTCGTCGTACTGTACGACTGATAATCATAGCCGCCGCTTGCGGTTTCGCTGGCCGTGTAGAATTCGACCGATGTTTCGTTGCTGCTCGGCGCGCTGAGCTTGAATACCAGCGTGGCAACGCCGTCGACCTCGGCTTCGTTGACCGTCAGCGGCTCGACGATGACATAGGGCGTGGCGGCGGTGGTGGTGTCGCTGAGGCCGATGGCGGCGGTGGCCACGCCGTCGCCGATCGTCGCGCCGGTGACGCCGGTGATGCCGGTCAGTTCGAGCTGGAAGGTTTCCGCGCGTTCCGCGGTCGCATCGTCGGTGATGGCGACGCGGATCGTCTTGGCGGTCTCTCCGGGATTGAACACGACCGATCCGGTCACCGCGGTGAAGTCGCTCCCCGCGGTGGCGGACCCGGCGACCGTCCGGTAGCCGACCGAGACCGGCACGGTCGATCCGCGATCGAGCAGAATTACGAAGTCGGCAAAGCCGTCGCCTTCGTCCACGGCAAGGTCGCTGACCGTCGCGATCGGCGCGCGGTCCGACCGGTCGTCATCGGCGATCGACATCAGCATGACCGGGTCGGTGATCTTCAGCCCGACCGCGTCGCGCAGCGCCACGCCGAACTGCTCGACTCCTTCGGCGGCGGCATCGTCGAGGATGGGAATCTGGATAGTCCTGACCGTCTCGCCGGGCGCGAAGATCAGCGTCGTCGTGCTGTAGCTTTCATAGTCGTAACCGCCGCTGGCGGTCACGCTGTAGGTGTAAAAATCGACGGACGTTTCGTTGGTGCTGGGCGCGCTCAGCTTGAAGACGAGCATCGCCATTCCGTCCGGCTCGGCTTCGTTGAAAATTGCCCGTTCGACCGAGACATAGGGCGTTCCTGCCGCGGCCGTGTCGCTCAACCCGATCGTGGCAGTCGCCACCCCGTCGCCGATCCCCGCGCCGCTGACTCCGGATATGCCGGTCAGTTCGAAGCGGAACGCCTCCGCCTTTTCGGCGACGCTATCGTCGGCGATCGCGACGCGGATCGTCTTGGCGGTTTCGCCGGGATTGAACTCGACCGATCCGGTCAGCGCGGTGAAATCGCTATCGGCAGTGGCGGTGTCGCCGACCGTGCGATAGCTGACCGTGACCTGCACCGTCGATGCACGGTCGAGCACGATTACGAAGTCGGCGAAGCCATCGCCTTCGTCGACAGCCAGGTCGCTGACCGTCGCGATCGGCGCGCGGTCGGTACGGTCATCATCGGCGATCCAGACCGGGGTGACCGCGTCGGCGATCTTAAGCCCGACCGCATCCTGCAGGAACACGTTGAATGCCTCGAACCCCTCGACGTTCGCATCGTTCAGCAGCGGCACTGCGACCGTCTTGACCGTCTCGCCGGGGGCGAAGACCAGCGTCGTCGTGCTGTAGCTTGCATAATCATAACCGCTGCTGGCCGTTTCGCTCGACGTATAGAATGTGACCGACGTCTCGCTGGCGCTCGGCGCGCTGAGCTTGAACACCAGCACCGCCTGTCCGCTGGCCTCGGCCTCGTTCACCACCATGCGCTCGACCGAGACATAGGGCGTCCCCGTCGCGGCAGTGTCGCTCAATCCGATTGTACCCGTCGCTACCCCGTCGCCGATCTTCGCGCCGCTGACCCCGCTGATGCCGGTCAGTTCGAACCCGAAGCTTTCCGCCCCTTCGGCAACGCTGTCATTGGTGATCGCCACGCGGACGGTCTTGACGACCTCGCCGGGGCTGAAGGTCACCGATCCGGTCGCGGCGGTGAAGTCGCTGCCCGCCGTCGCAGTGCCGCCCACGGTGCGATAGCCGACGGTCACCGATGCCGTCGCGCTGCGATCGAGGATGATGACGAACTCGGCGAAGCCCGCGCTTTCGTCGACGTTGACGTCGCCGATCGTGGCGATCGGCGCACGATCCGCGCGCTCGTTGTCAAGGATGGTCGCGGTCAGCACCGGGGTACCGATCGTCAGCCCGTTCGGCGTGTCGAGGAACAGCTGGAAATGCTCGATCGCCTCCCGCGTGCTGTCGTTCAGGATCGGCACGTCGATGGTGCGTTCGGTCTGGCCGGCGGCAAAGGTGATCGTGGTATAGCCGAGCCCGGTAAAGTCGTAGCTCGAACCGGCATTGATCCCCTGCGTATAGACCCGGACGCTGGCGGTCGTCGTCAACGCCGACGACAATCGCAGTGTGAAGCGGACATAGGGGTCGCCTTCATCCACGATCGCGCCGAAGCCGCTCAGTACCGCCATGGAACAGTTCCTTGAACAAGAGAGGTGAATAGTTGCACGCTTCTCCTGGACCATGGCGATGCGGCCGTCATAACGGACTTCTGAAGATTTTATAAAGAGCGCATACTTCGATGGAATCTCCTTCGACATCAAACGGTTCGGGGTCGCAACGACGCGATCTCTGGCGGTTCGGGGCCATGGCGTTCGACGAATCGACCTGGACCCTGACGGTCGGCGGACAACCGGTGGCGCTCGAATCCAAACCGCTCGCGGTGCTGTACGAACTGTTGCTGCGGCCGGGCGAGGTGGTGACGAAGGACGAATTGCTGACGGCGGTGTGGCCGGGCGTCTTTGCCAGCGAGGCGTCGCTCGCCACCGCCATTTCCAAGCTGCGCCGGGCGTTCGGCGACAGCGGCAACACGGTGATCGCGACCGTATCGCGCATGGGATACCGGCTCACCGTCCCGGTCACGCGCGAGGCGGTGGCGCAGCCGGTCGCACGGCAGCTGACGCTGGCGGTGGGCGACGTGGTGCCCGGCCGGTCGCGCTGGACCCTGGTCGAGGAGCTGGGTGGACGGCGGGACGGCGCGGTGTGGCGGGCGGGGAATGCGAAGACGGGGGAGATGCGGATATTCAAGTTCGCCGACACCCCGGCGGGGCTGCGGGCGTTGAAGCAGGAGGTGACCATCGCCCGCCTGCTGGCGAAGGCGAACCCGGCGGACCGGCCGTTCGTCGACATCCTCGAATGGTCGTTCGACACACCGCCCTTCTTCATCGAAAGCGCCGATGGCGGACAGGATCTCGTCCGCTGGTCCGCCGGCGACGATGGCTTCGCCGCCACCCCGGTCGGGCGTCGCGTGGCGATCGTCGCCGCCGCCGCGCGCGCGGTTGCCGCCGCCCATGCGCTGGGCGTGCTGCACAAGGACGTGAAGCCGAGCAATATCGTGATCGGTAGCGATGGGGTCGTCCGGCTGCTCGACTTCGGCAGCGGCGCGGTGATCGATAACGACGCGCTCCGTGCCTTCGCCATCACCGATCCGGGCGATCCCGAGGCCGAGGACGGCCGGGGCACGCCCGCCTATCTGGCGCCAGAACTGGCCAAGGGTGCGCCCTATTCGATCGCGACCGACGTCTATGCGCTGGGCCTGCTCCTCTATCAGATGATCGTCGGCGACCTGACCCGGCCATTGGCGCCGGGTTGGGAAGCGGACATTGCCGACCCCCTGCTGCGCGACGACATTGCGGAGGCGGCGGCCGGCGACCCGGCCCGACGGCTGCCGAGTGCGGCGATGCTGGCCGACCGGATCGACACGCTGGCCGATCGCCAATCACGGATGGAGCGGGACCGGATCGAGGGCGAGCGGACGGCACGGGCGGCGGCGGCGGAACAGCGGCGGCGGGCGCGCGCGCCCTGGGTCCGCGCGGCGGCGGTCGCAGGCGGGCTGGGACTGGTGGCGACGAGCGCGGCGACGATCCTCGCGATCACGTCGCGCAACGCGGCGCAGGCCGAACGACAATCGGTCGAGGCCGCGTATGAATTTCTGACCGACGACTTGCTGGCGCGCGTTTCGCCGCGCCGGGCCAATGCGGCGGAAGAGACGCTGACCGAGGCGGTGCTGCGCGCGCGGTCCGACATCGACCGCCGCTTCGCCGACCGGCCGTTGCTGGCGGCGCGGCTGCACGTCGCGCTGGCGGGGGCGCTGCACGAACGGTCGCAATGGGAGGAGGCGCGCCGATCCTATCGGCTGGCCGATGCGGCGTTCGTCAGGGGCAAGTCGGGCGAGAGCGACGAGGCGCGTGAGAACCGGCTGACCTGGGCGGGGATGGAGGCGGCATCGGCGCAACCGGGGTCGCTCGACCGCGCCAAACACATGGTCGCGACAGAACGCAAGCACCTCACCGACCCGGATCGCGGCGCGGTCGGCGTGAAACTGGCGCAGGCGGAAGGTGCCGTGGCCTATTTCGGCGATCCGGCCACCGCGCCGGCGAAGTTCGATCGCGCGGTCCGGCTGGCCGATGCGCTGCCCGATCGCTTCAAACCTTTCGAACGGTTGCGGATGCGGCAATCCGCGGCGATGGGCCGTTTGCGGACCGGCGACACCGCCCGCGCCGAACGCGAGTTGCGCGCGGTAGCGACGCAGATGGCTGCGCTGAAGGGGGCGGACGATCCCGACGCGCTGCTGGCGCGAATGAGCGCGATCATCGCCGCCGCCTATGGCGGACAGGATGCGACGACGACGGTGGCGGAAATTTCGGCGATGCTGCCGCTGGCCGAGCGGCGCTTCGGGCCGAACCATCGCTATACGCTCGCGCTGCTGTCGCAACGTGGCGATTCGCTGATGGTGGCAGGGCGGCTGCGGGAAGCGGCGCGCGACGCCGAACGGGTCTGGCGCGCGGCGCTGGCACGCGAGGGGCCGGGGCAGCAGGCGCAGGTCGGCGAACTCGATCTCGCCATCGCGCTGTGTCGCGACGGACAGGCCGATGCCGGGGTCCGTCACGCACGGGCGGCACGGACCGCCGTGATTGCGGGCGGCGGCCCCGAACAGCCGCTGGCCCATGCGGCGAACTTCGTGCTGGGCGAATGCCTGACGGCGGCGGGCGATGCGCGTGACGCGCTGACGCTCTACGACGCGGTCGACCCGGTGCGGGTCGGGCAACAAATGGCGGATCCGCACTGGCAACCCAATCTCGACCTAGCGCGCGCCGAAGCGTATCTGAAGTTGGGCAATCGGCAGAAGGCGCGGGACTATGTCTCGCATCTCGGCACCGCTTTCCGGGAACGCAAGGATGCTTATCAGCGCGATCGGTCCGATCGTTTGCGCCGGGCGCTGTCGTTCTCCTGAAAGGCTGACCCGTTATCGGATGCCGGCGATTTGTCGTGTGACGGTTTTGATGCACGCAAGCATCTGCCGGGCCTCCTTTGACGGTTCAGTACCGGGCCATGCGGGGCGTCGCGAAGCGCAGGAAGAGCGGTTCGATGGCAGCGGGATGGGCCATGATCTCGGGCGATCCTTAAATGCCGGTCGGGGATCCTATCAGGAAGGGCGAATCGAAAAGCGGCTGTTCAGTGCGAACGACACCGAGCGGTCGCACGCCTCGCTGGGTGCCGCTACCCCGACCCTGTGTTCGAGCTGAGCCTCTCTGATGCGATTTCGTGATGATTTTCTTGCGGGGTGACCCGTCGAATGCCAGCTTGCAAGTACCGTAATGCTACCGGATCGGGTCGCCCTTTATGCCGAACGATCATCACGACGTGAATCGCCGGGAGCTTCCGCCACTGCCTGCACTGGCCAGTTTTCTCGCGGCGGTGGAATCCAGCAGCTTCTCGCGCGCGGCGCAACGTATGGCGCTAACGCAAAGTGCGATCAGCCGGCAGATCGCGCTGCTGGAAGATTGGCTGGGCGTGCCGTTGTTCGAGCGGAGGGGGCGGCGGGTGACGCCGACTCCGGCGGCGCTGGCCTATGCCGAGGCGGTGGGGCCGGCGGTCGAGAAATTGCGCAGCGCCACGCGGCGGTTGCTGACCCCGGCGGCCGATCGCGCGCTGACCATCGCGACGTTGCCGAGCTTCGGGATGCGCTGGCTGGCCCCGCGCCTGCCTGGGCTGACCGCGCGGCATCCCGAATTGCTGGTGAACTTCGCAGCGCGATCCTATCCGTTCGATTTCGCGGAGGAGCGGTTCGATGCGGCGATCCACTATGGCCTGCCCGACTGGCCGGGTGCGGATCATGCGCTGCTGTTCCATGAGGATGTCGTGGCCGTGTGTTCGCCCGACTGGCTGGCACGCCATCCGGTGGCGACGCCCGCCGACCTGCTGCGGCATGGCCTTTTGTCGCTGGAGGCGAGGCCCGATGCATGGGCAAGGTGGTTCGCCGCCGCCGGCATGGACGACACGGCGATACCCGAAGGGCCGGTGTACGAACACTTCCTGATGCTCGCCCATGCCGCGGCGGCGGGGATGGGGTTGGCGCTGATCCCGTCTTTTCTGATCCGTCCCGAATTGGCGTCGGGCGCGTTGGTCACGCCGCTCGATATCACCCTTGTCGCGTCGGAAGCCTATTATCTGGTCTGGCCGCGCCGTAGCAGTCACAGCCCGCTGTTCGACCGCTTCCGCCACTGGCTGCTGGATGAAGCCAAGGCAGAGGCGTGAGGGGGCAGTTGGCAACGGCGTCACCCTAGATCAAGTCCGGGGCGACGATGACGGTTTTCGGATCTCTTCTTACAGCGGCTTGCCACGCATCTTCCGGGTCAGCTGCACTGCAAAGCTGCGGCCGATGCCGTCGAACCAAGAGATGTCGTAACAGGGACAGGACGCATAGGTCGGGTCGCGCCCCGGCGCCTGATCGAACAGGTTGGTGACGGTGCCGGTCAGGCGAAGGCGTTCGTTCAGGTCGTAGCGGGCCGAGAGGTTGAACAGAGAGCTTGCCCTGATGAAAGCATCTTGGTCGTAGTTGGGCAGCTTGCCCAAGCGCAGGCCGGTGAGCGTGGTTGAGAAATCCGCCGAGGCTCCATGTCAGACTGGCGGTGCCCTTTTCGCGGGGGATGTCGAAATTGCTGTCGAGCGCGAACTTGTCGATGATCGGATCGCCGGGATACCGCCGCACCGTGTGGTTGAAGACATGGGTGTAGCCGCCCGACAAAGCGAATTCGCCGATCGCGGCGGTGGGCAGGCGGAAATTGGCGGCTGCGTCGATGCCGTCGGTGGTTTCTTCCGCGACGTTGATCGGGTTGACCGCCACCGCCTGTAGCTGTCCCGCCAGCGCGCCGCTGGTGTAGCGGATCACGCGGACAAGCGCGTCGCGGCAGGTCGGCGACGATGCATCGTCGCCGCCACCCGCGCGGCAACGCGATTCGTCGCGCAGTACCGAATCGATGCTGATGTCGCGCACCTGATCCTGCATCTTCACCCGGAAATAGTCGACGGACAGGTCGATCCGGCTGGACGGTTGCCACACGATGCCAGCGGCGGCGATGGCGGGTTGATTGCCTTGGACGGTAGCGGACGCATCGCCTTCGCGATGAACAGCGACGGCATGTATCGTGGTAGCGTGACGGAGGACCGGCGCTGGTGCGCGCGCATGTGATGATGACGACGCTGCCCAAGTTGCTGGACGAGACGAACGAGGCGCTGGCGGCGATTCCGGAGCTGCCCGGGGTGTATGCCATTGCAGGCGAATATGACCGGATCGCCATGGTCGAGGCCCCCAGCCTGGAACGGCTGAACGACGTGATCGACGCGATCGGGCGGATGGAGGGCATCGGACGGACGATGTCGGCGGTCGTGCTGGCGACGCGGTTGCGGCGGTAGCGGCGCCTACCCGGTCAATATCCGGTCGATCAATTCCACCGGATGCAGCGGGCGGCGGCCGGTCAGGCGCTTGGTTTGGCAGCGGCAGGAAAAGCCGGTGGCCAGCATCGCGTCGTCCTGCGTCACGTCCGCCCAGCTCAAGGCGAAAATGTCGCGCGACAGCTTCTGGTTCGCCGCTTCGTGCCCGAACAGCCCAGCCATTCCGCAACAGCCGGTTTTCGTCGGGGCGGCGGCAATGCCGAAGCCGGCGAGCGCCTCGGCCCATTGGGCCAGCGCCTGTGGCCGGAGTGCCTGTTCGGTGCAATGGCCGAGCAGGCGTTGCGGGGGAAGGGCGTGGGTGGCAGCAGGCGCGCGACCCTGTCGCACCGCGTCGGTGAGCACGGTTTCCAGCCCGGCGACATCGACGCTGTCGCCGGTCATCTCGGTAAATTCCTGCGTGAACATCAGCGCGGTCGCGGCGTCCAGTCCGACCAGTCGGACGCCCATATCGGCGAGCGCCTTCGCTTCCGCCATCCGCCTCGCGGCGACCCGGGCGAAGCGGTCGCGTATCCCCAGCAGGTGCAGTATCTTGCCATTGCTGCGCGGCGGCAGGCGTAGCACAATATAGCCGCAGGCAGTCAGCACGCGTCCGGCAGCGGCGACCAGCGGGCCGTCGAAGCTGGCGGTAAAGCTGTCCTCGACCAACACGACCACGCGCGTGCGTTCCCCGGCAGAAATGGCTTTGAGCTTCGACCGCGAGACGATCGGGGGCAGGCTGCGCGGATCGGCGACGGCGAAGGCGGGCAGGTCGACATAGCCGAGCCTGTATTCCAGCGCGGCCCGTGCGCGGTCGCTGCTCGCCACGCTGTTGGCGATGCCCGGCAACGCGCGGGCGGCGGCGAGCATCGCTTCCATCCGCGCGACGACATGGTGGCGGAGCGGGCGGCTGCGCCTCGCCCAATAGCGTTCGGCGAAGCGCGACTTCATCGTCGGCACGTCAACCTTGACCGGGCAGAGCGTCGTGCACGCCTTGCACGACAGGCAGGTGGCGAGCGAGGCTTGCGTGTCGGCGGCCAAAGCGTCGCGCTCGGCGGCCTCGGCCGGGGTCGGCTTCGCGATGGAGTCGAGCCGTGCCCAGGCGCGGAGCAATGACGCGCGGCCCTTGGGCGATTGCGCGCGGTCGCGGGTCGCCTTGTAGGACGGGCACATGACGTCGAGCGAGTCCCACGCGAAGCACGCGCCATTGCCGTTGCAGGCGACCGCGCGATCGAACTGCTTGGAACGCACCGCTTCGATCCGGCGGTCGGCTTCGCCCCGCAACGGTACGCCGTCGATCCGGTCGATCGGCTGCCCGGCAGGCGCGGCGAGCTTGCCGGGGTTGAGGCGGTTGTCGGGATCGAACGCGGCCTTCAGCGCCTGTAGTTCGCCATAGAGGCTGCCGAAGAACAGGGGCGAGAATTCGCCGCGATAGCCGCGACCATGTTCGCCCCACAGCAACCCGCCATAGGATTTGGTCAGGCGTGCCACTTCGTCGGAGATCGGGCGGATCAGCGCGGCCTGTGCGGGGTCGCGCAGGTCGAGGAACGGACGAACGTGCAGGCAGCCGACATCGGCATGGCCGAACATGCCATAGTTCAGGCCATGGCCGTCGAGCAGCGCGCGGAACTCGGCGACGAAATCGGCCAGCTTTTCGGGCGGGACGGCGGTGTCTTCGACAAAGGGAATACCCTGTCGCGTGCCGCCCAGCCGGGCGAGCAGCCCGACCGATTTCTCGCGCAGGGTCCAGAGCTGGCCGATCGCGGCATCGTCGCGGACGATCCGCATGTCGCCCTGCGGGCCGATGGCGGTCAGCGCGGCGAGGCCGGCCTCGATGGTCGCATCGTCGTCGGCGGTGAATTCGACGAAGTTCATCGCCGCGACAATTTGATCCTCTAGCGAGGATGCGGTGCCGGCCCGCTCCCCCACCCGACCACCCACAGCGTATCCTGAATGGGTGGTCGGGTGGGGGAGCGGGCCGGCACCGCACTGATCCGGCATCGCCGGATCAGCCGCCGCTACCGCGTCGCTCGCCCCGCCCAGCAGCCCCTCGACGCTCGACCAGATAATGTCGCTGCGCGCGACGCCCAGCACCTTGTCGTCGAGAATCTCGATCGCGACCGGATCGGCGGCGATCAATCGCTGCACGTCGCGCATCGCAGTGTCGAACGCGCCGTAGCGGATGACGGCGAGCGCGCGCTTCTTCGGCTTGTGCGCGACGCGCAGCGTGATCGCGCGGGTGATCGCCAGCGTGCCTTCGGACCCGGCGAGCAGAGGCCCGAGGAAGAAACGGTCGGCGGCGGCGTCCCACGCCTTTTGCAGGTTATAGCCGGTCAGGCCCCGGTTCATGTCGGGGAAGATCGCGGCGATATCGTCGGCGCGGGTCGTGACGATGCGCAGCGCCTCGCGGTGGATGTCGGCGACGATGCCGCTACCGGCCGCGATCCGCTCCGCCTCCGCCCGCGTCATCGGTTCGGCGCGCCATGGCGTGCCGTCGGATAAGGTCAGATCCAGCGCGACGATATAGTCCGACGTCTTGCCCCAGCGGCGCGATCCCTTGCCCGACGCATCGGTTGCGACCATCCCGCCGATCGTCGCGCGGCTGGCGGTCGACACCATCGGCGGGAAGAAGCGGCCATGGGGTTTGAGGAAGGCGTTGAGCTGATCCAGCACGACGCCCGGTTCGACCGTTACCGTGTTCGCATCCGCATCGAACGTACCGACGCCGCGCATATGGCGGGCGAAATCGACGATGACCCCGTCGTTCAGCGACTGGCCGTTGGTGCCGGTATTGCCGCCGCGCGCCGTCAGCGACAGGCCGGTATCGGCCAGCGTGCGCACCAGCAGCGTCACATCGTCGCCGGTGCGCGGATAGAGGATCGCGGTCGGGCGGACCTGATAGATGCTGTTGTCGGTCGATGCGACCTGCCGTGCGCCGATGCCGTCCTCGACATCACCGGCGAACCCCGCCTGGTCGAGGCGGCGCAGCAGGTTCGCGACCGCCGTCATCAGGCCGCCGCGACCCCACGCAACGCTTCACGCACCGCCTTCATCGACTGCGTCTCCGTTGCGGCATAGAGCGCCAGTTCGTCCTGCACCTTGTCGCCCAGCGCCGCCTCGAACGCGGCCTGCGCCGCCGACGCGGCATAGCTGCGCTGTTCGGTCCCGCCCAGATTGGACTGGAAGATGCCCGCCGCGCTGACCGGTAGGAAATCCTCGTACACGATCGGCAGGGCGCGGACATAGCCCGCGTGCACCCAGGCATCGATATCGCCCGCCGGCCGTGCCCCGGTCGCGACCAGCCGTTGCCCGACGTCGGTCAGCTCGTAGCGGAACCAGGCGAGGCCCTGTTCGCGCAACGCCTCTACCGTGTCGGGAAAGGCGGCGAAGGCGGTGGCGAGGCGGTCGGCATAGCTCGACCCCTGTGCCCCCTGTTCGCCGCGCGCGGTCGCCAGCAGCCGGTCGTACAGCGCGCGGCCCTTGGGCGTCAGCGCGGCGCCGCGCTGTTCGATCTCGCCGAAACGCGCAGTGTGGTGGCCGGGCTGGTCGCCGGGGAAGGTCACGGCTTCCTCGATCGCCTTGAAACTGGTCTGGCGCAGCAGGATCGGGACGGCACGGGGCGGCGGTCCTTCGATCACCGCCTTCGCATCGATGCCGCGTGCCTGCATCGCGTCCTGCGCGGCATCGATGTCGAGCGTGCGCGGGGTCAGGTGGTTGATGTGCGGGCCGCGAAACGACACGACATCGGCGATCAGTCGGTGCGCCCCGTGCAGCCGTTCATAGGTCGCCGCATCGACCCTCGCATCGCCATGCCAGCGAAAGGTTTCGAGCAATTCGCCCACAAAGCGTTCGGCGTCGTCCACATCCAGCCCGCCCTGCGCCTCGTCCCGTTCGATCAGGTGAATCGCTTCGTCGGTGAAGATCTGCCGGGTCGACAGGATCGCGTCCGCCTCGGCGCGCAGCCCTTCGTCTTCGATCAGTTCGAGGCGCAGCAGCGAGGTGAACACGCGGAACGGGTTGGCGTTCAGCGCGGCGTCGCAGATCGGGCGGAAGGCGGTCGAATGGACCGGCACGCCCGCCACCGACAGGTCGTAATAGCCGACCGGAACCATCCCCATCACCGCAAAGGCGCGGCGCATCATGTTCAGCTCCGCCGCGGTGCCCAGCCGGATCGCGCCGTGGCGTTCGACGTCGAGGCGATCGAGTTCGTCTGCCGAGGCCATTTCCGCCGCCAGATCGGGGCGGTCGGCCAGCACCTGTGCATTCACCTCCGCCACGATCGACAGCAGGTCGCCATAGAGCGGGACTTCGGCACGGTACATCGCCGACATCGCTTCGGAAAAGCGGGTGCGGATGGCGTTCGGATCGGTGAAGCGGTGGGTCATGGCTATCTCGGTCAGATAAGGTCAGCGCGGGGCGAAGGTAATGGGGTCGCCGATTCCGACGCGCAGCGCCTGTGCCGCCGCCGGATTGATGACGATGCCGTCGTCGCGGGGGGCAAGCCGGGCGAAACAGGCGCGGAACGCCGCCAGCCGGCCGGCGGCGGCGATATGCGGCGCGGCATCGTCGCTGTCTGCCACCGCGCGGACGATGGCGGTGCGGGCATCGCGGACGGTGGCGATGTCGTCGGTCGCGGCGGTCACGGTCGGGCCGCCGTCGAACAGGTCGACATAGTGATCGTAGCGAAAGCCTTCTTTCTCCAGCAGCCGCAGCGCAGGGCGGCCGGAGGGATGCGGCACGCCCAGCACGGCGCGCGCGCAGTCGGGCAGCATCGCCAGCAGGACCGGCGTGGTCGGCAACAGGCCGGCCAGGACGTGGGTGCCATGTTCCGCGTTGAACGCATCCGCCGCCGCGAAGCCCATGCCGAAGAAGCGCGCGGCGATCCCATCCCAGAAGGGGGCTTCGCCGGCATCGTCGACCACGCCGCGCAGTTCGGCGATGGTCCGGTCGGCGAAGCGCGGGCGGTGCATCGCGATGAACAGGTAGCGGCTGCGCGCCAGCAGCGTGCCGGCGCCTCCCGAACGGGCATCGGCGCGCAGGAATAGCCCGCCTACCTCGCTGCACCCGGCATGGTCGGTGCAGATGGTGAGGGTGGTGTGATCGACCGCGCGGCCGAGCACCGCATGGTCGGCGCCATGCCGGTCGATGCGATAGCTGTAGAAGGGCGTGTCGGTGCCGATATGCGAAAAGATCTGGCAGGTGCCGTGAATCGCCTCGCCCGCCACGTCCTCCAGCACGAACAGGAACCGGTCGATGCCGAACGCATCGGTGTCGCGCGCAAAGGCGGCATCGGCGGCGGCCAGCCGGTCGCCGAGCTTCGCCTTGTCCGCCGGCAGGTTCACGAACCCGCCACCGGTGGTTTGCGCCATCTCGTACAGGGCGGACAGGTCATGCCCGCCCGCCGCGCGTAGCAGGATCGTCACGCCGCGCCGGCCCCCACCACGGGCTTGAGCGCGTCCCAATTGCCCGCCGCGCTGCCCGCCTCGAAGCTCGCCATCGGATAGGCGCAGTAATCGGCGGCATAATAGGCGCTGGGGCGATGGTTGCCCGAATCGCCGATGCCACCGAACGGCTGCGCGCCCGCTGCGCCGGTGGTCGGGCGGTTGCGGTTGACCACGCCTGCGCGTGCCTCGAGGACGAACCGGTCCCACAGCGTATCGTCGGCGGTGAGCAGCCCGGCGGACAGGCCGAAACGGGTATCGTTGGCGGCGTCGATCGCGGCGTCGACATCGGCGACGCGGATGACCTGCAGGACCGGCGCGAATATTTCCTCGTCCGGCACGGTCACCCCGGTCACGTCGAGCAGAGCGGGTGTGATGAAGGCGGCGCTGCGCCCTTCGATCCCGGCGAACGGCACGATGGCGCGGGCCCCGGCGGCCTCCAGCGCGGCGACCTGCGCGCGGGCGGTCGCGGCGGCGGCGTCGGAGATCAGCGGGCCGATATAAGGCGTTTCGTCCCAGCGGCCGATAGGCAGGCGCGAGATCAACGCGGCCACCGCCTCCACCACCGCATCGCCGAACGCGCCATCGGGCAGGATCAGCCGGCGGGCGCAGGAGCAACGCTGTCCGGTGGTGATATAGGCGGACTGGACGATCAGCGCTGCCGCCTCGGCCACGTCGCCGTCCCACGCGATCAGCGGATTGTTGCCGCCCAGTTCCAGCGCGAGGATCACTTGCGGCCGCTCGGCAAAGGCGCGGCGGAAATGCGCGCCGGTGGTCGCCGATCCGGTGAACAGCAGCCCGTCGATATCGGCCGCGACCAGCGCCGCGCCGGTTTCGCGCGCGCCCTGCACGACGTGCAACACGTCGTCGGGCAGGCCGGCTGCGGCCCAGGCATCGGCCATCGCCGCGCCGACCGCCGGGGTCAGTTCGGACGGTTTGAACACCACCGTGTTCCCCGCCAGCAGCGCGGGGACGATATGGCCGTTGGGCAGATGGCCGGGGAAATTGTACGGCCCCAGCACCGCCATCACCCCGTGCGGGCGGTGGCGCAGCACGGATTCGCCGAACGGCATCGCGCTGCGTTTTTCGCCCGCGCGTTCGGCCTGGGCGGCGATCGACAGTTCGACCTTGCCGACCATCGTGCCGACTTCCTGCGTGGTTTCCCACAGGGGCTTGCCCGTTTCGCGCGCGATCAGCTCGGCGAGTTCGGAAGAGCGGACCTTCAGCACGTCGGCATAGCTGCGGGCGATGGCCACGCGTTGCGCGATGGAGGTGCGTCGCCAGTCGCGGAACGCGGCGCGGGCGCGGGCAACCGCGGCATCGACATCGTCGACGGTCGCGGTCGGGCCGGTCCAGATCGTCTCGCCCGTCGCCGGGCAGGTCGAGGTCAGCACGCTCATGCCGCCTGCGCCATGTTCCCGCGCACCGCGACGCAGGCCGCTTCCAGCCGGGTGACCGCCTCGGCGATCTCCTCCGCGGAAATCAGCAGCGAGGGAAGCAGGCGCACGCAATTCTCACCGCCGCCCGCGACCAATATGCCGTGATCGCGCGCGATCCCCATGAACTCGCGATTGTTCGGGATCATCTTGAGACCGATCAGCAGCCCCTTGCCGCGGACTTCGGCGATCACATCGGGGAAACGGGTGCGCAGCGCCTCCAGCTGCCGGAAAAAATCGGCGCTGGCGGCGCGGG
Source organism: Sphingomonas epibiotica (assembly GCF_039615155.1). NCBI lineage: Bacteria > Pseudomonadati > Pseudomonadota > Alphaproteobacteria > Sphingomonadales > Sphingomonadaceae > Sphingomonas > Sphingomonas epibiotica. The sequence continues at coordinate 491,488 of NZ_JBDGHY010000003.1, read as the reverse complement.
CATGGGCCAGCGTCTCCTCGTTGGCGATGGTGTCGAAGGCGGCGATGCCGACCGCCATCGCCAGCGGATTGCCGCCAAAGGTCGTGCCATGGACGCCCGGAGTCATGCCCTTGGCGGCCTCGGCGGTGGCGAGGCAGGCGCCGACCGGAAAGCCCGATCCCAGCGCCTTGGCCAGCGCCATGATGTCGGGCGCCGCGCCGTCGAACCATTGGTGCGCGAACAGACGGCCGGTGCGGCCCATGCCGCTCTGCACCTCGTCATGGATCAACAGCACGCCATACTGGCGGGTCAACTCGCGCAGGCGCAGCAGCCATTCGCCCGACAGCGCACGCGCACCGCCTTCGCCTTGCACCGGCTCGACGATCGCCGCCGCGGTGGTCGGGCTGGCGATCGCGGCCTCGATCGCTGCCGCGTCGTCGATCGACAGCTGGACGAAGCCCGGCAGGCGGGGACCGCAGCCCTCCATGTAACCGGCATTGCCCGACGCGTTGATTGCGGCATAGGTGCGGCCGTGGAACGATCCGCCGAAACCGACGATGTCGATCCGCTCCGGCTGGCCGTTCACATGGTGATAGCGGCGCGCGGTCTTGATCGCGCACTCGACCGCTTCGGTGCCGGTATTGGCGAAGAACACGCAGTCGGCGAACGACGCGTCGACCAGCCGCTGCGCCAACGCCTCCTGTCCCGGAATGCGGAAGATGTTGGAGACGTGCCACAGCTTGCCCGCCTGTTCGGTGAGCGCCGCGACCAGCGCGGGATGGGCATGACCCAGCGCATCGGTCGCGATGCCGGCCACGCAGTCGATATAGCGCCGCCCCTCGGTATCGATCAGCCATACGCCTTCACCGCGCTCCACTGCGATCGGCGCGCGGTTGTACAGGTTCATCAGGGCTTGGGTCATGACGGCTCCTATCGCGAATTCGAACCTGCACCGGCGGGCGCAGGCGCGGTGGCACCAGCTTCTGCAAAAGCGGGCCGTGTGAAGGCCCTATTGGTCCCAGGAACCAGCGCGAACAAACGCAATGCCATCATCTGTTGATGCGTAATGGGAATGAAGGAAAGCGCCTTAACGCCCCTTGATCGGCGGGACGGTCGACGGACATCCGTCGATTGCAGGGGAGGCTGTCATCCCACGGCAGCAGGCGGGACGACCATGTCGCCCGGCTGGGTATGCGGGTCGGTGCCCAGCCCCGCGACCCGCGCGTCGAGCGGCGCGGTCATAGTGGCGGTGGTCCGACCAAAGGGGTCGGTGACGATCGCCAGCACATCGCCCTTCCTGACATATTGGTTCAGCTTCGTACGCAATTGCGCCCATCCCCCGCGCGGACGGTCGACATTGGTGACGACGTTGCCGAGAAACGGTTCGGGATCGCGAAGGCCGGGTCTGCCGGACAGCATCCCCCGGTCGATCATCACGTTGCGCACGCCGCGCAGGCCGCGGGCGATCATCGCATTGTCGAACACCTCCGCCCGCCCAGTTCACGAGTGACGGCCGGGATGGCATTGGCGTTCAGCATGCCCTCCACCGCGCCGTCGATGCCCGCATTCACATAGATGCTGTCGGGCCGCAGCATCATCACGGTCCGCTTGGCGGCCGAGGTCGCGACGAAGACATAGGCCGGGTACGTGCCGCGGCGCGACTACAGGCGTCCGGCATAACGCTGCGCCGCATTCCCTTGTCGCCACGCGCGTTCGGATCGCGTGGGATCAGCCGATTGAGATTCTGGCCTGCGCCGTTGTGACTTCCGGTGAATGTGCGTGTCGAATTACGCAGGCCCGGCGCATTCAGACCTGGCAGGGCGATCAGCGTTCCCTTCATGGCGGCCGGGTCGAGGCCTTGGACCAACTGGTGGATCACGCCGATCCCGTTCAGTTCGTCGCCATGTATGCTAGCCGTCAACGGCAGGCGAGGGCCGCCCTTCGCGCCCTTTACCACGATGATCGAACCATAATTGCCCTGCCCAGTGTCATCGTCGTCGACCCGCAGCCACAGCTGCGTCTTGCCCATGGGCAGAGCGGCGACGTCGAGCTTTTCGATCAGGGGTACCCCGCCGATCCGGTCCCCGGGCTCGGCCGGCAGCGCGGCGGCGGACACGGCAGCGAATAGGGCGAGGACTACCTCGGACCGGGTTCAGAAATGAAAAGCGTGGGACATGGCCGTTCTCCAAGGTGGCAGAACAAGGCGCGCATGTCGTTACGGTGCCGTCCAAGCGAAAATCGATCAGGTCCTGATGCGTCGCGCTCATCAAGAAAGCATTGCGCCGTTCCGAAAGCCGGCTGACGTTGGCGGAATCCTGACAATGCAGCAGCCGCATTGGTCGCCGACGGTTGGTCTCTGCGCGCGGGTCCGGTCGTGATGCGCGGGCGTGCTATTTAAAGAAGGCGGCCGAGGTTCGGCGATGGCGCGCAGCGATCGAGCCATGGGTGCACCGCGGGCACGGCGAGGTCGAGATCGCGCAGCATAGTCCGTAGCCCGTCAAAAGCCATGCCGTGGTCGGCGAGGCTTCGGCGCATGTTCGGATGGAGTGCTGCGGGCGACGACCCCGCCCCCGAACCTTGTGGCAAAGTACCGATAGGCAAAATCGGGGCAGGCGCGTCCCGCCCCGAGCAGCGCCTCGCCGGTCGAGATCGACCAGGACCTGCGGGTATCGGCGACCCTGTGCCTCGGCCGCCGTGTCGACATCCGTGCCGGGCGGCGCTGCCCTGCCGGCACCCGCGATGCGATCGCGGTCGGTCCACACCTGTTGCGCGGCGAGCAGACCGTGCCGCTGCATCGCGCCCCTGCTGCCGAAGGCGGCAAAGGCCCGCGCACCGCCATCGGCCTGTCGGCGGATCGACGGCGGGCGTGGATCGTCGTCGTCGATGGCCGGGAGAAAGGCCATAGCACGGGTGCGGACCATGCCGCGCTGGTCGCGCCGTTCCGCGAACTGTGCGCCAGCGACGCAATGGGTTTCGACGGCGGTGGCTTGTCGACGCTGGCCATCGCCGACAACAAGGGAGCGGTCGTTTGCTCGCTCCGTTGGCGCTTACGCGCAAATAGGGTCATTGCGGCCCGCTCCAGCGGGCTCCACGCGCCTGGACCGACGCCGGCCAGCGGCAGCAAGCGTTACCTAGGCGAAGCCGGTCTCGCAAACGGGCCGGACACGCGTCTCATGCGGGTACCGATGCGAACTAATGCTCCGGTGCGATGCAGGTCCCCGACCAACCTCGCCAATGCCGCGAGGCGCGCCCGCCCGGACCATCACCCCATCATAGGAGCCTCTACGAGCGTCCGTCTCACCATATGCCCGCGAAAGCGGGGACCCAAGGCCGCACCCGCAAAGCTTTGTTGTGATTAGCTCTAGACCGCCATCTGCGCAGGGGTACGGAAGGGTTTCGCGATACGCGTACGGGCTTCGCATCGGCGCGTCGCGTGCGCAGCCACCGCTTGTCACGCCCCTGCAAACCCGCATAGTCGCGCGTCCTACCGATCGGAGCACCTCTTGTCCCACGACCCTGCCCAGACCGACATTCTCATCATCGGGTCGGGCGCCGCCGGCCTGACGGCCGCGCTGCATCTCGCCGAGCGGTTCCGTGTCACCGTGTTGGCCAAGGGCGCGCTGAATGAAGGATCGACGGCCTGGGCACAGGGCGGGATCGCGGCGGTGCTGGAGCCGGGCGATACGTTCGACAACCATGTCGACGACACGATGGTCGCCGGTGCGGGTCTCAACGACCGTGCCACCGTCGAGTTCGTGGTCGAGGGCGCCCCGGCGGCGATCGAACGGCTCGCGGCGCTGGGCGTGCCGTTCAACATGGATGGCGAGGCGCTGCACCTGACGCGCGAGGGCGGCCATTCGCACCGCCGCATCGTCCATGTCGATGACGCGACCGGCTGGGCGGTGCAGGAGGCGCTGATCCGCGCGGCGAGGGCGCATCCCAACGTCACGCTGCTGCCCGACATGGTCGCGGTCGACCTTGCCACCAGCCGGCATGAGCAACGCTATTCTGGTGCGGGCAATGTCTGGGGTGTCTACGCCTTCAATCGCGCCACCGACCGCGTCGAACTGTACACCGCGCGCGCGACGATCCTCGCCACCGGCGGGGCGGGGCGGACCTATCTGTTCAGCACCGCGCCGCGCGGCGCGACCGGCGACGGGATCGCCATGGCGTGGCGCGCCGGCTGCCGCGTGTCGAACATGGAATTCATGCAGTTCCACCCGACCTGCCTCTACAATCTGGAGGTCAAGAACTTCCTGATTACCGAAGCGGTGCGCGGCGAGGGGGGCAAGCTGATCAACCCGACCACGGGCAAGAATTTCATGCCCTATTACGATGCGCGCGCCGAACTCGCGCCGCGCGACATCGTCGCGCGCGCGATCGATGCCGAAATCAAGCGCTTCGGCCTCGACTATGTCCATCTCGACATCAGTCACATGCCGCCCGAATTCGTGCGCGGCCATTTCCCCAATATCTACGAGAAGCTGCTCGGCCTCGGCATCGACATGACGACACAGCCGATCCCGGTCGTGCCCGCGCAGCATTATACCTGTGGCGGCGTGGTGATCGATCGCGACGGGCGCACCGATCTGCCCGGCCTGTACGCGGTCGGTGAGGTGTCGCAATCGGGGCTGCACGGCGCCAATCGCCTCGCGTCCAACTCGCTGCTCGAATGTTTTGTGTTCGGCGAGGCGGCGGCGCGCGACATCGCCGCGCGCTGGGACACGCTGCCGCCGCCGCCCGCGATCCGGCCATGGGACGAAAGCCGCGTGACCGATTCGGACGAAGAGGTGGTCATCAAGCAGAACTGGACCGAAATCCGCCGCTTCATGTGGAATTATGTCGGCATCGTCCGCTCGACCAAGCGGCTCGAGCGCGCCCGGCACCGTATTGCGATGCTGACCGAGGAAGTCGCCGACTATTACGGCCATTTCCGCGTCACGCCCGACCTGATCGAACTGCGCAACCTGCTGCAATCGGCCGATCTGATCGTGCGCTCGGCACTGCATCGCAAGGAAAGCCGGGGCCTGCACTATACGCTCGATTACCCGGAAACGGCGGCGGAGGCGGTCGACACGATCCTCGTCCCTTGACGCTACGGCATCGGTTTCCGCCATTCGTCGCCGCTGCGGGGGGATTCGTCGCAACTGCCGATAGATGCCTTGTACTATTAACCTGCATCGCAGCATGGTCGCCGCTGGACGGGGTGAGATGATCGTGCAGATGCTGAAGAAGGTCCGGCCGCTGAATGCGGCGCTGGTGATGGGACTGATCGCGCTGGGCGGCGTCGGGCTGACGACGCGCACGCTGCCGCCCGCCGCACAGGCGGCGGTGCCCAAGGCGGCGGTGCCCGTGCCGTTGCCCGCTGCGACGCGGCCTGCCCCGGCGGCGCTGGTTGCGGCGATCAACGCGCTGGGTGGCGGGTTCCAGGGCAAGGTCGGCATCGCGGTGCGCAGCATCGACGAGGGCTGGGTCGTCGGCCATGCGATGGACCAGCGTATGCCGCAGCAATCGGTCAGCAAACTGTGGGTCGCGCTGACGACGATGAACGCGATCGACGAGGGCAAGCTCTCGCTGACCACCCCGGTCACGATCACGCGCAGCGACCTGACGCTGTTTCATCAGCCGATCGCCTATCTTATGAAGGACGGCGTGTTCAGGACGACGGTCGGCGACCTGCTGCGCCGCGCGCTGACGCTGAGCGACAATACCGCCAACGACAAGCTGCTGAACCTCGCCGGCGGACCGGTGGCGGTACGCGACTTCATCGCCAGCCGTGGCCTTGGCAATATCCGCTTCGGTCCGGGCGAGCGACTGCTGCAGGCGAAGACCGCCGGGCTGCCGTGGAAACAGGAATATTCGCAGGGCAATGCCTTTGCGCAAGCCCGCTCGCGGCTCGACCCCAATGTCCGCCGTGCCGCCTATCAGGCCTATGTCGCCGATCCGCCCGATGGCGCCGGCGCGGGCGCGATCGCCGACGCGCTGGCGCGGCTGCGTCACGGCATGTTGCTGACGCCGCAATCGACCAGCTGGCTGCTCGACACGATGAGCCATACCCGCACCGGCCGTGCCCGCCTTCGCGCGGCGCTGCCGGCCGGATGGAGCGTCGCGCACAAGACCGGGACCGGACAGGATCTGGGCGGGCGGACGGCCGGCTTCAACGATGTCGGCATCCTCACCGCGCCCGACGGCAAATCCTATGCGGTGGCGGTGATGATCGGCGACACCGCGCGGCCAGTGCCCGAGCGGCAGCAGCTGATCCAGACGGTAGTGTCGGCGATCGTCGCGATGCACGGATAAGGACGCTACCCCTGTCCCCGCGCAGGCGGAGATTCAGCGCCACGGACGCCATCGCGGCATGACCGTGGACCCCCGGCCTGCGCGAGGGTTCATCGTCTTGCCAACACTCGCGGCCCGACACCCTTGTCGGTGATCACCACCGGCGCGATGCTGCCATCGGCGCGGAAATAGAGCCGGTCGATCGCGATCTCGCGATGATTGCCGTCGCTCTCGCCCAGCGGGCGGCGGTGATAGACGATGTACCAGTCGTCGGTGCCCGGTATCTGCAACAGCGAATGATGCCCCGCCCCGCGCGCCACCCGCGCATCTTGTTGCAACACCACGCCGCGCGGGCTGAACGGTCCGGTCGCGCTCGGCCCCGTCGCATAGGCGACACGGTAATCCGGCCCGGTCCAGTCGCCTTCCGACCACATCAGATAATAGATGCCGTTCCGCTTCACCATGAACGGCCCCTCGACATAATCGGGCGAGGGGGTGATCGACTTGAACGTCGTCCCATCGGCGAACGGCACAATGCCGGTCAGCGTATCGGACAGCCGCACGACGTTGCAGTGCTTCCACCCGCCATAATAGAGATAGACCTGTCCGTCATCGTCGCGGAACGCCATCTGGTCGATCGGCTGCGCGCCGTTCACGATCCTGTCGATCAGCGGTTTGCCGATCGCATCGCGAAACGGCCCCTCCGGCCGATCCGCCACCGCGACGCCGATCCCGCCGGTCTGGGCATCGTTCTTGATGTCGTTCGCGCCGAAGAACAGATAATAGCGCCCGCGATGCTCGATCGCCGAGGGCGCCCACATCGAATAGGCCGCCCAGCCGACCCGTTCGACGTCGAGCACGCGCGGATGCCGCGTCCAATGCACCAGATCGGAGGAGGAAAAGGCGTCGAGAAAGGTCTGGCGGAGGAACGGGTGCCAGATATGCGGCGCGCGGCGTTCGTTCGCCTGCCATGGGGTGAAGCGGCTTTGCGGCGCGGGCGTACCCTTGTCGGCGCTGTAGGTCGGATAGATCCAGTAGCGATTGCCGAAAATGCGGATCTCGGGATCGGCATACCAGCCGGGGATCGGCGGATTGGCCGCCAGTGCCGCGCGTGGCAGGGCCAGTGACGCGCCGAGCCCGGCCAGCAGCGTCCGGCGGTGGATGGTCAGCTCAGCGATAGTCGGCAATGGCATAGGTCCCCTCTGTCGCCGGCACGCGCGGCCCGACGATCGCGACGGCGGCACCCGCCGCCTTGCCCGCCGCGACGCCGGCCGGCGAATCCTCGAACACCAGACAATCGGTGATGGCCACGCCCAGCCGGTCGGCGGCGAGGCGGAAACCCTGCGGGTCGGGTTTGCCTTGCGAGACGTCTTCGGCAGTGACGAACACCCCGGGCGCCGGCAATCCGACCGCGCGCAACCGCACTTCGGCAAGATTGCGTGGTGCGGAAGTCACGATTGCCCATTGGTCGGGCGTAAGTCCGGCGATCAGGTCGTGAACGCCCTCGATCGCGACGACGCCGTCGACATCTTCCAGCTCGGCGGCGTTCAACCATGCCGCTTCGGCATCGATATCCATGCCAGACGTGGCAAAGCGGCGAACGGTGTCCTCGCCGCGTACGCCGTGACAGACCGCGATCAGCGCCTCGGCATCGATGGCGTGACGGTCGCACCACCGCCGCCACACGCGTTCGACGGCTTCGGACGAATCGAGCAACGTTCCGTCCATGTCGAACAGGAACGCGGCATAGGGGGTGTTGTGAAACGACGGCATGGCGCGTTCGTATCGGGCGGCAGCGGGTATGGCAAACGCGCTTTCCCCACGGATGCCAGACCGTACCCCGGCGAAGGCCGGGGCCCAGTTGGGTGCGATCACCAGATTACATCACCCGGCCTGCAACCGGACCCCGGCCTTCGCCGGGGTACGTCAGGGGTGGAGGGCGCTTACGTCCGCAACCCCCTTGGATCAATGCCGGAAGTGACGCATCCCCGTGAACACCATCGCAAGGCCCGCTTCGTCCGCAGCCGCGATGACCTCTTCGTCGCGGATCGATCCGCCCGGCTGGATCACCGCCGTCGCTCCGGCCTCGACCGCCGCCAGCAGCCCGTCGGCGAACGGGAAGAAGGCGTCCGACGCGACCGCCGACCCGATGGTGCGTGGGGTTGCCCAGCCGGCCTTGTCAGCCGCATCCTTCGCCTTCCACGCGGCGATGCGCGCCGATTCCAGCCGGTTCATCTGCCCCGCGCCGATGCCGGCGGTGCTGCCGTCCTTGGCATAGACGATCGCGTTCGACTTGACGTGCTTGGCGACGGTCCAGGCGAAGCGGCAATCGGTCAGTTCCTGCTCGGTCGGCTGACGCTTGGTCACGACCTTCAACTCGACCTGCGCCAGATTGCCGGCATCGCGCGACTGGACCAGCAGACCGCCGGCAATGGTCTTGACGGTGAGGCCGCCCCGCGCCGGATCGGGAAGGTCGCCGGTCAGAAGGAGGCGGAGGTTCTTCTTGGCGGCGAACACAGCCTTGGCTTCGTCATCGGCGGCGGGGGCAGCGACGACCTCCGTAAAGATGCCGCTGATCGCGCGCGCGGTCTCGCCGTCGAGCGGACGGTTGACGGCAATGATCCCGCCGAACGCCGACACGCTGTCGCACGCCAGAGCGGCCTGATATGCCTCGATCAGCGTCGCGCCGGTCGCAACGCCGCACGGATTGGCGTGCTTGACGATCACCACGGTCGGCGGCCCGTCGCGGAATTCGCTGACCAGCTCCAGCGCGGCATCGGCGTCGTTGTAGTTGTTGTAGCTCAGCGCCTTGCCCTGCACCTGCTCGGCCTGCGCGATGCCACGCGCGGCGGGACCGCGCGGGATATAGAGCGAGGCCGACTGGTGCGGGTTCTCGCCATAGCGCAACTCCGCGCCGCGGGTGAAGGCGAGCGGGAGCGTGTCGGGGAATGCCTGTCCCTGATCGGCAAAGGCGAACCACTGCGCGATCGCCGAGTCGTATGCGGCGGTCGCGGCATAGGCTTTCGCGGCGAAGCGGCGACGGGTGGCGAGGCTGGTGCCGCCGTTCGCGTCCAGTTCCGTGATCAGCGCGGCATAGTCGGCGGGATCGGTCACGATCGCCACCGCATCATGGTTCTTCGCCGCCGATCGCACCATCGACGGCCCGCCGATATCGATATTCTCGATGATCGTGTCGCGGTCGGCGCCCTTGGCCACGGTCGCTTCGAACGGATAGAGGTTGACGACGACGATATCGATCGCGCCGATGCCATGCTCCTGCATCGAAGCGACATGTTCGGCATTGTCGCGCACCGCCAGCAGCCCGCCGTGCACGATCGGGTGCAGCGTCTTGACCCGCCCGTCCATCATCTCAGGGAACCCGGTCAGGTCGGAAATGTCGCGGACCGAGAGGCCGGCATCGCGCAGCGTCGCGGCGGTCCCACCGGTGGACACCAGTTCGACGCCATGGCGGGCAAGGGCGGTGGCGAGGTCGACGATGCCGCTCTTGTCGGAAACCGAGAGGAGCGCGCGCTGCGGGGTGACATGATCCATGGGCGCGCCCTTTCGCGCGAAAGGGACGGCGGGGCAAGGGGGCGCGGCGTTCGAGAAAAGACACGGGAATGTTCGCGCTGCGACGGTTTGGACTGGCTGGTAACCGCCGGATGTCTATTACGGCGTCATGCACGTAATCGGATCGATAAGGCTCCTTATTTTGGCGATAGCGGCAGCTTTCGCCTTACCCGTGCAGGCAAGCGCCTCGCCGCCAATGCCGCAGGAAAGCATTCGCGTTATTTCCGACGCGCTTTCCTCCTGTACCGGTGGTTGGGTTGAGGTCGGCAAGGAAGGCCTTATCGGTCCTGCGTCTTTAGTGCCGCGACTTGCATTGCTGTCTTCCGCATCGGATTTGCTCGACGAGCGTGCTGGCCACGACCTTTACACGGTAGCGAAGGCCCTTCTGGCGCCGGCCATCGAATCTCACGACGGAATTATGGATGGACATTCCTTTTTGAAATGTCCTGCCCGTCCCAAGGAAGCAGTTGCCCTTCTGAAGTATCTGATGGGAGAAACGCCTAACGACCGTCGAGGCGTCTTCAATGGTCTAGAATGGTTGGCGTATGCCTATCGATCTGGAGTTGCCGGCGTGAAGGACCCTGCACTAGCGCGCCGCTATTATCTCAGATTCCGCATCCATTTGGGTCTCGACCCGGCAAAGCAATGGTCGGATGGTATCGACGACAGCCTTTTGGGTAATGTCGACCGTGCAGGTTTGAGACCCTATCTCGAAACGCTGGCGCAAAGCGATCGTAGTGACGCCGCAGGGGCGAGATTCGTCTTGGCGGAGGAGGTGCTCGAGAGGGACCCCCAAGCTGCAAGGAAGTGGCTACGATATTTGCACGACAGAACCTTGGTTCGGTTGATTGAATTGGAAAATCAGAAGCGGATACCCAAGATCGTCAACGAAGACGAGATTTCGTTCTGGGCTGAAGCCGCGAGGACGCTGTTCCGATACCGGGAATATGCGGCGCGAATAAGCGAAATGGCAAAATCCTTTAACGGGGGGAGCGTCCCGACTTCGAGTGTGCGCCCGTCACTTGCTTCGCTAAAATCGCAGATCGATGAGGTAAAGGTTGCAGATGCTTCCGCTACGCGTGAACCGATTCCGGTTCGTGCGTTGGTCGCGCCCGATGGTCGAGCCTTGTGGATAGAAGCGTGTGGAATGTATCCACCGTCCTTGAAATTAGCCTCGGTCGTCACGAACGTGTACTTGGATAGTGCCCGTCTTTATGGTTTTCGGAATTTTTCAACGTTCCCGAAGCTGCCGGTTACCAAGGTCGACGGAAAGCCGGGATACAGCTGGGTGATGTTACCTGCGGTACACTTTACACGAACTAAGAAGGGCAAGCTGAAGATCAAATTCTACGACTTGCCGACAGAACGTTGCATATACTCCGGTATAGCGATGCCGTCCCCGTCTTGAGGGTGTCGTTCATTCTGCGAACAGAGAAATTGCGAAGTGTCCGCTCCTACCGCGCCCGGTGGAACCGCCACGAAAAGTCATGCCCCCCCGCCGGCGTCGCGCCCGACAGCACCAGCTGGAACGTCGCGACCGGCATGCCCGCATCGTCGATCCACAGGCTTTCCTCGACGCCCAGAGTCGCCCCCTTGCAGCGGAATTGCCACACCGGCCCGTCGGGCACGCGCAGGAACGCGGCCTGCCCGTCCGGCGTCGGCGCGATCTCGATCCCCGGCGCCAGGTGAAAGCGCGCGACGAAGCTCGTGTCGCCCTTGCGCCCGCGCCGGCCGGTCGGGATCAGCATGTCCTCGCCCTGCACGTCGCGCCCATCGGCGGAGAGAGTCAGGACGCGGCGATGCTGGAAGCCCAGACGCTTGGCATAGCCGTCATGCGCGACCTCGATCCGGCTGATCGCGTCGCTTTCCTGCCGCGCCATGTCGACCACGCCGACGCCCTTGCCCAGCGAACCGTCGGCATGGATCGCGGTCGAATTGGCATCGTCGAGCACCAGCGTCGAATGCGCCGCGGTAGTGCGCAGCGCGCGGCGCAGCTCGGGCGACAGGGTCAGCGCCGCTGCCGCCGCGCCGCCGCAATTGACCACGATCCGCTGGCCATGATCGGACAGTTCGAACGCCAGCGTCGACGCGCAGCCTTCGCGCGCCGCCCGCGCCACCGGCGGCGGCGCGGAATCGACGATCAGCACGGTGCGCCCCGCCGCCAGCCGTTGATACCCCCAGTCGCTGGCATGGCGAAGCGGCCGGGTGCGCACCCCGGTCGCGGCGACGACATCGGCGATGCGATCGCCATCGACCGGCCCTGATCCCTGCCAGCAGGCGAGGCCACCCTCGCCGTGACACACGCCCAGCAGCGCCGCGACCATCCGGGTCAGCGCCAGTTGCTGCGCCTCGGGCACGTCGAGCCGGCGCGCGGCATAGATTTCGCGGAGTGCCGTCAGCGTCATCACCACGTCGAGCTGATCGGCGGGCGACCGGCTGACGATGCCGCCATCCTCGAACACGCCGGTGGTCAGGGCGCGCGCAAGACCATGCTCGCCGAAGCTGCGCCGGGGATCGCCGCCCGGAATGACGAGGCCTGCCGCGACTACCCCCGCCCATGCGGTGATTGCGCGGATGCCCGCCGGGGCCTTGCCCGCCTCGCCGTCCAGATGCCGGGCGGCGCGGGCGATGGTGTTGAGCACCCGCGACCGATAGACGAGGTCGGTCGACGACAGGATCAGCGGCGCATGCGCGATCCAGAACAGCAGCCGCCGCCCGGTCAGATGCGGGCCCCAGGCCGGTTCCGACACCCGGTCGCCATGCGCGTTCAGCCATTGCAGCATCAGCGTCTCGGCAATCGGCACCGCCGTCACGCGCGGCGCGACGCTCGACAGGTCGCGCAGCCACGCAAAGCCATGGAGATGCTCGGCAAAGGCGGCGGAGAATTTCGGCCGGTCGAGCCCCAGCCGGTCGATCGGAACGCTTTCGCCGCGGAACATCAACTGCCCCGCCAGCATCGCCTGTCCGCGCGCCAGATCGCCCAGAAACGGGTCGTCGGCGATCGCGATCAGCTTAAGCGGATGCCGCCCTTTCAGCCTGAGGCCGTGCAGTGGCGTGCGCCATGCCAGGCGCTGTAATTTCTCGGCAATTCGTTCGGACAGCGACAGCCCGGTGCCGCCGCCCTGCCGGACCAGCCTCTTGCCGACGTCGATGCCGTCGCGGGGTTCGTCGATCGGCTGGGGCGGGGTCATGCGCCCCGCAATGCGGCGATGTTCGCGGCATAGGCGGTGGGGCCGCCGGTAAAAGTCGCGGTGCCGGCGACCAGACAGTCCGCCCCCGCCGCGATCGCCTTGGGCGCGGTCGCACGATCGATACCGCCGTCAACCTGCAAGTCGATCGCCCGCCCGGTCGCGTCGATGCGGGCACGCAGTTGTTCGATCTTGCGCAACTGGCTGTCGATGAACTTCTGCCCGCCAAAGCCGGGATTGACGCTCATCACCAGCAACAGGTCGGTCAGGTCGAGCACATGGTCGACCACCTCAACCGGCGTTCCCGGATTCAGTACCACCCCGGCACGCTTGCCCAGCGTCTTGATCCGCTGCAGCGTGCGGTGGAGGTGCGGCCCCGATTCCGGATGAACCGACAGGATATCGGCCCCCGCCTCGGCGAACGCCTCCACCAGCGGATCGACCGGCGACACCATCAGATGGACGTCGAACGGCTTGGCGCTATGCGGGCGCAGCGCCTTCACCACCGCCGGGCCGATCGTCAGATTGGGGACGAAATGCCCGTCCATGACGTCGATATGGATCCAGTCGGCGCCGGCGGCATCGATGGCACGGACTTCCTCGCCCAGCTTGGCGAAATCGGCGGACAGGATGGAGGGGGCGATGCGGACCGGTTGCATGGAATGCGTCCTAGCATGGTCTCATCATGCGGCAAGGGAAGGGTAGGAGAAGAAGCAAGAATTGGTTCGCGCGGGCGCGGAAGAAGAAGAATTTGGTTTCGCGCGAAGGCGCGAAGGACGCGAAGGGGTTGCGTCACGGGCGACCCGACCGCGATCGGAAGACCCCCGCTGCTGAAAGCCGCTACCGCGGCCAGACATGCAACCTCTCCGCGTCCCTTGCGCCTTCGCGTGAACCAATCCTCCCTAGGAACGCCGCAACCGCACGATGAAGAACCCGTCCATCCCGCCCTTGTCCGCCAGCATTCCCGGCAGCGTCCGCACATAGCCTTCGCGGTGCGGCTCGACGCCAACGGGCAGTTCGTCCGCCGTCGCTGGTTCGATCGCGTAATCGCTGCGACTGCCCAGGAACCGGGTCAACTGCGCCTCCCCCTCGGCGGGCTCGAGCGAACAGGTGGCATAGACCAGCCGCCCGCCCGGCTTCACCCAGTCGGCCGCACGTGCCAGCAACCGTGCCTGGAGTGCCGCCGTCTCGGCGATCACGCTCGGCCGCACCCGGTGGAGCACGTCAGGATGGCGGCGGAAGATGCCGGTCGCGCTGCACGGCGCGTCGAGCAGCACCGCATTGGCCGGCGCCGCTGGCTTCCACACCAAAGCATCGCCGGTCACCACCGACGCCGTCAGCCCGGTCCGCTCCAGATTCTCGCGCAACCGCCCCAGCCGGCTTTCCGAATTGTCGAGCGCGGTCACGTCCCATCCGGCGGCGGCCAGTTGCAGCGTCTTGCCGCCCGGCGCCGCGCACAGGTCGATCGCGCTGCCCGGCCCCATGCCCAGCAGCCGCGCCGGGATCGACGCCGCCAGATCCTGCACCCACCATTCGCCCTCGGCATAGCCGGGCAGGTCGGGGATCGACGCCCCATCGTGCAGCCGCCGGTGATGCGCCGCCAGCGCCTCGCCCTCCGGCCCGGCCTCACCCTTCAGCGACAGGTCGACCGGCGGCTGCTGCGCGATGGCGCGCGCCGCTTCGATCACCATGTCCTCGCCCCATGCCGCGCACCAGCGGGCATCGGTATCGGCGGGCAACGTCGCCGCATCGGGCAGCCGCGCATTGCCGCGCATCAACGTGCCGAACACCCCATGCACCAGCTTGCGCGGCCCGCCATCGACCAGCGGCAGCACCGTCGCGATCGCCGCATGCGGCGGGGTGTTCAGCACCAATGCCTGCCCCAGCGCGATGCGCAGCACGAACCGCGCCTTGGCATCGTCGGGCAATTGCCGCTGCGTCGCACTGTCGATCAGTGCGTCGAGATCGGGCAGCCGCCGTAGCACCGCCGCCGCGATAGCATGGGCCAGCCCGCGATCCTCACGCCGGTCGAGTTCCTGCGTTGCGCTGGCCAGCGCCGCCTCCAGCGGCAATCCACGCCGGATGACGGCATCGAGCAGCCGGAGCGCAGCCCGCCGTGCGGGCACGCCCGGCGGTTCGGGGGCGAGGCGGGGCCGGGCCGCGCGGCGGCGATCCGGCGAAGTTGGTCGATCGATCACTTGAATCCTGTTGCTGGTCCGCCAAGTGCATCCTGACGAACCGTGATGGAGTCTCCTATGGGCAACCGACCCCCGCATGTGAAGCCACCCGCGCACCTCTCCAAATCGCCGCCGGTGCCGACGCCCGAACCGATCCCGCCCAAATCGGACAGCGACGATCCGCTGGGGCTGAGTCCGACGCGCTATGGCGACTGGACGCACAAGGGGATTGCTGTCGATTTCTAAGGGGGGAGGGTATCGGCATTCCCGTTTCCGCATATCGGACCGGACGTTTTGGGAAAGGCGTTCGGGAACAGGTTTTAGGAAACACGGCAAAAGAAGGCGGCTTAATCGCATTCTGTGCGGCCGGTACCTCGGTAGTGTTTCTTTCGAGATTGGTGGAGCGCGCTTTGGTAGGCTTCCGAGAAAATTGCTCAGTTGGAGGCGGTTTTAAACAGCCACTCATTACTAGCTGTTGAAGCAGACGTGTTCTTCATTGCCAGGATCGAGGCGTCATAGATTTTGGCGTTCACAAAGTCGTTGGTGCTGACAAGCCGATCACGATCACGGGTCAGTTCCCCAACTATGTTTCTAGGTGTCGTCCAATCGATAGCACTTCCAAATGATGTTCCTCCATCGGCCTTTTGGAGTCCGATGCTCCATGTTGCCGATAGCTGTTCCGACGTATAGCCGAGGTTCTGAACCATGTTGGCCCTCACGACGGATAGCTGCCCGACAGTCATGTGTTCATAGTCGTACTTACCAGATGGAAGCCCCTGAGATGCACTGATCGCATCAGCCTGCTTCTTGACGGCGAACCTTCGTTCGTTTTCGGGTATTTGCATGAGGCGGTTCCAAGAAGCCTCTTCGAATACCGCACTAGTCGTCAATGACTTATCCGATAAAGTTGCTGCCTTTGAAGAAGTCTCTTCCCGATCTCCCGAGGGCATCCTATTTGTCGATTTCGCTTCGGACAGGGCGTTCGCGAATGCGGCACCGGCAGTCGATACCTTCGATGGGTGCAAGATGGTGACCTTGGAAAAGTCGCTAACTGATATCGTCATTCCCTTGCCCCGCTTTGCTGTTGTCCCTGCTGATCAGCAAAATAGTGTAACGTGGTTAACCAAACGTGATAATGCGCAATCGCAAAGCTGTTCGCCAGACTCTTTACTATCGGCAAATCTCTTGCGCTTAGTTCCGACGCTTCCCATTTCACCATCCCAATTGGGAAGGCAGCATCGCCACCGCCATGAACCTGGCTACGCGCATCGTTAGCGATTCCATTGCGCCCATGGAACGAACGCCCCCGTTCCGACTTATCGCAAGATGGTCAGGCTCGCGCGCCCGTGGCGGTTCATCCTTGGCGGCACCCTTGGCCTCGCACTCCTCATCCTGCTGATTCTCGCCGCCTTTCCGTGGGGCATCCTCCGCGACCGGGTGAGTGCGCGTCTCGCGCAGCGTTTCGGGTCGGACGTGTCGATCGGCACGATCGAACGGGTCGAGCCGCTGTCCTTTTCGCCGACGCTGATCGTCCGCGACCTGACCATCGCCCAGCCGCATTGGGCTGGAACCGGCGATCTGGTCCGGCTGAAACGGGTGGATTTCCGCTTCAAGGTCCTGCCATTGCTGCGCGGCAAGTTCGATCTCCAGGCACTCGCCATCGACGGCGGGCGCGTCGCGATGGTGCGCACGCGCGACGGCCGCAAGAACTGGCAGCCCGACAAGCGCGGCGACAAAAGCTCGGCGGCGGCGATCACCAGTCTGTCGATCCGCGACCTCGTGATCGATTATCGCGACGCGGTGCAGAACCGTCGCTTCGCCGTCACCGTCGCCTCCGACGCCAACGGCTTCCGCGCCGAGGGCGATGGCGCGATCGACGAACGCCCGGTGCAGGTCGCACTGACCGGACCGACTATCCGTGGCGACGGACCCTGGCCGTTCCGGGCGCGGGTCGATGGCCCGACGATCACCGTCGATGCCAAGGGGGTGATGGCCTCACCGCTCGGCACCAACCGCATGACCGTCGACCTGACCGCGCGCGCCAACGATTTGAAGACGCTCGACGCGCTGATCGAGGCCGGGCTGTTCGGTACCCAGCCGGTCAGGCTCACCGCGCGCGTCCGCCACGACGATCCGACCTGGGTGATCGAACGGCTGTCGGGCACGATCGGCCGGTCGAGCCTGACGTCCGCAAAGGCGACGATCGGCAAGGAGGGCGACCGGACGAACATCGACGGCAGCCTGCATTTCGCCGACCTGTCGTTCGACGACCTCGCCACCGACGAAGGCCGCGCCCGTGCCATCGCGATCGAACGACGCATCGGCCCGCGTGTCGTGCCGGGCACCCGCATCAATCTGGAGAAGATGGGCGGCGTCGACGGGCGGCTGGCGATCCGCGTCGACCGTCTGCTTGACATGGCGGGTTTGCGCGGCCTCGATACCGTGCTTGCGATCGATCGCAGCCGCCTGACCGTCGCCCCGTTGACCGTGCGGCTGGCACAGGGCCGGATTACGGGGCAGGTGGTGGTCGACCAGCGCGAGCGGACGACGCCCCGCGCGACCTTCGATCTGAAACTGGTCGATTCGCGAATCTCGACCTTCGCCGGCGGCGCCCCGGTCGATGCGCCGCTCCGCGCACGGCTGAAGCTGGTCGGTAGCGGCGACACGATCCGCGACGCGATCGGCCGGTCGGACGGCATGATCGGCTTTGCGGCGGCGGGCGGCACGTTGCCGGCGAAGATGGCGTCGCTGCTCGGCGCCGATGTCGCGCGCGGGCTGACCACCGACGAGGATGCTCGCGCGCGGCTGCGCTGCCTCGGGCTGCGGCTGAACGTCACCAACGGCGTCGGCCGGATCGACCCGCTGCTGATCGACACTTCGCGCGCGCAGACGCGGGGGCAGGGAGTGGTGCGCCTGTCCGACGAACGCCTTTCGATCGCGCTGACCGGTACGCCGAAACAACGCACGCTGCTGCATCTCGATCAACCGGTCCGCATCGGCGGCCGCATCCAGGACCCCGACATCCGCATCCCGCCGGGCGTGAAGAGCGCGGGCGGCATCCTGCGCATGCTCGGCCGTGCGATCGGCGGCGACGATACCCCGCGCGCGGGCAATGCCGATTGCGGCGCGCTGGTGCGGCGGGTGCTGGGTTAGCGCTTTCCTACTTGTCCCGCCAGCGGCAGGATCGCCGACATGCCGGTTCCATTCGCCCCTTCAGCCGCCCAATATCCTCATCTGTCTGGATGGAACCAGACGTCATCCCGGCGGAGGCTGGAGTCTCCCAATGATGGCACGGGCAAGACCCGCTTCAAGTCGCAGCCTTCGTTGCACCGGCGTTTCCAGTAAGCTGGATCGGCCGCTAGCCAGACATGCGCTGTTGCGAACGCTACGCAACAAAATGCGTGCGAGTGTGAACTTCGTGAACTTTGGCGCCGGAATCAGGCGTCCGGCCGTGTCGGCGCGCCGCGCTCGGCGACCATTCGCTCGCCATCGATGACGATCGGGCTGGCAAGGCCGGGCAGACCGTCGGGCCGGATCGCCATGCCCCGGGCCACCACCTGCGGGTCGGCGAACACGTCGTCGACGGCGTTGATCGGCCCGGCGGGGATGCCGGCGGCCTCCAGCGCCTCGTACAGATCGGCCTTGCGCCACGTCGCCACCGCCGCCTGCACCGCCGGGATCAGGTCGCGGCGATGGACCACCCGCGCCGGATTGGTCGCGAAACGCGGGTCGCGGTGCAATTCCAGCCCCAGTGCGTCGCACAGCCGCGCGAATTGCCGGTCGTTGCCGACCGCGATGATCAGCGCGCCATCGGCGGTCTCGAACGCCTGATAGGGGGCGAGGTTCGCATGGCCATTGCCCATCCGCGTCGGCACGACGCCGCTCGCCATCCAGTTCAGCGCCTGGTTGCCGAGCACCGCGACCTGCGTGTCGAGCAGCGCCATGTCGATATGCGCCCCTTCGCCGGTCAGGTCGCGGCGGCGCAGCGCCGCGAGGATCGCGACCGCGGCATAGGTCCCGGTGAAGATATCGGCATAGGCGACGCCGGCCTTTTGCGGCGGTCCGTCCGGCTCGCCGGTCAGCGACATGGCCCCGCCCATCGCCTGGACGATGAAGTCGTAACCGGCGCGGTGGGCATAGGGGCCGTCCTGCCCGAAACCGGTGATCGAACAGGTGACCAGCCCCGGCCGCACCGCCGACAGCGCAGCGTGGTCGAGGCCGTATTTGGCAAGGCCGCCGACCTTGTAATTCTCGATGACGATATCGGCTTCCGCGACCAGCGCGCGGACCTCCGCCTGCCCCTCTGGCGTCGAGATATCGATCGCCACCGACCGCTTGCCACGATTGGCGGCATGGAAATAGGCGGCGTCGCGGTTGCTGCCATCAGGCGCGGTGACGAAGGGCGGCCCCCAATGCCGGGTGTCGTCGCCGGCACCCGGCCGCTCGACCTTCACCACCTCCGCCCCCAAATCGGCGAGCAACTGTCCGCACCATGGCCCGGCGAGGATCCGCGCCAGCTCGACCACGCGGACCCCGGCCAGCGGCTTCACGCGCGGCGCAGTTCGTAGACGACGTGCGAGACCATCCGCCCGCCACGCGGCACATCGATCGTGCCGGGACGCAACGTCGCACCCAGCGCCTCGACAGCGGTGCGCGACCGGCGATTGTCCTGCCCGATATGGAAGGTGATCGCTGACACGGACGGGGCGATATGGTCGATCATCAGCCGCTTGGTCTCGCGGTTATAGCCCCGCCGCCACCGATCGCGCGCGAAGAAGGTCCAGCCGATCTCGATCTCGTCGGCTTCGCGGTCACAGGGGCCATAGCGGCTCGACCCGATCACGCTGCCATCGCCCGCATCGCGGATGGTCAGCATCCCGCCCCCGGCCAGCCCTTCGTCGAAAAACGCGCGGAACACGTCCGGCTGCCAGCGGTCATGCGCGGGGTGCTGGTCCCAGATCGTCGGGTCCGCCGCGACCGCATACAGCGCGGCGTAGTCCGCCGGCACCGTCGGCGCGACGCGCACCAGCTCTCCCACCAAATCCGGCTGGCGATCCATCAGAAGGCAGCGATCCCGGTGATCGCCCGGCCCTGGATCAGGCCGTGGACGTCGTGCGTGCCCTCATAGGTATTGACCGTTTCGAGGTTGATCGCATGGCGCATCACATGGAATTCGGCCGCGATACCGTTGCCGCCATGCATGTCGCGCGCGGTGCGGGCGATGGCCAGCGCCTTGCCGCAATTGTTGCGCTTGATGATCGAGATCGCCTCGGGCGCCAGCGTCCCCTCGTCGAACATCCGCCCCGCGCGCAACGCCGCCTGCAGCCCCAGCGCGATCTCGGTCTGCATGTCGGCCAGTTTGAGCTGCACCAGCTGCTTCGACGCCAGCGGCACCCCGAACTGCTTGCGGTCGAGCGTATATTGCCGAGCTGCGTGCATACAGAACTCCGCCGCGCCCATCGTGCCCCAGGCGATGCCATAGCGCGCGCGGTTGAGGCAGCCGAACGGCCCCTTCAGCCCCTCGACATTCGGCAGCAGCGCATCCTCGCCGACCTCGACCCCGTCCATCACGATCTCGCCGGTAATCGACGCGCGCAGGGACAGCTTGCCCTCGATCTTCGGTGCCGACAGCCCCTTCATCCCCTTTTCCAGCACGAAGCCGCGGATCTTGCCGTCATGCGCGTCGGACTTGGCCCAGACGACGAACACATCGGCGATCGGCGAATTGGTAATCCACATCTTCGCGCCCGACAGGCGATAGCCGCCATCGATCTTCTCGGCCCGCGTCCGCATCCCCGCGGGGTCCGACCCGGCATCGGGCTCGGTCAGCCCGAAACAGCCGATCCATTCACCGCTCGCCAGCTTGGGCAGGTATTTGCGGCGCTGTTCCTCCGAACCATAGGCGTTGATCGGATGCATCACGAGGCTCGACTGGACGCTCATCGCGCTGCGATAGCCCGAATCGACCGCTTCGACTTCCCGCGCGACCAGTCCATAGGCGACATAACCGAGGCCGGCCCCGCCATATTCGGGATCGATCGTCGGGCCGAGCAGCCCCAGCGCGCCCATTTCCGACATGATCTCGCGCGCGAAATCCTCGTCGAGGAACGCGCGGGTGACGCGCGGCAACAGCTTCTCGCGGGCATAGCCATGCGCCACGTCGCGGACCATGCGCTCTTCGTCGGTCAGTTGCGCGTCGAGCGCGAAGGGGTCTTGCCAGTCGAAACGGCCCATCTCGGCCATGTTCTCGTTCCTTACAGCGTCGGGTCGACGGGATCGGCGGCGACCGGGGAATCGGGTTGCACCGGTGCGGCCTGCACCGGTGCCGGCGGCGCGGCAGGCGCCGGGCGCGGGGTGGTCAGCGCGACCGATTCGAGGTCGATCAGCGCCTTGCGCGCCTCTACATATCGTCCTGCAGCCGTGGTCCAGCGGCGAGCGCTGGCGGCGCCGGGCATGCGTTCGATCTCGGCCATCGCCAGTTCGACCTGCCCGGTGTCCAGCCGCCGGCGCGCGCGGTCGAGCCGGTCGATCGGACGGCTGCTGGGCGTCGGCCCCTGGCGCAACACAATCAACTGGCCGAATTCGCGCCGCAGCCCGTCCCAGAAGCCTTCGCCCGAACGGCCCGCGATCAACGGCGTCGCGACCGCGTCGAGCGCGCTACGCAGATCGTCGAGCGTCACCGGGTTTTGCGCAGAGGCGATCAGCGTGCGGACCGCGTCGGGACGGCTCGCGCCGAAGCGGTCGCGCAACTGCCCCTCGAGATAGTCGAGCGGACGGCCGCGATCGAGCGCCCGGCGGGTCGCGACGATCACCATCATGTCCTCGGCCCGCGTCGCATAGCCCGCCGCATTGCGCGCGCTGGTGTCGAGTCCGACGATCCGCGTTTCCAGTTCGCTGATCCGCGCCGCCAGTGCCGCTTCCCGTGCCGACAAGATCGGCAGCGCGGTGGCTGCGACCGGTTGCGGCGTCGCGGCGGGCGTCGGTTGCGCGACCGGCGTCGTGCTCTGCGTCGCCCCGCTCCAGCCGAGCCGGGGGCCGACATAACGCAGCACCGCCAGCGTCGCGCCGATGCCGATCAGGAAGGCGAGAATGGCGATAAGCAGCCATCCACGGCTTCGTCGCGGCCGGTACGGGCCGCCGGTCGTCGCAAAGGACGCGTCTTCGCTGGTCATGCCGCCTTATCTCCGCGCCCGTCCGCCGGGTCAATCGCGTGCGAGCGTGTCGGAAAGGGTCATGGCGGCGGCGATGACCGCGGCATCGTCGGGCCGTGCCGCCACCGTCACCGCCCGCCAGTCGTCACCCAGCATCGCCGCAGTGGCGCTGGAAATCGCGACGACCGCGATAGGACTGCGATCAGGGACGATTTCGGCCAGTCTTGCCGCAGCCCTTGCCGAATGGACCAATGCGATCGATCCGGCAAGCGGAGCAGGATCGACCCGCTCGATGGCTTCGCTGGCATAGACCGCCTCGATCGCCGTCACCGCGGGATGCGACGCGACCGCCCGCTCGCGCGCGGTCAGCAGCAACGCCGTCCGCACCCCGCCCGCCCGCGCCGCATCGAGCAGTGCCCGGCCATCGCCGCTGCCCGTCGCGACCAGTCGCAATCCGGCCGCCCGCGCCGCCGCCGCCGTCGCCGCACCGACCGCATGCACCGGCAGCGCGGCATAGCGCGACAGCGCCGGTCCGGCGTGGCGCACCGCATTGGCGCTGGTCAGGATCAATGCGTCATGGGCGCCCGGGTCGGGACCGTCCCATGGCAAGGCCTTGATCCTGAACAGCGGCAGGCGGATTGCCCGCCGACCTTGTGCCTCGATCGCAACGGCGGTCGCGGCATTGCCCGGTTCCGGACGCAACACCGCGATCGGCAGGGTCATCGCGCGAACAGCCTCGCGACATGCTCGGGCGCCCGCGCCAACAGCGTTTCGGCAAGGGCGCGCGGCAGGTCGATATCGTCGATCGCCCCGCTGACGCTGCCGCGCACCTCAGCGCTGCCGTCCTGCGCCAGCAACTGTCCGGTCAGCGTCAGCACGTCGCCCGCGATCGTCGCCAGCGCGGCGACGGGCGAGTGGCAATCCGCTCCCAAAGCCGCGAGGAAGCCGCGTTCCGCCCGCACCGCCTGATGCGTCGGCGCATGGTCGATCGCGCGGACGAAGGCGAGGGTGCGATCATCCTCCGCCCGCACCTCGATCCCGACCGCGCCCTGCGACGGGGCGGGCAGCATGTCGTCGATCGCGATCGCCGTCCCGACATCGGGGCGCCCGAGCCGGGTCAGCCCGGCAGCGGCGAGCAGCGTCGCATCGACCTCGCCAGCCGCCAGCTTGCCGAGGCGCGTGTCGACATTGCCGCGGAACAGCACGATCTTCGCATCGGGACGGTGGTGCAGCACCTGTGCGGCGCGACGCGGGCTGCTGGTGCCGACGACGCCGCCCTCGCGCAGTTCGGCCAGCGAGGCGATCCCGATCAGCCGGTCGCGGACATCGGCGCGCGGCAGCATGGCCGCAATGCGGATCTCGGTCGGGCGGATCGTCTCGACATCCTTCATCGAATGGACCGCCGCGTCGATCTCGTGCGCGCACAATGCGCGGTCGAGTTCCTTGGTCCACAGCGCCTTGCCGCCGATCTCGGCCAGCGCGCGGTCCTGCACCCGATCGCCGGTGGTCTTGATCGTCACGATCTCGATCTCTGCCGGATCGATCTGATGCGCCATCGCCAGCGCGTCGCGCGTGGCATGCGCCTGCACCAACGCCAGCGGCGATCCGCGCGTGCCCAGTTTGAAGGTCATCATAGCTCGCTACGCATCGTGTTCGTTCGCGGCAAGGGTGGTCGGAACCAGGTGGCTGCGTAAGAAAGGAAGAATGTTTCGCGCAAAGGCGCAAAGGACGCGAAGAGGTCGTTTGTATTGCCGCGTCGTTAGCCCTCACCAGACGGTCTACCGAACGCGAACCGGTTGCCCTAGCCCCCCTTCCTTTGCGTCCTTGGCGCCTTTGCGCGAACAACCTTCCGCTCCGTGCCATCGCGCCTTCGCGTGAACCAACCTTCCTACCGCCCCCCAATCCGCGCTAAGGCCGACGCGATGGCCAACCCCCTCATCCTCGGTATCGAATCCAGCTGCGACGAAACCGCCGTCGCGCTCGTGCGTGGCGACCGCACGATCCTGTCGCACCGTCTGGCGGGACAGGAGGCGGCGCATGCCCCCTATGGCGGGGTCGTGCCCGAAATCGCCGCCCGCGCGCATGTCGAGATCCTGCCCTCGCTGGTTGAAGGGGCGCTGGCCGATGCCGGCGTCGCGCTTGCGGATGTCGATGCGATTGCGGCGACGGCGGGGCCGGGGCTGATCGGCGGAGTGATGGTCGGGCTGGTCATGGCCAAGGCGCTGGCGCTGGCCGCGGACAAGCCGTTGGTCGCGGTCAACCATCTGGAGGGCCATGCGCTGTCCCCCCGGCTGACCGATCCCGACCTCGCCTATCCCTATCTGCTGCTGCTGGTGTCCGGCGGTCATTGCCAACTGCTGCAGGTCGATGGCGTCGGCAGCTATCGTCGATTGGGCACGACGATCGACGATGCGGCGGGCGAGGCGTTCGACAAGACCGCGAAGGTCCTTGGGCTCGGCTATCCTGGCGGTCCACGCGTCGAGGCGGCGGCGCTGGCGGGTAATGCGCGCGCGGTGCCGCTGCCCCGGCCGCTGCTCGGCACGCCCGATCCGCATTTCTCCTTCGCCGGCCTCAAGAGCGCGGTGCTGCGCGCGCACGAAGCGGGCGCACATTCGGTCGCGGATATCGCCGCGTCGTTTCAGCAGGCGGTAGTCGACTGCCTGCTCGACCGTACGCGGCTGGCGCTGAAACTGGCCGGGCCGGTCAGCGCGCTGGTCGTGGCGGGCGGAGTCGCCGCCAATCGCGCCGTGCGTGGCGCGCTCGAGGAACTGGCCGGGACGAACGGCCTCCGCTTCGTCGCGCCGCCGCTGTGGCTGTGTACCGACAATGCGGCGATGATCGCCTGGGCCGGGGCGGAGCGGTTCATGGCCGGGCATAGCGACTCGCTCGACGTGGCGGCGCGCCCGCGCTGGCCGCTCGATCCGACGGCGGAAAAGGTGCGCGGGGCAGGAGTGAAGGCATGAGGATCGGAGTCATCGGCGGCGGCGCATGGGGTACCGCGTTGGCACAGGTCGCCGCACGCGGCGGCGACGTGACGCTGTGGGTGCGCGAGCGCGACGTCGCCGACGCGATCAACGAGTGCCATGAGAACCCAGTGTTCCTGCCCGGGGTGTCACTGTCACCGGCGATCCGTGCCACGACCGACAGCTCCGATCTCGCCACGGCCGAGGCGCTGCTAGTCGTAACCCCGGCGCAGCATGTGCGCAGCATATTGGCGACGATCGATGTCGGCGAACGCGCGCTGGTGCTGTGCGCGAAGGGCATCGAGGCGGGCAGCCGGATGCTGGTCGGCGAGGTCGCGCGCGCGGTGCATCCCCAGGCGCCGGTCGCGGTATTGTCCGGCCCGACCTTCGCGCATGAGGTCGCGGCGGGCAAGCCGACCGCCGTCACGCTCGCCTGCGCCGATGCGGGTTTGCGCGACCTGCTGGCGGAGCGGCTCGCTGCGCCGGGCTTCCGCCCCTATGCCAGCGACGACGTGATCGGTGCGGAGATCGGCGGCGCGGTCAAGAACGTGCTCGCCATCGCCTGTGGTGTGGTCGAGGGGGCGGGGCTGGGCCAGAATGCGCGCGCCTCGGTGATCGCGCGTGGCTTCGCCGAAATGACGCGCTTCGGTCTGGCGCGCGGAGCGCGCGCGGAGACGCTGGCCGGGCTGTCGGGGCTGGGCGATCTGGTGCTGACCTGTTCCTCGACCGCGTCGCGCAACTACTCGCTGGGCGTCGGCCTGGGGCAAGGGCGTGCCGCCGCCGACCTGATGGCCGATCGCCGGACGGTGGCGGAGGGCGCCTTTACCGCGCCGGTGTTGTGCGAGGCGGCGGCCGACGCCGGTGTCGACATGCCGGTTACCGCAGCGGTCGGCGCGCTGCTGACCGGTATGCCGGTCGGGCAGGTGATCGACACGCTGCTCAGCCGCCCGTTGCGCCGCGAGGGTTTGTGATTACCGTAGACGCTCGATCAGCGCCTGTGCGCCCGCCGGTGCCCTGACCTTTGCCCCATTGATGAAGAAAATATAGGTTTCCCGGGGCTTTTTCGGCGGTGGGGTCGGATCGGCATAGGGCAAACCGTCGGGCGCGCCGCCCGCCGCCCACGTCCGTGCCGCCTGCGCCCAGCGATCGAGCGCGGCGTCGTCATAGCCGGTGGCCACTTGCTCGACCGCATTCTCCAGCCGGGCATAGACGAAATCGCCGGTGATATCAGCGATGGCGGGATATTCGGCGGCGTCGGCATGGACGATCGCGACCCCGGCCTTGCGCGCCATGCTCACGAATTCAGGGACATGGAAGCTGTCATGGCGGACCTGAACCGCATGGCGCAGCTTGATGCCGGCATGGGTTGCCGGGAGCAGCGCGAGGAAGGCGGCGAAATCGTCCGCATCGAACTTCTTGGTCGCCATGAACTGCCACAGGATCGGGCCGAGCTTCTCGCCCAGTTCGGTGATGCCCGAGCCGACGAACTTCGCGATCGATTCCTCGGCTTCGGCCAATACCTTGCGGTTGGTGCAGAAGCGCGACGCCTTTACAGCGAAGACGAAGCCATCGGGTGCGGTCGCGGCCCAGTTGGCGAAGCTCGCTGGTTTCTGGGTGCCGTGATAGGTCGCGTTGATCTCGATCGCGGTCAGTGCGTGGCTCGCAAACTCCAACTCACGCTTTTGCGGCAGCTTTTCGGGGTAGAAGCTGCCGCGCCACGGCGCGAAGGTCCAGCCGCCGATGCCGATGCGAATGGGAGCGTTAGACATGGTGACGAAGGTGTCGCGTAGCGGCCATGCTGGCAAGGGTCAGTGGGCGGTCACGTCGCTGGAAGTCGTCAGTATTTTCGGATCGACGGTCAGCACCGGCGGCTGTGCGGCGGTCCAAGTTGACAGGGCCGCGCGATATTCGTTGTAGGCGCGGTAGAAATCGATGAACGGCGCATCCAGCGCGGCGATCGCCGGAGTGGCGAAGGCGTCCAGTTCGCCCGCGGGCATCTCCGCCACCTGTGTCAACATCGGCAGCGCCCGCGCGCAAAAGGGCTCGCGGACCGGCGGCTGGGCGAAATAATTATAGACGCGGGTCATCGCGTCATCGAACCGGTCCTGCCAGTCGCCACCGCCGCGCTTATATTCGGTTTCCAGTGCCTTGAACGCGGCGGCGAAGCGCGCGGAATGAACCTTGAGCAGGCGGTTATACGCCGCGACCCCGGCCGGATCGCCGATATTGCACTGTAGCGCGGCAACATTGAGCGCCGCGCGCAAATGCCACAGCGCAGCGTCGGGGGTAAGGCCGCGGTTAAGCGTGGCATAGCCGCCATCGGGCGTCGCCGCCGGAATGGTCAGGTTCGGCGCGGCCCCCTGTGGCGGCTTGGGTCTGGGCGCGGGTGGCGGGACCAGGATCGGCGGCGGGGCGACGGTCGCGACCTCGGGCGTCTTGCGGGCGCACCCGCCGAGCAGGGCGACACCGCATGCGATGACCAATAGCAGCCGGGTACGCATGTCACTCACTCCCCTTCGTCCCCGCTGCCTCAGCGTCGCAGCAGAAACACCGCATGTTCGGCGCGGAAGTTGGCCGCTGCCGCCGTGGTACGTTTGCCCCCCGAAAGGAACCACGCATCGACGACGGTGATCCCGCGCTTTGCGACGAACGCCCGGAAATCGTCGATGGTGACGTGGTGAATGTTCGGCGTCTCATACCATTCGAGCGGCAGCAGCGTCGTCACCGGCATCCGTCCGCCCCACAGCAGCGACGCGCGCACCCGCCAATGCGCGAAGTTCGGGAAGGACACGAATGCCTGCGCACCGATGCGCAGCAGATGGTCGAGCACGACATGCGGCCGCATCGCGGTCTGCAACGTCTGGCTGAGGATCGCATAGTCGAAACTGGCGTCGGGATAGTCGGCAAGGTCGCGATCGGCATCGCCCTGCATCACCGACAATCCCCGCGCCATCGCATCGGCGACATTGCCCGGGTCGATCTCCAGCCCGCGTGCGTCGACGTCACGCGTGTCACGCAGCGCCGCCATCAACTGCCCGTCGCCGCACCCGACATCGAGCACGCGTGAGCCACGCGCGACATGCGCGGCGATGATCGCGAGATCGGGGCGCAGGCTCATATGCTCGCCTCCAGAAAGCCGCGCATGATCCGGTCGAGTTCGGGCGATTCGAGCAGGAACGCATCGTGCCCGAAGGGCGAGGACAGCTCGACGAAGCTGGCAGGCGCCCCGGCCGCGTTCAGCGCGTGGACGATGTTGCGCGATTCTGCGGTCGGATACAGCCAGTCGGTGTCGAAGCTGACGATGCAGAACCGCGCCTTCGTCTGCCGGAACGCATTGGCGAGCACGCCGCCATGTTCCTCCGCCAGATCGAAATAATCGAGCGCGCGGGTGATGTAGAGATAGGAGTTGGCGTCGAACCGGTCGGTGAAGGCCAGCCCCTGATGCCTGAGATAGCTTTCGACCTGGAAATCGGCGTCGAAGCCGAAGGTCTTGGCACCCGCCTGTCCATCGGCGCGCGCCTGCAGCTTGCGGCCGAACTTGGCGGTCAGGCCCGCTTCGGAGAGATAGGTGATGTGCGCCGCCATCCGCGCCACCGACAGCCCGGCGGCGGGCGGCGATCCGTCGGCATAATAGTCGCCGCCGCGCCAGTTGGGATCGGCCATGATCGCCTGCCGGCCGACTTCGTGAAACGCGATATTCTGCGCCGAATGCCGCGCGGTCGAGGCGATCACGACGACCGCCTGCACCCGGTCGGGCAAGGTCGCCGACCATGACAGCGCCTGCATCCCGCCCATCGACCCGCCGACCACCGCGCGCAGCCGATCGATGCCGAGATGGTCAAGCAGCATCCCCTGCGCGCGTACCATGTCGCGGATGGTCAGCACCGGAAAGCGCATCGCCCATGGACTGCCCGTGGCCGGGTCGATGCTGGCGGGGCCGGACGAACCCATGCAACTGCCGAGCACGTTCGAGCAGATGACAAAATGCTTGTTCAGATCGATGGGTTTGCCCGGACCCACCATGCGCGACCACCAGCCGGGCTTGCCGGTGCGCGGATGGGTGGAGGCGACATGCTGGTCGCCGGTCAGCGCGTGGCAGATCAGGATGGCATTGTCGCGCGCCGGCGACAGCGTGCCATAGGTTTCATAGGCGATGTCGATCGCGGGCAGGGTCGCGCCGCCATCCAGCGCCAGCGAAGTGGCGAGGGTCGCGCGGCGATCGGGACCGAAACGGGAATCCATGGGCGCTGCGGTAGATGCGCGGGGCGGCGGGTTCAAGCGTCGTGGCGGGTTCGCCCGAACGGCGGACGCGGGCAAGGCGCGAGGACATGGTTCGACCCGTTCGTCCTGCGTAGCCATCGAGCTTGTCGGAATAGCGTATCGAAGGACCGTCTGCGGCATGTGCCTCGATACCGGTCTTCGACTGCGCTCAGCCCCCACTCAGCACGAACGGTTCTTTTTGTAGTCTTCTCGCTACGCCGCCAGCGGAAAGCGCAGCAGCCGGTCCTCCAGCGCGATCAGCGCCTCGGCACCGCCGCCCACCGCGCGCACGATTTCGGGGTGATGCGCGTCCAGTCCGCCGGTCAGCGATCCGAAGGCGGGCAGGATCAGCTTGGTCGCGGTCGCCACGAAACAGCGTCGCGACACGCCGCGCCCGCGCAGCTTCACGCGCAGCTTGGGATGGAAATGGCCTGACAGCTCGGGTCGGGTCTCGCGCGGATCGGCTTCGTGGCGCAGCACCAGCCCGTCGACCACCGCTTCGTCGATCACCTGCCCGCCGCAATGGTCGGCGACGATCCGGTCGTGATTGCCGGTGATCCACGTCCAGTCGCTTGCCGCCGTCAGCGCGCGCAGCCGCGTCTGCGCTTCGTCGGACAATCGGTCGCAGCCGCCGATATCGTGAAAACTGTCGCCCAGGCACCAGATTTCCGCCGGCTGCGTCCGCGCGACCACCGCTTCGATGCCCGCCAGCGTCTCCAGCGTGTCATAGGGCGGCAGCATCTGCCCGAACTGCGCGAACCAGCTCGCCTTCTCGAAATGCAGGTCGGCGAGCAGCAACGCACGCCGCGCCGGCCAGAACAGCGCGCCGGCGGCAAGGGCGTCGAAAGCGTGACCGGCGAACGAAAGGCGAACCATGGCGTGCCTATAGCGCAGCCGATGCGGCGCTCAAGCCATGGGGGCGTAACGATCCGCCTGTTTCGATCGGCCGTCGGCGGTGCGTGCGGGCGGCTGGGGCGCTTCGCCCGCCGTTTCGGCCCTTGTGCGGAGCGTTGGGGTGAAAAAGTAGGTTGATTCGCGCAAGGGCGCAAAGGACGCGAAGAGGATGCGTATGCCGCGTCTGCGGCTTTCCGTCTGAGCGGGCCGAAAGGAAGCGGCTTCGCTAGGCAGGCTGCGATCGCCTGCTGAATGACGCCTTTGCGTCCTTTGCGCCTTTGCGCGAACCAATGTTCTTCCGCCGAGAGAACAGCCGGTACCTCGCGCCGATCGCGCCCTACAGCCAGATATCGACGACATGGATCGCCAGCCCGACCGTGCCGCCGACCAGCGTGCCGTTGATGCGGATGAACTGCAGATCGCGGCCGACGGCGTTTTCCAGCCGGCCGGTGATCGTCCGCGCATCCCAGCCGCGCACCGTGTCCGACACAAGTCGGACGATGCCGTCGCCATAATCGGCGACCGCGCCCACCACCGCGCGGCGGACGAAGCGGTTGATCTTGGCCTTGAGCACCGGATCGTTCTGCAGCGTCAGCCCCAATTGCCGCATCGCGTCGCCGATCGGCCCGGCGAGCGCCCGGTCGGGGTTGCGCGCGACATTGAGCAGACCGCCACGGATACGTTCCCATACCCCCATCCACCAGCCGGCGAGCGCGGGGTTTTCGATCAGGTCGTTCTTCAGCCGCTCGACCTTCGCCTGCATCTCGGGCGAATGTTGCAGGTCGTGGGCGAGAAGGGCGAGGCCTTCGTTCGCCTTGGCACGCAGGGGGTGGGCAGGGTCCTCGGCGACATCGGCCAGCATCTTGTGCAGGCCGTTCACCACCGACGTCGCCAGCGTCACGTCGAGCCCGGTCCAGCGCAGCACAGCGCCCGCGCGCTTCTGAATCATCGCGCGGACCAGTTCCTCGTTCGCATCGAGCGTCTTGGACGTCCAGCGGATGATCGCATCGACCAGCGGCAGATGGCGATCCTCGGCGATCGCCGCCTCCAGCGTTCGGCCGAGCGCCGGGGACACGCGCAACGCGCGCAACCGGTTGGCGAGCGCGCCGCGCACCATCGTCCCGAACTGATCGGGGTCGAGCCCCTCTAGCACATTGACCGCGAGGCGCGACGCGCCGTGGCGCAGCCGCCCGCTGCGCGTTGCCGGCTCGGCCAGCCATTTGCCAGCAATGGCGGCGGCATCCATCCGGTACATGCGCCGCGCGACGACATGCGCCGTCAGGAAATTGTCGCGCAGAAAGGCGGCGAGCGTGTCGCCGATCCGGTCCTTGTTGCGCGGAATGATCGCGGTATGCGGGATGGGCAGGCCGAGCGGATGGCGGAACAGCGCGCTGACCGCGAACCAGTCGGCAAGGCCGCCGACCATCGCCGCCTCGGCAAAGGCCTGGACGAAGCCCCATGCCGGATGCACCCCCTCCATCCGCCGTGACAGCAGGAACAGCGCCGCCATGGCCACCAGCATGAGCGTGGCGACGCGTCGCATCCGGCGTAGGGGAACAGGGACCGCGTCGCTGCCGTGGGAAATGGTCGGGGATCGTGGCATCGGCGAAACAATCGCCGGCTGCGGGGAAAGTTCAATAGGCAGGTCCCGTCCGGTTCACTTGTCGCGAACCGGACGGGAAGTGGGTCACTCCGCGGCGGGCAGCGATCTCGGCCCGTCGCCCGGCGGCAATTGCCCGCCCGGCTGATGCTCGATCGCCGGGCGGTCGGCGTCGCCCGGACGATAGGTGAGCAGCCGCCGCGACAGGCGCGGACCGACCCAGCGCTCCAACCCGACGGCAAGGCTGAACGCGCCCGGTACGATCAGCAGCGTCAGCAGTGTCGACAGCGTCAGCCCGCCGATGACGGTGATACCCATCGGCGCGCGCGACGATGCGTCGCCCGACAGCGCCAATGCGGTCGGCACCATGCCCGCGACCATCGCGACCGTCGTCATCACGATCGGCTGGGCGCGCTTGTGCCCGGCGTCGAGGATCGCGACCTCCTTGTCGACGCCCTTCTCCATCTCCTCCAGCGCGAAGTCGATCAGCAGGATCGAGTTCTTGGCGACGATGCCGAGCAGCATCAGCAGCCCGATATAGACCGGCATCGAGATCGGATTGCCGGTGATCCACAGCGCGAGCAGCCCGCCGAGCGGCGCCAGCAGCAGCGACCCCATGTTCACGAACGGCGGCATGACGCGCTTGTAGAGCAGCACCAGCACCCCGAAGACTAGCATGATCCCCGAAATCACCGCGACGATGAAGTTGGTGATCATCTCGCCCTGCCACTTCGCCTGACCGACGGTCAGTTCGGTGACGCCGAGCGGCAGGTCCTGCATGATCGGCAGGTCGTGGATCGCCTTCATCGCGACGCCCGACACGACGCCGGGCGCCAGATCGGCACCGACGACGAGGCGGCGTTGCTGGTTGATGCGGTCGATCTTGGTCGGGCCCGCGCCGAAGCCGATATCGGCGACCACCGACAGCGGCACCGATCCGCCATTGCCGGTCGGGACCGGCAGGTTCTGGATCGTCGACAGCCGCGAGCGCGCATCGCGCGACAGCGCGACACGGATCGGGATCTGCCGGTCGGACAGCGAGAAGCGCGCGCTGTTCTGGTCGATATCGCCCAGCGTCGCGATGCGGATCGCGCCCGACAGCGCGGCGGTGGTCACGCCGAGGCTGGCGGCGAGGTCGCTGCGCGGGCGGATGATGATTTCCGGCCGCTTCAGGTCGCCCGACACGCGCGGGGCGACGATCATTGGCAGCTTTTCCATCTGCTTGACCAGAATGTTGGCGGTCTCGTTCAACTTGACCGGATCGTCGCCGCCCAGTGTGATCGACAGGTCGCGGTTCGATCCGCCCCAGCCGAATTGCGACCGGAACGACACCCGCGCATCTGGGATCGCGGCGAGTTCGGGGGCAAGGCCGCGTTCGAACTCGGTGCTCTTGGTCGTGCGCATCGCATTGTACGCGGCATCGTCCATCAGCCCGAATGTGTGTCGCACGCTTTCACCGAAGCTCGGCTTGTCGATCAGCTCGGCGGTGACGCGGCCATTGCCGGCATAGCTCGACGAATAGACCGATTTGACCATCGGCTGTTCGCGCAGCAGATTTTCGACGCGCTTCACGACGACGGCGGTCTGTTCGAGGGTGGTGCCGGGCACCATCTCGACGCTGGCGGTCACGCGGTCGCGGTCCTGCGGCGGCTGGAAGGTCTGCGGCAGGACGAAGAACATGGCGATGGTCAGCGCCAGCGCCGCTGCCGCGCCGACGATCGTCGACCAGCGATGGCGCAGCGTCCAGCGCAGCACGCCCATATACCGGTCCATCAGCCAGCCCTCGCCATGGCTGGCATGCCCCTGCGCCTTCAGGAAATAGGCGGCGATCATCGGCGTGATGAGTCGCGCGACGGCAAGGCTCATGAGGACGGACGCGACGACGGTCAGACCGAAATTCTTGAAGAACTGGCCCGAGATCCCCGGCATCAGCCCGACCGGCAGGAACACCGCGACGATCGCCATCGTCGTCGCCAGCACCGCGATGCCGATCTCGTCAGCGGCGTCGATCGATGCCTGATAGGCTGATTTGCCCATGCGCATGTGGCGGACGATATTCTCGATCTCCACGATCGCGTCGTCGACCAGCACCCCCGCCACCAGGCTGAGCGCCAGCAGCGTCATCTGGTTGAGGGTGAAGCCCAGCATGTCCATGAACCAGAAAGCGGGGATCGCCGATAGCGGGATGGCCAGCGCCGAGATGATCGTCGCCCGCCAGTCGCGCAGGAACAGGAACACGACGACGATCGCGAGCAACGCGCCCTCGACCATCGCGGTCATCGCCGAATGATACTGGATTTCGGTGAACTTGACCGAATTGGACAGCAGCGCGAAGCGGACCTGCGGGTTGCGCTTCTGCAGGTCGGCGAGCTTCTTTTCCGCCTCGTGGAACACGGTAACGTCCGACGCGCCCTTGGCGCGCTTGATATCGAACGCCAGTACCGGGCGGCCATTATATTCGGCGCGGCTCTTCGGCTCGGCATAGGCGTCGCGGACCTCGGCGATGTCGGCGAGGCGGACCGAGCGGCCACCACCGACCGGTACCTGCGTCTGCGACAGCGCATAGGCAGTGGCGGCATTGCCGAGCACCCGGACCGATTGCTGCGATCCGGCGATTTCCGCCTGACCGCCCGCCGCGTTCAGATTCACTTGGCGCAGCGCCTGGTTGACCTGGCTCGCGGTCAGCCCCTGCGCCTGTAGCCGGGCGGGGTCGAGCGTCACACGGATTTCGCGGTCGACGCCGCCGACGCGTTCGACGGTCGCCATGCCCTCGATCGACAGCAATTCCTTGGCGACGGTATTGTCGACATACCAGCTGAGCTGTTCGGCGGTCATGTCGTCGGCGATCGCCGTCCACGACGCCAGATCCTTGTCAGTGGTGTTCGCGCGGAACACCTGCGGCTCGAGGATGCCGTCGGGCAGTTCGCTGCGAATCTGGTTCACCGCCTCGCGCACGTCGTTGACCGCGCGGTCGATCGGGGTGCCGATATCGAGCTGGATGACGGTCTGCGACGACCCTTCGGTCACGCTCGATTCGATCTGGTCGATGCCCTGCAGCGAGCGTACCGCCGCCTCGACGCGCTGCGTCACCTGCGTTTCGAGTTCGGTGGGGGCAGCGCCGGGCTGGCTGATGACGACGATCGCGACCGGGAATTCGATGTCCGGGTCCTGATTCACGTCCATGCGCATGAAGCTGACGATCCCGGCGATCGTCAGCGCGAGGAACAGCACCAGCGGCGGTACCGGGTTGCGGATCGCCCATGCCGAAATGTTGCGAAAGCCCATGGCGCTATTCCTTGCGAGCGGCGGCGGCGGCGGCGCGGACCGGCACCACCTCCTGCCCGACATTGAGGAACGCGCCGGCGCTCGCCACCACGCGTTCGTCGCCCATCAGCCCGGAGGCGATGAGAGCTCCCTCGTCCGACACCTCGGCCACGCGGACGTCGCGGCGTACCACCTTGTTCTGCGCATCGACCAGATAGACATAGCTGCCCTTGTCGTCGCTCAGCACTGCCGATTCGGGCAGCAGCGGCGCGGTCGACGCCCCGGCACCGATGCGCGCGCTGGCGAAGCCGCCGGGACGCAGCGCCGGATCATAGTTGAGCGCGATGCGGGCGATGCCCTGCCGCGTCTGCGGATCGATGACCGGCGCGACCTGCCACACCTGTCCCTTGAATACACGGGTGTCGCCGACCGGCACGACCTGCGCCACCGAACCGGCACGGACATTGGCAAGATCGGCTTCGGACAGCTGCGCGCGCATTTCCATCTGCCCGCCCATCGCGATGCGGAACAGAACGCCACTGCCGCTGCCGACGACCTGACCCGGCTCGACCGCGCGGGTCAGCACCAGCCCGGCGGCGGGCGCGCGGATGTCGAGGCGACGGTTGCGCGCCTGCGTTTCGGCCAGCTGTGCCTGCGCCACGCGGACGCGGGCATTGGCGGCGTCGCGGGTGGCGGTCTTGCGATCGATATCGGCCTTCGACACGAAGCCGCGCTCGACCAGCTGATTCGACCGGTCGAGTTCGGTCTGCGCGATCTGCGCGTCGGCGCGGGCGACGCGGACCTGCGCCGACAGCGATTCGGCGGTCTGCGCCTGCACCGAGCGATCGACCGTGGCGAGAATTTGTCCAGCGCTTACCCAGCTACCCGGCTCGACCAGCACCCGCGTGACGAGGCCGCCTTCGCCGACCACCCCGACCGGCATTTCGCGTCGCGCGGCGAGTGATCCGGTACCGGTCACCGCACGGGTCACCGTATCGCGGCCGGGGACGACCACGGTCACCTTGGGGAGCGCACCGGCGGCGGCAGCGGGGGGCGCGCCCTTGGCGGCAGGTGCCTCCGTACCCTTGCGACCGAATGCCCAGACGGCGCCGACCACGACGAGCAGGACGATCACGATCCCGACGATGACGGCGCGGCGGCGCGACCGCGGGGCGCCGTCGGGTCCGGTCAGCAACTGGCGGTCACCCGCGATCGACGTCGATTCGTAATTCATCCACCCCATCCTGTTGGAGGGCCCCCAGCCCGTTTCGTGCTGTATTACCTCAATACAGCACTACCCTCAAGCATAGACATCGCGTTTTTCGATAAGAACGGCAAGGGCTGCATCGATTGCGTTCATGTCACGTTTTGCGGCGGGTGCGTAACGACCGATTGTTCGTCGTGATTGTATTCGAAAGGGAAATGTCGATGCTCCGTTCCGTCCTGATCCTCGCCGCCATCGGAACCGCGTTGCCCGCGACGGCACAGCAGGCGGTGCCCACGTCGGCCCCGGTGTTGACCGACGGAACGCTGCTCGACGTCAGCGCGACGGGTAAGGCGACGCGCGTACCCGATATCGCTACCATCCGTTCGGGCGTGGTCAGCCAGGCGGCGACCGCCGCCGCCGCGCTATCGGACAACGCCCAGCGCATGACCCGCGTCGTCGCCGCGCTGCGTCGAGCCGGCGTCGCCGATCGTGATATCCAGACCGCGCAGATCCAGTTGCAGCCGCAATATCGCTATGCCGAGAACCAGCCGCCGGCGATCACCGGCTATCAGGCGAGCAACAGCGTCTCGGTACGCTTCCGCGACGTGGGGAAGAGCGGCGCGATCCTCGACGCGCTGGTCGCGCAGGGGGCGAACCAGATCGACGGGCCGACGCTGTCGGTCGATGCCGCCGACGCCGCGCTCGACGAAGCGCGCACCGACGCGATCCGCCGCGCCCGCGCCCGCGCCGACCTCTATGCGCGCGCCGCCGGGCTGCGCGTCGATCGCATTCTGTTGATTTCGGAAGATGGTGGGCAGTTGCCGCAGCCGCCGATGCCGATGCTGCAGATGGCACGTGCGGCAAAGATGGCCGATTCGACTCCCGTTGCGGCGGGCGAGCAGGATCTGACGGTCGACGTCGCGGTCCGCTTCCTGTTGCGGTGAACCATGCCAGCCGCTCGTGCTGAGTAGGGGCTGAGCGCAGTCGAAGATCCGTATCGAAGCACCGGGAGCAACGGTCCTTCGATACGCCGCTTCGACAAGCTCAGCGGCTACTCAGGACGAACGGGGATAGCCGAGAGATACAGGTCAGCGCGTAAACCGTTCGACCACTTCGGCTGGCACGCGCAGCAACCGCCCGCTCTGCCGGTCGAGCAACGCCCACGTCGTGCGCGCGTCGACCTTCACCCGCCCATCGGCACCGGTGAAGCGCATCAGCCGGTCGAACCGGGCACCCTTGGGCGCATCGTCGACCCAGGTCTCCGCCGTCACCGTCTCGCCGGCCACCACATTGCCACGATAGTCGATCTCGTGGCGGGTGATGACCCAGACATAGGCGGCATGTTGTTCGGGCGTGGCCAGCGCATGCCAATGCTCGACCGCGACGTCCTGAATCCAGCGGACCCAGACCGCGTTGTTGACATGGCCGAGTTCGTCGATGTCGTCGGGACCGGCGGTGATTGTCCGGGTATAGCGGGGCGCGGTCATTGCTGCGTGGCGGTGTCCGTTGCGGGGCGCGGCTTCAGGCCGCTGTTCTGGATCCGCCATGAACGTTGTTCGGCGGTTGCGCCATCGATATCGCCCGTCCGGTGCAGCGTGACCGGCCCGGCCAGCGACACCGGCGTTCCGTCGCGCAAGCGTCCGGTGACCCGTACCGGTATCTCGATATAGCGCTGTCCCGCCCCGGCATCGATCCGGCCGGGTGTGCCGATCGTCGCGCGATACTCGGCATATTTCGCGTAGGAATCGGCGAACGCCTTGGCCGACATGCCCGATGCTTCGCCCCGGCCGTTCCACAGGCGATAGGCGTCCTGATAACGGCCGCTGCCGATCGCAGCGAAATAGTCGGTCAGCACCGCCACAGCCTCCTGCGGTCCGGCCTCGGTCGCGACCGGGGCAGTGGCGTCGGCCGGGCGAACCTCGTTGGCGGGCAGCGGTGCGGAGACGCCAGGAATGCCATCGCCCGCGGGCAGGGTCGTCGACGGCGTCACCGGCGTCGGCTGACCCGCGATCGGCGTCGGTTCGGGAGCGGCGACGTTGTCCGCCGCCGCCCCGTTGCCTTCATCGCCACCGCCGCAGCCGCCCAGCAGCAGCGCCAGTCCCGCGACGGCGTGCATCCTCACGGTTCGATCGCGTCGCGATCAGCGTCGTTGAGATCGCCGTCCTCGGCGAGATTGTCCTCATCGAAATCTTCCTGCAACTCGTCCTCGGTCTGGTCGCCCTGACCGGTGATCGTCACATCCTCATCCTCTTCGGCGAGTTCGTCGTCGACCATGTCGAGTTCGTCTTCGTCCTCGTCGTCGGACATGCCGAGATCGGGTTCGAGATCGGTCAGGATCGTGCCGTCGCTGGGGCCGTCGCGGGTCGCTTCGAGGATTTCGGCGCGCTGGCTTTCGTCATAGCCGTCTTCGTCATAGCCGTCGTCGCCCGATCCCTGACCATTTACCTGATGACCGCCCATCGAATGACTCCTGCTGGTTAGGACAGGGAAACCCGTTGCGGGCGGTGCCGGTTCCTATCCGCGACGGAACAGCCGGCCATGTTCGGTACGAAACACGACGAATACCGCGATCAGCCCGAGGAACAGGAACCCGCCGTACAGCGGCACGGTGGTTCCGTCGAACGCCTGTCCGATCACCGCACCCAGCACCGCCCCGCCGAGCATCGACACGAAACCCTGCAGCGACGACGCCGTGCCCGCGATCGACCCCATATTCTCCATCGCCATCGCCGAGAAATTGGAGGAGGCGAGGCCGAAACAGGCCATCATGATCGCCTGCAGGATGATGAAGCTGGTCAGCGACTCGATCCCCGCCAGCGTGATCGCGAGGTGGATCGCCGCGACCGCGACCAGCCCGAGCAGTGCAGCGTGCGAGATCAGCCGCGTGCCGAAGCGCATCACGATCCGCGAATTGAAGAACGACCCCGCCGCCATCGTACCGGCGACGCAGGCGAAGACGACGGTCAGCAGCTTCGGCTTGCCGAACGTCACCTCCATGATCTGCTGGATCGATCCGACGAACCCGAACAGTCCGCCCGACAGCAGCGCTGCCGCAACGGTATAGCCGACCGCATAGCGATCGCGCAGGACGATGCGATACCCCTCCATGATCCGGCCGGGGTCGAGCGGCTGGCGTTCGGCAACGGGCAGCGTTTCGGGCATGCGCAGCACGAACCACGCGAACACGGCGGCGGTGACGATCGCGATCCCGCCGAAGATCCACCGCCACGAGGCGAAGGCGAGCACGAATTCGCCGAAGGTCGGCGCCAGCACCGGGGCGGCCATGAAGAAGATGAAGGCGAGGCTCATCACCCGTGCCATCGCCCGGCCCGAATAACAGTCGCGCACCAGCGCCACCGTCACCACGCGCCCGCCCGCCACCGCCGCACCCGATGCGAAGCGCGCGATCAGCAGCAGCAGGAAACTGCCCGATACCGCCGCGACCAGATTGGTGATCGTGCTGGCGATCAGCGCGAAGATCAGCACCGGCCGCCGGCCATAGCGGTCGGCGAGCGGACCATAGGCCAACTGCGCGATCGAGAAGCCGAGCAGGAACGAGGTCACGACGAACTGCCGCGTATTGGGTTCGGCGACGCCCAGCGCATCGCCGATCGCGGGCAGCGCCGGCAGCATCGAATCGATGCCGAGCGCGGTCAGCGCCATCAGCGCCGCGATCAGCGTCACGAACTCGCCGAACGGCAGCGGCGAACGGTCCGCCGACCCACCGCTGTCCGGGGCGGGAGCAGCATCGGTCAGCGCGGCCGAGGTGTCGGGCGACAGGGGGTCGGTTCTTTGTTGCATCGCATCATCCCCATGCCGCAACTCTTGGCCGACGTCACGCAAAGGATGACCCTGTTCGGCGGCGGGCCGTGCGTCTATCTTCATGGCTTCGTTCCGGTATCTTTCAGGATTTGAGACCAATGGCCGACACGCCGCTTTCGCAGGTTCCGCTGATTTCGATGGCGCAGGCCGAGCAGGACCCCGATGGCTTCGCCCGCGACTTCGGCGGCTCGTTCCAACGCTTCGGTTTCGCGATGGTATCCGACCATGGCGTCGACCAAGGCGTCATCGACCGCGCCTGGGCGATGACCAAGGCATTCTTCGACCTGCCCGAAGCCGAGAAGCGCGCCTATTTCGTCGAGGGCGGCGGCGGTGCGCGCGGCTATACCCCGTTCAAGACCGAAATCGCCAAGGGCGCGACCCATGTCGACCTCAAGGAATTCTGGCATGTTGGCCGCGAGCTTGCTGCCGGCCACCGCTACGGCGATGTCATGCCCGCCAATGTCTGGCCCGACCGGCCGGAGGGGTTTCGCGAGGCGTTCCTCGACCTGTTCGCCGCGCTCGATGCGGCGGGCGACCGGCTGCTGTCGGCGATCGCGCGCTATCTGGGGCTGGAGCCGAACTGGTTCGACCGCGCGGTGAAGGACGGTAATTCGGTGCTGCGCCTGCTGCA
Source organism: Sphingomonas epibiotica (assembly GCF_039615155.1). Classification (NCBI taxonomy): domain Bacteria; kingdom Pseudomonadati; phylum Pseudomonadota; class Alphaproteobacteria; order Sphingomonadales; family Sphingomonadaceae; genus Sphingomonas; species Sphingomonas epibiotica. The sequence goes on along the minus strand of NZ_JBDGHY010000003.1, from coordinate 450,503 downwards.
CTATCCGCCGGTTGCCGCGGATGCTCCCGAAGTCCGCGCTGGCGCGCATGAGGATATCAACCTCATCACCCTGTTGCTGGGTGCCGAGGAAGCGGGCCTCGAACTGCTCGACCGCGACGGGCGCTGGCTGCCAGTCGCGCCGCCGCCGGGGGCGATGGTCGTCAATGTCGGCGACATGCTGCAGCGGCTGACCAACCATGTCCTGCCATCGACCACCCACCGCGTCGTCAATCCGGCCCCCGAACGGCGCGGCCATTCGCGCTACTCGATGCCGTTCTTCCTCCATCCCGCGCCCGATTTCCTGATCGAGACGCTGCCCGGCTGCATCAGCGAGGAACGCCCGAACCGTTATCCGACCCCAATCAGTTCGCACGACTATCTGTACGAGCGGCTGGTCGAGATCGGCCTCATCAAGAAATAGCGCCCTTCCGGCGGCGGCAGGCAAACCCTTCCCCTCCCGCGCCACAGCTACTAGAGGCACGAAACCGGCCGGGGCGATGCTCCGGCCGCAATTTTGTTACGTCAACTAATTGAGGGATCTATGACCGAACCGCTCCGCGTCGCCATCGCCGGCCTTGGAACCGTGGGTGCGGGTGTCATTCGGTTGATCGAAACCAATGGCGCGCTGATCGCTCGCCGCGCCGGCCGCCCGATCGAGGTCGTCGCGGTATCGGCCCGCGACCGCAGCCGGGACAGGGGCGTCGACCTGTCGCGCTACCAATGGGTCGACCATACCGCCGCGCTGGTACAGGCGGGCGATGCCGATGTCGTGGTCGAACTGATCGGCGGATCGGACGGCCCGGCGCTGACGCTGGCACGCGGTGCCCTCGCGGCGGGCAAGAGCTTCGTCACCGCCAACAAGGCGATGATCGCGCATCACGGCCTCGAACTCGCCAAGGCCGCCGAGGACAAAAGCGTCGCGCTGAAGTTCGAGGCGGCGGTCGCCGGCGGCGTGCCGGTCATCAAGGGCTTGCGCGAAGGGGCGGCGGCCAACGAGATTTCGCAGGTCTTCGGCATCCTCAACGGCACCTGCAACTTCATCCTGTCGAAGATGGAGGCCGAAGGCCGCGACTTCGCCGAGGTGCTGGCCGAGGCGCAGGCGCTGGGCTTTGCCGAGGCCGATCCCAGCTTCGACATCGACGGCGTCGATGCCGCGCACAAGCTATCGATCCTCGCCAGCCTCGCCTTCAACACCCAGCCGGCGTTCGATGCGGTGGCGGTCACCGGCATCCGCCACGTGCTGGCCGCCGATATCGCCGAGGCGGCGGCATTGGGCTATCGCATCCGCTTGGTCGGGGTCGGCGAAGCGGGGCCGCGCGGACTGTTCCAGCGGGTCCATCCGCACCTCGTGCCGCTCGACCATCCGCTGGCGCATGTCACCGGTTCGCTGAATGCGGTGGTGGCAGAAGGTAATTTCGTCGGACGGCTGTTTTTCCAGGGGCGGGGGGCCGGTGACGGTCCGACCGCGAGCGCGGTGGTCGCCGACCTGATCGATATCGCTCGCGGCGAATTCGGCCCGCCTTACGCCATGCCGGTCGCCGACCTGACCCCCGCCGCACCCGAACCGACCGGCGAACGCCGCGGCCGCGCCTATCTGCGCCTGCAGGTCGCCGACAAGGTCGGGGTGCTGGCAGAGATCGCGGCAGCGATGCGCGATGCCGGAGTCTCGATCGAAAGCCTGATCCAGCGCGGCGCGAATGCCGATGGCGGGGTACTGGTCGCGATCGTCACCCATGAAGGGCCCGAACGCTGCGTCGCGCAGGCACTGGAAAAGCTGGAAAGCTCGGCCAGCGTGCTCGGCCAGCCGATGTGGATGCACGTGCTCGGCGGGTAGGATACGCGCGCCGGCCCGTTTGGCGAATCAGGGGAGCGGGATTGCCGCCTCTGCATCGCGCCGTGCCCGGCGTTCCGCTCGCGCGGCATTGGCGCGCTGAATGAAGCAGCCGGTCTGGCCGCCGACCCCGGCGGTCGAGCAACTGCCGATCCCGCTCGACCCGGCGTTCAGATTGTCCTGCACCCGCGTCGCCCAGCTTTCACCGTCGCGGGTCGGTTCGACGTCGCGCAATTCCTTCGGGATACGGAAGCGTTCCTGTTCGCCCCGGCGGACGCAGACCACAATTTCCTCGCCATCGGCGTTGGTCGGGCATTTGTCGTTGCCATAGATGACGAGCGTGCCGTTGCGGACCTGCGCAGCGGCAGGCGCGGCCGGCAGGGCAAAGGCGACGATCGCGGCGGCACCGGCCAGAAGCGTGCGGGTCATCACAAAATCCTCCTGTCCGGGTAACGCCCGGACGATCAAATGCGTTTCGAAACTTCGATGGCGATGCGACAGCCCGCGCGGATCGCCGCCGACAGCAGCGGATAGGCCGGCGCGCGTTCGGCGCCATGCGCCAGCGCCGCTTCCTTATGCTCCAGCTCCTCGGCCTGGAACTTGCGGATCGCCGCGCCCAGTTCGGGATCGTCTTCGCCCAGTTCGGCGAGCTGATCCTCATAATGCTTGTCGATTTCGGTCTCGACCGCCGCCGTGCAGGCCATTGCCGCCTCCGGCCCGATCGCCGCCGTCGCCGCACCCAGCGCAAAGCCGGCAACGTCCCAGATCGGCTGGATGATCGTCGGGCGCACGCCGCGTTCGGCGATCAGCGCGTCGAAATAGGCGCGATGTTCGGCCTCCTGCAACGCCATGCCCTGGATCGCCGCCGACATCGGGCTGCGGTCGCCCATCACCGCCAGCTGTCCGGCATAGATGCGCGTCGCGCCATATTCGCCCGCCTGATCGACGCGGATCATCGATTTGATGCCGCCGGGCCGGGGGTCGCCGGGTCGCCATTTGCTCATGTCCGCCTCCGTGTCGCCAGCATCAGCACCACCAACGCGCCGACGATCGAAAAGATCGCGTTGAACCCGGCCAGCGAGATGCCGAGGAACGACCATTGCGGCACGTCGCAGCGGACCACCGGTTGCCGCACGATCGCCGCCAGCAGGTCGTCGCCGGTCGCGTGCAGCGTATTCGCGCAGGCGGTGACCCCCTGCCACCAATGATATTCGACGCCGGCATGGAACACCCCGATCAGCCCGCTGGTCAGGATCGCCAGCCCGGCAAGGATCACCAGCAGCCGCTTGGCCGAGGTGCGCGGCGCGAAGAAAGACAAGGCCGCCAGCACGATCGCCGCATAATGCGGCCAGCGCTGCCAGTGGCACATCTCGCACGGGTACAGCCCGCCCAGAACTTGCGAGCCGAGCGCTCCCGCGATCAGCGTGAGCGGTAGCAGCAGCGCGATCCAGCGCGCGAGCGGCAGGTCGTTGGCACGCATCGGTTCAGCGCTTGCCAGGCTTGGAGGCAGCCGCCGCCATGCGCGTCGGCGGACCGACCCGGCCCATCGTCTGCAACGCATAATAGAGCTGGAAATCGTCGATGCCGCGCTTCTTGAGCGACTCCGCGGTCTCGGCAAAGCGCGGATCGTCCTTGGTATCCTCGGTCAGCGTCTTGTCGTCGATGCCGGCCTCGTTGACCAGATGGCGGCGCAGATCGGCCTCGCGATAGACCGGGCGGCTCTTATAATCGGGGTCCGAAATCTGCGGCACCTTCAGGTCGGGGTCGATGCCGCCTTCCTGCACCGACCGGCCCGATGGCGTGTGGTAGCGCGCGGTGGTCAGGCGCAGCGCGGTGTTCTTCGACAGATCGAAGATCGACTGGACCGATCCCTTGCCGAAGCTGCGTTCGCCCATCACGATCGCGCGGTGATGGTCCTGCAGCGCGCCGGCGACGATTTCCGACGCCGATGCCGTGCCTGGATTGGTCAGCACGATGATCGGCAGCCCCTGCGCCAGATCGCCCGGCACCATTTCCTCGGCGAAATAGCGTTCGGTATCCGCCTTGTCGCGCCCGCGCTGCGACACGATCTCGCCGCGCGCCAGGAAGGTATCGGATACCTCGATCGCCTGGGTCAGCAGCCCGCCGCCATTGTCGCGCAGGTCGATGACATAGCCCTTGGGCTTGTGGCCCAGCGCCTTGTCGATCCCGGCGATCGCGGCGCGGGTGTCGGCGCCGGTCGTCTCGCTGAACGTGTTGATGTTGATGACGCCGATGCCGTCCTTCACTTCCCACTTCACCGGCTTCTGCACGATCGTGCTGCGCACCAGCGTCAATTCGATCGGCTTGTCGCGGCCGGGGCGGACGATGGTTAGCGACACCTTCGATCCCGTCGGCCCGCGCATCTGCGCGACCGCTTCGTCGAGCGTGCCGCCGACGATCAGCTTGCCATCGACATGGGTGATGTAATCGCCCGACTTGATGCCGGCACGCGCCGCCGGCGTATCCTCGGTCGGGGTGATGACCTTGACCGCGCCGTCCTCCAGCGTGACCGACAGGCCGAGGCCCGAATAATTGCCGGTCGTGGCGATGCGGAGATTCTCAAAATCCTTGGCGTCGAGATAGCTCGAATGCGGGTCGAGCGCCGCCAGCATGCCGCGCATCGCGCCTTCCATCAGCGTCTTGTCATCGACCTTGTCGACATAGGACGCTTTCACCCGGTTGTAGACGTCCATGAAATTGTCGAGTTCGCGGAAACTTCCCGCATCGGCCTGCGCCATCGCGCCGGTGGCGACGGGGACCAGCGCGAGCGCACCGACGATCGCGGTTGCCTGAAGGAACGGACGGGACATACGCATATACGCTTGATGCTTTCGACTGCGGTACGGAAGCCACACTAGCGGGAAATCGTTCGGCGATCAAAGCGCTGTCTCGCTGAACCGGACGTGACGTCCGGTCGCGACCGGGCAAAACCGACCGCAGACGCCGGTATCGAACCGGTACCCGACCCTGTCGTCGCCCCATTCTTCTGTCGCCCCGCTACAAGGGGCGAGGGAATAAGGGCCGTTCAGAACGTCCGATCCGGCACTAGAATGCCGACCAGTCGTCCTCCGCTACCGCGAGCGCGGTGTTGCCGGCGACGTGCGGACGCATCGGGACGACGTTCGTCGGACGGGGGGCGGGTACCGGGACGGCGCGGACGGGCGCGCTGCGATGGCCGGTATCGCCGAGGCGGAAGCTGCTGATCTGTCGGGCCATGCCGTCGGCATCGGAGGCGAGGCTGCGCACCGCCGCGGTCGCCTCCTCGACCATCGCCGCATTTTGCTGCGTCATGCCGTCCATTTCCGAAACCGCCGTATTGATCTGGTGCAGGCCCGTCGCCTGCCGCTCGGCCGAGGCGGCGATGCTGGCGACCTGTTCGTCGATCTGCCCGATACGACTGATGATCCGCGCGAGCGCATCGCCGGTATCGACCACCAGCTGCACGCCGGTGTCGATCTGGCTGGACGATGCGGTGATGCGGGTCTTCACGTCCTTGGCGGCATCGGCGGAGCGCTGTGCCAGCGCGCGGACCTCGCTGGCGACGACGGCAAAGCCCTTGCCGGCATCGCCCGCTCGAGCCGCTTCCACCCCGGCATTGAGCGCCAGCAGGTTGGTCTGGAACGAGATGCCGTCGATCACGCTGATGATGTCGCTGATCTCGGCGGAGGCGCGTTCGATGCCGTGCATCGCCTCCACCGCGCGACGGACGATCTCGCCCGACTGGTCCGCCTCGGCGCGCGCCTCGCTGACGATGCGGTTGGCCTGTGCCGCGCCGGCGGCGGTTTCGCGCACGGTCGAGGTGATCTCGTCCATCGCCGCCGCGGTCTCTTCGAGGCTCGCCGCCTGTTGTTCGGTCCGCTGCGACAGGTCGTCGGACGCCTGGCGGATGTCTTCGGCACCGTTGTTGATGCTGCTGGCGGCTTCGGTCACGGTCGCCAGCGTCGATTGGAGCGCCGCGACGGCGGAATTGAAGTCGGCCTTGATCCGCGCGAACGGCCCGGTCAGGTCGGCATCGACGCGCGAGACCAGATCGCCCTGCGCCAGCCGCGTCAGTGCCGCGCCGAAGCTGTCGACGATCAACGTCGTTTGCTGCTCCTTGGAACGTTCGGCCGCGACCAGCTGGTCGCGCAGTGCCTGGGTCGCGCCGGCCAGCTGGCCCAGTTCGTCGCGGCGGCTCCCGGCCGGGATCGCGACCGCCATGTCGCCCGAGGTCATCCGCTTTAGCGCTTCGACCAGTGTCAGCAGCGGCGCCACGACGAACCGTCGGGTGGCAAAGCCGATGGCAAGGATGACGGCAAGGGTCGCGAGGGTGGTGAAGACGAGCAGCATGTTGGCCGTTCGGGCGATCGCGTTCGCCTCGGCGCTGACCTCGGCCAGATGCGCTTCGATCGCATCGGACAGGGTGCTCATCCCGCCCTCCAGCGTTTCGAAGGCTTTGAGAAAGCCGGGCAGCAGCGCCGTGGCGCGGGCCGGATTAGCGGCCGTGGCATCGGCGATCCGTTCGGCGGTCGCGATATAGGCGTCGACCAATGGCTGTATGTGGCGGGCGCGCGCCGCGATGACGGGGGCATCGGCATAGGCGGCATCGGCCGCCAGCGCCTTGCGCAGCGCCGCCGAATCATCGGCCAGCGCCTTGCGGTTGGCAGCGAGGTCCAGATCGCCGGCGGAGCTGGCCCGCAATATCGACAGCACGTCGCCTCGGATCGCGTCATGCATCATGTCGGCGGTCATGTGGTTGCGCAGCAGGGCCGTTCCCTGGCTGATACTGGCGCGCGCATCGGACTGGCGGCCATTGGCCCAGAGCCTGGCGCCTGCGGATCCCAGCACCAGCAGCGCGATCGCAGCGATTGCCGCCAATACCATCCGGTTGACCGATTGCACGCGGGCCTACTCCGATTCGTTCGCTCGGTACGGTCTCGGCTAAATCGGATAATATACGGTTATCGTGCCATCGACTGCGCGCGTTACAGCATCGCCGCCAGATCGACCGGTACACCGTGGCGGCGCAGCTCGATCGTCACGGGCGGCCCTTCCCCCTGCGGCGCGCGACCGATCGGGGTACCGGCGGCCACTCGCGCGTCGACCGGTCCGACGCTGGCGGCAAGACCGGAAACCGTCGTCGTCCAGCCGCCGCCATGGTCGAGGATTACCACCCGGCGATAGCCGCGGAACCGCTTGCTGAACGCGATTCGCCCCGGCGCGGGCGCGACGACGGTGGCTCCCGGTGCGACGGTCAGCGTCAGCCCTCGCGCGCGCACGCCGCTGTCGCTGATTTCGCCGAAGCCGGTCGCGACGCTGCCGCTGACCGGCAGGCGGTAGGCAGGCGGCGGCAGCGCCGGGGTTGCGGCATCGGGCCGGGGCAGCGGCCCGGGCAGGGCGGTCAGGGCTGCGCGGGTGTCGCGTGCCTCGCCCAGTTCCTCCAGCCGGTCGACGATGTCGCGCGCCTGTTCGCCCAGCGCGATCGCCCGGTCCGATTCGATCAGCGCACCGCGCGCCAGCGCACGCGAACGCAACCGTTGTGCCGCCTCTGCCTGCACCAGTGCCAGCCGCTCATTCTCCAACCGCGCGTTGCTGGCCGCCAGTGCCGCCAGCGCGACACCGGCCTGCGCGCGCAATCGCGCCGCATTGGCAATGGCCGTGCGGACCGCGGCGGTGCGCTGCTGCATCGCCGGGACGACGGTGCCGAGCACCGCGCGGACATGGACCAGATCGTCGGTCGATCCGGGCTGCGCGACCGCCAGCCACGCCGGGCGGCTGGCGAGCGACTGCAACGCCCCGACCAGTCGCGCCACCGGGGCCTGCCGGGTCGCCAGCTCGCCGCGGCGGCGGGCGAGCAATTCGCCGATCAGCGCGACGCGCGCCTGTGCTGCCTTGCGATCCGCTTCGGCCGCGACGATGCGGGCGGCGAGCGCCGCCTGCGCGGCCCGGCTACGTTCGGCCCCGGCGTCGGCGGCACGCGCGGCCCGGTCGAGCAATTGCGATCGCGCGCTGGCCGCCGCGGCTGCCCGGCGCGCGGTTTCCAGCCGTTCGCGTCCCGCGGCCACCGGATCGTCCTGCGCCCACGCCGCCGCACCCGCCAGCGCGGTCAGAGCGACGAACAGGGCAAGCGCGCGCCTCATCCCTCGCGGTGATAGGGGTGGCCGGCGAGGATGCTGGTCGCGCGCCACAATTGTTCGGCCAGCATCGCCCGCGCCATCAAATGCGGCCATGTCGCCCGTCCGAACGCGAGCAACAGATCGGCCTGTGCCCGCTGCGCATCGTCGAAGCCATCGGCGGCGCCCAGCAGGAAGCGTGTTTCGCGCACGCTATCGTCGCGCCAGCGGCCGAGCTGGGTCGCGAACGCCATCGACGGCAGGTCGCGCCCCTTTTCGTCCAGCATCACGATGCGCGTGCCCGGATCGACCGGCGGTATCTTGCCCCCGCTATCGGGCAGTTCGGTGATCTTCGTTGGCCAGCCGACCCGCTTCAGATAGCGGTCGATCAGTTCGGCTTCGGGACCACGCCCGATCCGCCCGCGCGCGACGATATGCAGCAGCACGGGCGGACAGGCTTTATGCGTGCGCGGTCGGGTTCAGCGTATCGCCGAACGCCCACATCCGCTCCAGATTGTAGAAGGTGCGGACTTCGGGGCGGAACAGGTGGACGATCACGTCGCCGGTGTCGATCAGCACCCAGTCGGCGGTCGGCAGCCCTTCGATTCGCGACGGGCGGCCGAACTCGGCCTTGACCCGTTCGGCCAGCTTGGTCGCCATCGATGCCACCTGCCGGCTCGACCGGCCGCTGGCGATGACCATATAATCGGCGATGCTCGACTTGCCCGCGAGCGGGATCGACACCGTCTCGACCGCCTGGTCGTCGTCGAGGCTGGCGAGCACCATGCGGTGCAGCGCTTCGGTCTCGCTCATGGCATCGGTCGGGTCGGTAGGGGTCGGCAAGGGTATCAGCTTTCAGGGGCCTGTGCGCCGGACCGCGCGGGTGGAATTACCCGACGGTGCCAGGCGGGATCGGCGGCGCGGATCGCGGTCGCCGAAGTTGGATCGGGGCGGAAGCGCAAACGGACCAGCGCCGGCAAACTCCACACCGTCCATCGTCTCGCCTGGCCTGCGGGCCGCGCATGGCGCCGCAACCAGCCCATCGCAGGACTAGCGAGGGCGCGCCCATCATAGCCCGGACGCGCGACGACCGCAATCGCCACCGTCCGGGCAATGCCGCGCCAGTCGCGCCAGCGGTGAAACTCCGCGAGATTGTCCGCCCCCATCAGCCAGATGAAGCGATGCTGCGGGTACAGCCGCACCAGTTTGCGCAAGGTATCGACCGTGTAGCGCGTACCCAGCCGCCGTTCGATCGCGGTCGGCCGGATCGGTGCATGCCGCGCGACCCGCCGTGCCGACGCTAGCCGGGCGTTGAGCGGCGCCATGCCGGCGGCGGGCTTCAGCGGATTGCCCGGCGACACCAGCCACCACACCTCGTCCAGCGCCAGCGCGCGCTTGGCGGCAAGCGACACCCGGCGATGGCCGCGATGAGCCGGGTTGAACGATCCGCCGAGCAGGCCGATACGGCTCATCTATCCCAGTCCTCGCGATCATGGCGGATGCGCAGGATTTCGACCTGATCGGGCAAGGTGCGGTAGATCAACAGATAGGGCGCGCCGCGAACCCGCAGCACGCGGCTACCTCCGCTGATCGGCCGTCCGGCGTTTGGAAAACTGTTGAGGATCGCGGAGCGCTGCCGCACCGCAGTCAGAATTTCAGATGCCACGATCGGTGCTGCGTTATCCGGCAGCCACTGGTTGATCCGGCGAAGATCCTCAAGCGCGGGTCTTGTCCAAACGATCAGCGGATCCGGCTCCGGTGCCGTTCGATCATCGCGTCGAGTTCCGCCATGACGACTTCGTGCGGAATCAGTTCGCCCCGGTTGGCAGCATCGATTCCCACTTGCGCGAAAGCCAGCAATTCCTCGTCCTCATGCGCCACGCGACGCAACGCATCGGCGGCGAACTCGTCCCGCGTGATGCCCCTTGCGGCAGCCAGCCGACTGATCGCATCATCGGTCGCGGCATCGATGGCAGTGGTGATCGGTCGCATCTCCATCCGCCCAACCTATGCCGCACGACCCCCGCCATCAAGGCCGGGTCTGACCGGTCCCGCGCACGATCCACTTGTACGTCGTCAGCCCCTCCAGAGCGACCGGGCCGCGCGCATGCAGTCGGCCGGTGGCGATGCCGATCTCCGCACCCAGCCCGAATTCGCCGCCATCGGCGAACTGGGTCGATGCGTTCCACATCACGATCGCCGAATCGACACGCGCGAGGAAATGCTCGGCGGTCGCTTCGTCGGACGTGACGATCGCATCGGTATGATGCGATCCGTGCGCGGCGATATGCGCGATCGCGTCGTCGACCCCGTCGACCAGCTTCACCGACAGGATCGCGTCGAGATATTCGGTGTCCCAGTCGTCGTCATTCGCTTCGAGGATAGCGGGATGCAGCGCCCGCACCTCGGCATCGCCGCGCAATTCGCAGCCGGCATCGAGGAGACCGGTCAGGATCGGCAGCGGATCGGCGTAGGCGCGGTCGATCAGCAGCGTCTCCGTCGCGCCGCAGACGCCGGTCCGCCGCAGCTTGGCATTGACGACGATCTCCCGCGCCATCGCCGGATCGGCGGCACGGTCGACATAGCTGTGGTTCAGCCCGTCGAGATGCGCGAGCACCGGCACGCGCGCCTCGGCCTGGACCCGCGCGACCAGGCTCTTTCCCCCGCGCGGCACGATCAGGTCGATCAGCCCTTCGGCCGCCAGCATCGCGCCGACCGCGGCACGATCGGTCGTCTGGATCAGTTGCACCGCCGCTTCGGGCAGTCCGCCCGCGACCAGCCCACGCACCATCGCCGCGTGGATCGCGCGATTGCTGTGGATCGCCTCGCTCCCGCCGCGCAGGATCGCCGCGTTCCCGGCCATCACCGCCAGCGCCCCAGCATCGGCGGTAACGTTCGGCCGGCTCTCGTAGATGATCCCGATCACGCCGATCGGCACGCGGACCCGGGTCAGCACGAGCCCGTTCGGCCGTTCGCGCCGATCGATGATCTCCCCGACCGGATCGGCCAGTCCCGCCACCGCCTCGACCCCCGCCGCCATCGCCTCCAGCCGGGCCGGGTCGAGCCGCAGCCGGTCGAGCATCGCACCCGACAGGCCGCTCGCCTGCGCCGCGGCGATATCGCGTGCGTTGGCGGCGAGGATGAGGGTGGCGTCTTCGCGGATCGCGGCGGCGGCGAGGCGGAGGGCGGCGGCTTTGCTGGCGGTCGGGGTTGTCGCGAGTCGCTGCGCTGCCATCAGGGCGTCGGCGCCATAGCGGGCGATCGTGTCGGCGGTGCTGTGTTCGGCGGTCATCGCGCTACCCCATCGGTTTGCGCCGCTTTCGCGCAACCGATAGGCCGCGTCCAGTCGAGAAAAGGGGGCGCCCTTTCGGACGCCCCCTTCCTTCCTTGGCGCTATCGATTAGAAATTGACGCGCGCACCGGCATAGAAATACCGCCCGGTCACCGGGAAGATCCCGCTGTCCGACCCGGTGCCGGTCAGGCCATAGGGCGGCAATTGGTCGTTCACATTGTCGACGCCGACGTAAATGCGGAAATTCTTGTTGGCGCGAATGCCGAACTGAATGTCGTGAATGAACACTTCCGGCAAATAGATGATCGGAAAGGCGTCGGCGTTGGTCGGCGGCCGATCCTGTTCGTAATTCTGCAGGTTCCACGACCCCAGCGTCTGGCGACCGATATACTGGGTGGTCAGCGCGATATCGAACGGCCCGGCAAAGAAATTGGCCGAGAACAGGCCGCGCCATTCGGGATCGCCCAGTACATTGTTCCGGCGCGTATAGCGGTCGGGATCGGTCAGGAACGTATATTGCCGCCGCGTTTCCAGCCAGCTGACATTCGCCGACAGGTTCAGGCGGATGTCATCGGTGAAGCTGTGACGATAGGCGACTTCGGCATCGATGCCCGACGTGGTCAACTTCGCATAGTTGAATGGCCCGTTGGTGAAGCCGTTGCCCTGCAGGCCGATGTTGAAGTCGGGGAAGCCGGCGAAGCGGCGGCCCTGCTGTCCCGCAAAGGTAAAGTCCGCGATCGGATCGCTCGACCGGCGGCGAATGACCTGCGCGCAGAACGGATTGTTGATGCCGCCCGGATCGTCATAGCAACGATTGACCAGCGCCTGCGGGGTGATCGTGTCGATCGCCTGCTTGATCTCGATATTATAGTAATCGACCGTCACCGAGAAGCCGGGCAGGAAGCGCGGCGCGAACACGCCGCCCAGCACGAAGCTGCGGCTGACTTCGGGTTCGAGCGCGGCATTGCCGCCGTTGGTGCCGAGGATACCGGAGGTAGGGGCATTGGTCCACGGAACGACTTGCCCGTCGGGCAGGGTGATAGTGGTCGGGATGCCCGCCGCCGCGCAGTTGCGCGCCCGGTTCGGGTCCTGGTTGATGACCGTTTGGCTGCACGGATCGGTGAAGCTGTTGGCGAAGGTCTGGCTGGTTCCGGCATAGAGTTCGGCCAAGTTCGGCGCACGCGTCGCCTGTGCATAGCTGGCCCGGAATCGCAGACCGCGTACCGGCGAATAGATGCCGGCGACGGTGTAGGCATAGACCGCGTCCTGGAGGAAATTATACTTGGATGCGCGTCCCGATGCCTCGACCGACAATTCCTGGACGAAGGGAAGGTCCGCCAGGATCGGCACGCGGATTTCGCCGAATGCTTCCGTGACGCTCACCGCATCGGGGTTCGAATCCTGGATCGAATTCAGGAAGGTATTCGACTGGCCCGGTGCATATTCGCCCTTGGTGAAATCGTCATAGGCCGAGAAATAATCCTCGCGGCGATATTCGACGCCGAAGGCGATGCCGATCGGACCGCCGGGCAGGCGCAAGAATCCCGATGTGTCGCCCGACACCGAATAGACGGCGTTGAGTTGTTCGGCCCATTGCTTGCGCGACGAGGTGTAGAGCGAATAGGCGATGCCGTCGGGCGTGGTCAGCGGGGCACCTTCGCCGAACAGGTTCAGCGGTCGGCAGCTTGCATCATCGTTTGCCGCGCTGGCATCGGCGTTGATACGACACACGATCTGGCCCGATACCGGGTCGCGTACGGCATTAGCGGCGTTGTTGAACTTGCGGATGTCGACGTTGCCACCGGTTTCGTAATAGGTTTCGGTCCGGCCGTAATTGACGAATGCGTCGTAATTCCAGTTGCCGGTGTCGAGCAGCACGCCTCGCGCACCGACGACCGCGCGATAGGTCTGGCGTTCATGCTGTTCGGCGCGGGTGCCGATGTCGTTGTTGAAGCGGAAGAAGGTGAACGCGCTGCTATTGTCGGTCGCGGCTAGTCCGTTGAGCACGCGGATCGTCGAACGTGCCTGTTCAGTCAAATACGGATTATCTAGATAAAAGGTTGGCGTGAGGCGACCATTGACAAAGGTCGGCTGGGTCGAGGTCTGGTTGGCGGTGACTTTGACGTACTTCGCTTCGATATAAGGTTCGAACGCGCTCGACACCTCAAAATGCGACAGCAGATTGACGTTGATGCGATCCAGCCCCGGCAGGAGCATCGCGCCTTCGACGCCGCTCGCGGTGCGGCCACCGAGGACGCCGCCGCCAGTCGGGCGAAGGTCGATGGTCGGCGTATCGCGGACCAGCGTGCCGTCGGGCAGGAAGATATAGTTGCTGTTGATGCGTCCGTTGGTAGGGGACAGTTGTCCAGTGCAGACCGCAGCACGGCGCGCGCCGTTGGTCGCTGTCGCGACCGGGCAGGCGGTGATGACGGTGCCGCCCAGCGAGATGATGCCGAACTTCGATCCCGGGTTGCGGAAGAAGGTCGTGTCGGGGATACCGTCCCCTGCCGGCGGTTCGTTGCGTGCAGTGCCGTCCGGGTTGACGAACGTGGTGCGCTGCGTCTGGTAGAATCCCGGCACGCCCGAGAAAGCGCCGGTCTGCTCATCCCGGTCGCTGAACAGCACCTGGTCGGAATAGGCATATTCTGCCGAGATCGCGATGTTGCCGCGGCCTTCAGCGAAATTCTTGCCCCACAGGCCGGTCACCAGATAGGATCCGCGGTCGCCACGGCTAGACGCGCCACCCTGAACACGGGCGTCGAAGCCCTCGTAATCGCGCTTCAGTACGAAGTTGACGACGCCCGATACAGCGTCCGACCCGTACACGCCCGAATTGCCGCCGGTGACGGTCTCGACGCGTTCGAGCAGGGCGTTCGGAATGGTATTGGTATCGACGCTGAAGGTGCCGGGGTTGCCCGATACGTGGCGACGGCCATTGACCAGAACCAGGGTCCGCGCGGGGCCGAGTCCGCGCAGATCGAGCGCGTTGATGCCAGCAGTGCCGATGCTTGCGGTCGAGTTCGCTTGGTTAAAGGTCGAACGCAGGGCGGGCAGGCGGTTCAGGGTTTCACCGACCGATACCTGACCGACATTTTCGAATTGCTGCGCGGTAAGCGTCGTGACCGGAACGGCGGTATCGAGGTTCGGCCGCGCGATGCGCGATCCCGTGACGGTGATGACCTGCGTCGGGTCCTCGGCATCGTCGACCGACTGACATTCGACGCGTGGATCGCCGGCGATGCAATCGGCGGGACGCGGCGATGTCGTGGTGTCGGTAGTCTGCGCGAAGGCGAATTGCGGTAGCAGCGCGATGCCGGCAAGCGCCGTTGCACCGAGAAGACGGTGTGTTTTCATTGATTGCCCCGTTTTGAACGCGGGAAATACCCGGCGTTTGCAGCAGGAAAATCAATAATCTCGGCCTTGGCAAGCCGTACCCGGACTTCCGTACAACGAGGCAACAAATTGTTACAGAAATCCGATCAACACACCAACGTGCCGTGCAGCACTCGCAGCATATACAAAGGATACGCCTTAGAATTATAATAATGCTACACGGCAACACTTCGTTACAATGGGTTGGTTACCGCTCGACGCACATCGCGATACCCATGCCGCCGCCGATGCACAGAGTCGCCAGTCCCTTCTTCGCGTCGCGGCGCTTCATTTCGTAGAGCAGCGTGGTCAGCACGCGCGCGCCCGATGCACCGATCGGGTGGCCGATCGCGATCGCGCCGCCGTTCACATTCACCTTGTCGGCGCTCCAGCCCATGTCCTTGCCGACCGCGAGTGCCTGTGCGGCAAAGGCTTCGTTGGCTTCGACCAGGTCAAGATCGTCGACGCTCCAGCCGGCCTTTTCGAGCGCGCGGCGCGAGGCGGGGACGGGGCCGATGCCCATCACCGACGGATCGACGCCGGCGGTCGCCCAGCTCTTGATCGTGGCGAGCGGTTCGAGGCCGCGTTTGGCGGCTTCGTCGGCCGACATCACGACCAGCGCGGCGGCACCGTCGTTCAGGCCCGATGCATTGGCGGCGGTCACCGATCCGTCCTTCTTGAACGCCGGGCGCAGGCCCGACACGCCGTCGATGGTCGCGCCGGCACGGATATATTCGTCCTGATCGACGACGGTGTCGCCCTTGCGGCCCTTGATCGTCACCGGCGCGATCTCGTCGGCGAAGCGGCCCTCGCCGCGCGCGGCCTCGGCGCGGTTCTGCGAGCGGACGGCGAATTCGTCCTGCTCGGCGCGGGTCACCTGATATTGCTCGGCGAGGTTTTCGGCAGTGATGCCCATGTGATAGCCGTTGAAGACGTCGGTCAGCCCGTCCTTGATCATCGTGTCGACCATCGTGCCGTCACCCATCTTGGTGCCGGCGCGCATCTGTACGGCATGCGCCGACAGCGACATGCTTTCCTGACCGCCCGCGACCACGATCGTCGCGTCGCCGGTCTGGATCGCCTGCGCCGCCAGCGCGACCGCGCGTAGCCCTGATCCGCAGACCTGATTCAGCCCCCATGCCGGCACTTCCTTCGGCACGCCCGCCGCCATCGATGCCTGCCGCGCCGGGTTCTGGCCTTGTCCGGCGGTCAGCACCTGGCCGAGGATCACTTCCGACACGTCCTCCGGCGCGACGCCGGCTTGGGTCAGCGCGGCGGCGATCGCCTGCCGGCCCAATTCGTGCGCGGGCACCGCGGCAAAGGCGCCGAGAAAGCTTCCGACGGGGGTACGCTTGGCGGCAACGATGACGGCGTCGGTCATGGGCAATCCTTCTCCTAAAGCTTCGCAGGCTATCTAATGTGGGGCGCGTCGCTTAGCCAGCGCGCAAGCGGTTCCCACAGGACGCTTCGTCCGCGACTGCCGACGATCATGCCGACATGGCCGGCGGGGACGATGCGCCGGTCGGCCAGGCCGATCGCGCTGGCGGCGGGGACGATCCGGTCACTTTCGGCGACGAACTCGACCATCGGCACGGCATGCGTGGCGGAGGCGACGTCGCCCGCTACCCGCCAGCGTCCGCCGCCCGGCAGGTCTGCGTCGAACAGGTCGTCGAACAATTCGCGTCCCGCCGCATAGGGAAGCGGTGCCCCGGCATTGGCCCAGTCCTCCAGTGCGAGGAACGCCTGTGCCTTCGCCGATGCGGGATCGAGATCGGCGAAGGCGACATATTTGTCGACGGTGCGCCCCGGATCGAGCTGCCAGAACATCGCCTGCAGGAACTCCATGGGGACCAGCCCCATCTGTTCGGCGGTCGGCTGCGCCATCGTCCATTGATCGGCGATGGCGGCACGCGTCGCCTCGCCGAAGCCGGCGAAATGCCACGGCGTCGCGATCAGCGCGATGCCGGCCGTGTCGACGAACCCTGCCGCCGCGAGCGCGATCGTGCCGCCGAGGCAGTATCCGACCAGCAGCGGCGGTGCGTCGAGCGTCGCACACAACCGCGCCGCCGCCTGCGCATGATCGCCAAGGTCCATCGATCGATCCGCCGGCCCCGGCGCCCCCCAGTCGACCAGCAGCACCCGCAACCCCTGTCCCGCCAGCCAGCGTAGCAGCGAATTGTCGGGCGACAGGTCGAGGACGAAGGGCGGATTGATGAGCGACGGGATCACCACCACCGGTCGCCCGGTCCCGCCATAATCGTGCAGCACGATCCGCCCGTCGCGCGCGACCGGTTCGGGCATCGCCGCGCGCGGCAGGCGCGGCGCGTCCTGATAGGCGCGCAAGCCGGCCAGCGCACGGGCACGCCGGGCGGGGTCGTCGGCGGTTTCGCTGCGCAACATCGAGAGAAACAACGGTAAAGGCCGTGGCCCGTGTTGCGGCGCGGTATCAACCGGTGTAGCCATGAGCATATCTTTCGCGCAAGGATTTCGCATGAAGAAGGCAGCGGCCGACGGCAGCCCCGTCATCATCAAGAAATACGCCAATCGTCGGCTCTATAATACCGAGACGTCGTCCTACATCACGCTCGAGCATCTGGCTGCGATGACGCGCGAGCATCGCGACTTCAAGGTGGTCGACGCCAAGACCGACGACGACATCACCCACAATGTGCTGACGCAGATCATCATGGAGGAAGAGAGCCGGGGCCAGACGCTGTTGCCGGTCAGCTTCCTGCGGCAGCTCATCACGCTGTACGGCGATTCGATGCAGGCGATGGTGCCGGGTTATCTGGAGGCGTCGATGGACAGCTTCCGCCGCAACCAGGAACAGTTCAAGACCGCGGTCGAGGGCGCCTTCGCCCATTCGCCCTTTGCCGAGATCGCCAAGCGCAACCTCGCAATGTTCGAGGCGGCGGCGCATGCGTTCCAGCCGGGCGCGGCCGGTACGCCGACCCCGACCCCCGCGACCTCGACCGAGGCGCCGGCTGCGAAGGTCGACGAAATGGCCGCACTGCGCGCCGAACTGGCGCGGTTGCAGGACAAGGTCGACAAGCTGGGCTGAGCCGGGCGGGGGGAGTTGGACGAACGGCGCTCCACGGCCGCAAAATCCTATCGCTTCCCCCGATAGGCCGGGAGTGCGATGCGGAACCGGATTGCCGCCCCGCGCAGCGCGAACCCGGCTGTCGCCGCCGGCAGCGCGGCCAAGAATGGTGGCAGCCCCAGCGCGACGAGCACCACATGCAGCCCCGCCGCCAGCGCCGCCGCCGTCACATATAATTCGGGTCGCATCAGGATCGACGGCACGCCGGCCAGCACGTCGCGGAGAATGCCACCGACGCACGCGGTCAGCACCCCCATCAGCGCCGCCTGAAGCGGTGGCACGCCATGGCTCAGCGCCTTGGCCGCGCCGAACACGCCGTACGCCGCCAGCCCTGCCGCATCGAGCCAGTCGAGCGCCTTGTCATGCCACCAGCGTTCGGGCGTGAACCAGACCAGCAACGCCATGCCGACACAGATCGCCGCGACCGGCGATCCATGGACCCAGAACACCGGCGCCCCGATCAGCAGGTCGCGCACCGTCCCGCCGCCGACCCCGGTGATGAGCGCGAAGAACGCGGCGGTGACGAAGGTCTGTGCCGCCCGCGTCGCCGCTAGCGCACCCGAGCCTGCGAACACCGCGATACCGATCATGTCGAGCGCGCCGAGCATCTGCCCCAGCGCCTGCGGAGAAGGAACCATGGCGTCTCGCTAACGTACCGCAGGATATGTGGCGAGCGATAGCTTGCCGCACCACCGCCCGATCGGGCAAAGGAACGCCATGCGACGCCTGTCCTCCGCCGCCACGCTCACCACCGTCCTGCTGGCCGCGCTGGCCGGTATCGTCGACGCGCTGGCGTTCAGCGGGCTCGGTGGTTTCTTCGCCTCGTTCATGAGCGGCAATTCGACGCGTTTCGGCGTCGGCCTCGCCCATGGCTGGGACTATACCGCCGCGACCGCCGCCGCGCTGGTCCTGTCCTTCGTCGCCGGGGCGATGCTCGGCACCATCGCCGGCGCCGCGGCGGCCGAGCGGCTGGGACAGGGACGACGGGCGGAGGCGGTGATGGGCCTCGTCACGCTGATGCTCGCGATCGGCGCGGCGATGGCCGCCTTCGCACCGCTGACGCTTGCCATGCTGATGCTGGCCGGCGCGATGGGCGCGCAGAACGGCGTCGTCGCCCCCGATGGCGAGGTAAGGATCGGCCTGACCTATATGACCGGTACGCTGGTCCGCATCGGCCAGCGCCTCGCCCGTCGCCTGCTCGGCGACCGCTCCGCCCCCGGCCTGCGCCGCGACGCGCTGTTGTGGCTCGGCTTCGTCGCCGGGGTGACGATCGGTGCGATCGGCTGGAACTGGCTGGGGCTGGCGGCCTTGTGGGTCGTCGCCGCGCTGTCGGCGCTGCTGACGATGCTGGTCGCCCGCGTCGAACTGCAATAACGCTCCAACTGGATCATGATGGCAACAGGTAGAATCGTTCGTGCTGAGTAGGGGCTGAGCGAAGTCGAAGACCCGTATCGAAGCACCTGCCCCAGAAGGTCCTTAGACACGCCATTTCGATAAGCTCAATGGCTACTCGGACGAACGGGTTGGGCTCATTTCATCACGCTCCAGTCCCGTCTCGGTTCCCAATCCGTTCGGTTCGAGCAGCTTCGAGCCTGTCGAGAACGCCGTTGTTCGAGGCACCCCCTTCTCGACTTCGGTTCCCGACAAGCTCGAAGCGAACCGGGGCCGGGGACGTGGCGGAAGGCGTCAGGCCTCCCCCTCCAGCGGCAACAATCCGCGGACCTCGCCGATGAACCGCACCACCGAAATCGGCTTGGTCACATAGGCGTTGGCTCCCGCCGCGCGCACCCGGTCCTCGTCGTCGCGCCCCGAATAGGCGGTGACCGCCATGATCGGGATCGTGCGCAGCCGCGTATCGCCCTTCAGCATGGTGATGAGCTCCAGCCCGGTCATATGCGGCAGCTGGATATCGGTGATGATCAGGTCGGGCAGGAAACCGCGCGCCTTCGTCACCGCCTCGCGCCCATCGCGGACCGGTTCGGTATCATAGCCATGCGCACGCAGCAGGTCGCAGAACAGCTTCAGGTTCAGTTCGTTGTCCTCGACAACGAGTACCCTTTTTGCCACGCGCGTTGCATCCTTTGATGATCGTGGGGACGGTGTAGGCGATGCGGCAGCGTGAGACAAATATTGACGCAGCGACACTTGCTTTACAAGCACTTGCTTGGATCGTCAGCGATGAAGGCCGCGCGTCGCGCTTCCTTTCGCTGACCGGTGTCGACCCGGCCGACCTGCGCCTGCGTGCCGGACAGCCGGCATTTCTGGTACAGGTGCTCGCCCATCTCGAATCCTACGAACCCGATCTGATCGCCTGTGCCGATGCGCTGGACGTGCCGCCCCCGGCGTTGGTGCGTGCCCGCGCCGAACTGGAGAATGCATGAAACCCTTGCTCATCACCGATTGCGACGAAGTCCTGCTGCACATGGTCCGCCATTTCGGTAGCTGGCTGAAGGACGCTCATGCGATCGACTTCCGTCTGCACGGTGGCGGCTTCGCCGAATCGATGACGCGTGCGGACGGCACGACGCTCGAACCGCTCGAAATGTGGGGCCTGCTCGACGGCTTCTTCCCCGCCGAAATGGCGCGACAGACGCTGGTCCCCCATGCGCGCGAAGCCTTGGCCGCGCTTGCCGAACAGGCCGATATCGTCGTCCTAACCAACCTGCAGGATCATTGCCGCACCCATCGCATCGATCAGCTCGCGACGCACGGCATCGTCCACCGCGTCGAATGCAATCAGGGGGGCAAGGGGCCGCCGGTCGCCCGGCTGGTCGCCGAATATGACCCCAGCGTCACCGTTTTCGTCGACGACCTCGCCGTCCATCACCAGTCGGTCGCCGACACCGCGCCGCAGGTGTTCCGCCTGCACATGGTGTCCGAACCCGATCTCGCCGTCCATGTCGCCCCGGCGCCCGCCGCCCATGCCCGCATCGACGACTGGGTCGAGGCGCAGGGCTGGATCGAGGCCCGCTTCGCCGAAGGGCGTGGGCCACAGGCTTGACCTCGTCCCCGATCAACGGAAAGGAACGCAACCATGGCATATGACATCCCCGCAAAGCTGGCCGAACGCGGCCTTTCGCTCCCCGCCGCCGCCGCCCCGGTCGCCGCCTATGTCCCGGCGGTCGAGGCCGGCGGGCTGCTCCACCTGTCGGGCCAGCTGCCCTTCGAGGACGGCAATCTGATGACCGGCCGCGCCGGCGAAGACCGCGACCTCGCCTATGCGACCAGCGCCGCCCAGAAATGCGCACTGATGATCCTCGCCCAGGCCGAAAAGGCGCTCGGCAGCCTCGACCGGATCGAGCGCGTCGTGAAGCTCGGCGTGTTCGTCAATTCGGCGGGCAGCTTCACCGACCAGCCCAAGGTCGCCAATGGCGCATCGGAACTGATGGTCGAGCTGTTCGGCGATGCCGGCCGCCATGCCCGTAGCGCGGTCGGCGTGCCCGTCCTGCCGCTCGGCGCCGTCGTCGAGATCGACGCGATCCTCGCCATCCGCGCATAAGCCCGTTCGGACCCGCCGCTGTTGCGATCGCGCAACAGCGGCGGGTCACCATGTGTCTCATAAGCAATTTCCGTTGTGCGGCGCGGCACGCTGGGACATATTCGGTCGCAGGGCGTCAGACCGCACGGGCCGAAAAGGTCCACCGAATCGCGGCGACGTTCGAACGCAGGAGAATCACCACGGAACCTAGAAAGGGTTTACGATGCGATTCTCGACCTTCCTTCCGGCCGTCGTCCTGGCCGCCACCACCGCGATGCCTGCCTTTGCGCAGGAGGAAACCGCACCGCCCGAACCGATCACGATCAGCGGCAGCGCGTCGGTCGCCTCCGATTATCGTTTCCGCGGCGTGTCGCAGAGCGACAAGAACGTCGCGGTACAGGGCGGCATCACCATCGCCCATGAAAGCGGCGTCTATATCGGCACCTGGGGTTCGAACCTCGCCGGCTGGGGCACGTTCGGCGGCGCGAATCTCGAACTCGACCTGATCGCGGGCTACAAGAAGACCTTCGGCACCGCGACCGTCGATGCCGGCGTCACCTGGTACACCTATCCGGGCGGTGCCGACGAAACCGACGTCGTCGAATTCTATGGCAAGCTGTCGGGCACCGCCGGTCCGGCGACGCTGACCGCCGGCGTGTTCTACGCGCCCAAGCAGACCTCGCTCGGCTATTTCACCGCATCGGCGACGCCGCCGGTCGCGGGCGACGGCAGCCGCCAGAAGAACCTGTATCTCTCGGGCGACGCCGCCGCCGGCATCCCCGAAACGCCGGTCACGTTGAAGGCGCATATCGGCTATTCGGACGGCAATCCCGGCCTCGGCCCCAACGGCACCAGCCTTGCCCCCACCGGCAAATATTGGGACTGGCTGATCGGCGCCGACTATACCTACAAGAATCTGACGCTGGGCGTCGCCTATGTCGACACCGACATCTCGCGCGCCGAATCGGCCTATATCGAGCCGAACTTCAGCAAGACCACCAACGGCAGCCCGATCGCGGCGAGCACGGTGGTGGTATCGCTGACCGCGGCGTTCTGAGGACGAAGAAACGTAACAACCCCGTTCGTGCTGAGTAGGGGCTGAGCGCAGTCGAAGACCCGTATCAAAGCACCCGCCACAGACGGTCCTTCGATACGCCATTTCGACAAGCTCAATGGCTACTCAGGACGAACGGGAAAAACGTTACCCCAAACCAAACCCGTTCGGTTCGAGCAGCTTCGAGCTTGTCGAGAAGCGTCTGTCGAGGGGGGTCGTTCGAGGCACCCCCTTCTCGATCGTGGTTCTCGACAAGCTCGAACCTACGCTCGAAGCGAACGGGAAAGGGGTAGAGCGCGAAACAAACAGAAAAGGCCGGCCACCCACCTCGGGCGACCGGCCTTTCCCGTACTCGAACCGCAAACCCTTACGGCGTGGTCGTCCGCGCCGTCTGCCCATCGCCCGCCGGCGCGGCGATAATGTCGCGCGTCGTCGCGCCCTTGTCGACGACGTTGGTCCCCGGATCGGCCACGCCCGAACGGATACCGGTATCGGCATCGGCATTGCCCGCCTGTTCCAGCGTCAGCCGTTCGGTCGCGCTGCGCGGGGCCGGACCGCCGAACAGCGCCTGCATTGCCTGAGTCGACGCGGCGGTATCCTGCGGACGCGCCGCGCCCGGCTGCGGCGGCACCAGCGAATAATCGGGCGGGATCACCAGCGGCGCCTGCCGCGCGACCGCGAATTCGTCGGGGCGCGACCGGTTGAGGGCATTGCCCTGACACCCGGCAAGGATCAGGCCCAGGCTGCCGAGAATGATGAAGTTACGCATTGGCCTTCTCCACAGGAACGTCGGTCTTCGGCTTGGGCGTGAACAATGCCCGGACGAGCAGGATCACGACGCCGATCGAAATCGCCGCATCGGCGATGTTGAATACCAGAAACAGGCTGTAGCCGAAAACATGCAGGTCGGCATAATCGACGACATAGCCGAAGCGCACCCGGTCGACGATATTGCCCAGCGCCCCACCCAGCACGAGCCCCAGCCCGATCAGCTCGGGCTTCTGCGTCTCGCGTCGGATCCATACCGCCACCCCGGTCGCGATCAGCGCGGTCATCGCCACCAGCGCCCAGCGCGCGGTCTCGCTCCCCGCCTGCAACAGCCCCAGCGACACGCCGAAATTCTGCACGAAGCGCAGCGTGAAGATCGGCAGCACGTTCAGCTCGGCGCCGGGATAGTCGATACCCATCGGCCCGGTGACCCAGTATTTCACCAGCTGGTCGACTGCGAAGACGAGCAGCGCGATCCCGATCGCCATCTTTCGCATCACGCCACCACCTTCGCGCATCGCCCGCACAGATCGCCGTCCGCCGCCACGTCGGGCAAATGCCGCCAGCAGCGACCGCACTTGGCTTCCTCGGTCCGGGTCACCGCGATCTCGCCATCGCCCTGCGCGACTTTCGCCACGATGAACAGCTCGGCCAGTTCATCGGCGGGCAGCGGCAGCACCGGGACCGTCACTTCGGCCTCAAGGCTGGAGCGCACCGTCTTCGCCCGGCGCAGCGGCTCAATCGCCTCGGTCACCTGCTGGCGCAGCCGGCGCACATCGGCCCATTCGGTGCCGAGCGGCTGGTCGGCGGGCAGATGCGGCAATTCAGGCCATTCGAGCAGGTGCACCGACCCGTGCTCGCTCGGGAAACGCGCCTGCCACACTTCCTCAGCGGTGAACGCAAGGATCGGCGCGGCATAGCGGACCAGTGCGTGGAACAGCACGTCGAGCACGGTGCGATACGCCCGCCGCCGGACGTCGCCCTCGGCATCGCAATAGAGCGAGTCCTTGCGGATATCGAAGAAGAAGGCCGACAGATCCTCGTTCGCGAAATCGGTCAGCGCGCGGGCATAGCGGTTGAATTCGAACGCTTCTGCCGCGCTGCGCAACTCGGTGTCGAGCTGCCCCAGCAGATGCAGGACATAGCGTTCCAGCCCCGGCATCTCCCCGACCGCAACCCGCTCCTCCTCGCCGAACCCGTCCAGCGCGCCCAGCATGTACCGGAAGGTGTTGCGCAGCTTGCGATAGGTATCGCCGGTGCCGGCCAGCACTTCCTTGCCGATCCGAACATCCTCGAAATAATCGGTCTGCGCGACCCACAGCCGCAGGATATCCGCGCCCGATTCGCCGATCACCTTCAACGGATCGACGACATTGCCGAGCGATTTCGACATCTTGCGGCCATTGCCGTCGAGCGCGAAGCCGTGGGTCAGCACCGCCTTGTACGGCGCCTGTCCCCGCGTGCCCGAACTCTCCAGCAACGACGACTGGAACCAGCCGCGATGTTGGTCCGACCCTTCGAGATACAGGTCGGCGCGCGTGCCCTCGCCGAACCGCTTCTCGATGGTGAAGACATGGGTGCAGCCCGAATCGAACCACACGTCGAGAATGTCGGTCACGACCTCATAGTCGGCCAGCGCATAGTCCGGCCCGAGCAGCGCCTGATGATCGGCGGCATACCACGCATCGGCGCCGCCCTCACGGAAGGCGGCCAGAATGCGCGCATTGACCGCATCGTCGCGCAGATAATCGCCGGTCGCCCGGTGCACGTACAGCGCGATCGGCACACCCCACGCCCGCTGCCGGCTGATGACCCAGTCCGGCCGCCCCGACACCATCGCCCCGATCCGGTTGCGTCCCTTCTCCGGCACGAACCGCGTCCGTTCGATCGCGTCCATCGCGATTTCGCGAAGCGTAGCGCCATTACTCTCCCTCTCCCCTTCAGGGGAGTTCCGGGTCGGTTGTGCCCCCGGCACAACCTCAACAGCGCGGGGCGCTGTTGACCCGGAACTGGCCGGGGAGAGGGGCAGTGCGTCGAGGTTTGTGATCGAAAGCAGCGGATCCGCAACCCCCTCTCCCAACCCTCTCCCCTCAAGGGGAGAGGGCTTGGTCGGCCGGTCCATCGGAATGAACCACTGCGGCGTCGCGCGGAAAATCACCTTCGCCTTCGACCGCCAGCTATGCGGATAGCTGTGCGCGAAATCGTCCGACGCCGCCAGCAACGCGCCCGCCTCGCGCAGGTCGCGACAGATCGGCCCTTCCTCCAGCTTGCCGCCACGCCCGGCGGCAACGAACTTCGGGTTGATGACGCTGCCTTCGCCGCCCAGCCACGCCCAGTCGTCGCGATACCGCCCATCGCCCTGCACCGCGAACACCGGTTCGATGCCATGCGCCTTGCACAGCTCGAAATCGTCCTCGCCGTGATCGGGCGCCATATGGACGAGACCGGTACCGGCGTCGGTCGTGACAAAATCGCCCGGCAGCAGCGGACGCGGCTTGGCAAAGAACCCGCCGCGCGCATGCATCGGGTGGCGGGCGGTTGCGCCGGCTAGTTTTGTACCGATAAGTTGCGCTTCAACGAACTGCGCCAATCCTTCGATCTCGGACGCTGTATCTGCTTCACCGTCAAGCTTCTGAAGTTGTAAGCCGGTCCGCGCCTTGAAGCTGTCGATCAGATCGAAAGCGACTACGTACCGCCTGCCGTCATTTGCTTTGAAAAGCTGGTAGGTGATTTCCGGCCCATAAGCCAAAGCCTGGTTCACCGGAATCGTCCACGGCGTCGTCGTCCAGATCACCGCATGGGCACCGACCAGTTCCGGCGCGTTCGGCGCATCGACGATCTCGAATGCCACGTCAATTTGAGTGGAAACGACATCCTCATATTCGACCTCGGCCTCGGCCAGCGCGGTCTTTTCGACCGGCGACCACATCACCGGCTTGGCCCCGCGATAGAGCTGACCCGACATGGCGAACTTCAGCAATTCCTCGGCGATGGTCGCCTCGGCGTCGAACTTCATGGTCAGATAGGGGTCTTCCCAATCGCCCATGATGCCCAGCCGCTGGAACTGGCCCTTCTGCACATCGACCCATTTCGCGGCATAGGCGCGGCATTCGGCGCGGAACTCGGCCGGGGGCACTTCGTCCTTGTTGCGCTTCTTGGCGCGATACGCTTCCTCGATCTTCCATTCGATCGGCAGGCCGTGACAGTCCCAGCCTGGGATGTACGGCGCGTCCTTGCCCATCAGCGACTGGGTGCGGACGACGATGTCCTTGAGCACCTTGTTCATCGCATGGCCCATATGAATGTCGCCATTGGCGTAGGGCGGGCCGTCATGCAGCAGGAAGCGTTCGCGGCCCTGCCGTTCGGCGCGCAGCCGCTCGTACAACCCGATCCGCGCCCAGCGATCGAGGATCGCCGGTTCCTTGGCGGCAAGGCCCGCCTTCATCGGGAAGTCGGTCTTCGGCAGGAAGACGGTGTCGCGCCAGTCGCGCGTGGTGTCGGGCGTATCGGTCATAGGAGCGCTCGCGATTAGCCGATGCCGCGCCGCTACGCCAGCGGGTGATATCGCGGCGACCGCAGCGCTTTCCTACATGCGGGCGACCGGTCAGGATGGCGGCGTTCTTTGCATTGTCGATATCGCTGCCACATCGGACAGAAATGTTCGCGCAAAGGCGCAGAGGACGCGAAGGGGTCGCGTCCGGGGCAGGTGTCCCGCGACCGGGAGACCCTGCCGCCCGCCCGAACAACGAACGATCATCCGAGCCGCCGGGCCCGCCCGGAACGCAACCCCTTTGCGTCCTTAGCGCCTTCGCGCGAATCCAATTTCTTCTTCTAAGCGCCACCGGCGCCAACTTCCGCGCCCGAAAGTGACGGACCAACCCTCCAAGCGATTGGAAAGACTTAAGCGAACGGCCCGTGCAAATCCGCGAACCGTGTCACCTTCGCCAACTTCCGAAGCTACTCCAGCACCGCCCGCGCGCGCTCGCAATCCAGCGCCATCTGTATCTTGAGCGCATCGAGCGACTCGAACTTCGCCTCCGGCCGCAGATAGTCGATCAACGCGACCTCGATCACCTGCCCGTAGAGATCGCCCGAGAAATCAAAGAAATACGGCTCGAGCAACTCGATCGGCTCGCCCGCGATCGTCGGCCGGATGCCCAGATTCGCCGCGCCCTTCAGCACCCGCCCATCGCCCAGCCGCCCGGTCACCGCGTAAATGCCATAGGCCGGCCGCAGATACTTGCCCATCGACAGGTTCGCCGTCGGATAGCCAAGTTGCCGCCCCAGTTGCGCGCCCGCTTCGACCACCCCCTCGACCGCGAACGGCCGGGTCAGCATCGCCGCCGCCTCGCGCGGGCGTCCCTCACGCAGCGCATCGCGGATGCGCGACGACGACACCACCGCCTGTCCGTCCCCGACCGGCGCAACCGTCTCGGCGACGAAGCCATAATGCGCACCCAGCGACCTGAGCACCCCGACGTCCCCGCTGCGGCCCTTGCCGAAGGTAAAGTCGGTGCCCGTGACCACCCCCGCCGCCCCGACCATCGCCGCCAGCCGTTCGGCCGCGAACGCCTCCGCCGACAGCCCGGCCAGCGCCGCATCGAAACCGAACACCAGCATCGCATCGGCCCCGGCGGCCGCGAACAGCCGCTCGCGCTGGTCGAGGCTGGTCAGCCGGAACGGCGGCAGATGCGGCTGGAAATAGCGCCGTGGATGCGGGTCGAACGTCGCGACGATCGCCGGCCGTCCCTCCGCCCGCGCGCGCGCCACCATGCGGGCGACCACCGCCTGGTGGCCGGCATGGAAGCCGTCGAAATTGCCGAGCGCGACGATCCCCCCGCGCATTACCGCCGGGATCGCCGCCCCTCCGTCGAGACGCTGCATGGGGTCGCCCCCTAGCGCCCGGCGGGCGCGGACGAAAGGGGCTGCATGCCCGCGCGCAGCACGCGCAGCGCGTTGCCGCCCATGACCTTGGCGATCTCGCCCGCGGTCAACCCCTGCGCTCGCAGCGCCTCGGCGACCAGCGCGACCCACGCGGTATCGAACCCAGTCGTCACCGCCCCGTCGAAATCGGACCCCAGCGCGACATGGTCGATCCCGGCAATGGCGCGGACATGCACGATCGCGCGGGCGATCGCCTGCGGATCGGTCGAACACACCGCGCCCGGCCAGTAACCGATGCCGACGATCCCGCCGGTCCGGGCGATGCCCTGCACCTCGGCATCGGTCAGGTTGCGGTTGACCCGGCAGGTCGCCTGTACCCCACCATGGCTCGACACCACCGGCCGCTTTGCCACCGCCAGCACCTCGGCCAGCGCGGCATGGCTTGCATGGGCGACGTCGACGATCATCCCCATCGCCTCCATTCGCGCCACCACCTGCCGCCCGAACGGGGTCAGCCCGCCCTTCGCCACGCCGTGCATCGACCCGGCGACCTCGTTGTCGTAGAAATGGGCTAGGCCGGCCATGCGAAACCCGCTGCGATACAGCCGGTCGAGATTGGTCAGGTTGCCGTCCAGCCCGTTCAGCCCCTCGATCGACAACATGCCGCCGACCGGCCGCACCGGCCCGCCCGCCGCCCGCGCCGCCAATAGCGCGTCGAGTTCCCTCGCGCTGGTCACCACCCGCAACTGCCCGTCCGACGCCTTGGCCGCGCGCCGCAGCCGGGTGGCGTGCCACAGCGACCGGTTGAGTAGCGACCCCCAGGTCCTTACCGGCTGCAACTGCGCGATCGCCAGCGGGGTGATGTTGTCGCTGTTGCCGTCGTTCGCCTCATAATTCTGCCCGCGCGGCGTCTTCGTCACCGACGAAAATATCTGCAGCGCGACATTGCCCTCCTGCAACCGCGGCAGGTCGACCTGCCCCCGCGTCGCGCGCGTCAACAGGTCGCGCGACCACAGCAACGTGTCGGCATGCAGGTCGACGATCGGCGCGGCGAAGCGCGGGCGGGGCGGCGTCGCCATCCGCCTCGCGAGCGCGGCAGACGGTTCGACCTTGTTCATCGATCGCTCGACGATGCCCGGCGCCAGCGAGAAGAAGGCAGCCGCCAGAACCGCCAGCAACGCGACGCCCCACCAAACCGCCCTACGCATGTACCGCCAGACCCCCACGGCACCGGACTCGGCGCCGACCCGCCCTTTAGCGGTTCTGCGCGGCGCGGAGCAACGTGACGAAGCTGTATGCCGGACGATCTCCGTCCGCACTGTGCTCCTCGCGCCACGTTTCATGCCATCCGGTAAAGGGCGGCACCACCGCATCGCCTGTCGGTGCGGCATGGACCTCGGTCAGTTCGACCCGCTCGATCCGCGGCAGCAGCAGCGCGATGATCTCCGCACCCCCGATCACCGCCGCATCGGGGCCGGCGAGCGCCAGTGCGGCGTTGGCGTCATGCGCGACCTCGGCCCCTTCGGCCCGCCAGTGGCGGTCCCGCGTCAGCACGATATGCCGGCGGCCGGGCAGCGGCGACGGAAAGCTCTCGAACGTCTTGCGCCCCATGACCATCGCCCGGCCCATCGTCAGCGCCTTGAACCGTTTGAGGTCGGCGGGCAGGTGCCATGGCAGCCGCCCGTCGACGCCGATCACGCCATTGTCGGCGCGGGCGAGGATTGCGTCGATCATATCGCCACCGCCGCCTTGATATGCGGTTGCGCGACATAATCGTGCAGTATGAAATCCTCGTATCGATAGCCGTCGATCGCGTCGGGCCGCCGCGCGATCTCCAGCCGGGGCAGCGGTCCGGGCGTCCGCGCCAATTGCTCGCGCGCCTGGTCAAGATGATTTTCGTAAAGGTGGCAATCGCCACCGGTCCAGATGAACTCGCCGACCTCCAGATCGCATTGCTGCGCCAGCATATGGGTCAGCAGCGCATAGCTGGCGATATTGAACGGCACTCCCAGAAAGATGTCGGCGCTGCGCTGATACAGTTGCAGCGACAGCCTGCCGTTCGCGACATGCGTCTGTAACAGGCAATGACACGGCGACAGCGCCATCGCCTGCAACTCGCCCGGATTCCAGGCGGTCACGATCTGCCGGCGCGATGCGGGATTGGTGCGGATGGTATGGATCAATTCGGCGATCTGGTCGATATGCCGCCCGTCCGTCGCCTCCCAGTCACGCCACTGCTTGCCATAGACCGGGCCGAGATCGCCATTGGCATCGGCCCATTCGTCCCAGATGCTCACCCGTTGCTCCTGCAACCAGCGCACATTGGTGTCGCCGCGCAGGAACCACAGCAATTCGATGATGATCGATCGCAGGTGCAGCTTCTTGGTGGTCAGGACCGGAAAGCCCGCCGACAGGTCGAAGCGCATCTGGTGCCCGAACACCGACCGCGTACCCACGCCGGTGCGGTCGTCGGTCGGTACGCCTTGCGTCAGGGCGCGCTGCATCAGGTCGAGATAGGGGGTCATGGGCCGACACCTTGGAAATCAACGATACCGTTCGTCCTGAGTAGCCATTGAGCTTGTCGAAATGGCGTATCGAAGGACCGTCGCGGATGCTTCGATACGGGTCTTCGACTGCGCTCAGCCCCTACTCAGCACGAACGAGGTTTGTGCGTGTCATTACACACCCGCCGGCCGCTTGCACAAAAAAAGGGCCGGTGCGTCGCCGCACCGGCCCAGGGGTTTTCCGCAGGAGGAAAGTAGTGACCGGGCGGCAGGGGACTAGGCCGCCGCCCGGAAGAGGAGAAACTCAGTAGTTGTAGGCGCGCTCGCCATGCTCGCCGAGGTCGAGACCTTCCAGTTCGACTTCCTTCGAGACCCGGCCGCCGGTCAGCGCCTTGGCGACGAACCATGCGATGGCGGTGCCGACCGATGCCCACACGATGGTGACCAGCACCGCGAACACCTGCACGCCCAGCTTGGCGCCCATGTCGTAGTCGGCCGCACCCGGACCGCCCAGCGACGGAGCATAGACGACCGCGGTACCGATCGCGCCGATGATGCCGCCGACGCCGTGGATGCCGAACGCGTCGAGCGAGTCGTCATAGCCGAGCTTGGGCTTGAGCACGGTCACCGCGAAGAAGCAGACGACCGAGGCGACGGCGCCCAGCACGATCGCGCCGAACGGACCGGAGTTGCCGGCAGCCGGGGTCACCGCGACCAGCCCGGCGATGATGCCCGAGCAGAAGCCGAGCGCCGAACCCTTATGCCCCGAGAATTTCTCGGCCAGCATCCAGAACAGGCCTGCCGAAGCGGTCGCGACGAAGGTGTTGATCATCGCCAGACCCGCGGTGCCGTTGGCTTCGAGCGCCGAGCCGGCGTTGAAGCCGAACCAGCCCACCCACAGCAGTCCGGTGCCGACCATGGTCAGCGTCAGCGAATGCGGAGCCATGCGCTCGGTCGGGAAGCCCAGCCGCTTGCCGAGCAGGATGGCGAGCACCAGCGACGACACGCCGGCGTTGATATGAACCACGGTACCGCCGGCAAAGTCGAGCGCGCCCGCCTTGAAGAAATAGCCGCTGGCCGCCCACACCATGTGCGCGATCGGGAAATAGGTGATCGTCAGCCACACGATGGCGAAGACCATCACCGCGGCGAACTTGATGCGTTCGACCACCGAGCCCAGCACCAGCGCGATGGTGATCGCGGCGAAGGTCATCTGGAAGCTGATGAAGACATATTCGGGGATTTCGACCCCGGCGGTGAAGGTCGCGGCCTGCGACGCCGAGGTGACGCCCGCGAGGAACGCCTTGCCCGGGCTGGAGATGAAGTTCGACAGCGTCGCGTTGGTCACGTCGGGACCGAAGGCCAGCGAATAGCCGTACATCACCCAGATCAGCATCGCGAGCGAGGCGACCGCGCCGATCTGCGTCATCACCGACAGCATGTTCTTGGTCCGGGTCAGACCGCCATAGAACAGCGCGAGGCCGGGGACGATCATCATCAGTACGAGGACGGTCGACACCATCATCCACGCCGTGTCGCCCTTGTTCACCGTCGCGACCGGGGCGGCGGCGGCGGCCGGCGCCTGCAGCGCGGCGTCCTGTGCCCAGGCGGGCAGCGCGGCGAACAAGCCGAGTGCCGCGCCCGCCATCAATTTCTTCGGATGTTGCATGATGCCCCCCATCACAGCGCGGTCAGGTCGGTTTCGCCGGTGCGGATGCGCACCGCCTGTCCGACGTCGAGAACGAAGATCTTACCATCGCCGATCGCACCGGTGTTGGCGGCGGCCTGCACCGCTTCGACCACGCGTGCGGCGATGTCGCTGTCGCACACCACCTCGATCTTGATCTTGGGCACCATGTTGGTGCTGTATTCCGCGCCGCGATAGATTTCGGTCTGGCCCTTCTGCCGGCCGAATCCCTTGACTTCGGTCACGGTCATGCCTGCGACACCGATCTCGGTCAGTGCTTCGCGTACCTCATCCAGCTTGAAAGGCTTGATGATGGCGATGACTAATTTCATGTCGCCCCCTCGTCGCATGATTGCTCAAGGGGACGCTTCGCAACCTCCGTGCCAAACCGCATCTCGCCGGTTTCGAACGGGTTGACGGCTGGCAACCATGGTTACCAAGCGGTTAATTTGTGCAACGCGGCGCGATTGCCTGTTTTTCAGGCAGGTTGGTCGACGATCTTCCGGGCATCGTCCAGATCGTCCGCATCGACCATCACCCGGACCGGGATCAGCAGCCAGCTGCCATCGCCAATGCTCGCCTCGCCATCGAAGGCGACCGCCGAAATGCCTTCGCTTTCGAGCCGCCCGACGATGATCTGCGCCTCGACGCGCGGAAAGCGCCCCAGTTCGGTCAGCGGCATCAGGCGGTGCCGCCGACGGTCAGCCCGTCGATCAGCAGCGTCGGCTGGCCCACGCCGGCGGGTACCGACTGCCCCGATTTGCCGCACATGCCGACGCCCTCATCGAGCGCGAAGTCGTTGCCGATCCCGCGCACCTGCTTCAGCACCTCCGGCCCGTCGCCGATCAGCGTCGCGCCCTTGATCGGTGCGCCGATCCGGCCATTCTCGACACGATACGCCTCGGTGCAGGAAAACACGAACTTGCCCGACACGATATCGACCTGGCCCCCGCCAAAGGATTTGGCGAAGATGCCGTTCTTCACCCGCGACAGCAGCTCGGCGGGGTCATCCTTGCCCCCCGACAGGAAGGTGTTGGTCATGCGCGGCATCGGCGCATGCGAAAAGTCCTGACGCCGGCCATTGCCGGTCGGCGCGACGCCCATCAGTCGGGCGTTCAGGCGATCATGGATATAGCCTTTGAGGATGCCGTCCTCGATCAGAATATTCTCCTGCGTCGGCGTGCCCTCGTCATCGATCGACAGCGATCCGCGCCGGTCGGCGATCGATCCGTCGTCGATCACCGTCACGCCGGGCGCCGCCACCCGCTCGCCGATCCGCCCGGAAAAGGCGCTGGTGCCCTTGCGGTTGAAATCGCCCTCCAGGCCATGCCCGATCGCCTCGTGCAGCAAAATCCCCGGCCAGCCCGCGCCCAGCAGCACCGTCATCTCGCCCGCCGGCGCGTCGACCGCCTCCAGATTGACCAGCGCCTGCGCCAGCGCGACGTCGATCGCGCGGTTCCGCGTCTCGGGCGCGAACAGCGAATCGTAGAGATAGCGCCCACCGATCCCGAAGCTGCCCGTCTCGCGCCGCCCGTTCGCCTCGACCACGATCGACACGTTGAGCCGCACCAGTGGCCGGACATCGGTGGCGATGAAGCCATCGGGCCGCACGATCTCGACCACCGTCCACGACCCCATCAGGCTCGCCGACACCTGCGCCACGCGCGGGTCGCGGGCGCGGGCAGCGGCATCGATCGACTGGCACAGTGCCACCTTGTCGGCGAAGGGGATCAGGTCGAGCGGATCGGCGGCGGTATAGAGGTGCCGGTTGTTCCCACGCGGCGGCGGTGCCTTGGCCCCCTTGGCCGGATCGATCAGCGCCATCGTCTCGCCCGCCCGACGGATCGCCGCCTCGGACAGTTCATTGGCATGGGCGAAGGCGGTCGTCTCCCCCGACACCGCGCGCAGACCGAAACCGGCATGGGTGTCATAAGACGCTGTTTTCAAACGCCCGTCGTCGAAGCCGAACGCTTCCGAGCGGCGATACTGGAGATAGAGCTCGCCATCCTCGGCATTCGCGAGCGTCGCCTGCGTGGCGCGCAGCGCGGCGGCGGGGTCGAGGTCGCCGGAGTAAAGGTACGAGCGGGGATCGGTCGGGGTCATCCACCCAATATAGGATCGCGGCGGCACGGGGGAATGGGGCGCGGAAGTTGGCGAAGGTTACACTAAACGACTGTTGGCGAGAGGGCGAGAGGGCCGCTATCGCATTGATTTGCTGTTATTATTCTTTGCTTGATTGCGATGACGATACTTTTTTGGGTGTCGAAGTTTGCGTACGAAGGGTCGATGCGCGTTGTTGCAGGCCGCTATCCGCGAACATTCTCGCTTTCGGTCCACCAGCGGACGTCGCGGGCTTTTCCAGATTGACAGATAACCTGCTCCAGCGCCGTCGCGAGGCGTTCGATGGTCTCGACGACGGATATTCTTCGAAACCAAAGACGGACATAGGGCCGGTTGGGCTGAATGAAGAGAAGCAGGCCGTCGTCCCATTCGCCATAAAATCCGCAGCCGACCCACAGTGGGAAGGAAGGGTTTTCGATCCGGACCAGCCATCCCCAGTCCTCCAGGATCATCCGCGAAACGATGAATCCGTGCTTTGGCAGTTCATTTTTCAGAAGATTAGCAACGCTTTCGCCGATCAGGCTCTCGCAGTCCGAATCTCGGTCACATAATTCCGAAGACCTGAACTCAAGATTCGTGCGCATCGGCGGAAGGTAGCTAACCATGCTGCGCCTCGCCATCCTAGTCGCACAACGATACCGCCCATATCGAATGGGCGTTCGAGATTATTTTTGCACGGTTCAGAGAACGTGCGGAAGCCTGTCAGGCTGGCGAGTTGTAGGAAAGCTGTTCTGGTAAGCCTCGACTGTCGCCTTCGCGTAGGCCGGGCCGCTACCGGCTCCCGGTCTGCGAAATCAGTGGGAGATGTCAGCCTGCGCTGGGATAGCGTTTGGGGCGGGGCTATCGCCGCCGCGGCGAAGTCGCGTCGTCGGCCGGCGGGCAAGGGCGAGCTTGCCCGTCACCGGCCGTCCGGGCGCCCAGTTCGCTCGCCCGTCAGTCGATCTCAGCGCCCGGCGCCGTCCCCATGATCCTTCAGCTTGCTCTGGTCCGCCCCATCCGCCGGGCCGCCGACCAGCACGAAGCGCCGGTCGCAATAGCCGCAATCGACATAGCCCGTCTCGTCGATCTGCAACCACACGCGCGGATGGCCGAGCGCGGGAGCGATTTCGCCGGCTCCGTCGCAGGCGACGCGGGGGGTGGTGACGCGGAGGAGTTCGGGCGGAGGCAGCATGTCTGCGCGAATAGCAACGCCGCGAACGCTCGACAAGTCGGTGCTTGGCTTGGGGACGGGGCGGGCGTATCGGCAACCCCATGCAAACCCAAGCCGCCATTTCGATCCGCGACCTGTGCAAGACCTACGCCGCGGGGAAGGGCGGGGCGCCCGCCAAGGTCGCGCTGGACGGCGTGTCGTTCGACGTGCCGCGCGGTCAGATATTCGGACTCTTGGGGCCGAACGGCGCGGGCAAGTCGACGCTGATCAACACGCTCGCGGGGTTGGTCAACAAGACCAGCGGTTCGGCGTCGATCTGGGGCTTCGACATCGACCAGCATCCGCGCAATGCCAAGGCGTCGATCGGCATCGTCAATCAGGAAATCCTGTTCGACCCGTTCTTCACCCCCGCCGAAACGCTGGAGATCCAGGCCGGCCTGTACGGCGTGCCCAAGACCAAGCGCCGCACCATGGACCTGCTGCGCGCGGTGCATCTGGAGGACAAGGCCAATGCCTATGCCCGGACGCTGTCGGGCGGCATGAAGCGGCGGCTGATGGTCGCCAAGGCTATGGTCCATTCGCCGCCGGTGCTGGTGCTCGACGAACCGACCGCGGGCGTCGATATCCAGCTGCGCCAGCAGCTGTGGGACTATGTCCGCGAACTCAATGCCGATGGGGTGACGGTGGTGCTGACCACCCATTATCTCGAGGAAGCCGAGCAATTGTGCGACCGCATCGCCATCATCAACCATGGCCGCGTCGTCGCCAACCAGCCGACCCGCGAACTGGTCGGCATGGCGCAGGAAAAGGCGGTCGAACTGACCCTCGATCGCGACCTTGCCGAATTGCCCGACGCGCACTGCTTCGAAAAGGTCGAGCGCAAGGGCGACCGGTTGCTCGCCATCACCTATCGCAAGGACGTGGCCAACGCCGGCGAAGTCCTCGCGGCGGTCAGTGCGCAGGGCTATGGCATCGTCGACGTCGTGACGCGCGAGGCGGACCTCGAGGATGTGTTCCTCAATCTGACGAATAGCTGAGCCGTTCGTCCCCACTGGCGTACCCCGGCGAAGGCCGGGGTCCAGTTACGGAACGGTTATGGACAGCCACTGGCGTCCCCCAACTGGGCCCCGGCCTTCGCCGGGGTACGCCAGTGGGGGGGGCGTCTATTCGCCTTTTGTTCTTGCACTGCTACCGTCCGCAGGCCATTGTAAACCCGCGCAATGTCGGACCCCACCCGCAAGATTATCCATGTCGACATGGACGCCTTCTTCGCGTCGGTCGAACAGCGTGACGCCCCCGAGCTGAAGGGCAAGCCGGTCGCGGTCGGCGGGTCGAGCGGGCGCGGCGTGGTTGCCGCCGCCTCCTATGAAGCGCGGGTGTTCGGGGTGCGCTCCGCGATGCCCTCGGTCACCGCCCTCCGCCGCTGTCCCGACCTGATCTTCGTCCGCCCCCGGTTCGAGGTGTACAAGGCGGTCAGCCAGCAGATTCGCGCGATCTTCCACGACTATACCGATCTGGTCGAGCCATTGTCGCTCGATGAAGCCTATCTCGACGTGACCGAAAACCGCCGCGGCCTGCCCAGCGCCACCGCGACCGCCGAGGAAATCCGCGCGCGTATCCTCGCCGTCACCGGCCTGACCGCTTCCGCCGGGATCAGCTACAACAAGTTCCTGGCAAAACTCGCGTCCGACATGAACAAGCCCAATGGGCAGTTCGTCATTCCGGTAAAGGCCGGCCCGCGCGTCGTCGCGTCGCTGCCGGTCGGCAAGTTCCACGGCATCGGCCCCAAGACGGTCGAGCGCATGGAAGCACTCGGCATCCGGACCGGCGCCGACCTCGCCGGCTGGAGCCTCCCCGACCTGCAACGCACCTTTGGCAAGGCGGGCGGCTGGTATCACGGCATCGCCCGCGCCGAGGATCACCGCCCGGTCCGGCCCAACCGCGTGCGCAAGTCGTCCGGCTCCGAAACCACCTTCCACCACGACCTGACCGATCCGGAAGCGATCGAGGAGCGCGTGCTGGCGATGGCCGACGACGTCTGGGACTGGGTCGAAAAGACCGGACAGCACGGCCGCACCGTGACCGTGAAGGCGAAATATGCCGACTTCCGCATCGTCACCCGCAGCCGCACGCTGACCGCCCCGGTCCACGACCGAGCGACCCTCCACGCGACGGCCCGCAGCCTGATCGCGACGCTCTACCCCTTGCGCATGGGATTGCGGCTGGTGGGGGTGACCATGGCCGGCTTCGGCGCGGGCGAGGGTCCGAGCGGGCAGCTCGACCTATTGTAAGGGCGGGGCCGCACCGCAACCGACCATCGTCATTCCGGCGAAGGCCGGAATCCATTGTGTCGGGTGTTCTCGATTTCGCCGCGCCGTCGCCCCATCCATGGATTCCGGCCTCCGCCGGAATGACAGCGGATCACGGCCGGTCGGCGATCCAACACTTTGACGCCCGCCCGCAACCCGCCTACAACCACACCGTCCCCGGGGGAGCGTTTCGTCACGCTTGAGAGGAAGGCCGCAGCCTTCGACCCGCTGAACCTGATCCGGCTGACACCGGCGTAGGGAGGGAGCGGCCAATTCAGTCCCGCCCCCTCCGCATGGAGTGGAATATGGCAGACATCCCCGCAAAGGCCGAAATCGGCGTCACCACCGGCCCGATCCGTGGCAGCCGCAAGATTCACGTCGGCCCGCTGAACGTCGCGATGCGCGCGATCGACCTCGACCCCTCCTCAGGCGAACCGCCGCTCAACGTCTATGACACCTCGGGGCCGTACACCGATCCCAATGCCCGCATCGACATCATGGCCGGCCTGCCGCAGCTTCGCCGCGACTGGATCATGGCGCGCGGCGACGTCGAGTCCTACGACGCCCGCGAAATCCGCCCCGAAGACAATGGCCAGCTCGGCCCCGACCGTTCGGGCGGGGTCCAGCCCTTCCCCAACGTCGTCAAGCGTCCCCTGCGTGCCAAGGCTGGCGCGAACGTCAGCCAGATGCATTACGCCCGGCGCGGCATCATCACGCCGGAAATGGAATATGTCGCAACCCGCGAAAATCTCGGCCGCGAGATGCTGCGCGAATATGCCCGCGACGGGGAGAGCTTCGGCGCGGCGATCCCCGATTACGTGACCCCCGAATTCGTCCGCGACGAAGTGGCGCGCGGCCGG
This sequence comes from Sphingomonas epibiotica, assembly GCF_039615155.1. Taxonomy (NCBI): domain Bacteria; kingdom Pseudomonadati; phylum Pseudomonadota; class Alphaproteobacteria; order Sphingomonadales; family Sphingomonadaceae; genus Sphingomonas; species Sphingomonas epibiotica. The sequence goes on along the minus strand of NZ_JBDGHY010000003.1, from coordinate 411,980 downwards.
GCGATCATCCCCAACAACATCAACCATCCCGAAACCGAACCGATGGCGATCGGCCGCAATTTCCTGGTCAAGATCAACGCCAATATCGGCAACAGCGCGGTCGCATCGAACGTCGCCGCCGAAGTCGACAAGCTGGTCTGGTCGATCCGCTGGGGCGCCGACACGGTCATGGACCTGTCGACCGGGCGCAACATCCACGACACCCGCGAATGGATTCTCCGCAACTCGCCGGTGCCAATCGGCACGGTGCCGATCTATCAGGCGCTCGAAAAGGTCGGCGGCATCGCCGAGGAACTGACCTGGGACATTTTCCGCGACACGCTGATCGAACAGGCCGAACAGGGGGTGGATTACTTCACCATCCATGCCGGCGTCCGCCTGCCGTACATCCCGATGACCGCGAAGCGCGTGACCGGCATCGTCTCGCGCGGCGGGTCGATCATGGCCAAATGGTGCCTCGCCCATCACCGCGAATCGTTCCTCTACGAACATTTCGACGAGATCACCGAGATCATGAAGGCGTATGACATCGCCTATTCGCTGGGCGACGGTCTGCGCCCCGGATCGATCGCCGATGCGAACGACGAAGCGCAGTTCAGCGAGCTCTATACGCTCGGCGAACTGACCCACCGCGCCTGGGCGCAGGACGTGCAGGTCATGATCGAAGGCCCCGGCCATGTGCCGATGCACAAGATCAAGGAGAATATGGACAAGCAGCTGCAGGTCTGCGGCGAAGCGCCCTTCTATACCCTCGGGCCGCTCACCACCGACATCGCGCCCGGCTATGACCATATCACCAGCGGCATCGGCGCGGCAATGATCGGCTGGTACGGCACGGCGATGCTCTGCTACGTCACGCCCAAGGAGCATCTGGGCCTGCCCGACCGCGACGACGTGAAGGTCGGCGTGGTGACCTACAAGCTCGCCGCCCATGCCGCCGATCTGGCGAAGGGCCACCCCGCCGCCAAGATGCGCGACGATGCGCTGAGCCGCGCCCGCTTCGAATTCCGCTGGCGCGACCAGTTCAACCTGTCGCTCGACCCCGACACGGCGGAATCCTACCACGACCAGACGCTGCCGGCGGAGGGGGCCAAGACCGCGCATTTCTGTTCGATGTGCGGCCCGAAATTCTGCTCGATGAAAATCACACAGGAAGTGCGCGACTTCGCGGCCAAGCAGAACGCGCCGGCGAATACGTTCCTCGCCGCCGACAAGGCCGACGCGGACCGCGCGGCGTTCGCGGGCGGATCGGTCGCGGCGGACGCGGGCATGGCCGAAATGAGCGAGAAGTTCCGCGAGAAGGGCGGCGAGGTGTATCTGCCGGCGGAGTGAGCCGACCCAAACTCCTCCCCGCTACGCCGGGAGGAGTTTGGAACGAGGTTTACGCGCCAATATCAGGGTAGCATAATCGGTAAATGGCTGATTCTTTGCTCGATCGAATGAAGCAGGACTGGGGGCGTCAGCCGGCTGCAATTTTTGCTCAATGCATATCGATATGTTTGGCTGTCGGCTTGGCTGCGTGGGGTTCTGCTGTTCCGCCATCAGGGGGCGGACTTAAATATTCCGCTTCATCTGCAAGCATTCCCTTAGCCTTGTTGGTCACCGGGGCATCAGTGACCGCTACATTATGCAGGCCGATTTTCCGAAAAACGGTGGTTGGAGGGTTTTCAATCGCATTGGTGCTTGCCTCAGCATGTATGCTGGTTTTTGCGCAGATTGCGGCTGAGCCAATAGTCAAGACCACGCGTTACACTAATGGGAATTACATCGGGCCGCTGATAGATATCGCATATTGGGCAGTTTTTTTGCTTTACGCCGCTATTTGCTCACAACCGGCGACCGAAAGAATTGCGGCAACGTGGGGGAAAACAAAATCAGACGACGGTAAGGAGCATGGCGTTTCTCTCGCCGAACTTGCCCTATTCGCGTTAACGTGGGGTTGGTGCCTGTCCGGAGCCCAGCAAAGGATAGTAGGTGCCTTTGTTGTACAGCGAATCGGGCAGTAGCTAAGCCGGACGTATCAATTCGTGTGTCAGTATCGGGGGAAATCAAACTGGGTTCTTGGTGTCAATAATGATACCGGCACTGCGCAACCTGCACCGCCTGCTCCGCGCCAGCCCCCGTCACCCGGTACACCAACCGATGCTCATGGCTGATCCGACGCGACCACCAGCCTGACAGGTTGCCGCACAACGGCTCGGGCTTGCCCGTCCCCTTGAACGGATGCCGCCGGCATTCCTCGATCAGCCCGTTGATTTTCTCGACCATCTTGGCATCGTTCGCCTGCCAATAGCGGTAATCGTCCCATGCCGTCGGCCAGAACGACACCTTCACGGGAAGGGAACGCCTTCGTCACCTTGCTCGAAGCCCCGCACCGCCTCCAGCAACCGCTCCGCATTCTTCGGCGATCGCAACAGGTACAGCGTCTCCTCGATCGACGCCCATTCGCTGGCCGAAACCATCACGACGCCCTCTCCGCGCTGACGGGTAATCGCCACCGGCACCCGGTCGGCAACGACGCGGTCCATGACCGATTTGAGATTGGCGCGAGACTCGGTGAAGCTGATCGATTCCATGTGACCAATGTACGGAACATTGTACAGAAGGCAAGGGCGCCTCAAAACCCCTGTCCTACAAGTTCCCAATATGTTCCCCTCCCGCGCATGCGCAACCATACTCCGCTCTCCGAGCATTCGCCCGCGCCCGTCCCGGCGCCTGTCTCCTCCAGCGACCTGACCGTGCCGTCCGAGACACCCTATCTCGACGCCAACGGCTATGACCCCGCCGACTATCAATGGGTCCCCGTCCGCCGCAAACCGCGCAGCGATGGCTGGACCGATGCCCGGCAACGCAGCTTCATCGAAGCGCTCGCCGATGGCGGGTCGGTCAGCGAGGCGGCGCGCGCCGTCGGCATGTCGGCCAGCAGCGCCTATCGCCTGCGCCGCTCGCCCGGCGGCGAGGCCTTTGCCCGCGCATGGGATGCCGCCGTCGCCCAGGCGGTGTCGATGCTGGTCGACGTCGCGTTCGACCGCGCGATCAACGGCACCGTCGAACCGGTGCTCGATGCCAATGGGCGGCGGATCGGGTCGCGGCATCGCCCCGGCGACCGGATGCTGATGTTCCTGCTCGCCGCCCATTATCCCGACCGCTACGGCAAACAGCAGCGTCGCCGTCCCGCCCGTGGCGAGGCGGAGGCGCCGCCCCCCACCCCGACGCCCAGCGTGGCGGAGGCGCTCGACGCATTGACCCCGGTACCGCCGGCCGAGCCCGAAAAGCTGATGTCCCCCGCCGATCTCGACGTCGCGATCGAGGTCGCCGACCTGAAGGATGGCGAACTGCCCGGCTGGCTCGACCCCGATCGCCGGGCCGAACCGGTCCCGGTCGCGTCGCCGAGGCCCGAAGCGCGGGCGGTGGAATGGGACGAAGAGGACGAGCTGTACCTGCCCGAACCCGGTCCGCTGGGCGAGGCGTTCGAGATCGAGCTGGAACTGGCCAAGCGCGGCATCACCGTGCCGCGCCCGAAACCGCAGCCGAACCGACGCGCACGCCGCAAGGCGCGGCGAGTGTGAACTTCGTGAACTTTGGACGCGAAAAGGGGCGCCGCGCGACCTGACGCGCGACGCCCCTCATGGCCCGGAACGGCCGACTTACATCTGGTTGCGGACGGCCTGTTCGACCTGCGCATTGTCGTCGTCGTCGGCCTTGTCGGCGGCGTCCTCGCCCATGTCGCGGACGTTCTCGGCCTGCGCCTCCAGCGCGTCCTCGACCTGTTCGTTGCTGGTCATGTCGGCCTGGTCTTCCAGTGCGTCGGCCTTGTTCTCGGTCATCGCCTCGATATTGTCGGCGGCCTTGTCGTCGGCATTGCCACCGCACGCGCCCAGCAGCATCAGCGCGGCCAGACCGGTCGCCGTCATCATCGTCTTCATGGCAAATCCCTTTTATCTCGTTCCCGCCGGATTGGCGGTCGGGCGCATCAATCGCCGATACCCGCCGATGGTTCCGCCAGCGTATCGAGCGCGGGCAGCGACCAGTCGATCGTGCCGCGGCCATGTTCGGCCAGAAAGGCGTTGGCCTGGCTGAACGGACGGCTGCCGAACCACCCGCTATGCGCCGACAGCGGCGAGGGGTGGCGCGCGCGCAGTACTAGGTGACGGCCCCCCTGGCTGACATCGCGGACGAATGCCGCCTTCTTCTGCGCATGCGATCCCCAGAGCAGGAACACGGTCGGCTCAGCCCGTTCGGCGACGGCATGGACCACCGCGTCGGTAAACGCCTCCCACCCGCGCCCGGCATGTGACGCGGCACGGTGCTGTTCGACGGTCAGCACGCTGTTGAGCAGCAGCACCCCCTGCCGCGCCCAATGCTCCAGAAAGCCGTGCGCCGGCGGGGTCAGCCCCAGATCTGTCTGCAATTCCTTAAAGATATTGCGCAGCGACGGTGGCACGGCCACGCCCGGCCGGACCGAAAAGGACAGGCCATGCGCCTGTCCCGGCCCATGATAGGGGTCCTGCCCGAGGATCACGACCCGCACCCTGTCGAGCGGGGTCAGCGCCAGCGCCGCGAACCAGTCGCGCGAATGTGGCAGGATGCGCTTGCCCGCCGCCTTCTCGGCGGTCAGGAAGCTGCGCAGGTCCGCCATCGTGTCGCTGGCCAGCACGGGGCCAAGCGCCGCTTCCCAGCTCGGATCGATGCCCGCGATCATGTCCGCTTGCGGACGAACTCGGCGCGCAGCACCAGTCCCTTGATCCCGTCGAACTTGCAGTCGATCTCCTGCGCGTCGCCGGTCAGGCGGATCGACTTGATCAGCGTCCCGCGCTTCAGCGTCTGGCCCGCGCCCTTGACGGTCAGGTCCTTGATCAGCGTCACCTGATCACCATCGGCCAGCACGTTGCCGACCGCGTCGCGCACCACGACCGCGTCGTCGTCGGCCGCCGGTGCCGCCGCCTGCGATGCCGGCACCCATTCGCCGCTCGCCTCGTCATAGATATAGTCGTCGTCGCCCATGCCGTCCCCCTTGTCGCCGCGGGGGTAGCCGAGCGGGCGGCCTCAGAACAAGCCCGGCACCTCGCGCTGCACGGTCGACGGGCGCTGGGGTTGCAGCAGCGTGCGTCCCTCGACGCCGTCGCCGGCGACGCGCAGGCCGTCGCGGGTCGCGGCCGTCGCCGCCGCCGATCCGATCCGGGTGCAGCTCCGCCCGGCGAGGAAGTCGAGCGCACGGGCGACCGACTGCTCGCGCACGTCGCCCAGCGGATAGTTGATGTCGTCGTTGGCGACGCAGGTGTTGGGCACGACCGAGGCCAGCCCGTCATAATAGGCCGCCGATCGCGCCGAATTCTGCACCGCCAGCGCGACCACGCGCAACCGGTCGTCGCATGCCGCCTTGTCGAGCGCGATCTGCCCGACCGGCTTGCCATAGGTGTTGGTGCCGATCAGCGCCATGTTGTTGCCGAGATAGGGGACGAAGGCATTGATGACCAGTTCGCTCGCCGATGCGGTGCGGCCGGTGCCGATGAAGGCGATCTTGGTCGGCGTCACCGACTGCGCGGTCGGGGCGAAATAGCGCGTCTCGTTCTCGGACGATTTCTCGGGGCGGAAGGTCGTGTAGCTATAGACCTGGCTGGTCGACTTGCCGCCGCCCAGCAGGTCGCCCATCAGATCGGCGACCGAGATCAGCCCGCCGCCATTGTAGCGGAAATCGATGATGAACTCGGTGATCCCCTGCGCGCGGAAGCTGGCGAACGCGTCGCGCAGCGGCTGGTTGGCGGTGGTGATGAAGGTGCGCAGGTTGATATAGCCGACCCGCTTGCCGCCGTCGGTCAGCACCTTGGCGCCATAGCGGGTCGAAACCGGCAACAGCGCGTAATCGGCCTTGGCGACGGTTTCGGTGCGGGTCGTTCCCTCGGCGGTGACGAACTGGAAGGTGCGGCTGGTCCCGACCGTATCGGGGCCGAGCGCGTCGTTCAGCCCGTCGACGCCGCTGCTGTCGATGATCGACGACACGCTGCGCAGATTGCCGCTGCTCGTGCCGATCTGCAGGATCTCGGTCCCGCGATCGATGCCGGCATTCAGCGCCGGGGTGCCTTCGAACGACTCGATCACGAACAGGCGCCGTCCGCTGGAATCCAGTGCGAAGCGGGTACCGAAACCGGCGGTCTCGCCCGCGTCGTAATAAGCGTCTTCCTCGGCGATCGAGGTCAGATAGGTGAAATAGCGGTCGCGCCGCTGCGCCCGCGCGGTCGCGGTCAGCGCGTCGATATAGCCGTCGACCGTGGCATAGGGCGTCGGGTCGAGGCTGGCGGGCAGCGTTTCGGGGAACAGATACCATTCGCGCAGCTGCGCCAGCGCCCAGTCCTGCCGCTCGCGCAGCGAACAGCCCGCGGTACTGGTCGGCGTCGGGGTCGGCGTGGGCACAGGGGTCGGCGAAACACCGCCGCTGCTTCCCCCGCCCAGGACGCTTCCGCCCCCGCCGCCGCCGCAGGCCGACAGCATCGCCAACACGCCCAACGCCGCACCGAACTTTACCCGCACAACGCGCACTCCATGATGTCGCGACAGCCTAGGCCGCGCATCGCCGAAGGGAAGGGGGATTCGCCCGTGCGCTAACGTACTGCGTCGGTTCAGTTCCCCTTCATCGCGTCGAGCAGCCGCTTGACCTCCTGCGACCGGCCGCGCGGCAGGATCAGCACGTCGTTGCCGCTGGCGACGACGATCAGGTCGCTGACCCCGACCATCGCGATCCGCACCCCGTCCGACCGGACGAGGCAGCCGGTCGCATCGAGCAGCGTCACGTCCCCGCCGGTGGCGTTATGGGCATCGTCGCGGTCGCTGATCGTATGCAGCGCGTCCCAGCTGCCGACATCGCTCCACCCCATCGTCACCGGCGCGACCGCGACCCGGTCGTCGCGCTCCATCACCGCATAGTCGATCGAGTCGGACGGGCTGGCGGCAAAGGCTTCCGCGTCGGGGCGGATGCAATTGCCGTCGCGCTGCGCCCGGTCCATCGCGCCCTGCGCCGCGTCCAGCATCGCCGGCACGAACCGGCCGATCGCTTCCAGGAATCGGTCGGCGCGGAACAGGAAGATGCCACCGTTCCATGCATGGTCGCCCGATGCCAGCATCGCCTGCGCCGCATCTAGCGGCGGCTTCTCGACGAAGCGGTCGACGCGGTGGACCCCTTCGGCCAGCGGCGCGCCGACCTTGATCCAGCCATAGCCGGTCTCGGGCGCATCGGGGGCGATGCCGAACGTCACCATCCAGCCGTCCTCGACCAGCGGCAGCGCGCGGTCGATCGCGGCGCGGAAGGCGTCGAGGTCGTGAATGACATGGTCCGACGGCATGACCAGCAACGGCGCGTCGCCGCCGCCTGCCGCGATCGCCGCCAGCGCGATGGCGGGTGCGGTGTTGCGGCCCATCGGCTCGAGGATGATCGCCTGCGGGTCCGAACCGATGGCGGAGAGCTGTTCGGCGACGGCATCGGCATGGGCGGCGTTGGCGACGACGATCGGCGCGGCAAAGCCGTCGCCCGCGGCCCGGCGCGCGGTCAGCTGCAGCATCGTCTCGGCGGCGGTCAGGGCCAGGAACTGCTTGGGCCGTTCGGGACGCGACATCGGCCACAGACGGGTGCCCGCCCCCCCGGACAGAATGACGGGGACAATGGCGGACGAAACGGGCATGGATCGGATCTCCGGAAAGGATCAGGCAGGCGAAATCCGCCCGCCCGGACGGGCAAGCGACTGTTGCGATACAACAACGATGTGACAATGCGTATCCATCGCGTTCAGTATTTCTTTGCCCTTTCGCGCGATACGGGCTGGGTGTCGGACTGGCTTACACCTGTATCGAGAGCCCGGCGATGATTCGGCTGTTCAAACACTATATCCCGCACGCCGTCTTGCTGCTGGGGTTGCTCGACTTTCTGGCGCTGCTGGTCGCGGCCGAACTCGGCTGGGTCACGCGGGCGATGCAGATCGACATGGGCATCGACCCGATCCACACCCGTATCCCGCAATTGCTCAGCTTCGCGATCAGTCTGGAAACCGCCCTGGTCGCGGTCGGCATCTACGGCACCGATGCGCTGCAATCGATCAAGTTCGCCGCCGCACGGCTGATCGTCGCGGTCGCGGTCGGCGCGATCCTGCTGGCGGTCGTGTTCTTCCTCGCGCCGTCGATCACCTTCTGGCGATCGAACCTCGTCTACGCGTTGGGCTTCGCGGCAGTCCTGCTGCTGGTGCTGCGCATCCTGACCGGCGCACTGCTCGGCGGACAGGCGTTCAAGCGGCGAATCATCGTGCTGGGGGCGGGGCCGCGTGCGCAGCGGCTTAAGGAACTGTGCCAGACGCCCGGCGCCGGTTTCGTCGTCGTCGGCTATGTCGCGATGAGCGAGGCGAACCGGGTGATCCCCGAAGCGATCGCCCGCGACGCCATCTACAACCTCGCCGACCATGTCGTGCTGCTCGGTGCTTCCGAAGTCGTGCTGGCGCTGGAGGAACGCCGCAACGCCCTGCCGCTCAAGGACCTGCTGCGCATCCGCACGACCGGCGTGCATGTGAACGAAATCTCGACCTTTCTCGAACGCGAGACGGGCCGGGTCGACCTCGACAGTGTCAGCCCGTCATGGCTGATCTTCTCCGACGGCTTCTCGTCGGGGCGCATGGTGTCGAGCGCGTTCAAGCGGCTGTTCGACGTGACCGCCAGCCTGTTGCTGCTGACGCTGACACTGCCGGTGCTGGTCGTCGCCGCGATCGCGGTGAAGCTCGACAGTCGCGGGCCGGTCTTCTACCGCCAGCGCCGCGTCGGGCTGTACAGCACCGGTTTCGACATTCCCAAGCTGCGTTCGATGCGCACCGATGCCGAGGCGGCAGGCACCGCCGTCTGGGCCGAAAAGAACGACCCGCGCATCACCCGCATCGGCCGTATCCTGCGCAAGACGCGGATCGACGAACTGCCGCAATGCTGGAGCGTGCTGATCGGCGAGATGAGCTTCGTCGGCCCCCGCCCCGAACGCCCCGAATTCGTGTCGGCGCTGGAGGACAAGCTGCCCTATTATGCCGAACGGCATATGGTGAAGCCCGGCATCACCGGCTGGGCACAGATCAACTATCCCTATGGCGCGTCGATCGACGATGCTCGGCAGAAGCTCGAATACGACCTCTATTACGCCAAGAACTATTCGCCCTTTCTCGACCTGCTGATCCTGCTGCAGACGCTGCGGGTCGTGATCTGGTCGGGCGGCGCGCGGTAGGCGCATGCTGATCGGGATCATCGTCTGGGGTCATGCGATCGCCGCCTTGCTGTTCGGCGCGCTCGCCTTCTGGACCGCCGATCGCGGCGCGGCCGATGCCGCCCTGCCGCGCGGCTGGCTGTCGGTGTCGCTGGCGCTCACCGCGCTGTGGACGCTGTCGGTCGCCGGGATCGGCGACGGGCAGGCGATCTCGCATCTGTTCGCCGGGCTGCGCACGCTCGGCTGGCTGGTGCTGCTGATCGCGATCCAGCATCGCGCCGGGGCGAAGGGGGCGGGGCTCGGTCGCACGCTCGCTTATGGCAGCGTCGCGGCGGTCGATCTTGCGCAACTGGTCCTCGACCTCGCCGCCGCCGCCGCGCCGGCGACCCAGGCGGCGGCAATGATCGCGCAGGTGTCGACGGTGCTCGGCGCGCTGGCGGCGCTCGGCGCGTTGCTGCTGCTGCACGGCATGTTCCCGGCGGCGACCAGTGCGGCGACGCGGCTGGTGCTGGTTGCGGCCGGTGCCTTCTGGCTGATCGACGTCAATCTGTGCATCGCCGCCTATCTGCTGGGCCAGGTGCCGGAGGAACTGGTCGCGGCGCGCGGCGTCGCGCTGGCGGCGCTGGCGCTGATCGTCGCGCTCGCGCTGTCGCGGCCGGGCGAGGGCGGGGTGCAATTGTCGCGGACCGCCACCTTCCACACGCTGTCGGCGCTAGGGCTGATCGCCTATTTCGTGGTGACGATCATGGCGACCAGCCTGATCGCGACGCTGGGCGGCGGCTATGCCCGGATCGGTCAGACCGCGTTCGTGTTCGGATCGACGGTCGCGGTGCTGACCGCCGCTTCGTCGGGCTGGCTCCGGGCCTGGGTCAAGGTCAAGCTGGTCAAGCATCTCTTCGCCCATCGTTACGACTATCGCGCCGAATGGACCCGCTTCACCGAGACGCTGGGCGAACCGAAGGGCGCCGCACCGCTCGACGAGCGACTGGTCAAGGCGGTGGCCGACCTGACCGATTCGCCCGCCGGGCTGCTGTTGGTCGCGGAAGGGGAAGGGCTGGCGGTCGAGGCATCGTGGCGCTGGGAGGGCGATGCGCTGGGCGATGCGGGGGACAGCATCGCGCTGGCCGGGCATCTGCGCGCGACCGGTCGCATTCTCGAACTCGATCCGCTCCGCGAACGCTGCGAAGGGCCGGACGGCGCGGCGGTCCCGGCGGCGATGCTCGCGCATGGCGAGGCATGGGTGGTCGTACCGCTGCCGCATCTGGGGCAACTCGCCGGGGCTATTCTGCTGGCGCGGCCGCTGGTCGCGCGTGCGCTCGATTGGGAGGATTTCGATCTGCTGCGCATCGCCGGGCGCCAGGTGGCGAGCTATCTGGCCGAGGAACGCGCGCAATCGGCACTGGCCGAAGCGCGCCGGTTCGAGGAGTTCAACCGCCGCTTCGCCTTCATCCTGCACGATGTGAAGAACATCGTCAGCCAGCTGAGCCTCGTCGCCCGCAACGCCGTGCGTCACGCCGACAATCCCGATTTTCGTGCCGACATGGTCGCAACGCTCAATGAATCGGCCACGCGAATGAACGATCTGCTCACCCGCCTGTCCGAACGCGAGCCGGCGCGCGAACAGGCGCTGCGTCCGGTCGCGCTGGCGACCGTCGCGGCGGGATCGGCGGCGCGGTTCCGGGCGCGGGGGGCAGTGGTGGTCGATGGCCCGGCGACGCTCTACGCCTCGGCCGATCCCATGCGGTTGCAGCAGGTGATCGATCATCTGGTTCACAACGCGCTCGACGCGGGTGGCGCTGATCCGGTTCGCATCGTGCTGGGCGCGGCGGGCGACCGGGTGTGGATCGAGGTGATCGACACCGGCATCGGCATGACCGGGCAGTTCATCCGCGATGACCTGTTCCGGCCGTTCGTGTCGTCGAAACCGTCGGGCTTCGGCATCGGTGCGTTCGAGGCGCGCCAATTAGCGGTCGCCATGGGCGGCCGGATCGACGTCGACAGCCAGCCCGGCCGGGGGTCGCGCTTCCGCGTGACGCTGGTGGCGGCCGTCCCCATGCTGGAGCAAGCGGCATGACTACCCGCAAATGCCTGTTGATCGTCGAGGACGATGCCGGGCTGCAACGCCAGTTGCGCTGGGCCTATGAAGGCTATGACATCATTGTCGCGGGCGATCGCGAGGCGGCGATCGCCGCCGTCCGTGCGGAGGAACCGCAGGTCGTGACGCTCGACCTCGGCCTGCCGCCCGATCCCGACGGCGTGAGCGAGGGCTTCGCGACGATGGAAGCGATCCTGCGCGTCAAACCCGATACCAAGATCGTCGTCGCCAGCGGCCATGGCGACCGGGCGAGCGCGCTCCGTGCCATCGATCTGGGGGCATGGGATTTCTATGCCAAGCCGATCGATATCGACGCACTGGGCCTGATCGTCGCGCGCGCCTTCCACGTCCATGCGCTGGAGACGGAGAACCGCCGGCTCGCCGAGCGGATCGAGGGACAGGCGGTGCTGGGCGGCATGATTACCGCCGCACCCGAAATGTTGAAGGTCACGCGGACGATCGAGCGCGTCGCCCCCGCCGACGTGTCGGTGATGCTGCTCGGCGCGTCGGGGACCGGCAAGGAATTGCTGGCGCGCGGCGTCCACGACGCATCGCGGCGCAAGCGCGGCAATTTCATCGCGATCAACTGCGCCGCCATCCCCGAAACGCTGCTCGAGAGCGAGTTGTTCGGGCATGAGAAGGGCGCGTTCACCGGCGCGGTCAAGACGACCGAGGGCAAGATCGAACAGGCGGCGGGCGGCACGCTGTTCCTCGACGAAATCGGCGACGTGCCGCTGCCGCTCCAAGTCAAGCTGCTGCGCTTCCTCCAGGAACGGGTGATCGAGCGGATCGGCGGACGCAAGCCGATCCCCGTCGACACGCGGATCGTGTGCGCGACGCACCAGGATATCGACGCGATGGTCGCCGATGGCCGCTTTCGCGAGGACCTCTATTACCGGCTGGCCGAGATCGTGGTGCGCATCCCGTCGCTCAGCGAACGGCCCGGCGATCCGGCGCTGCTGGCAAGGCACTTCCTCGACCGGCACGCGGCGCAAATGGGATTGGGGCAGAAGCGCTTCGCGGCCGACGCGCTGGCCGCGATCGAGGGATGGGGCTGGCCCGGCAACGTCCGCGAGCTGGAAAACCGGGTAAAGCGCGCGGCGATCATGGCCGATGGCAAGGCGGTGACCGCCGCCGATCTCGACTTAGGCACCGCACAGGCGACATCGGGACCGATCAATCTGAAGGCGGTGCGCGAGGCTGCGGACCGCTCGGCGATCCGCTCGGCACTGGCACAGGCGCAGGGCAATATTTCGGGCACCGCGCGGTTGCTCGGGATCAGTCGCCCGACGCTCTACGACCTGATGAAAAGCTATGACCTGCAACCCTGACCGATCGATCCGCGCGCTGCTCGGCATAAGCGGGCTGGCGATCGTCGCGGGCATGCTCGCGACGATCGGCGGCGTGCTGCCCGCGCGTGCCGATGCCGCCGATGCGAAGACCAAACTCGCGCAGGCGTTGGCGCAATATGAGGGTGGCCATTGGACGCAGGCGCGCGAAGCGGCGCAGGCGGCAACCGCTGCCGATCCGAACTACGGTCTGGCACAGGCGGTACTTGCCCGCACCCATCTGGTGCTCGGCGAAGGCGTCGCAGCGCAGGGCGCGATCGACCGGGCGGTGGCGGCGGGCTTTGATCCCGACCGCATTCATCAGCTCCGCGCCCATGCCAGGTTGCTTCAGGGCGACGCGACCGGCGCGATCGCCGAGGCCGACCGGACGCCGGCCCGCTACCGCCCGTATGCCGACCGCATTCGCGCGCAAGCGCTGGCGGCCGGTGGGGACGTCGCCGCCGGGCTGAACGCATTAGAAGGAATCGTCGCCGGCACCCCGCAGGATGCGGCGTCGTGGGTCGCGCTCGGCCAGTTGCGGATGGGTGCCGGCGATATGGTCGGTGCGGTCAATGCCGCGGCCGCCGCGGTGCAGGCGGCCCCGTCGTCCCCCGACGCACTCCGCCTGCGCGCCGAAACGGTCCGCGCGCAATATGGGCTGGTCGCGGCACTGCCGTGGTTCGAGGCAGCGTTGCAGCGCGATCCGTACGGTTACTACACCCTCATCGAATATGCCGCGACGCTCGGCGATGCCGGCCGGGCCAGCGCGATGCTGGACGCGGTGCGGCGGGCGATGGCGGTCCGGCCCGACAGCGCGCAGGGCTATTATCTGCAGGCGGTGCTCGCGGCGCGCGCGGGCGACTATGATACCGCGCGCAGCATCCTCGACAGGACCGGGCGCGGCGTCGCCGGGGTGCCGGGGGCATTGTTGCTCGGCGCCTCGATCGATCTGGCGCAGGGTAATGCGGGACAGGCGGCGGTCGCGCTACGCGAACTGGTCGCGCGGCAGCCGACCAACGTCACTGCGCGCAAGCTGCTGGCGCTGGCACTGTTACAGAGCAATGCTGCGCAGGACGCTCTGGACTATATCCGGCCGGCAGCGGCGCGGGGGGACGCCGACAGCTATACGCTGACGCTGACTGCGCGGGCGATGGAGCGGCTGGGCGACCGGGCGGGGGCTGCGGCGATGCTCGACCGTGCCGCCTCGCCCGCGCGCGGCCGTTCGAGCGCGTTCGCGCCTGACGACGATCTGGCGATGCTGGCCGAGGATGCGCGGCTGACCCCCGGCGATCCGGCGGTGGCGGTCCCCTATATCCGCGCGCTGGCGGCGGCGGGCAACACCGCCGAAGCGGTCGCGGCGGCTCGGCGGGTCACGACGGCCAATCCCGGCGCGCCCGCCGCGCAACTGGTGCTGGGCGATGCGCTGTCCGCTGCCGGGCGGATGGCCGAGGCGGCCGATGCCTATGCCCGCGCCGCCGCGACCCGCTTCGACGAGGCGACGATGCTGCGGCTGGTCGACGCGCGCGACCGCGCCGGGCAGCGCGCGCAGGCGAGCGCGGCGCTCTCGCTCTACCTTGCGCAGAACCCGACGAGCGTCGCCGCGTTGCGGCTGGCGGGGCAGTGGCAGGCGGCCGCAGGCGAAGACGCTGCCGCGATCGACACGCTCGAACGGCTGCGCGCGCTGGTCGGCGACCGCGATGCGGCCTTGCTGGCAGCCCTCGCCAACGCCTATGCCGGCACCGGGCAGCCGGGCATCGCGCAGGATTATGCCGCTGCCGCCTACCGCATCGCGCCGGCCAATCCGCTGGTGACCGATGCGCTCGGCTGGGCGTTGTTCGCGAACGACAATATCGGCGCGGCGATCCCGGTGATGGCGAAGGCGGTGCGGATCGCGCCCGCCCATGCCGGCATCCGCTGGCACATGGCGCAGATCGCCGCCGCCGCCGGGGATCGTCCGGCCGCCATCGCCAATGCCCGCGCGGCGCTGGCCGACCGGGGCTTTGCCGATCGCGCCGCGGCGCAGGCGTTGATCGCGGGGTAGCGGCTGGTTAGGGCCGGCGGCATGACCGATCCACTCCTTCGCATCGCCGCCGCGCTCGAACGCCTGTCGCCACCGCCGCCGCCCGCCGCCGATCCGCTGGCGCATCCGGCCTATGGCTGGGACGGGGCGGTGCTGTCGGCAGCGCGCGGCTTCCGACCGCTGCCGATCGAGCGGCTGGTTGGGATCGATGCGCAGAAGGACGCACTCACCGCAAATCTGGCGCGGCTGGCGTCGGGGGCGGCGGCGCACGACGTGCTGCTGTGGGGCGCGCGCGGTACCGGCAAGTCGGCGCTGGTTAAGGCAGCGGTCGGGCAGGTGCAGGCGGACGGCGGTGCGCTGGCGCTGGTCGAGGCACCGGCGACGGCGCTCGCCAAACTACCGGCGCTGTTCGCGCTGCTGGCACCGGTCGAACGCGCGTTCGTGGTATTCGTCGACGATCTGGGCTTCGACACGCCCGCCGATGGCCGCGCGCTGCGGTCGTTGCTGGAGGGCGGCGCGGAAGGGCGTCCGCCCAACGTCCGGCTGATCGTCACCGCCAACCGCCGCCATCTGGTCCCGCGCGACCTGAAGGAACAGGATAGCGCCATCAACCCGCGCGACGGCATCGACGATGCGCTGGCACTGGCCGACCGGTTCGGCCTGTCGCTCGGCTTCCACGTGGTCGATCAGGATCATTATGTCGCGATCGTCGAACGCTATTGCGCGGCGTACGAACTGCCGTTCGACGGACAGGAAGCGATCAACTGGGCGACGAAGCGCGGCAGCCGCTCGGGGCGGGTGGCGTGGCAATATGTGACCGAACTGGCGGGCCGGCACGGCAAGGCCATCTAAATCCTCCCCGGCACGGGGAGGATTTACGCCTCCGCCATCTCCGCCAGCGCCAGCCAGCGCTCCTCCGCCGCATCCTTTTCGGTTCGCGCTTTCTCGATCTGCGCGGTCAGTGCTGCGAAGCGCTTCGGGTCCTTCGTATACAGCACCGGATCGGCAAGCAGCGCCTCGTCGCGTTCGATCGCCGCCTCCAGTTCCTCGATCCGCTTGGGCAGCAGGTCGAGGTCGCGCTGATCCTTGTAGCTCATCTTCGTCGATTTAGGCTTCGGCGCTGCCGCCTCGACCGGCTTGGCCTTGGCCTTCGCCGCCGTCCGCTCACGACGCTTCGCCACCCAATCGGCATAGCCGCCCGGCACGACATCGACATGGCCAGACCCGTCCAGCCCCAGCGTCACCGTCACCGTCCGGTCGAGAAAATCGCGATCGTGGCTGACGATCAGGACGGTGCCGGCGTAGTCGCCGATCACCTCCTGCAACAAATCCAGCGTTTCGAGGTCGAGATCGTTGGTCGGTTCGTCGAGCACCAGCAGGTTCGACGGCCGCGCAAACTCGCGCGCCAGCAACAGCCGCGACCGCTCGCCCCCCGACAGCGTGCCGATCCGCGCCTCGGCGATCGACGGATCGAACAGGAACTCCTTCAGATAACCATGGACATGCTTCTTGGAGCCATTGACCTCGATCCAGTCGCCGCCATCGGCCAGCACGTCGCGCACCCGCTTTTCCGGCGCCATCAGCTTGCGCTGCTGGTCGATGACGATCCCGTCGAGCGTCTGCGCGCGCATGATCTTGCCCGCATCCGGCTCCAGATCGCCGGTCAGCAGCCGCAGCAGCGTCGTCTTGCCCGCACCATTGCCGCCGACGATGCCGATCCGGTCGCCGCGCCGGACGCGCAGCGAAAAGTCCTTGAGCACCGTGCGGTCGCCGAACGCCTTGGTCACATGCTCGGCGTCGATCACCACCTTGGTCTTGGTATCGTCGGCTTCGACCTGAATCTTGGCGGTGCCCTGCGGCCCCTGCATGGCTGCCCGCTGCGCCCGCAATTCGTGCAGCTTTTCCAGCCGCCCCATGTTGCGCTTGCGCCGCGCGGTGACGCCGCGATGGAGCCAATGCTCCTCGATCTTGAGCTTCGCGTCGAGCCGCTGCGCCGCGCGTTCCTCTTCGGCGGCGGCCTGTTCCATCCACGCCTCGAACCCGCCGAACCCGATCTCCGCCCGGCGGATGCCGCCACGATCCAGCCACAACGTCGACTTGGTCAGCCGCGTCAGGAAGGTGCGGTCGTGGCTGATGACGATGAACGCGCCGTTATAGCGGTTCAGCCATTCCTCCAGCCATTCGATCGCCGACAGGTCGAGATGGTTGGTCGGCTCGTCGAGCAGCAGCACGTCGGGATTTTCGGCCAGCGCCCGCGCGATTGCCGCCCGCCGCCGTTCGCCGCCCGACGCCGTCGCGGCTTCGCGGTTCAGGTCGATGCCCAGCTGGTCGGCGATCGCGTCGACCTCATGCTCGGCCGGCGCACGCGGTCCGCGCAGCGCGAAGTCGCGCAAGGTCGCATAGCCATCGACCTTCGGATCCTGTTCCAGCAGCACGACATGCGTGCCCGGCACGATCGTCCGGCGCCCTTCATCGGCATCGATCGATCCCGCGATCAGTTTGAGCAGCGTCGTCTTTCCCGCGCCATTGCGCCCGATCAGCGCCAGCCGGTCCCGTTGCCCGACATGGATGTCGAGCCCGCGAAACAACCAGCCATTGCCCTGGATCAATCCAAGGCCCTCATAGGACAATATCGGTGCAGCCATGTGTGGCAGGTAAGCCGCAGTCGCGAACGAAGCAAGTTACGCCAGCCTGTCTGCCCTATTCACGGGGTGTTCAACGCCTTGCCCCTATGCCACGCCCTATGTCGATGGTCGTTCGGTTCCTCGTTCTGGGATTGCTGGCGGTATCGGGGGTCGCGCAGGCGATGCCCGATCAGTTGCTGCGCGATCATCAGGCGGCCCGGACCGCGCGGGCGGAAGGCAGGATCCTGCCGCTGCGCGAGATCGAACGCCGCGTCGTTCCGCAGGTTCGCGGCGCACAGTATCTCGGCTTCGACTATGATCCCGATCGCGGGATTTACACGCTCAAATTCCTGCGCGATGGGGCGGTGATCTGGGTCGATGTCGATGCCCGTACCGGCCAGGTCACCGGCCGCAGTCGTTAAGCAACTAGGGGAGAACAGCCGATGCGCGTCCTGATCGTCGAGGACGAACCCAATCTCGGCCGCCAGCTGCGTGCCACGCTGGAGGGCGCGGGCTATGCCGTCGACCTCGCCACCGATGGCGAGGAGGGGCATTTTCTCGGATCGACCGAAACCTATGACGCGATCATCCTCGACCTCGGCCTGCCCGAGATCGACGGGCTGACCGTGCTCGACCGCTGGCGCAAGGAAGGGCGCAGCGCCCCGGTGCTGGTGCTGACCGCGCGCGACAGCTGGTCGGACAAGGTCGCCGGGCTCGATGCCGGCGCCGACGATTATGTCGCCAAGCCGTTCCAGACCGAGGAACTGATCGCCCGCCTGCGCGCGCTGATCCGCCGTGCCTCGGGCAATGCCTCGGCCGAACTGACGGCGGGCGATATCCGCCTCGACACGCGGTCGGGCAAGGTCACGCGCGCCGGCGAACCGGTGAAGCTGACCGCGCAGGAGTACAAGCTGCTGAGCTACCTGCTCCATCACAAGGGCAAGGTCGTCAGCCGCACCGAATTGATCGAGCATATCTACGATCAGGATTTCGATCGCGATTCGAACACGATCGAAGTGTTCGTGACGCGCATCCGCAAGAAGCTGGGCGCCGACGTCATCACGACGATCCGGGGCTTGGGCTACAGCCTCGACGAACCGGGCGCGCCGAAGCCGGCGGGCGCCGAGGACTGAGCACAACATGGCGACCGGCGCCGACCCTGCCCCCCGCGCGCCGGCGCCGTGGCCCTATGTCCGGGTGACGGGGTCGCTGTCGCGGCGGATGATCGTCGTCGCGGCGCTGTGGATCATGCTGTTGCTGGCCGGCGGCGGCTTCGCGCTCGACCGCGTGCTGGTGTCGGCGGTGACGCGCAACACCGACGACGGCCTCGAATATCTGCTCAATTCGCTGATCGTGTCGGCGGAGATCGATTCGACCGGCGAGGTGACGTTCAACCGCCAGTTGTCCGACCAGCGGTTCCTCGAACCCTATTCGGGGCTGTACTGGCAGGTGAGCGGCCCAGGGCACGAAACCTGGCCGTCGCGTTCGCTCTGGGACCGCAAGCTGCCGGTCGATCGCAGCCATCGCTACACCGATATCCGCGTCTATGACGCCAAACCCTTTCCCGAACAGAAGCTGCGCATCGTCGAGCGCGACCTGACGCTGCCGGGATCGCCGACTGTTTGGCGGTTCCAGGTCGCCGAGTCGCGCGACGTGCTGGACGGGCTGATCGCCGCGCTGCGCAAGACGCTGGTACGCTCGTTCGCGCTGCTCGGGCTGGGGCTGATCGTCATGGCGACGCTCCAGACTTGGTACGGCCTGCTGCCCTTGCGGGCTGTGCGCGATGCGATCGCGCGGCTGCGCGCCGGGCAATCGGCGCGGGTCGAGGGATCGATGCCCGCCGAGGTCGCACCGCTGGTCGAGGAACTGAACGCGCTGGTCGAACATAACGACCGACAGGCGGAGGAGGCGCGGCGCCATGCCGGCAACCTCGCCCATGCGCTCAAGACCCCGCTGACCGTCATCATGAACGCCGCCGCCGCTGGGCAGGACGATCTGGCCGACACCGTCATCCGCGAGGCGCGGACGATGCGGCGGCAGGTCGACCACCACCTCGCCCGTGCGCGCGCGGTCGGACGGCGCGGATCGGCACATAGCCGCGCGGAGGTCTGGACGTCGGTCGAGGCGGTCGAGCGCGCCGTCGCCCGCCTCTATCCCAATGTCCGCATCGATATCGACGGACAGAAGGATCTGGTGGCGCGGATCGAGCGGCAGGACCTCGACGAAATTCTCGGCAATCTGGTCGAGAACGCCGCCAAATATGGTGGGGGCAGCGTATTCGTGACGGTGCGTGCCGATGCCGGCTTCGTCGAACTGCTGGTCGAGGATGACGGGCGCGGCATCCCCGAGGCCGACCGGCTGCGCATCTTCGATCGCGGCGTCCGGCTCGATTCGGGGAAGCCCGGCACCGGTCTCGGCCTCGCCATCGTCCGCGACGTCGCGGAAATTTACGAAGGCACCGCCTCGCTCGAGGAAAGCGAGGACCTGGGCGGATTGCTGGTCAGGTTGCGGCTGCCGGCTGCCTGAAGGTCGCGCATCGCCTCCGCCGCGATCGTCACGCTGCGCTTGCGCGCCGCCGGATCGAACATCGCGCCGGTGATGATCACCTCATCGACCTGGGTGCGCTCGATGAACCTGGCCAGCCCATTGCGCACCGTCTCCGGCCCGCCGATCGCCGAACATTCGAGGACATGGTCGAGCATCGCATTGCCCTGCGTACCGATCCGCTCGCGATAGCCGGCGACGGGCGGGGGCAGCTCGATCGGCTGGCCGGTACGGATCGCGACGAACATCTGTTCGGTCGAACTGGCAAGCAGCCTTGCCTCGTCATCGGTATCGGCCGCCAGCACGATGAACGCGGCGGCGGCATAGGGCTTGTCGAGCACCGCCGACGGGCGGAAGTTGCGCCGATAGGCCTCCAGCGCCTGATCGAGCGCGGCCGGTGCAAAGTGCGAGGCGAAAGCATAGGGCAGGCCGAGCATGGCCGCCAGTTGCGCACCGAACAGCGACGATCCAAGGATCCACAGGTCGACCTTCGCCCCGGCCCCCGGCACCGCGCGAATGCCGCCGCGTGCATCATCGGCGAAGTAACGCTGCAACTCGACCACGTCCTGCGGAAAGGCATTGGGGTCGCTGTCCAAGGTCCGGCGCAGCGCACGGGCGACGATCTGGTCCGATCCCGGCGCGCGGCCGAGACCCAGGTCGATCCGCCCCGGATACAGTGCGTCGAGCGTGCCGAACTGTTCGGCTATGGTCAGCGGCGCATGGTTCGGCAGCATGATCCCGCCTGCACCGACGCGGATCGCCTTGGTCGCGGCGGCGATATGGCCGATCACCACCGCCGTCGCCGCGCTGGCGATGCCGGGCATGCCGTGATGTTCGGCGACCCAGTAGCGATAGTAGCCAAGGGCTTCGGCATGGGCGGCAAGGTCGGCAGCGGCGGCCAGCGCTTCGCCGGAAGTGCCCCCCTGACGGACGGGGACGAGGTCGAGCATCGAATAGCGGGTCATGGCAAGGAGATGGGGCGTCGGTTGCCGATTGCTACCCAATCCCGCATTGCCCGGCCCCAAGCAAAGCTACGGCAGTAACTCGCCCCGCATCACGGTGACGCACTGCCCGCCCAATATGGCACGATCCCCGGCCAGCCCGCAGGTCAGATGCCCGCCCCGCGCGCTCGCCTGATAGGCGGTGAAGCGGTCGCGCCCAAGCCGTTCGGCCCAGAAGGGGGCGAGCGCGGCATGCGCCGATCCCGTCACCGGATCCTCGTCGACGCCCCAAGCGGGCACGAACACCCGGCTGACGATATCGGCGACGTCGCCCGGCGCGGTGACGATCGCCATCACCTCGCATGCCGACAGCGCCGCCATGTCGGGCGCGCAGGCGCGGACCGCCGCGGCATCAGGCAGCAGGATGATGCTGGTCTGCTGCGCGCCCGAAACGCTGGCGAATACTTCGCCATCGCACCCCAGCGCGGCGAGCAGCGCCGCATCGGGCGCAGGCGCGACCAGCGTCACCGGCAGGTCGAGCGTATAGCCATCGCCGTCGCGCCCGACCGTCAGCACCCCCGCCTTGCGCGTGGCGAAGCGAACGACGTCCCGCTCGCCCAACACGACATGCCCGCTGGCGAGCGTGGCATGACCACACATCGCGATCTCGACGGTCGGCGTGAACCAGCGAAGCGCATAGTCGGCCTCGCCCCCCGTCGGCACGAGGAACGCCGTTTCCGACAGATTATGTTCGAGCGCGATCGACTGAAGCAGCGTGTCGTCGGGCCATGCGTCGAGCAGCATCACCGCCGCCGGATTGCCCGCAAACGGCCGGTCGGTGAACGCGTCGACGACTGTGAACGGCATCACCATCAATAGCTGCCCACGCGCTTGCCGAACCAGTGCGGCGTCACGTCTGCTTCAACCAGCGGATTGTCGGTGTCGACATGGCCTTCGGGATCGAGATGAATCAGCACCTCGACCTTGGGGAAGGCGCGGCGCAGCGCGTGTTCGACCCCTTCGACCACGTCGTGCGCGTCGGCGACGGTCATGTCGCGCGCGACCTCCATATGGAATTGCGCGAAGTCGTGGCTGCCCGAACGGCGCGTGCGGAAGTCGTGGATGCCGCGCAACCCCTCCTGCCGGGCCGCGACGTCAAGGAACGCGCGCCGTTCCTCCTCCGGCCATTCCTTGTCCATCAACTGGTCGATCGCCTGGCTCGATGCCTGAAACGCGCCCCAGCCCAGCCACAGCGCGATCAATATGCCCATCACCGGATCGGCGCCGCGAATGTGGAATACCTGGTCGAGCACCATCGCGACGATCACCGCGAGGTTGAGCAGCAGGTCGGACTGGTAATGGACATTGTCGGCGCGGATCGCGACCGATCCGGTGCGGTCGATGATCGATTTCTGATAGGCCAGCAGTGCGAAGGTCGCCACCATCGCGATCACCGACACGCCGATGCCGAATTCGACGTCCTGAGTCTCTCCCGGCGCGCCGAAGGCCGCGATGGCCCGCCATGCGATGCCCGCCGCCGAAGCGGTGATGAGCATCACCTGAAACAGTGCCGCCAGTGCCTCCGCCTTGCCATGGCCGAAGCGATGGTCATGGTCGGCGGGCGTCGCGGCGAGGCGCACGCCGTATAGCGTCACGAGGCTGGCGAGCAGGTCGAGCGCGGTGTCGGCAAGGCTGCCGAGCATCGCCACCGACCCGGTATGCCATGCTGCGAACCCCTTCAGTCCCAGCAGGAACAGCGCCATCGTCACCGACGCGATGGCGGCGCGCGTGGCGAGCGGGATCACCCGCTTGCGTTCGGTCTCGGTCATGGGAACAGCAATCCTTCCGACCAGCCATGGGCGGTCGCAGTGAACAGGCGGCGTTCGTGCAGCCGGTGCGCACGATCCTGCCAGAACTCGATGACCTTCGGCGTCACGCGGTAACCGCCCCAGAAGGGTGGGCGGGGCACGTCCTGTCCCGCGAACCGATCCGACATTTCGGCAAAGCGCGCCTCGAACGTCTCGCGCGAATCGAGCGGTCGCGACTGGTCCGATGCCCAGGCGCCAAGCTGCGAATCGCGACTGCGCGATGCGAAATAGGCGTCGGACTCGGCATCGGTTGCGCGTGTCACCGCACCTTCGATCCGAATCTGCCGCCGCAGCGATTTCCAGTGGAACAGCAGGGCAGCATTCGGATTGGCGGCGAGGTCGGCGGCCTTGCGTCCTTCGCGATTGGTATAGAAGACGAAGCCGTCGGGGCCATGGCCCTTGAGCAGCACCATCCGGACCGACGGGCGTCCGTCGGCATCGGCGGTGGCGAGCGCCATCGCATTGGGATCATTGGGCTCGCTGGTTTTCGCTTCGGCGAACCACTGATCGAACAGGGCAAAGGGATCGGTCATGTCCCGCCACATACGCATTTTCGGCGGCGATTTCACCCCGGTGCTATCGCCCGGCGCGGAACGAGTCATTCCGCTGCGAATTGAATCGGTTGAGCAACAATTCGGGGACCTCCAGCATGGCGGCGCGCGCATATTGGCAGGGGCAGATTCGCCTCGCCCTCGTTTCGATCCCGGTCGAAATCTACAGCGCCACCAAATCGGGGGCGAGCATCAGTTTCCGCCAGATCCACGAACCCAGCGGCAAGCCGATCCATTACGAGAAGTCAGTCACCGGCATCGGCCCGGTCGATCCGGACGAGATCATGAAGGGCTACCAGATCGAGAAGGGCGAATATGTCCTGCTCGACCAAGAAGAGATCGACGCGGTCAAGCTGGAGTCGAAAAAGACGCTGGAGCTGACCCAGTTCGTCGACGCCCACGAAATTGACGTGATCTATTACGAGAAGCCCTATTTCGTGGTGCCCGCCGACGATCTTGCCGAAGAGGCATTCATCGTGCTGCGCGAAGCGCTGAAGCGGACGAAGAAGGTCGGATTGGGCCAGTTGGCGCTGCGCGGACGCGAATATGTCGTCAGCCTCAAACCCTGTGGCCGCGGGCTGGTGCTGGAGACGCTGCGCTATGCCGATGAGGTCAACCGCGCGCAGGGTTATTTCCGCGACATTCCCGATGGCAAGCCCGACGAGGACCTGCTCGATCTCGCCGAAACGCTGATCGCGAAAAAGACCGCGAAGTTCGATCCGCAGGAATTTCACGACCGCTATGTCGATGCGCTGAAGGATCTGGTCGAGCGCAAGGTGAAGGCCAAGGGGCGCAAGATCGTCGATACCAGCGAAGAGGAACGCCCGAGCGGCGGCAATGTCGTCGACCTGATGGCCGCGCTCAAGAAGTCGCTGGAGAAGGGCGGCGCGGCGAAGGCGAGCGACGCCAAGCCGGCGCCCAAGAAACGCGCCGCCCCCAAGGCCAAGCCGTCCGCCAAGACCACCGCCCGCAAGCCGGCGGCGCGCAAGCGCGCCTGACATGGCCGCGTCCGATCCACTGGCGACGTATAACGCCAAGCGCGATTTCGCGCGCACCGCCGAACCGGCGGGGACGCTGGCGAAGGGCAAGGGCAATCGCTTCATCGTCCAGAAGCATGACGCCACCCGGCTGCATTATGATTTCCGACTGGAGATCGACGGCGTGCTCAAAAGCTGGGCGGTGACGCGCGGCCCCAGCATCGACCCCGATCAGAAGCGCCTTGCCGTCCGTACCGAGGATCATCCTTTATCCTATGCGGAATTCGAAGGCGTGATCCCGGCGGGCGAATATGGCGGCGGCACGGTGATGCTGTGGGACGAGGGGACATGGTCGCCGATCAAGGGCAAGTCGGCCAAGGATCTGGAAAAGGGGCACCTCCATTTCGTGCTGGCGGGGCAGCGGATGCGCGGCGAATGGCTGCTGGTCCGGCTGAAGCCTCGGGGCAAGGAAAAGCGCGAGAACTGGCTGCTGCGCAAGGTCGCCGATGGGCAAGCGGGTGGTACCGACACGCTGACCGATACGCTGCTGACCAGCGTCACGACCGGGCGGACGATGGAGGAGATCGCCGCCGACAAGCCGCCGGCAAAGCCGAAGAAGCGCGCCAAGGCCAAGGCGAGTCGACCCGGTTTCACCGAACCGCAACTGGCGACTCTGGTCGACAGCGTACCGGCGGGCAGCAACTGGCTGCACGAGGTCAAATATGACGGCTATCGCATCCTGATCGCGACCGGTGGCGACGGCCCGCGCCTTTATACCCGTACTGGGCTGGACTGGACGGACAAGTTTCCGGGCATCGCCGACGCGGCGGCGAGCCTGCCGCCGGGGTTGCTGCTCGATGGCGAGGTCGTCGCGCTGCACGACGGCAAGCCCGATTTCTCGACGCTGCAGGCGGCGATCAAGGAAGGCGGCGACATGCGCTGCTTCCTGTTCGACCTGCTGGCGGATAGCGGCGGCGACCGGCGCGACGAGCCGCTGGTGCGGCGCAAGGAGCGGTTGCAGGCGGCGCTGGCCGGTGCCGATGCGCGGCTGGCCTATTCCGAGCACGTCACCGGATCGGGCGAGCAATTGTTCGAGGCGATGTGCCGTGAGGGGTATGAGGGGATCGTGTCGAAAACGGCCGACGCCCCCTATCGCGGCACCCGGAGCAGAGCCTGGGTGAAGGTCAAATGCACCCATCGACAGGAATTCGTCATCGTCGGCTGGAGCCCCAGCGAGGCGCGTGGGCGGCCGTTCAAGTCGCTGTTGCTGGCGGTGCAGGGCAAGGACGGGCTGCGCTATGCGGGGCGGGTCGGCACCGGGTTCGACGCCGCGACCATGGCGGAAGTGCGCGACGCGCTGGCGCCGCTGGAGCGCAAGACCGCGCCGCTCGACCTGCCGGCACCGGTGCGGCGCGGGGCGCGGTTCGTGAAGCCCGAACTGGTCGCCGAGATCGCCTTTGCCGAATTTACTGCGGATCAGATCGTCCGCCATGCCAGCTTTCTGGGGCTACGCGGCGACAAGGCGGCCAAGGACGTGGTGCGCGAGACGCCGGCGCCGGTCGAGCGGACATCGGCGGTGCGGATCACCAGTGCCGACCGGGTGATCTTTCCGGGCGACCGGCTGACCAAGGGTGATCTGGCCGACTATGTCGATGCGGTCGCGCCGCTGTTGCTGCCATGGGCGGCGAACCGTCCGATCAGTCTGGTGCGCTGTCCGCAGGGGCGGGCCAAGGCGTGCTTCTTTCAGAAACATGATGCGGGTAGTTTCGGTGATGCGGTCGACCGCGTCGAGATTGCCGAGAAGGATGGCGGGCGCGAACCCTATCTGTTCGTCCGCGACGCCGCCGGGCTGCTGGCCTGCGTGCAGATGGGGACGATCGAGTTTCACGGCTGGGGCGCGGGGGTCGGCGATGTCGAGCGGCCCGACCGGATGGTGTTCGACCTCGACCCCGATGAGGGGCTCGATTTCGGCGATGTGAAGCGCGCGGCACACGACCTGCACGGGCATCTCGCCGATCTCGGACTGGCGAGCTTCGCGATGCTGTCGGGGGGGAAGGGCGTGCATGTCGTCGTGCCGCTGACCCCGCAGGCGCAGTGGCCGGCGGTCAAGGATTTCGCCGATCGCTTCTCGCGCGCGCTGGCGCAGGCCGAGCCAGATCGCTTCGTCGCGACGATGGCGAAGGCGAAGCGGAAAGGGCGGATCTTCATCGACTGGCTGCGCAACCAGCGCGGCAGCACCGCCGTGCTGCCCTATTCGGCGCGGGCACGGGCCGGGGCGCCGGTGGCGGCCCCGGTCGCATGGCGCGAACTCGACGATATCGACAGCCCGGTGCGCTGGACGATCCGCGACGCCGCCGACCTGCGCCAGCGCGCCGACAGCCGGCTGCTCGCCGGCTGGGGCGTCGCCGATCAGGTGTTGCCCGATCGGTGATTACTGCGCGCGGCGCTCCGCCAGCGCGCGCTCCCACGACAGCGCGTCGCGGACGATCTGGTCGAGATCGGCATGTTGCGGGCGCCAGGGCAGCGTCGACAGGATGGTGCTGTTGTCGGCGACCAGCGCGTCAGGATCGCCGGCACGGCGCCCTTCGAGGCGGCGGTCGATGGTCAGGTTGGTGACCCGGTCGACGGCGTCGAGCACCTCGAGCACCGAATAGCCGCGGCCATAGCCGGCGTTCATCGTGTGGTTCTTGGTCGGATCGGCCATCAGCAGGTCGAGCGCATGGACATGGGCATCGGCCAGGTCGGTGACGTGGATATAGTCGCGCACGCCGGTGCCGTCGGGGGTCGCGAAATCGGTGCCATAGACGCCGACATGGCTGCGCTTCCCGATCGCCGCCTCGACCGCGACCTTGATGAGGTGGGTGGCACCCGCCGTCGACTGGCCCGAGCGGCCTTTGGGATCGGCGCCCGCCACGTTGAAATAGCGCAGTGCCGCATAGTTGATCGGGTGCGCGGCGGCGACGTCGGCCAGCATGATCTCGGTCATCAGCTTCGACATGCCATAGGGATTGATCGGCTGTTTCGGGCTGTCCTCGCGCACCGGCACGACCTCGGGAATGCCGTAGGTCGCGGCGGTCGAGGAGAAGATGAAGTGCTTCACCCCCTCGGCCACCGCGCTTTCGATCAGGCTGCGCGAGGCGGCGGTGTTGTTGCGGTAATATTTGAGCGGGTTCTCGACCGATTCAGGGACGACGACCGATCCGGCGAAGTGGAGGATGGCATGGACCTTGTGCTCGCGCAGCGCCGCACGGACGGCATTGTCGTCGGCGATGTCGGCGACGACCAGCGCGGCGCGCGAATCGACCGCCCAATCGAACCCGGTGACCAAATTGTCGATCACGACGACGTCATGTCCGGCGTCGAGCAACGCCAGCACCGCATGGCTGCCGATATACCCCGCCCCGCCCGTCACCAGAACCTTGCCGTCGCTCATCTTGTCTGTCCCCGATTGTACCGCCGCAGCGCGCGCCTATCTCCCTGACAGAAGGAGATTACGCAATGGCTACCGAACAGGCGATCTTCGCCGGTGGATGTTTTTGGTGTACCGAAGCGGTATTTCGCGATGTAATCGGCGTCGAAGAGGTCGAAAGCGGCTATATCGGCGGCACGACCGAGCATCCGACCTACAAGCAGGTCTGTAGCGGCGATACCGGCCATGCCGAGGCGATCCGCATTACCTACGACCCGGCGGTCATCGGCTATGACGAGATGCTCGACATCTTCTTCGCGACGCATGATCCGACGCAGCTCAACCGCCAGGGCAATGACGTAGGTACGCAATATCGCTCGGCGATCTTCCCGATGTCCCCCGAACAGGAAAGCGCGGCGCGCGCCGGGATCGAGCGGGCGGGCGAAGGCCGCGGCAAGATCGTGACGACGATCGAACCGCTCACGACCTGGTATCCGGCCGAGGATTATCATCAGGAATATTGGGAAGGCGAAGGACAGCGCAATCCCTATTGCCTCGCGGTCATCCCGCCCAAGTTGCAGAAGCTTCGCAAGAGCTTCGCTGCGCGGACGCGGAGTGCCGAGACCGCCTGATCGCACCCGGAACCGATGTAAATGCCGCTGGCCTGTTACGGGGCTTTGGTGCAAGGGCCGTGCCAACCATGGCGCGGCCCTTGTGTCGTCTCCGGGAAATTGCTATTCGGAACATGGCCTTGGGGGCATATGACATGGGGGCGATGGACGACCCCGCGAAGACGGACCGGCTGGCGGCGATACGCGATCATCGCCTGACACAGCCGACCGGGGACGCGGTGCAGGACGATCTGGTGCGGTTGGCGGCACAGATATGTGCGGCCCCGGTTGCACTTATCACCGTCATCGATGCCGATTGGCAGTGGTTTTCCGCCCGGGTCGGCACCGACGCTCCCGGCACCTCGCTCGACGACGCGATCTGTGTCCATGCGCTCGATGCCGACGACATGCTGGTCATTCCCGACCTGTCGGCCGATCCCCGGACCTGCGACAGCGGGATCGTGACCGCCGGACCGATGGTGCGCTTCTATGCCGGCGTGCCGTTGCGCCTGAACGGTGTGGCGATCGGGACGCTGTGCGTGCTCGATGTCGCGCCCCGGCCGGGGGGGGTAAGCGACCTTCAGCGCGAGATGATGCGCAGCCTCGCGCGGCAGGTGGTGACGACGCTGGAGACGCGGCGGCTGCTCGCCGAACGCGAAGCCACGCTGGCACGGATCGCCGATGCCGAGACGGCGCTCAGCGGTAACGAACAGCGCTGGCAGGGATTGTTCGAGAATCTGGGCGACGGCTTCGCACTGGGCGAGGCGCTGCGCGGCAAGGACGGCCGGGTCGTCGACTGGCAGTTTTTCGATGCCAATCCGGCATGGTACGCGCTATGGGGCATCGATCGCGCGACGATGCTGGCCAAGACCGGACGGGTGCTCGATCTGGCCGCACCGGCGCGCTGGGCCGATGACCTGCACGGATTGCTGCGCGACGGGACGCCGGTCGGCTTCGTCCACCATATCCCTACGCTGCGCCGCTGGTTTCGCGGGCATTGTTTCCGGATCGATAGCGAACGCTTCGGCGCGATCCTGCAGGACATTACCGACGAACGTGGCGCCGACGGCCGGCAGACCGCGCTGATCGAACTCGGCGACATGCTGCGCGACTGTCACGACGCCGCTGCGGTGGCGCAGGTCGCATCGACACTGGTCGGCGGGACGCTGGACGTCGCCGGCGCCGGATTCGGTCGCATCGATGCGACGACGACGCATATCGAGATCGAGCCCGACTGGACGCAAGCCGGCGAACCGATGCTGGCCGGACGCCGCAACCTGTCCGATTTCGGTACATTGCACGACGCGATCGAGCGCGGGGAGGCGGTGGTCGTGCGCGACGTGCAGACCGATTCACGCACGCTCGGTCGCGCCGATGCGTTGCTGGCGATGCCGATCGGCGCCTTCGTCATCGTGCCCGTGCGTCGCGACGGCCGTACCGTGTCGGCATTTCTGGTCCACGACCCCGCGCCCCGCAGTTGGCGGGCAGAGGAGATCGGGTTCCTGCGCAAGGTCGCGGACCGGGTCGAGGTCGGCATGGGACAGGTCGAATCGGAAGCACGCCAGAGCCTGTTGATCCAGGAACTGGCGCACCGGTTGAAGAATACGCTGTCGATGGTGCAGGCGATCGCGTCACAGACGCTGCGCGGCGCGGCCGATCGGGAGCCGCTCGCCGCGTTCGAACGGCGGCTGCAGGCGCTGGGCGTCGCGCATGACGTGCTGGTCGACCGCAACTGGGTCGGTGCCGACATGCGCACGACGATCGGCCAAGTGCTGGCGGTGTTCGGCTGCGACGATCGCATCGCCCTGTCGGGTGGCGACGTCGCGCTCGGCGCGCGCGCGGCGCTTTCGCTGGCGCTGATCCTGCACGAACTGGGCACGAACGCCGTCAAATATGGCGCGCTTTCCGATGCTGCCGGTCGGGTATCGATCGACTGGACTGTTACCGACGGGGTACTTCGCTTCGACTGGCGCGAGACGGGTGGTCCATCCGTATCGGCACCGAGCCGGCGCGGTTTCGGATCGAAGCTGCTTCGACTGGGGCTGACCGGCAATGGTGACAGCGAAATTCGCTTCGATCCGGCGGGGATCGTGGTGACGATGCACGCTACGCTGTCCGACCTGACCGCAAGCTGACGCTATTCCGGTCGCTTGCGACCGACCTGCCGTACTCGACCTTCCAAAACAAAAAGACCGCCCGGTGAGGGGCGGCCCTTTGTTCTCCGTCGGTAAACCGGACGCTTAGCGTACCGTACCGCGACGGACGAGGTTTACGATCGCGAGCAACACGATCGCGCCGACCAGCGAATACAGGAAGCTCGTGACGGTGATGCCGTTATTGATGTTCGCCCCGGTCACGAAACCGGCGATCACCGCACCGACAATGCCGACGACGATGTTCAAAAAGATGCCCTGCTGCGCGTCGGTCCGCATGATGATGCTGGCCAGCCAACCAACGACACCGCCCACGATGAGCCAGAGAATGATACCCATTTGACGTCCCTCCATTTGGTGCCTGCGACCCGGCCTGTGCGTACCGGGTGTACAGATGGAAAGACTCACAACGGACTAGCTTGTTCCGCCTCCGTATTTAACGGATACTCAATATTTCCGCTGCTGCCGTTCGTATAACGTCTTGTAGTGCTGAATCCGCGTCACTCGCAGCCCCGGCATGCCCGACCGGTCGACTGCACGCTGCCACCCGGCGAATTCCTCCGCCGACAGGTTGTAGCGCATGCAGACGTCGTCGACGCTCAGCAACCCGCCGTTGACCGCCGCGACCACTTCCGCCTTGCGCCGCACGACCCAGCGAGTCGTGTCGGGCGGTGGCAGCGAGTCGATCGTGAGCGGTTCGCCGAGCGGACCGATCACCTTTGCCGGACGGATTTTCTGGTTCTCAATCATACTGGACCTCGAGCCGGGGTGGGGACCCCTGAAACCTACTTCTGCGGTCATGCGGGCTTACGTTTGAACATGGGCTAAAACGGCTAGGTAAACATGGTCTTCATTCGCGCTGGGCCCATGCGGGTTTCACGACGGAACGGTGTTCCGCCACGATACACGGGTCGAGCAACGCCGCCGTCCAGCGGTTGAACGCGCCGTCGGTCGGGGTCAGCAGCGATACCGGCGCACGTTTCCACGCGAGCCGCGTCTGCAACCGGGCCGTCGGCGTCGCCGCCTGCCGCCCCGTCGCCGCAGCCAGCAGCACGGCCAGCTCGGTCGGCAACGGCGTGACCGCTATCCCACGGTCGAAACGGGCGAAACTCAGGTCCAATGCATCTTTCCCTCATGGGTTTCTAACGACATAGCTACGCCGGACAACTGAAGGTCCGGTAAATGGCACGGTATTTTTGCAAGCCGGCCGTGAAAGGATTATCGGCGGGATCATGAATGCCGCTGATTTTCAACTCGAATCACCGATTTCCGCGCGGCGGATCGTCGTCGCCATGTCGGGCGGGGTCGACAGTTCGGTCGTCGCCGCCCTTGCCCATGCGACCGGCGCGGAGACGATCGGCGTCACGCTGCAACTGTACGACCATGGCGCCGCGGTCGGACGTGCCGGTTCCTGCTGTGCCGGGCGCGACATTCGCGATGCGCGGGCGGTATGCGACCGGCTGGGCATCGCGCATTACGTCTTCGATCACGAGACCAGTTTCCGCGAAACGGTGATCGACGATTTCGCCGATGCCTATCTGGCAGGGCGTACCCCGATCCCGTGCGTCAAATGCAATATGGGGCCGAAGTTCACCGACCTGTTCGCACTGGCCCGCGATCTGGGGGCGGATTGCCTCGCCACCGGCCATTATATCCGGCGGGTGGTGGGGCCGAATGGCGCGGAACTGCACCGCGCGGTCGATCCGGCGCGCGACCAGAGCTATTTCCTGTTCGCGACGACGCAGGACCAGCTCGATTTCCTGCGCTTCCCGCTGGGGGGCATGCCCAAGGCGCGCGTGCGCGAGATCGCCGCCGAATTGGGCCTCGGCGTCGCCGGCAAGCCCGACAGCCAGGACATCTGTTTCGTACCCGATGGCGATTATGCCGGGCTGGTCCGCAAGCTGCGCCCGGAAGCCAATGACGGCGGCGAGATCGTCGATCTGGGCGGTCGGGTGTTGGGCCGGCATGCCGGTTTGGTCGGCTATACCGTCGGGCAGCGGCGCGGGCTGGAGATCGGTGGCCTTGCCGAACCGCTCTATGTCGTGCGGCTGGAACCGGCGACGAAGCGGCTGGTCGTGGGACCGCGCAGCGCGCTGGCGGTGGGCGCGGCGCGGTTGTCGGAGATCAACTGGATCGGCGGCGATCATGCCGGCCCGCTGACCGCGAAGGTGCGGTCGATGGCGAAACCCGTGCCGGCACGGCTGGACGGGGACCGGCTGGTATTCGACGCCCCCGAATATGGCGTCGCGCCGGGGCAGGCGGCGGTACTCTATGCCAACGACCGCGTTCTCGGCGGCGGCTGGATCGAAGGTACAGAAGCCGCGTAAAAAATCCTCCCCGGTACGGGGAGGGGGGCCAGCGAAGCTGGTGGAGGGGGTTCGCCGCGCAACGCAACGGCTGCGAGTGCCGACACCCCCCTCCACCATGCTGCGCATGGTCCCCCTCCCCGTACCGGGGAGGAACTTGCGGCCATCGCCACCACCGCCTACAGCCCGCGACCGATGCTACCTGCGCTCGCCCATGTCCGCGACTGGATCTTCGATCTCGACAACACGCTGTATCCGGCGTCGTCGAACCTGTTCGCCGAGATCGAGGCGCGCATGGGGCAATATATCTGCGACCTGCTCGACTGCGACGCGGCGGAGGCGCGCCGGGTGCAGAAGATGCATTTCCATAACCACGGCACGTCGCTGTCGGGGTTGATGGCGGAACAGGCGGTCGATCCGCACCATTTTCTTGATTTCGTTCACGATATCGACCTTTCGCCGCTGGTGCCCGATCCCGATCTGCCGCGCCTGTTGGCCGGGCTGCCGGGACGCAAGCTGGTCTTCACCAATGGCGATGCGCCCTATGCGCGGCGCGTGCTGGAAAAGCTGGGCCTGTCGGGCAGTTTCGCCGGCATCCACGACATTCATGCCACCGCCTATCGGCCCAAACCGCATGCCAGCGCCTATGAAGGACTGTGCGCGGCATGGGAGATCGACCCGACGACCGCGCTGTTCGCCGAAGACATGGCGCGCAACCTGATCCCGGCCAAGGCGGCGGGGATGACCACCGTCTGGGTCGACAACGGGTCCGAACAGGGGCCGGGCGTGGCCCGTGACCATATCGATTACATCACGCACGACATCGTCGCGTGGCTACGCTTCGTGGAGGAATCATGACCGACCTTGCCGCCCAGATCGACGCCGCCTGGGAAAACCGTGCCGAACTGACCGTCCATACCCAGGGCGAGGTCCGCGACGCGGTCGACGCCGCGCTGGCGCTGCTTGATTCGGGCGAAGCACGGGTGGCCGAACCGGTCGGCGACGGCTGGCAGGTCAATCAGTGGCTGAAAAAGGCGGTGCTGCTGTCGTTCCGCCTGAACGACAACACCATCATGGACGGCCCCGGCGGCACCAACTGGTTCGACAAGGTGCCAAGCAAGTTCACCGGCTGGGGCGAGCATCGCTTCCGCGAGGCGGGCTTCCGCGCGGTGCCGGGCAGCATCGTCCGCCGCGGCGCCTTCGTCGGCAAGGGCGCGATCCTGATGCCGAGCTTCATCAATATCGGTGCCTATGTCGGCGAAGGCACGATGGTCGATACCTGGGCGACGGTCGGCAGCTGCGCGCAGATCGGCCGGAACGTGCACCTGTCGGGCGGGGCGGGCATCGGCGGCGTGCTGGAACCGCTGCAGGCCGATCCGGTCATCATCGGCGACGGCGCGTTCATCGGCGCACGGGCCGAGGTCGCTGAGGGTGTCCGCGTGGGTGAGGGCGCGGTGCTGTCGATGGGCGTGTATCTGGGTGCCTCGACCAAGATCATTGACCGCGCGACCGGTGAAGTGTTCCGCGGCGAGGTGCCGCCCTATGCGGTGGTGGTACCCGGATCGATTGGTGGCGGCGACGGCAAGCCGGCGCTGTATTGTGCGGTGATCGTCAAGCGCGTCGATGCGCAGACCCGGTCGAAGACCAGCATCAACGACCTGCTGCGCGACTGATGCCGGCCCCGCCGCCGGTCAGGGGGCGGTGGCGTCGACCGGCGGCTGGTTCGCCAGCGACTTCGCCACCGCTTCGGCCTGCGCCAGCACGCGCAGGACATTGCCCTGCGCCAGCGCGCTGAGGTCGCTGTCGGACCAGCCACGTCGCGCGAGTTCGGTGAAGAGCAGCGGATAGCCGTCGACGCCGCCCATGCCTTCGGGACCGGTGCCCGAAATGCCGTCATAATCGCCGCCGATGCCGACATGGGCGCGCCCGGCGACCTTCGCGATGTGCTCGACATGATCGGCCATCGTCGCGGCGGTGACGCGGGGGGCGGGGTTGACCGCTTCCCATGCCTGCAGTTCCGGCGGCGTCTCGCGACCATATCGGTTGCCCGGCAGCCCCTGTGCCTTGGCATAGGCGCCGCGCCGATTGTCCCAGCCGTTCCACGCGCTCGACAGGAAGGCAGGATAGGCGTTGACCATCACCACGCCGCCATTACGCCCGATCGCCGCCAGCAAGGAATCGGGAATGTTGCGCGGCCGGTCGGCAATGGCGCGGGCGTTGGAGTGCGAGGCGATGACTGGCGCCTTCGTCACCGCCAGTGCCGCCGCCATCGTCGCGTCGGACA
Organism: Sphingomonas epibiotica; assembly: GCF_039615155.1. NCBI lineage: Bacteria > Pseudomonadati > Pseudomonadota > Alphaproteobacteria > Sphingomonadales > Sphingomonadaceae > Sphingomonas > Sphingomonas epibiotica. The sequence continues at coordinate 377,049 of NZ_JBDGHY010000003.1, read as the reverse complement.
CGTGCGCGACATCGACCAGCATCCCCAGCCGGTTCATCTCCGCCACGACCTTGCGGCCAAAATCGGTCAGCCCGTTCGCCTGTGGGGCATCGGTCGAACTGTTGGCCCAGCCGACGCTCTTGCCATGGGTCAGGGTCATGTAGCGGACGCCGAGGTTATAAAATTGTCGTAGAACCGAGAGGCGGCCATCGATCTGATGACCGCCCTCGACACCGATCAGCGAGGCAATACGGCCGCTCTTCGAAATTCGCGCCATGTCGGCGGCGTCGCGAGCCAGCGCCATGCGCGCCGGATTGGCGGCGATCATGCGGCGGACGATGTCGATCTGTTCGATCGTCGTCTCCACCGCCTGCGGACCTGTCGTCGTCGCCGGAATCCATACCGACCAGAATTGCCCGCCGACATGCCCCTTCGCCATGCGTGGCAGGTCGGTCTGGAGCGGCGGTTCGATGCGGCTGGTGTCGGCGTTCAGGTCGACCGCCTCGACCGCGGCATGATGCCCGTCGCGGATTTCCCATGGCAGGTCGTTATGCCCGTCGATGATCGGGGTGCGCGCCAGCACGCGTTCGGCACGCGCGATATCGGCGGCGGACGGGGCGGGGGCCTGCGCGGCGAGCAGGAACAGGGGGAGCAGCATCGGGCGCCAAGCTAACGCGTCGCGTAGGACGCCGACAAGTGCTACAGCGGGATACCTCCATGCGTTCGCTGCATGGCCGGTGGGAGATGCGCCGATGGTTGCCCTGTTGCTGCTGCTGGCCGGTCAGGCCGCGACGCCCGCCCGCCCGATCCCGTCGCCGCCCGAGCGGATCTCGATCTTGGTCGATCCCTGCGCATCGCAGCGGCGCAATTCGCAGGACGACGAAATCCTAGTGTGCGGCGAGGCGGCACGGACGCCACGTATCCCGCTGCCGTCGGAGCGGACCCCGCCCGACCGACCGCTGGCATCGAACCCTTATGCCGACGGGCGTGGGGCGATGGGCGCGACAGCCAGTCCGTGCGCAACCAGGTCGGAAGGGTGCACGACCGGGGTCGATATCTTCGGCGGGGGAACGTTCCTCGTGCGGGCGGTCGGCAAGCTGATCGATCCGAACAGTTGCTGCGAAGAGCCGGGCGAGGCGACCAATGTCGGCAAGCTGCTTAGTGACATGGTGCGCGGGGTGAAGGGCGGGCCGTCGAAGAAGGAACGGGCCAAGCGCGTGGCGATTCCGCTCGATCCGGCGGTGCCGTTGCCGGTGGCGGTGACGCCGTAGGAGCTTGCTGAAAGGCTTCCGATCCTCTCCGGCACGGGGAGGAGGACCATGCACAGCATGGTGGAGGGGGCTGTCCGCAAATGGGGCGGTAGCGTTCCTGGCCCGCCCCCTCCACCAGCTACGCTGGTCCCCCTCCCCGTGCCGGGGAGGATTTGCGGTCCGACCGTGGGGGGAAATTTGCTTGACGCTGACCCTGGGGCGCAGCGCTCGACCAGACCGGTCCCTTCGACAACGGCCGACGCGGAAGTAAATCCCGCGTCGTCGGTCGTCGCTGTGGCGACGCCGGCCGGCCGTCGCTTTGTGCGCTCGGGGCTTTGCCCCTTGCGCACCGGTCAGCAGCTTCGCTGCTTCACTCAAAGCTTGGTGGTCAACTCCGGCACCACGGTGAACAGATCGCCCACCAGCCCAACATCGGCCACCTGGAAGATCGGTGCGTCCTCGTCCTTGTTGATCGCGACGATGACCTTCGAATCCTTCATTCCCGCCAGATGCTGGATCGCGCCGGAGATGCCGACCGCGATATAGACTTCCGGAGCGACGATCTTGCCGGTCTGGCCGACCTGATAGTCGTTGGGGGCATAGCCGGCGTCGACCGCCGCACGGCTCGCGCCGACCGCGGCGTTCAGCTTGTCGGCCAGCGGATCGATCAGCGCGTGGAACTGCTCTTCCGATCCGAGCGCGCGACCGCCCGAGACGATGATCTTGGCGCTGGTCAGCTCGGGGCGTTCCGACGCGGCGATTTCGGCACCGACGAACTTCGATACGCCCTTGTCACCGGTCGACGTGACGACTTCGACAGCGGCCGAGCCACCCGTCGCTTCGGCCTTGTCGAACGCGGTGCCGCGCACCGTCAGCACCAGCTTGGGATCGCTGGTCTTGACCGTCGCGATCGCATTGCCGGCATAGATCGGGCGGGTGAAGCTGTCCGGTCCCTCGACTGACAGGATCTCGCTGATCTGCATGACGTCGAGCAACGCGGCGACGCGGGGCGCGATGTTCTTGCCGGTCGTCGTCGCGGCGGCGACGAACGCGTCGTGGCTGCCCATCAGCTCGACGACCAAAGGCGCGACATTCTCGGCAAGGTTATGGGCATAGGCCGCGTCGTCGGCGACCAGCACCTTGGTGACGCCTGCAATCTGCGACGCAGCCTGTGCGACGCCGTCGACGCCTTGTCCGGCGACCAGCGCCTCGACCTCACCCAGCTTGGCGGCGGCGGTGACGGCCGCAAAGGTCGCGTCCTTGACCGACTGCCCGTCATGTTCGACCCAAACCAGCGTCTTCATGCGACCACTCCCAGCGTCTTCAGTTTGCCGACCAGTTCGTCGACATCGGAGACCTTCACACCCGCCTGCCGCTTCGACGGTTCCTCGACCTTGACCGTCGTCAGACGCGGCGTGACGTCCACGCCAAGATCGGCGGCAGTCTTGGCCGCGAGCGGCTTCGACTTGGCCTTCATGATGTTGGGCAGCGAGGCGTAGCGCGGTTCGTTGAGGCGCAGGTCGGTGGTGACGATCGCCGGCAGGTTGAGCGCGACCGTCTCCAGCCCGCCATCGACCTCGCGGGTGACGTTGACGCTCTCACCCGACACCTCGACCTTGCTGGCGAAGGTGCCCTGCGGATAGCCGGTCAGTGCGCCGAGCATCTGGCCGGTCTGGTTGTTGTCGTCGTCGATCGCCTGCTTGCCGAGGATGACCAACTGCGGCGCTTCTTCGTCGATCACCGCCTTGAGCAGCTTTGCGACGCCGAGCGGTTCGACCTTGGTCTCGCAGGTGATCAGGATCGCGCGGTCGGCGCCCATGGCGAGAGCTGTGCGCAGCGTGTCCTGCGACTTCTGTTCGCCGATCGAGACGACGACGATCTCGGTCGCCACGCCCTTTTCCTTCAGGCGGATCGCTTCCTCGACCGCGATCTCGTCGAACGGGTTCATGCTCATCTTGACGTTGGCGAGGTCGACGCCCGACCCGTCCGCCTTCACGCGGGGCTTCACATTGTAATCAAGCACACGCTTGACCGGCACCAGCACCTTCATGGGCACTCCCTCTCAAAACGTTTTGCGCGGTGGCATCGCGGGTTTCTGTGGCGGTTCTGCGTGGGTTTCGCAAGTCCGGTATGGAAACGCCGGGACGCCGTAGCGGCAGGCGGCGACCCTAGCCCGAATCGCCCTGCCACCCCAACGAAAAAGGGCCCGGACGTTTCCGTCCGGACCCTGTTTCCGACTGATCCGCCGCTTACAGCAGTCGGACCAGAACCATCACGACCAAGGCGCCCGCCCCAAATCCTTTGACAAACGACCATGCCAGTCGCGTGCCGCCAGGAGCGGGCCGGACCGCCATGGCTCAGGCGGCCTTCTGCACCTCGGCGACGATCTTCTTGGCGGCATCGCCGAGGTCGTTGGCGGGAACGATCGCCAGACCCGAATTGGCGAGGATGTCCTTGCCGGCCTGCACGTTCGTCCCTTCGAGGCGGACGACCAGCGGCACCGACAGGTTCACTTCCTTCGCGGCGGCGACGATGCCTTCCGCGATGATGTCGCACTTCATGATCCCGCCGAAGATGTTGACGAGAATGCCCTTCACCGCCGGATCGGCGAGGATGATCTTGAACGCCGCGGTGACCTTTTCCTTGTTCGCGCCGCCGCCGACGTCGAGGAAGTTGGCCGGGAACATGCCGTTCAGCTTGATGATGTCCATCGTCGCCATGGCGAGGCCGGCGCCGTTGACCATGCAACCAATGTCGCCGTCGAGCTTGATGTAGGCGAGGTCGTACTTCGACGCCTCCAGCTCCATCGCGTCTTCTTCGGTGGTGTCGCGCAGTTCCATCAGGTCCTTGTGACGGAACATGGCGTTGCCGTCGAAGCCGACCTTGGCATCGAGCACGACCAGCTTGTTGTCTTCGGTGACGGCGAGCGGGTTGATCTCGATCTGCTCGGCATCGGTGCCGAGGAACGCGTCATACAGCTTCGACGCGACGCTGGCGGCCTGCTTGGCGAGGTCGCCGGTCAGTTCGAGCGCGGCGGCGACGGCGCGGCCGTGATGCGGCATGAAGCCGGTCGCGGTGTCGATGTCGATCGAGTGGATCTTTTCGGGCGTGTCATGCGCGACGGTTTCGATGTCCATGCCGCCTTCGGTCGAGGCGACCATCGAGACGCGGCCCGTCGCGCGGTTGACGAGCAGCGCGAGGTAGAATTCCTTCGCGATGTCGACGCCGTCGGTCACGTACAGGCGGTTGACCTGCTTGCCCGCGTCACCGGTCTGGATGGTGACCAGCGTGTTGCCGAGCATGTCGGTGGCATGAGCGCGGACTTCGTCGGCGGTCTTGGCGAGGCGGACGCCGCCCTTGGCGTCGGGACCCAGTTCCTTGAACTTGCCCTTGCCGCGGCCGCCGGCGTGGATCTGCGCCTTCACGACATAGAGCGGTCCGGGCAGCTTCGACGATGCCTCGACGGCTTCCTCGACGCTCATCGCCGAGAAGCCGGCGGGCACCGGCACGCCGAACTTCGCGAGCAGTTCCTTGGCCTGATATTCGTGAATGTTCATGGATTCGCCTTCCGCCTCTCGGGTGGGTGTCTGTTAAGTTGGCAAAGTTGCCACGCCTAGAGCACATGCCGGAGGCCGAATCCAGCCCAAATCGACCTTAATGCAACTGCGTCGCAAATGCTTTACGATATATCGGTCAGGACCGGGGCGGGGGATCGACCGATCGCGATTTGCCGCAGGCCCCCGCTATGGCGTCGCAATGTTCTGCCCGAGCCGCTATATGCGCGCGATGCACTGGGCAATCGGCATCCTGATCTTCGTCGCGACCGTGATCTTCATGGAAGGGTTCGCCTATGTCGCGCATCGCTGGCTGATGCACGGGCCGGGCTGGTTCCTGCACGCCAGCCATCATGCGCCGCGCCACGGCAATTGGGAATGGAACGACCTGTACGCCGCGATCTTCGCGGTGCCGTCGGTCGTCCTGCTGCTGGGCGGGGTGCAATGGGGCTGGTGGCCCGGCACGATCTGGATCGGCGCGGGCATCGCCGCGTACGGCGCGATCTATTTCGGATTCCACGACATCATCGTCCATCGCCGGTTGCAGCACCGCTATTTACCGAAGTCGAGCTATATGAAGCGGATCATCTCCGCCCACCGGCTGCACCATGCGGTCGAGACAAAGCAGGGCACGGTCAGCTTCGGCTTCCTGTGGGCGCCCAAGCCCGAAGACCTGAAGGCCGAACTCAAACGGCGCGGCAATGCCGGGGTACGCGCCGCCACCGCGAAGACCCGCGACCCCATCGAGCATCCATGACGCCGGAGGGCTGGCAGGCACGCGCGCTGTCATGGGCGCTAGCGATCTTCGCGACGCTGGCGATGGTCGGGGCAGTCGCGACCATGTCGACCGACGGCGGAACGTCGCGTTCCGGCGCCGAAGTTGACACCGGCCCGGTGCAACGGGTCGATCCGCGCACCGGTGAGCCGGTGCCCGCGACCCCGCCCGCGCCGTTCACGACCGGCGCGCCCCGCGTCGAAACGCCGCAAAGCATCGCGACCGCGCGACAGGCCGACGCCACCCGGGCGGTATCGCGCTGGCTGGAAGTGCTGACCTATGCCGTGCTGGCGCTGGTCGCGGTGCTGGCGGTCGGCGTGCTGGCGCTGTTCCGTATCGCGCAGGCATTGGGCGAACCGCGCGACTGACGCGGTGATCGACGATCCGTTCTTCTATGCGCTGGCGGTGCCGGCGGTGGTGATGCTGGGCCTCGCCAAGGGCGGCTTTTCGGGCATGGGCGCACTGTCGCTGCCGATGCTGGCACTGGCGGTCGATCCGGTGCGCGCGGCAGCGATCCTGTTGCCGATCCTGATCGTGCAGGACGTGGTCGGCGTCTGGGCGTTCCGGCGGACGATCGACTGGCGGGTGATCGGGTGGATGCTGCCCGGCGCCGGGATCGGCATCATCCTCGGCTATCGTTTTGCCAGCAGCGTGCAACCTTCGGCGGTATTGGCGCTGGTCGGGGGGATTTCGATCGCGTTCGGACTGTGGCGGCTATGGACCGAACGGCATGGGATGCCGGTCGCGCAAGCCTCCCCCGGCTGGGTCGGCACGCTGTTCGGCGTGGCGTCGGGTTTCACTAGCCAGATCGCCCATGCCGGACAGCCGCCGTTCCAGCTATGGGTGCTGCCGCGTCAACTTCCGCGCGATATACTGGTGGGGACGACGGCGCTGTTCTTTGCGGCCGTCAACTGGCTGAAGGTGCCAGCCTATCTGGCGCTCGGGCAGTTCACGCCCGCCAATCTGGCGACGGCGGCGGTGCTGCTGCCGGTGGCGATCGCGTCGACGGTGGCGGGCGTATGGCTGGTGCGGCGCGTGGCGGCGCGCCGATTCTATACCGCGATCTATGTACTGATGATCGTGGTCGGCGTGAAGCTGGTGTGGGACGGGGTGTTGTGAGCAGGTCGCGTTGCGTCGCTAAAGACGTTGCACATCGCCGCCAATCGCGACATCCGTAGTATATGCCGCATTTCAGTGACTATATCGCGTTCGCGGATGAGAGCGGCGACCATGGTCTAGTTTCAATCGACCCGCAATTTCCCGTCTTCGCGCTCGTATTCTGCCTGTTTCGGAAAAGTGAGTATGTCGATCGGGTCGAGCCAGCCTTTCGTCGGTTGAAGTTCAAGTATTTTGGTCACGACGCGGCAATCCTGCATGAGCGAGAGATACGGAAACAGGAACCTCCATTCGCGTTCCTGCGCCAGGATTCTGCGATCCGAGAAGCTTTCATGTGCGATATCAATGCGATCGTCGCAGACGTGCCGGTAAGCGTCTATGCAGCGGTCATCGATAAGGTCGCGCACAAGGCGCGCTATGCCAACCCATGGAATCCATATGAAATCGCCATGCAATTCTGCATGGAGAAGTTAAGCCTTCAGCTCAGCGATGATGGACAGGCAGGCCGGATAACCCATATCCTGTTCGAAGGGCGGGGGCGTGAGGAGGATCGGCAACTCGAGCTTGAGTTTCGGCGTGTCGCGGCGAACGACAAGCGATGGGGATGGCGGTCGATCGATTTCACGCGGACGCCGCTGGAGCCTGTATTCGTTCCGAAAGCGGCCAATCTGGCGGGCCATCAGCTGAGCGACCTGATCGCCCGCCCGCTCGCGTTACGCGTGCTACGACCGGACCAACCGAATCGGGCTTTCGACATCATCGAAACGCGGATCAAGGATCTTAAAATTTTTCCGTGACCCAATGAACGAAGGGGCTCCGGCATACCGAAGCCCCAACGTCGACCGGGGAAGCCCAATCCTTGTTCGGTATATGAGACCGATATGCGAAATTGGCAACAACGGCTCCAGCTATTCGGGTAAGCGTGCTCGGCGCCATGGCGCAGGCCGGAGCCTAGTCGGGAAGGCTTTTCCGTACCTTGTCGACGTCCTGCAACTAGGCCGCGACCTTCGCCGGGATACGAAGATTTTCGCAGAGGTTTCGAACAGGCGGGAACGCTCGGTCGGCCGGCCAGCCCGCCAACTAACTATTTGTTTCGATTTGGTATCGACCAAAAATTTCGCACTTCAGTCGTGTCACGTCCTTCCCGCTACCTAACGATCCAGGAACGATGGCGACCTGTTCCGAGTCCAGTTCCTGCTACCGTGAGTTCGCAAAGAAATTAGGCGCTTGGACAGACGCATATTTATCTTAAGCATATGAAAATCAGTCAGAACATCATTGATTTGATTGGTCCGGTATCGTGGGTAAAGCGATTGGTATCGTCTCGCGATATTGCCGAATACTGTTGTACGCATTACCCGTTCGTCCCGCTTTGAACGGCGCGTTGCGGGCGGTCCGGTCGATCCGTCCCGCTCGCGTCCAGCGAAGGGGAGAACAGCAGTGAAGACGCGTTTGATCGCCGCCGCGATGGTGGCTGCCAGTTTCGCATCCGCAACGCCCGCCATCGCGCAGAAACTGGCCAAGCCGTCGGCGGGTCAACGGTTGCAGGAGCAGACGGCGAACGACGTGCCGCGCTGCACCCGCAAACTGGGCACCGTTTCGATCGTCGATGGCGACAATTCGTCCTACTGGACCGCGTGGAACCTCGCGCCGCCGTCCAAGCTGCTGAAGGTGTTGGTCGCCCGGTCCGGCTGCTTCAATATCATCGATCGCGGTAGCGGGCTGAACGCCGCCGAGAAAGAGCGCGCGATCGGCGGCAATCTGGGCCTGCAACGCGGATCGAATGTCGGGCAGGGGCAGATCAAGGCCGCCGATTATGTGCTCGTCGCCGAGGTGCAGGGCGCCAATTCGAATGTCAGTGGCAACGGTATTGCCGGCGGGGTCGGTGGATTGCTGGGCGGGCGCGTCGGCGGGTTGATCGGCGGGCTTCGCAGCAAGAAGATGGAGGCGAACACGGTGCTATCGCTGACCAACGTCCGCACGACCGAAACGATCGCGACCGAAGACGGCTATGCCGCGAAGAACAACATCTCGCTGGGCGGGGGCGGGTTCTTCGCCGTGGCCGGCGCGGTCGGCGGCGGATATGACAATACCGATATCGGCCGGATCGTAACCCTGTCGTTCATCCAGGCCTATGCCAAGATGGTCAACAGCCTCGGCCTCATCCGGCCCGGCGCGGAAGGGACGGCGCAGGCGGCCCCGGCCAAGACCTTCACCGCGCAGGCGCCGGTGGCGATGCGGGCATCGGCGGTTGCCTCCGCCAAGGTCATCCGCACCTTGCCGGTCGGCAGCATCGTCTATCCCACCGGCAACAAGAACGGGCTGTTCTGGGAAGTCGCCGACGAAAACGACAATGTCGGCTGGGTGCTGAACACGAAGCTGGCTCCGTCGCAGGCCTCGCCCGACGCGCCGGATATCCACTGATCGGTTACAGGCTCTGGAGGCCTTTACGTCGAACCGGCGTCGTCCCAGCCTGCGCTGGGATGACGTCTGGCTCGGTTCGGCTAGATCAGTATCCGGGGCGGCGTTTCCGTAAGGGCGAGCGCCCGCTAAGGCGTTGCGTCTGCGGCACGTCCCCTCCACCGTCCTGCGGACGGTCCCCCTCCCCGATGAACGGGGAGGATCACCGCTCAGTCGAACAGGCTCGACACCGACGATTCGTCGGCGATGCGGCGGATCGCTTCGGCCAGCAGGGGCGCGATGGTCAGGTGGCGGATCTTCTTGCCCTGCGCGATCACGTCGTGGTTGCCGATCGAATCGGTGATGACCAGTTCTTCGAGCGCCGACGCCTCGACCCGGGCGACCGCGCCGCCCGACAGCACGCCGTGGGTGCAATAGGCGACGACGCCGACCGCGCCAGCCTGTTTCAAGGCGGCGGCGGCGTTGCACAGCGTGCCGGCCGAATCGACGATATCGTCGATCAGGACGCAGAAGCGTCCTTCGACATCGCCGATGATGTTCATCACTTCCGATTCGCCGGCGCGTTCGCGACGCTTGTCGACGATGGCGAGCGGGGCGTTGTGGAGGCGCTTGGCGAGGCTGCGGGCGCGGACCACGCCGCCGACGTCGGGCGACACGACCATCAGGTTATGCTCGCCGAAGCGGGTCTTGATATCCTCCGACATGACCGGCGCGGCATAGAGATTGTCGGTCGGGATATCGAAGAAGCCCTGGATCTGCCCGGCATGGAGATCGACGCAGAGCACGCGGTCGGCGCCGGCCTCGGTCACGATATTGGCGACCAGCTTGGCCGAGATCGGGGTGCGCGGTCCGGGCTTCCGGTCCTGTCGGGCATAGCCGAAATAGGGGATGACCGCGGTGATGCGCCGTGCCGACGCGCGCTTCAGCGCGTCGATCATGATCAGCATTTCCATCAGATTGTCGTTGACCGGATAGCTGGTCGACTGGACGACGAACACGTCCTCGCCGCGGACATTCTCCAGCACCTCGACGAAGATTTCCTCGTCGGCGAAGCGGCGGACGCTGGCTTTCGTCAGCGGGATTTCCAGATAGTCCGCGATCGCGGTCGACAGGGGAAGGTTGGAATTGCCCGCCAGCAGCTTCATGGGTGCGCCCGTATCCATGATGGAAAGAATGGGTGCGCCATAGAGGGCGCGGACGATTTGTGAAACCCATGTGACGCCGGCGTTTGCGCCGATGCGACAAATGGGCGATTGGGCGGCCCATGACCGTCACCCGTTTCGCCCCCAGCCCGACCGGCTTCCTCCATATCGGCAATCTGCGCACCGCGCTCCACAACTGGATGTTCGCGAAGATGGCGGGCGGGCGGTTCCTGCTCAGGATCGACGACACCGATGGGGCGCGCAGCGAAGAGCGGTTCGTCGAGGCGATCCGGCGCGATCTGGCGTGGCTGGGGCTGGTGCCCGATGGCGAGGAACGGCAGTCGGCGCGGTTCGATCGCTATGAGGCGGTGTTCGCCGACATGGTCGCGAGCGGGCGGATCTATCCAGCGTATGAGACGCCCGAGGAACTGGATTTGCGGCGCAAGATCTTGGCGGGGCGGGGGTTGCCGCCGGTCTATGATCGGGCGGCATTGAAGCTGAGCAACGATGATCGCGTGCGGCTGGAGGCTGAGGGGCGGCGGCCGCACTGGCGCTTCCGGCTGGAGGCGGCGCCGATCGAGTGGGACGATATGGTGCGGGGGCCGCAGCGGTTCGACGGGGCGCTGCTGTCCGATCCGGTCGTGCGGCGCGCCGACGGGTCGTGGCTGTATCTGCTGCCCTCGGTCATCGACGATGCCGATATGGGGGTGACCCATGTCGTGCGCGGCGAGGATCACGTGTCGAATACCGCGACGCAGATGCAGATGTTTCAGGCGATGGGCGCGACGCCGCCGGACTTTGCGCATGAGGCGCTGCTGGTCGGCAACGAGGGAAAGCTGTCGAAGCGGCTGGGGTCGCTGGGCGTCGACCATTTCCGGGAGCAGGGGGTCGAGCCGGAGGCGGTGGTGGCGCTGCTGGCGCGGCTGGGGACCAGCGATCCGGTCGAAGCGGTAGTCGATCCGGCACCGTTGATCGATGCGTTCGATTTCGGCCGGTTCGGGCGGGCGCCGGCGCGGTTCGACGAAGCGGAACTGGCGCAGGTCAATGCGCGGATCATGCATCAGTTGCCGTTCGAACGGGTCGCGACGATGCTGCCCGCAGGGATGGATGCGGCGGCGTGGGAGGCGGTGCGCGGCAATCTGGAGCGGGTGGCGGATGCCGCCGACTGGTGGCGGGTGGTGACCGGGCCGGTCGACAAGCTGCCGGTGGCGGATGAGGATCGGGCGTTCCTGGCCCGCGCGGCGGAAGTTGCGGCGGGGCTGGACTGGAGCGATCCTTGGAGCGAACTTACGGCTACACTGAAGGCGGAGACCGGACGCAAGGGCAAGGCGCTGTTCCTGCCGCTGCGCCGCGCGCTGACCGGCATGGACCATGGGCCGGACATGGCGGCGCTGTTGCCGCTGATCGGTCGCGAGCGGGCGGTCGAACGGTTGAGAAGCTGACGCGCACGTCAGCTTTACAGACCCGACGATAGGGTATCTCATCGCATCAGCCGATTGGACGGCAGGAGATACGAATCGAAGGGACGGTGGCATGGCATATCAGGGACAACGTGGCCTGAGCCCGGTGGGCTTGGGCGTTGCGATTGCGATCAATGGCGGCCTGCTGGCGCTGGCGATGATGACGGCGACGACCGTCATGCGCGGGCCGGTCGACAAGCCGCTGGAAACCGAAGCCATCCCGATCGACCCGCCGCCGCCGCCGATCGACGAGGTGAAGCCGGTCGAGCGGGTCGTCAACGATCCCACGCCCGCGCCGCTGCCGGTCGTGCCGCCCGCGCCCTATCCGGTGCCGGGGCCGGCGATGGAGAGCACCGACGTCATCCCGCCCGCACCGCCGCCGCCGGTACCGCTGCCGACAACGCCGAGCGGGGTGGGTACCGGCACGCCGGTGACGGTCGCGACGCCGCTGCCGGTGCTGGTCGCGGCGAGCGTCGACCCGCGGTATCGCGCCGATTTCCAGCCCGACTATCCCGCCTTCGAACGCAATATCGGCCGCGACGGCGTGGTCGTCGTCCGGGTGTTGGTCGGCAGCAACGGGCGGGTCAGCGCCATCGAACCGGTGCGATCGACCAGCGATGCGTTCTTCGAGGCCACGAAGAAGCGCGCGCTGTCGAAATGGCGCTTCCGTCCCGCGACGCGCGATGGGGAGGCGGTCGAAAGCTGGCGCGAAATGACGGTGCGCTTCACGATGCAGGATAGCTGAAGGCTGGAAGAATCGGTTCATGCGAAGGCGCGGATCAGGTTGCAGCGGGCGCAACCTTTTTCGCGTCTTCGCGTGAATCATCCTTTTTTCGAAGGCGGCACCGGGGGCTGGCGCAGATACGCCCCCACGCCTATCTTGGGCGGCGTGAAGCTGCGTCACCTCTTCTCGCCGGTCCATGCCATCCGCGATTTCGCGAATTTCGCCCGTGCGCGCGAGAAGCATGAATGGTGGTTCCTGCTGGCGTCGATCTGCGTCGTGCTGGTGATCGGCTGGGCCTTCGTCCACGATTCCTATTTCGAACGGGCGTACAAGCCGAACATCATCTATTTCGAAAGCTGGCCCGCGAACCGCACCGATGCGGAGATCATCGCCCAGCAGAAGATCGACCAGGCCAAGCAGGAGGCCGAACAGGCCGAGTTCGAACGCGAACGCGCCAAGCGGCAGGCAGAGTGGAAGAAGATCGACGACAAGCTGAAAAGCTGGGGCATCTGAACCAGTCTGACGAGGATGCGCGCTGGATGGGCGCGGCGCTGACGCTGTCGGCGCGAACGCGTGGGAGCACCGCGCCCAATCCCAATGTCGGTTGCGTCATCGTCGCGGACGGCCGGGTCGTCGGGCGCGGCTGGACCCGGGCGGGCGGGCGGCCGCATGCCGAAGCCGAAGCGCTGGCGCAGGCGGGCGATCGGGCACGGGGCGCGACCGCCTATGTCACGCTGGAGCCGTGCGCCCATGTCTCGACGCGGGGGCCGGCCTGTTCCGATTTGCTGATCGAGAGCGGCGTGGCGCGGGTCGTCATCGGCCTGACCGATCCCGATCCGCGGACCGATGGACGGGGGATCGCCCGGTTGCAGGCGGCGGGGATCGAGGTGGTTGCCGGCGTCCGGAGCGAGGAAGCGGCGCGGGCGATGGCGGGGTTTTTGACGCGGCGCGCGCTGGGGCGACCGTTCGTCACGCTGAAACTGGCGCTGTCACTGGATGGCGCGGTATCGCGCGCCGATGGGCAGAGCCAGTGGATCACTGGACCACGCGCGCGCGCGCACGGCCATGTCGAGCGCAGTCGCCACGAGGCGATCCTCGTCGGGCGCGGTACGGCGGAGATCGACCGGCCGAAGCTGGACGTGCGGCTGCCCGGCCTGACCGGTCGCAGCCCACAGCGGGTCGTGCTGTCGGCCGATTGCGAAGCCATGGACGGGTTCACGATGCTGCCGGGGATCGAGGCACTGGTCGATCTGCCGGGCGACCATGTGCTGGTCGAGGGCGGGGCGGCGACGGCGGCGGCGTTTCTGCGCGCCGATGCGGTCGACCGGCTGCTGTTGTACCGCGCGCCGATCCTGATCGGGCATGGCCGGACGCTGCCCGATATCGGGCTGACCGATCTGGCGGCGGCGCACGGGCGATGGCGGCTGCACGACGCCCGGATGCTTGGCAGCGACCGGCTGGAGGTCTACGAGCGCGTCAGGATCGAGCGATAGACCGACCGGTGCCTCCCGCCCGCGCGGGAATGGCGCGGTGGCTGCCGAACGATCCACGATGAGGAGCGAAGCGTGTTTACCGGAATAGTCAGCGACGTGGGGCGCATCGAATCGATCGACGGGCCGGGCGACCTGCGGGTGCGGATCACCTGCGCCTATGACACGACCACCATCGACATGGGGGCATCGATCGCCTGTTCGGGCGTGTGCCTGACCGTGGTCGACAAGGGGCCGGGCTGGTTCGCGGTCGATGTGTCGGGCGAGACGGTGTCGCGCACCGCCGATCAGTGGGTCGCGGGACGTCCGCTGAACCTCGAACGCGCCTTGAAGCTGGGCGACGAACTGGGGGGCCATATCGTCACCGGCCATGTCGACGGCGTCGGCACGGTCGTCGCCACCGAGAGCGACAAGGATTCGACCCGCGTCACCTTCGCGATCGGTCGCGCGCTCAGCCCGTTCGTCGCGACCAAGGGGTCGGTGACGATCGACGGCGTGTCGCTGACCGTCAACGACGTCGCTGATGACGCCGATGGTACGCGCTTCACCGTCAACCTGATCCCGCATACCCAGGCGGTCACGACGCTTGGGACGCTCACGCAAGGGCAGTCGGTCAATATCGAGATCGACGTGCTCGCCCGTTATCTGATGCGAATGGAACAAGTCCGTGGCCAACGCTGAACTGGCGGGTCTCCGCCACGCTTTCCTGTCGTCCCCCGAAGAGATCATCGACGAGGCCCGCAACGGGCGGATGTTCATCCTGGTCGACGACGAAGACCGCGAGAATGAGGGCGATCTGGTCATCCCGGCGCAGATGGCGACGCCCGACGCGGTCAATTTCATGGCACGGCACGGGCGGGGGCTGATCTGCCTCGCCATGACCAAGTCGCGGGTCGAGCAACTCGGCCTCGACCTGATGGCGCGCAACAACGGTACGCGGCACGAGACCGCCTTCACCGTCTCGATCGAGGCGCGCGAGGGGGTGACGACCGGTATTTCGGCCGCCGATCGCGCGCGGACGATCGCGGTGGCGATCGACGCCAGCAAGGAAGCGTCGGAGATCGTGACGCCGGGCCATGTCTTCCCGCTGGTCGCGCGCGAAGGCGGCGTGCTGGTCCGCGCCGGCCATACCGAGGCGGCGGTCGACGTGTCGCGCTTGGCCGGCCTCAATCCCTCGGGCGTGATCTGCGAGATCATGAACGAGGACGGGACGATGGCGCGGATGGACGACCTGGTCGGCTTTTCGCAGCTGCACGGCCTGAAGATCGGGACGATCCGCGACCTGATCGCCTATCGCCGCCGCCACGACCATCTGGTCACGAAGCGCGCGGAGACGGTGTTCGAGAGCGAATGGGGCGGCGAATGGCGCGCCATGACCTTCTGGAACAAGGCGACGGGCAGCGAGCAGGTGGCGCTGGTCAAGGGGTTGATCGATCCGAGCAAGCCGACACTGGTGCGGATGCATGCGCTGTCGCCCTTTGCCGATCTGTTCGGCGAAGGCGGCGAGCGGGGCGGATTGCTGCGCAAGTCGATGCGGATCATCGGTGAGGAGGGTGCCGGCGTCGTCGTGGTCATCAACCGGCCGCGGCCCGATGGCCTGACGCTGGCGATCCATGCGCGTAGCGGTGCGCCGGTGCCCGACATGGAGGAACTGCGCGACTATGGCGTCGGCGCGATGATCCTGAACGAACTGGGCGTCGAGGACATGGTGCTGCTGACCAACACCCACCACACGCTGGTGGGGCTCGACGGATATGGGCTGAAGATCGTCGGCGAACGGCCGATCACGGAGAATTGATATGGCGAAGATACTGATCGTCGAGGCGCGATTTTACGACCATCTGAACGATCTGCTGCTCGAAGGCGCACGGGCGGCGATCGAGGCGGCGGGGCATGAACATGAGACGGTGACCGTCCCCGGCGCGCTGGAGGTACCGGGTGCGATCGCGATCGCCGATGCCGCCGAGACCTATGACGCGTTCGTCGCGCTTGGGGTCATCATCCGTGGCGAGACCTATCATTTCGAGGTCGTGTCGAACGAGAGCGCGCGCGGGATCATGAACCTGTCGCTGGAGGGGGTGCCGGTCGGCAACGGCATCCTGACCGTCGAGAACGAGGCGCAGGCGCTGACCCGCGCGAAAAAGGACGAGAAGGACAAGGGCGGCGAGGCGGCCAAGGCGGCGCTGGCGATGCTGGCATTGCGCGAGCGGTTTTCGGTGTGACGACTTAGAACGTGATGACATTAAGCCAACCCGTTCGTCCTGAGTAGCCATTGAGCTTGTCGAACTGGCGTATCGAAGGACCGTTGGTAGCAGGTGCTTCGATACGGGTCTTCGACTTCGCTCAGCCCCTACTCAGCACGAACGGTTCTACCTGTTGTCATCATGTTCTAGATCCTCCCCCGCACGGGGAGGAATTCAGGCGGGCGCCGTTGCTCCGACCGGGCCCACATCGGCCGGTTCGCCGCGCGAATAGACGCCGGTGAGGAGACCCGCCGCCAGCACACGACCGGCCATCGCCTCGACCACCGCGCTGCGGCCCGGATTGGGGTCGAGATGCGGGGCGTCCTTCAGCGCAAAGAGCTGGAAGGCGTAGCGATGCTCGCCATGGCCGGTCGGCGGATCGGGCGGCAGCCAGCCTTCGCGTAGATAGCTGTTGCGGCCGACATCGCCGTGCACCGCATCGCCGTCGCCATCGGGGCGGATCGCGCCTTCGGCAACCTGTCCGTCGCCCGGCGCGATATCCCACAGAATCGCGTGGACGAGGGGCTGGGTCGAGGGAGCGTCGGGGTCCTCGACGATCAGCGCCAGCGAGGTCGCGTCCGCCGGTACGCCGCGCCAGTGGAGCGGGGGCGACACCCCTTCGCCATCGGCGGTGAAACGTTCGGGCAGCCGCTGTCCATCGGCAAAGGCGAGGCTGGCGAGGTCGAGGCTGGCGAAGCTGCCCAGCGCCGGATCGACGATCGTCAGCTTCGACGCGCCGGCGCGGACATTGTGCAACAGGGCGCCGAGCCACCCCGGAACATGTTCGAGCATGATGGTCCTTTCGTCGCGGTTTCCCGCCGATAACCGGTGAGACCGCCGCCGGGGTCCGCCGCGCGCGCATAAATCGGCGCCGCGATGCGGCGATCCCGCCCGTTGATGCGTTGGCGAATGGGGACAGGGAAAAACCGACCAATCGATAAGGGTGGCGATGATCGACTGGTGGCGAAGTTACTGCGGGTCCGCGCCCGTAGCTGGTGACTGGTTGGCGCGATGGAATGGCGATCCGCTGTTGATCACGCTGCTGCTCGCCGCGCTGGTGTTGGCGGCGCGGTTGCCGGTCGGGCGGCGCGGTGCCGGTCTGTCGGGCATCACCGTGCTGGCGATCACCTTCGTCTCGCCGCTCTGTGCGTTGAGCGTCGCGCTGTTTTCGGCGCGGGCGGTGCATCATCTGTTGCTAATTGGGTTCGCGGCGCCATTGCTGGCGATGGCGTGGCCGGTGCGTGGGCGGGTGGCGGTGACGCTGCCGCTGTCGACGGCGATCTTGTGGGCGTGGCATCTGCCCGTGCTCTACGATGCGGCGTTGGCGCATGTCGGTGTCTATTGGCTGATGCAGGCGACGTTGCTGGCGAGTAGCTGGGCCTATTGGGCGTCGATCCGGCGGGCATCGGCTATGGAGGCGGTGGCGGGTATCGCCGGTGGCGCGGTGCAGATGGGCTTTCTGGGCGCGCTGCTGACCTTTGCCGGACGGCCGCTATACGAATCGCATATCGCGACGACCTTCGCGTTCGGGATCGGGCCGCTGGCCGACCAGCAGATGGCGGGGCTGATCATGTGGGTGCCGGGCATGGCACCCTATGCCGTCGCGGCGGCGTGGATCGCGGCGCGGCGCTGGCAGGACTTTGCGACCGGGCGGGCGGCGGCATGATCCTGACCTGGGTCAAGGGGCTGCATATCGCCGCGCTGATCCTGTGGTGCGCGGGGCTGGTGGCGTTGCCGCTGGTGCTGTCGAAGCATGACGTGGGCGAGCGGCAGGCCGATTATGCGCGGCTGCGGCGGATTACCCATTATGGCTATACCCGGATCGTTACCCCTGCAGCGGTGATCGCCATCGCCGCCGGTACCGCGCTGATCTTCCTGCGCGGGGTATTCGTGCCGTGGATGTTCGCGAAGCTTGTCGCGGTCGGGCTGCTGGTCGTGATCCACGGGCTGACCGGCCATGTCGTGGTGCTGATGAGCGAGCGGCGCGGCGAATATGCGCCGCCATCGTCCAAGCCGCTGCTGGCGGTGACGCTGGCGACGATGACCGCAGTGCTGACGTTGGTGCTGGGTAAGCCGGTCCTGCCCGACCTGGTTCCGGCGTGGCTGAAGACGCCGCAGCATCGTCAATTGCCGGTAGAGGCGACCCCGACTTGATATTCGAACACCAACTTGCCGCCATGCCAGCCGGTAAAGCCGGTGAAGCCGAGCGCGAACAGCGAGAGCAGGATGCCATAGGGCAGCACCGCCGTCTCATAGCCGGTGGTCAGGCGATAGCCCCAGTTCGCGCCGAGGATCGAGAGCAGCATCACCGCGATGATGAAATGCGTCCAGCTCGCCGCGCGCGCGCGGATGCCGGGGACGGCGAGCAGCTCGACGGTACCGGCGATCCCGGCGAGGACGCCGAGCAGGAAGCCGGCGCCCGACGCCCAAAGCGCGGCGCGCGCCCAAAAGCTGTCCCCGGTCCACCAGTAGATCGCATCGGCGCCGAAGGTGCAGGCGGTCAGCGCCACCGGAAAGGCGACCAGCATCGCGTGAATCGGGTGACCGGCGACCGCGACCTTCGATTCGGTGCGGTGGAACGCCGGATTGGCGCGGATCGGGTCGACCAGTCGTTCGTCGACCGCGGCATCCGGTTCGGTCATGCGGCATTCCCCCTGCGGCGCTTTATCGTCGGGGGGACAACGGTGCTGGCCGCCGGTGGTTGCGCCGGGCCGTTGTCGGTGCTCGACCCGGCCGGGCCGCATGCCGCGTCGGTCGCGACCCTGTGGTGGGTGATGCTGGCGGGGGCGGTGCTGCTCGCCGGGCTGGTTTTCGCATTGCTTGCGCTGGCGATGGTGCGGCGGCACAGCAAGGCAGCGGTGGTCGAGCGGCGCTGGATCATCGGGCTGGGGCTGGTGATGCCGAGCGCGGTGCTGCTGGCGCTGCTCGGCTATGCGCTGTTCCTCGGCGGGCGCATCCTGCCGACGCCCGCGCCGGATACGGTGACGATCGGGGTGGAGGCGCGGCGCTATGCGTGGGCCTTTCGGCATCCGGGCGGGCAGGTGACGCAAGGGGTGCTGCACATCCCGGCGGGGCGTCCGGTCGATCTGGTCATTACCGCCACCGACGTCATCCACAGTTTCTGGGTGCCGCGGCTGGCCGGCAAAATGGATGCGATACCGGGACATACCAACCGGTTGCGGATCGTCGCGGCGCGGCCCGGCACCTATCGCGGCGAGTGTGCCGAATATTGCGGCACCGGCCATCGCGAGCATGGCTTCACGGTGATCGCGCATGATGCCGCCGGCTGGGCGGCGCTGAGGCAAGGCCAATGAAGGCGCTGAAACTCCATCGCGACCTGACCGCGATCTGGCGGACCGAACCGGGCCTGCGCGGGCAGCTACGCTCGGTCAACCATTCGGACATGGGGCGGCGCTTCATTCTCGGCGCGTTCTTCTTCTTCGCCGTCGGCGGGGTGCTGGCGATGCTGATCCGCGCGCAGCTCGCCACGCCGCACAGCGCGTTCGTGGGACCGGCGGTCTATAACCAGCTGTTCACGATGCATGGCAGCGTCATGATGTTCCTGTTCGCCATCCCGATGTTCGAAGGGCTGGCGATGTACCTGTTGCCCAAGATGCTGGGTGCGCGTGATCTGGCCTATCCGCGGCTCTCCGCGCTGGGATGGTGGTGTTACGTGTTCGGCGGCAGCATCCTGATCGTCGCGATGCTCGCCGGGGTCGCACCCGATGCCGGCTGGTTCTTGTACCCGCCGCTCTCGGGCAAGACCTATACGCCCGGAATCAATTCCGACGTCTGGCTGCTGGGCGTCACCTTTGTCGAGATTTCGGCGATGTGCGCGGCGATCGAGATCGCGGTGTCGATCCTCAAGCTGCGCGCGCCGGGCATGCGCCTCGACCAGATGCCGTTGTTCGCATGGTATATGCTGGCGACCGCCGGCATGATGCTGTTCGGATTTCCGCCGCTGATCCTGGGATCGATCCTCCTGGAGGTCGAGCGCGCGTTCGGCTGGCCGTTCTACGATCCGCAACTGGGTGGATCGCCGCTATTGTGGCAGCATCTGTTCTGGCTGTTCGGCCACCCCGAAGTCTATATCATCTTCCTGCCCGCCGCGGGCGCGGTATCGACAATCCTGCCGGTGATGGCCCGGACCAAAATCCTCGGATACGGCGCGCTGGTCGCGGCGATCATGGCGCTGGCGTTCCTCAGCTTCGGGCTGTGGGTCCACCACATGTTCACGACCGGCATTCCGCACATGGCGCTGGGTTTCTTTTCTGCCGCGTCGACACTGGTCGCGATCCCGACGGCGGTGCAGATCTTCGCCTGGCTCGGCACCTTATGGGCGGGGCGGCCGCAACTGAAACTGCCTATGCTGTATCTGATCGGCTTCTTCGTGGTGTTCGTGCTGGGGGGCCTTACCGGGGTGATGCTGGCGGTGGTGCCGTTCGACGGACAGGCGCACGATACCGCCTTCGTCACCGCGCATCTCCATTATGTGCTGGTCGGCGGGTTCGTGTTCCCGATGCTGGCCGCCGCCTATTACTGGCTGCCGCACTTCACCGGGCGCGGGCGGGTGATGCGGCTGGGCGAGGCGGCGTTCTGGCTGATCTTCATCGGCTTCAACATGACCTTCTTCCTGATGCACCTGACCGGATTGCTGGGAATGCCGCGGCGGATCGATACCTATCCCGCGGAAATGGGGTGGATGTGGCTGAACCTGTTGTCGTCGGTCGGCAGCTTCCTGATGGCGTTCGGCTTTGCATTGTTCGCGATCGATGTCGGGTTGCAGATCTGGCTTGGCCGCTTCCATCGCCGCAATCCGTGGAACGCGGCGACGCTGGAATGGGCGATGCCGACCCCGCCCACCGCCTATAATTTCGCCAGCCTGCCGCGCGTCGCCGGGCGCGATCCGGTCGAGGATCGGCCGAACCTCGCGGTCGAACTGGCGCGGGGGGAGGGGTGGCTGGGTCATACGCGACATGGCTGGCGCGAGACGATGGCGGTCGACATGGTCAGCGGCGCGCCCGATCATATCGTCATCCTGCCGACCAACAGCTGGCTGCCGATCACGACCGCCGCGGTTCTGGGCGGATTTTTCCTGTCGATGCTGTTCGGACTGTATCCGGTTGCGCCGTTGTTCCTGATCGCGGTCGTGTTTCTGGGCTGGCGCTGGGCATGGAGCAATGGACGGCGGCGCGATTACGGCCCGTTGCCCGCCGGACCCGGCGGGGCGATGCTGCCGATCGCAAGCGAGGTTACGGGGACGACCGGCTGGTGGGGCAGCGTCTTCGCGTTGGCGGCCAGCGCGACGCTCTTCGCCTCGCTGTTGTTCGGCTATGCGTTTTTGTGGACGGTCGCGCCCGACTGGCCGCCGCCGGTGCGGGTGGCGCGCGCGCCGTTCGAACTGGTGCTGGCGCTGGGCGGGGCGGCGGTCGCCGTCGTCGCGATGCGCCGGGGGCGATGGGCGGCAGCATGCTGCGGGCAGGTTGCGATCGTCGCGGCGCTGCTCCTGTTGGTGACGCTGCGACTGCCCGGACCGACGACCCATGCCTATGCAGCGACGGGGGCGATGGTTTCGGCCTATGCGATCTTCCATGCCGCGCTGGCGGCGGTGATGCTGGCGTTCCTGCGCGCGCGGGCCAAGGCCGGCTTTATCGGCGGAGCACGGCAGGGCGAGTCGCGCACCGTGCGGTTGTGGAGCGACCATGCGGCCGTGAGCGGGATCGTCGCCGCCATAGTCGTCGCGCTGCCGGGATGGTTCGCGTGACTGCGCTGCTGCGCATGACCGCCGGCCTAACGCATTGGGCGGTGGCGTTCTGCGTGTTGTATGGCCTGCACGGCATCGGCTGTGCCGGCGGATGGGCAGCGGTCGCGATCGGGCCGGTCAGCGTACAGCGGCTGGTGCTGTTGCTGGCGTGGATCGGGGCAGTATTGGCGAGCGTCGCGCTGACGCTATGGTTGTACCGGACGCGCGGCGACGCGTCGACCGACCAGATCGGCATCGTGCTCGGCTGGATCGGGGTCGCGGCGATCGTCGTCACCGGGCTGCCGATCGTGACGTTGCCGGCCTGTCTATAGGATACGAACCGCGTCTGCTGCGTTGCAGCATCGATTGACAACCGGGAGATCGACATGGCCACATCGACCGACCGCGCCTTGCGCTGGCCCTACAGGGTGGTGGCGCGCACGGTGCCTATGGCTGGGGTGTGCTCGACCGGCTGCTCGAAGAGGATCTGCCGATCGTTGCGGTCAGCGGCGCGTCGGCCGGGGCGCTGAACGGGGCGGCACTGGTCAGCGGCATGGCGATCGATGGGCGGCAGGGGGCCAAGGATGCGCTTGCGCGGCTATGGGGCAGCGTGTCGCGCAACTCGCCGTTGCAAGCGTTCGATACCGATTTCTGGATGATGCCGGCGTTCGAGCCGCTGTTGCGGAAATCGCTAGAATTCAGCAAGCTGATCAGCCGCTACATCGCGCCGCTGTCGCCGGGGTTGCGCGACATGCGGGCGCTGCGGCGAGTGGTCGGCGACAGCCTCGACCTGACCGCGCTGACCGCGCGCCATGCCATCCCGCTGTCGATTGCGGCCACCCGGGTCGCGACCGGGGCGGCGCGGCTGTTCCACAATGACGAGATCACGCTCGACGCGCTGATGGCGTCGGCCTGCCTGCCCGAATTGTTCGGACCGGTGACGATCGACGGCGAACCCTATTGGGATGGCGGCTTTTCGGCCAACCCGGCGCTCGAGCCATTGATCTTCGGCGGGCATGGTCAGACCGATATGCTGATCGTGCAGATCACGCCCTTTGCCACGGCCGAGACGCCCGATACGCTGGTCGAGGTGATGGCGCGGATGAGCGATATCGGCTTCAACGCTTGTCTGCTCCGCGACCTGAAGGCGTTGACGGAAGTGCAGGCGATCGCCCGGCGCGCCCCGCCGATCGACGACAATTTCACCGCGCTCGCGCAGACCAATTTGCATCTGATGGAGGCGGCACCGGCGCTGTCCGATCGCGGCCCTACCGGCAAGAGCGACACGCGCCGGTCGCAACTGGAGGCGTTGCGCGAACTGGGACGGGCGACCGCCGATGCGTGGCTGGCCGAACATGGTGCACGGCTGGGGCAGGGATCGACGCTGACCGAATTGCCCGAGGCGGTGGCGGCCTGATCATGCGGTGACGATCGTGCCGTCGTCGACCGTCACCGGCCAAGGCGTCAACGACTGGCCAGGGCATGGGCCGCCAAGGCATTTGCCATCGTCGATCGCGAATAGCGCGGCGTGCCAGCTACAGGTGATCGCGCTGCCATCAGGCGTCAGATAGGCGTCGAGCGTTTGCGCGAGCGGCAGGCCCATATGCGGGCAGCGATCGACATAGCCGACCACCGCATCGCCGCGCCGCACGACGAAGCCGTGGAACCGCCCGGCGCGCAGTTGCAGCACGAAGTTGCGCGCGCGGCCGTCGGCGACGTCGGTCAGCGGGCCGAGCTTCACGCCCGCCGGGGTGGCAAAGACGCGGGCGTCGCTCATTCGGGCAGGCGCGCCTTCGCAAAACCGGTCCAGACATCGTCGTAATCGAGCTGCATGGTCGGCGCGGCCATCGCCCAGCGGCTTGGCTTCACGACATGGCGGGTTTCGAACATGAACGCCATCGTGTCAGTGATCTTGTGCGGTTTGGGGTCGGCGGCGACCGCCTTGTCATAGCTTGCCTGATCGGGGCCGTGGCCGTTCATCTGGTTGTGCAGCGATGCGCCGCCGGGCGCAAAGCCGCCCTCTTTCGCATCATAGGCGCCGGTGATGAGGCCCATGAATTCGCTCATGACGTTGCGGTGGAACCAGGGCGGGCGGAACGTACCTTCGGCGACCATCCAGCGCGGGGGGAAGATCACGAAGTCGCAATTGGCGGTTCCGGGCGTGTCGCTGGGGCTGGTCAGCACGGTGAAGATCGACGGGTCGGGATGGTCGAAGCTGACGGTGTTGATGGTGTTGAAACGGGTCAGGTCGTAGCGGCAAGGGGCGAGATTGCCGTGCCAGGCGACGACGTCGAACGGGCTGTGGTCGAGGGTGGTGGTCCACAGGCTGCCCTGGAATTTCTGGATGACCTCGCACGGGGCGTCGCTGTCTTCATACCATGCGGATGGCGTCTCGAAATCGCGGGGGTTGGCGAGACCGTTGGCGCCGATCGGCCCGAGATCGGGCAGGCGGAACAGGCTACCGTAATTTTCGCAGACATAGCCGCGCGCCGCTCCGTCGGGCAACCCGACGCGGAAGCGGACGCCGCGCGGGATGACTGCGATCTGTAGCGGGGCAAGGTCGATGCGGCCGAGTTCGGTGTCGATCGCAAGGGCGCCTTGCTGCGGCACGATCAGCAGCTCGCCATCGGCCGAGAAGAAGGCGCGGTCCATGTCCTTCGTCGCGGCATAGAGGTGAATGCCGACGCCGCTCTGCGCGGCGACGTCGGCAGTCGCGCCGTAGGTGACGAGGCCGTCGACCCAGTCGGTCGGTTCGGCCGGCAGCGGCAACGGGTCCCAGCGCAGGCGGTTAGGGCTGGGCGGCGGGCCGGCGATTGGGGCGGTCTGGAGGGTCTTCGCACCGGCATAGGGCACGAACGCGCCATGGTTGGCGGTCGGGCGCAGGCGGTAGAGCCATGAGCGGCGGTTCTCGGCGCGGGGCGCGGTGAAGGCGGTGCCGGAGAGTTGTTCGGCGTAGAGGCCGAACGGAACATGCTGCGGGCTGTTGCGGCCGATCGGCAAAGCGCCGGCGACCGCTTCGGTGGCGATGTGGTTGGCGAAACCGGGGTGGTAGGTCATGGTCACCTCATCATTCCTCCCCGCGAGCGGGGAGGATTTTGGTCGTTGCCCGCCGGGCCGACCGTCGCGGCGAAGCCGCGCCTTGTGGCCCGGCTCCGTCGCGCTGGCCGGTCGACGGCAGCGCCTGCGCGCTGCACCGCGACCGAAGCGTCGCTTCGGTCTTGGTCAGGCGTCGACCGTGATTACCCCGCGCCGGATCTGATCCAGTTCGATGCTTTCATACAGCGCCTGGAAATTACCGTTGCCGAAGCCCTCATTGCCCTTGCGCTGGATGATCTCGAAGAAGATCGGCCCGAACATCGGTTCGGTAAAGATCTGCAACAGCAAGCCTTCCTCGCCGACATTGCCGTCGATCAGGATGCGGTTGCGCTTGAGGCGTTCAAGGTCCTCGCCATGGCCGGGCACGCGCTTGTCGACCAGTTCGTAATAGGTCTCGATCGTGTCCTGCAACTTCACGCCGCGCGCGCGCAGCTTTTCGACGGTTTCGAAGATGTCCTCGGTGGTGAAGGCGAGGTGCTGGATGCCTTCGCCATTATAGTCGCGGATGAATTCCTCGATCTGGCTCTTGTCGTCCTGGCTTTCGTTCAGCGGGATGCGGATCGCCTTGTCCGGTGCGATCATCGCCTGGCTGAACAGGCCGGTCGCCTTGCCCTTGATGTCGAAATATTTCTGTTCTTCGAACCCGAAAATCTGGTTGTAGAAGGCCGACCAGGTGCGCATCTGCCCGCGCTTCACATTGTGGGTCAGGTGGTCGAGCAGGTCGAGACCGACATTGTTTTTGGCCTCCGCTTCGGCAGCACCGGGAATCGCGTCCCAATCGTCGTACAGCGACCCGGCCGCACCGTGGCGGTCGACCAGATACAGCATCGATCCGCCAATCCCCTCCAGCGCATAGCCTTCGCCCAGTACGCCGCGTGCGGGATTGGCCGGTTTGGCGCCGCGTATGACGGCGGCCTCGAACGCAGCTTTCGCATCAGCGACGCGGAACGCCATGCCCGCTGCCGATGGTCCGTGCTGCGCAGCAAAGTCCGCAGCATGGCCGTCAGGAATACGGTTCAGCAACAGGTTGACGCGCCCCTGTTTATAGCGCACGACGTCGCGGTCACGATGCTTCGACGCGGCGACGAAACCGAACTGTTCGAGCTGCGCGGCCATGCGATCGAGATCGGGGGCGGTGAATTCGCAGAATTCAAACCCGTCGAGACCCATCGGGTTGACGTCCATATGCTCCACCGGTGCACCCTCCTAGTTCGTATCAATTGATACGAACCTGATCCTAACCATAGCCGGTGTCAAGCGTCTCCCAAGGTGTCGGCGAGAAGCGGTCGGCGAAGAATTCGACGAAGGCGGTAACCGCCGGGCGCGGTTGCGCGGCGTGCAGCGCATGGATGGCCAGATCGCGCGCGCCCGTCCATTCGGGCAGGATATGGATCAACCGCCCGTCGGCGAGCGCGGTGCCGACGTCCCAGAGCGAGCGAAGCGCGATGCCGACCCCGGCAAGTACCAGTTCGCGGACGATCTCGCTGGAGTCGGTGCGGACGTGCGATATCCCTTCGACCAGTGCGCGTTTGCCGGGACGGAGCAGCGTCCATGGCAATTGCCCGTCGGCGGCGAGCAGCCGATGGCCGGGTAGCGCGGCGGGGCTGGTCGGCGCGCCGTGCGCGGCAAGATAGGCGGGGCTGGCGCAGACCACACGCCGATTGCCGGCCAGCCGCCGTGCGACATAACCGGCGGGCGGATCGGCAGTGATGCGGATCGCGCAATCGATCCGCTGCGCGGCGAGGTCGACATAGCCGTCGGACAGCGTCAACTCGAGCGCGATCGCCGGATAGGCGCGCAGGAAATCGCCAAGATGCGGCGCTATGTGCAGCCGCGCGAACGAGGTTGGTGCGGCGATCCGCAACGGACCGGCAGGGGCCGCGGCGGCGCCGGCGACACGTGCCTCCGCTTCGGTCAGTGCTGCAAGAATCTGAGTCAGTTCGCCATAGAGTTGCGCGCCGACCGGGGTCGGATGGAGCCGCCGCGTGGTCCGCTCGATCAGCCGCACGCCGAGCCGCGCCTCCAGCCGTGCCAGCCGTTTCGACACGATCGCCGGCGAGACGCCCCAGCTCCGCGCGGTCGCGGCGATGCTGCCGTTGTCGAGGATCGCGACGAACAGCGCATGGTCAGGATCGAAGGCCATTCGTTCCTCCATGGAATGACTGTGCTGTGATTATGATCGCTACCGACACGAAAGGCGATACGATATGTCTGCGGTATACAACAACCGTCTTCCCAGCCTCTGCCGGAATGACGATGTGCGAGGAGAATGTCGTGCCGCAAGCCTATGTCGATCGCGCCGGACTGTCGGTCGCCGCCGAACTGGCCGAGTTCGTCGAGGCGCAGGCGCTGCCCGGTACCGGCATTCCCGCCGATTCCTTCTGGGAAGGCGTTGCCGCGATTTTTGCCCGCTTTGCCCCCGAGAACCGCGCGCTGCTGGCCCGGCGCGATGCGTTGCAGGTGCAACTGGATGCTTGGTTCGTCGAGCGCGCGGGCCAAGCGATCGACCCGGCCGAACAGGAGGCATTCCTGCGTTCGATCGGCTATCTGGTCGACGAACCCGCGCCGTTCACGATCGATCCGACCGACGTCGATGCGGAGATCGCGACCCTGGCCGGGCCGCAACTGGTCGTTCCGATCCTGAATGCGCGGTTCCTGCTCAACGCCGCCAATGCGCGCTGGGGCAGCCTGTACGATGCGCTGTACGGGACCGATGCGATCCCCGGTACGGCGGCGCCCGGCGGCTATGACGCGGCGCGCGGGGCGGCGGTTATTGGGTGGGCGAAGGCGTTTCTGGACGAAGCAGTGCCGCTGGCGGGAGGAACCTGGCGTGACTGGACCGGGGAGACGCCGGGACTGGCCGATTCGACGCAACTGGTCGGACGCGCAGGTAACAATCTGCTGCTGCGCCATCACGGGCTGCACATCGAACTGGTCATCGATCGCGACCATGCGATCGGCCGCACCGATCCGGCCGGGCTGGCCGATATTCTGCTCGAATCGGCGCTGATCACGATCTGCGATCTTGAGGATTCGGTCGCGGCGGTCGATGCCGCGGACAAGGTCGCCGCCTATGCCAATTGGCTGGGGCTGATGCAGGGTGATTTGTCGGCGAGCTTCGCCAAGGGCGGACGGACGGTCACTCGCACCCTTGTCGCCGATCGCCACTATGTCGGCAGCGATGGCGGGGAACTGGTGCTGCCGGGGCGATCGCTGTTGTTCGTCCGCAATGTCGGCCATCTGATGACGACGCCCGCGCTGCTGCTGGCCGACGGCAACGAGGCACCCGAAGGCATACTCGACGCGATCGTTACCAGCATGATCGCGCTGCACGACGTGAACGGTCCGCGGGCCAACAGCCGGACCGGATCGATCTACATCGTCAAGCCCAAGCAGCATGGGCCGGAAGAGGTCGCCTTCACCGACCGGCTGTTCGACGCAGTCGAGGATCTGCTGATCCTTCCCCGTCACACGATCAAGGTCGGGGTGATGGACGAGGAACGGCGCACCTCCGCCAATCTGGCGGCGTGCATCCATGCCGTCCGCCACCGGATCATATTCATCAATACCGGCTTTCTCGACCGTACCGGCGACGAACTGCACAGCGCGATGCATGCCGGCCCGATGATCCCGAAGGGCGAGATGAAGGGAGCGGCATGGATCGCGGCGTACGAGGATCGCAACGTCCAGATCGGCCTAGCCTGTGGCCTTGGCGGTCGGGCACAGATCGGCAAGGGGATGTGGGCCGCGCCCGACCGGATGTCGGACATGCTGGCGCAAAAGGTCGCGCATCCGATGAGCGGAGCGAGCACCGCATGGGTACCGTCGCCGACCGCCGCGACCCTGCACGCGCTGCATTATCACGCGGTCGATGTTGCGCAGCGACAGGCGGCGCGGGCGAGCGAACCGGTTGCGCCGTTGGCACAGTTGCTGACCCTGCCGTTGGCGACGGGACGTAATTGGCACGCGGACGAGGTCGCGCGCGAACTCGACAATAATGCGCAGGGGATCCTCGGCTATGTCGTGCGCTGGGTCGATCAGGGCATCGGTTGTTCGAAGGTGCCCGATATCCATGACGTCGGGTTGATGGAGGACCGCGCGACGCTGCGCATTTCATCGCAGCATATCGCCAACTGGCTGCTGCACGGGGTTTGCACGGCAGCGGATGTGGATGCGGCGTTCGATCGGATGGCGGTCAAGGTCGATGCGCAAAATGCCGACGATCCGGCCTATCGGCCGCTGGCGGGCGGTGTCGCGCTGGCCGCGGCGCGGGCGCTGGTGTTCGAGGGGTTGGCGCAGCCCAATGGCTATACCGAGCCGTTGTTGCATGCGTATCGGAAGGTAGCGAAGGCAGCAGGGTGATGGCAGGGTGATGGCAGGATGGCGACATGAACGACCTTCGCCGCTTTCTTATTGAGGCACTCACGCGGGTCGCAAATGGCGGCGACATTGATAACGCGGAACTCGATGTTGCCGTACCTGACCCGTTTGTCCTCCATCCCGTTGAGCGGACCGCATGGCGAGAGTTGAGTCACTGGGCGGACGACGATGACATCAGAACGAAAGACGCGCGCTACGCCATCCTGAAGCGCAAGCGTATGCGAGATTGTCTGTTGGAGTTGAAAGGGGCCAGCCGCTGACCGCCTAAGCACTCACTTTACCGCCACGCCCCCCGCCG
This sequence comes from Sphingomonas epibiotica, assembly GCF_039615155.1. Taxonomy (NCBI): domain Bacteria; kingdom Pseudomonadati; phylum Pseudomonadota; class Alphaproteobacteria; order Sphingomonadales; family Sphingomonadaceae; genus Sphingomonas; species Sphingomonas epibiotica. The sequence continues at coordinate 347,378 of NZ_JBDGHY010000003.1, read as the reverse complement.
CCGGCTCCAGCGCGTTGATCGCGGCATGCACTCGCGCCTCGATCTCCTCGCGGGGCAAGCCGGGCGGGATCGGTTCGAGCAGGCGAATCGTGATCACACCCGGCCGGCTCGGCCCGCGGCGCGGCATGCAGTGGCCGCTGTCAAGCGCGACCGGGATCACGGCCATGTTCAGCGCCTTGTACAGCCCCGCAAAACCGGAGCGCAGCGGCGGGGCTTCGCCGACGGGGACGCGTGTTCCTTCGGGAAAGATCAGGACCGAGCGGTTTTCCTTTCGCGCGGCGGCGGCTTCCTTCAGCATCTGGCGCAGCGCCTTGGACGATGCATCGCGGTCGACGCCGATCGCCCCGTATGCGCGGGCGGTCTTGCCCCAGAAGGGCATGTCGATCAGTTCGCGCTTCATCACGATCAGCGGGCCGTCGATCCGCTCGGCCATCTCCAGCGTTTCGAACATCGCCTGATGCTTGACCGCGAACAGATAGGTGCCGGGCGGGCGTACCCCTTCGACGCGGACCCGCACGCCCAATATCCAATGCGCGAGGAAACGATGCACGCGGATCCAGACATGCGCATGGGTGTGCATTGCATCGCGACTGACCGCAGCCGATAGCGGCGCGCTAAGCACGATCGGCACCGACGCGGCGTAGAACAGGATGCGGAACAGCCACGTCCGGACCCACGCGATCACAGATCGATCCCCAGCCGCATCACGATCCCCCGCACCACATATTTATTATACTCGCCGAACAGCAGCGCGAAGCCCGGATGGCCGGTCACTGGATCGCGGACGATCTCGACCGAATTGCCCAGCGCATGGCGCAACTCCATGGTCGCGCGCGCCATATGCCAGTTCGAGGTGACCAGGCGGATCGAGCGATAGCGGTTGCGGCGGACCCATTCGGCGGTCTCGTCGGCGTTGGAGCGGGTGTCGACCGCTTCCTTGCCCAGATCAACGCAGCAGCGGAACAACGCGCGCGGCGCATCGATCGCGGCGGCCAGTTCGCGCGGGCGGACATCGGGATCGACGCCGGTGATGAGCATCCGCCGCGCCTGCCCTGCCGCCAGTACGGCCAGCCCGCGCTCGATCCGGCCCGACCCGCCGGTGGGCACGACGACGCCGTCGGTCCGCCGGTCGAGGGCGCCGGGTTGCGGCAGGGTCACCGCGAACAGCGCGAAGCCGAGCGCGTAGAGCAGCAGCAGAACCGAGAGGATGCGTCCCATCACAACACCCGCGCCAGCCGCCGCAGCACCGCGACCCGCGCCGCGAACATGGCGAGCAGGGTGAAGGCGACGGGCAGCAGCGCGATCACCAGCCAGTCGAGCGGTTGCAGCGAGACGCCATCGGCCAGTTGTGAATCGAGCGATGCCATACGCTGGCCGAGCGCCGCCACCAGCAGGGCGCCGGCCAGCGCGCCGATCAGCCCGCCGGTCAGCGTGTCCTGCCCGATGCGCCGCTGGAACAGCCGCGCGATCTGAAGATCGGTCGAACCCAGCATGTGCAGGATGTCGATCGTTCCGCGATGCGTATCAAGCCCCGCCCGCGCCACCAGCAGTACGACCGCCGCCGTCGCACTCGCCATTACCAGCACCAGCCCGAGCGCGGTCCAGCCGAGCGCGGCGACGAAGGCGCGGACCGGGGCGAGCCAGGTCGCATGGCGATCGACGCGGATGCCGTCGCCGACGGCCTTTGCCAGCGCCTCGACCCGGGCCACCGTCGCGTCGTCGCCGCTGCGCAAATCGACATCGACCATTGCCGGCATCGGCAGATCGGCGTCGAGCCCGGCCTCGCCCAGCCATGGTTCGAGCAGTTCGGCAAGGCGGGCGCGGTCGACCTCATTCGCGCGGGCGACGTCGGCAGAGGCACGCAACCGGTCAAGCAGCGTCGCGGTCACTGCATCGCGCCGGGCGGCGTCTCCCTCGATCACCTGTACCGTCAGTCGCGCCGCCAGTTGCCGGTCGAGTGCGCGGCCGGCCCCCTGTGTCGACAGGCCGAGCGCCGCGCTCAGAGTCGTCAGGAAGATCATGATTGCCATGATCCACACCATCGCCCGCCGCCCCTGCCGGTCGTCGAGCAGCGGCTGCACCGCCGCGCGCCCGATCATGCCGCAACCATGGGGTCGAGCAACCGCCCGCCGTCCAACTCCATCACCAGCGCGTCGGGGACGCGGTGGAGCAGGTGATGGTCGTGGGTCGCCATGACGACAGTGGTGCCAAGCCGGTTAAGCGAGGCGAACAGCTTGAGTAGGCGTTCGGCCATGATCGGATCGACGTTACCGGTCGGTTCGTCGGCGACGAGGATTTCGGGGCGGGTGATTACCGCGCGGGCGATGGCGACGCGCTGTTGCTCGCCGCCCGACAGCGTCGGCGGACGGGCATCGGCGCGGTCGGTCAACCCGACCCATGCCAGCATCTCGGCGACCGGCCCGGCCAGTTCCTCCTCAGGCATGCCGGCGACGCGTAGCGGCAGCGCGATATTGTCGCGGGCCGACAGATGCGGGACCAGACGGAAATCCTGAAACACCACCCCGATCCGCCGCCGGAACCCGGGCAGGCGTTCGCGCGGCGACAACACCATATCCTCCCCGAACAGGCGGATCACGCCCCGGCTGGGCCGCTGGGCGAGATAGAGCAGGCGCAGCAGCGAGGTCTTGCCCGCGCCCGATGCGCCGAGCAGGAAATGGAACGTGCCTTCGCGGAGCGTGAAGCTGAGGTCGCTCAGCGTTTCCGGCCCGTGACCATAGCGAAGGCCGACATTCTCGAACTGAACGATACTGGCCACGTGCGCCCTTGGATTCCGCCGGTGACCAACGCCAATCGCACATGGGGGCGTTTGTCTCAAGCCGGGCAACATCGCGCCTTGCCCGGATGGCGTCTGCGCCGTAGATTCAACGTTCGATTTCAAGCCGCGCCCGGTTCGCTCCGCATCAACGGTGGCGCGGCGCGGCTCATGCAGGGGGCAGGGGACGCGATGATCCTCGAATGTACGCAATGCCATATGCGCTATCTGGTCGCCGATTCGGCGATCGGACCGGCCGGGCGAACGGTCCGTTGCGCGGGATGCCGGCATAGCTGGTTCCAGCCGCCGGCGATGGTCGATCTGGGCCATGGCATGCCCGAAACCCTACCGCCCGCCGAACCGGTCCGCGTGCCGCAGCCGGTGGTCGCCGATGCCGCGCCCGACATGGCGCGCGCCGCGCCGGCCAGCGACTATGCGCCCGCCGCCGCCCCGGTCTTTGCCGAATCGGCCTATGCCGCCGATGTGCCGCGTCCGCTCCGCGCGCGCACCGCCGAACCGGCGCGACGCTATGTCGACCCCGACGCCGAGCGTGGCGAGACGGTCAGCGCCTTCGCCCATCAGCCGCCCTTCGTCCCGCGCCGCAATCCCTCGCGCCGCCGCACCGCGATGGCGGTCGCTGCCGGCGTCGCGATGCTCGCTGCGACGGGGGCGATCCTCTATACCGGCACGCCGGGCATTGCCGAACAACTGGGCCTGCCGATCGCATCCAACGCCGACAATGCGCTGAAATTCGCGATCAACACCCCCGAACGGCGGCTGTTGTCGAGCGGCAACGAATTGTTCGCCGTATCGGGTAAGATCATCAACGAGACCGGCAGCCGCCAGCGCATTCCCGATATCCGCGCGGTGCTGAAGGACGATCAGGATCGCAGCGTCTATAGCTGGACGATCAAGCCGCAGACCCGGGTGATCGGACCGAGCGGCGCGCTCAGTTTCAATAGCGCCGCGCTCGACGTGCCGGCCAACGCCAAGGAACTCGAACTGAGCTTCGCCTCGGGGTTGTAAGTGTCGCGCAACGACCGCTGATCGCCGGGCTACGCCTTGCGTTCGGCGGCTGCATTTGCCACTGCGCGGACCCATGAACGCGCCCGCTCCCAAGCCCTGGATCCTCGACATCGCTCCGTATGTTCCCGGCCGGTCCAAGACCGATGACGGGCGGCAGGTGGCGAAGCTGTCGTCGAACGAAAATCCGCTCGGCACCTCGCCGCATGCCCGCGCCGCTTTCGCGACCGCGGACCGTAGTCTCGAACGCTATCCCGATGCCGGTGCCGGCGATCTGCGCGCGGCGATCGGGCAGGCGCATGGGCTGGATCCGGCGCGGATCATCTATGGCACCGGATCGGACGAGGTGCTGCATCTGGCCGCCGGCGCCTATGCGGGGCTGGGCGATGAGGTCATCTTCGTCCGCTACGGTTTTGCCGTCTACGAGATTGCGGCGCGGCGGGTCGGGGCGACCCCGGTGATCGCGCCGGACAAGGATCATGCGACCGATGTCGATGCCATCCTGTCGTGCGTGACCGATCGGACGCGGGTCGTGTTCGTCGCCAATCCCAATAATCCGACCGGCACCTATGCGCCGCGTGTCGAAATCGCACGGCTGCATGCCGGGCTGCCGTCGCATGTGCTGCTGGTGCTCGATCAGGCCTATGCCGAATATCTCGATCCCGCAGAGGACGATCACGGCCTCGAACTCGCCAAGACCCAGCCCAATGTGCTGGTCACGCGGACCTTTTCGAAGATCCACGGGCTTGCCGCCGAACGGATCGGCTGGGGCTATGGATCGGCGGAGGCGATCGACGCGATGCACCGCATCCGCGCACCGTTCAACGTCACTACCGCCGGACAGCAGGCGGCGATCGCCGCGATCCGCGACAAGGGCTTCGTCGAGGCCAGCCGCGAGCATAACCGTCAGTGGCGGACATGGTTCGAGGGTGAGATCGCGGCGATGGGCAATGCGGGCCTGCGCGCCGTGCCGTCCAAGGCCAATTTCGTGCTGGTGCTGTTCGAAGGGCCGGTCAGTGCGGGTGATGCGTATCAGGCGTTGATGGACAAGGGCTATATCGTCCGCTGGCTGCCCGGGCAGGGGCTGGCCAATGGTCTGCGCATTTCGATCGGGACCGAGGCGGAGGTGCGCGGCATCGCCGCTGCGCTGCGCGAGATCGTGGGCGGCTGATGCTGCCCTTTTCCCGCGTCGCCATCATCGGGCTGGGGCTGATCGGATCGTCCATCGCGCGGGCGGTGCGCGCCGAGATGCCGACGGTGCGGCTGACCGGGCATGACGCCTCGGCCGAGGCGCGCGAACAGGTACGCGCGTTGGGGCTGGTCGACGATTGTACCGACCATGCCGGGGCGGCGGTGATCGATGCCGATCTGGTCATCCTGTGCGTGCCGGTGGGCGCGATCGGCGCGGTCGCCGCCGAGATCGCCGACGACCTGCCCGCCGGCGTGATCGTCAGCGATGTCGGGTCGAGCAAGGCGGGGGTCGCCGCCGCCTTTGCCGAAGCGTTGCCGGGCGTGACGGTGGTACCGGCGCATCCGGTGGCGGGGACCGAGCGCAGCGGGCCGGAGGCGGGCTTCGCGACGCTGTTCAAGGGCAGGTGGTGTATCCTGACCCCGGCGGCCGATGCCGATCCGACAGCGGTTGAGCGCGTCGGCGAGTTCTGGCGGCGGCTGGGTGCCGATATCGATACGATGGACGCGCAGCATCACGACCTGGTGCTGGCGGTGACCAGTCATTTGCCGCACCTGATCGCCTATACCATCGTCGGTACCGCGTCCGACCTCGAGGCGGTGACGCAGAGCGAAGTCATCAAATATTCGGCGGGGGGCTTTCGCGACTTCACCCGCATCGCCGCTTCCGATCCTACGATGTGGCGCGACGTGTTCCTTGCCAACAAGGATGCCGTTCTGTCGATGCTGCAGCGTTTTTCCGAGGACCTGTTCGCGCTGCAACGCGCGATCCGCTGGGGCAACGGCGACGAATTGTTCGACCTGTTCACCCGGACGCGCGCGATCCGGCGGTCGATCGTCGAGCAGGGGCAGGACGATGCCCGCGAGGATTTCGGGCGGAACCACGGTTAAGCTTTCGCGTCCGAGCAAACCCGTTCGTGCTGAGTAGGGACTGCGCGGAGTCGAAGGCCCGTATCGAAGTACGTGTTTCGGACGGTCCTTCGATATACCCCTTCGACAAGCTCAGTGGCTACTCAGGACGAACGGTTTGGCACGTCATCCCGGCCTGTGCCGGGATGACGGTAGGGCGGCTTACTTCGCTTCGACCACCGGCAGCCACACCGCGCTTGGGCTGGCACCACCTCGTTCGATGGTCACCGTCGCCTTCTTGTACGCGTCCTTGGGCGCGGTGAAGATGTTCGGGACATAGGTTTGCGGGTTGCGGTCGTACAGCGGGAAGAGCGACGACTGGACCTGCACCATGATGCGGTGGCCCGGCTGGAACACATGGTTCACGGTCGGCAGGCGGAAGCGGTAGCGCTGCGTCTTGTTCGCCGGGATCGGCGAGGGTTTGGCGAAGTCGTTGCGATAGCGGCCGCGGAAGATGTCGAGGCTGATCGGAAGCTGATAGCCGCCCATCGCCGGCTGACCGGGCACGACGTCGGGATAGACGTCGATGACCTTCACCACAAAATCACCGTCGGTGCCGGTCGTCTTGGCAAAGATGTCGGCGATCGGCGCGCCCGATACCTTGACCGGCTGGGTCAGGACCGGGGTCTGGTAGGTCATGACGTCGGTGCGGCCATCGGCATGGCGCTGGTCGCTGACCAGCCACGCCTTCCACCGGCCGTCGTCGAAATTCACCGGGCGCGAAAGGTGTGGAACCGGTTTGGCGGGGTCGGAGACATAGGCGTCGCCACCGGCCTTGGCCGCGGTGAAGCCGAGATCGCCGTCCGCGCCCAGATAGATGGGTTTCAGCGGCGCGGCGCAGCCCTTCTCGCACGCCAGCGGCCATTGGGGCAGTTCGTCCCAACGATTCTCGCCGGTGTTGTAGATCAGCGCCTGGGGCGGGGTGAAGGCGGGGCGGCCGTCGCGCAGATATTGGTCGAAGAAGGGGAAGAGGTAATTCTCCCGCCATTGCAGCGCGGTGTCGCCGTTGAACTTCAGGTCGCCAAGCGTCGAGCCGTCGTAATTCGCGCCGCTGTGCCGCCAGGGCCCCATTACGAGGAAGTTGTTGCCGCCCTTGCCCTTCGCCTTCAGCGCCTCCCATGCGGTGATCGCGCCGTACATGTCCTCCTGATCCCACAGGCCCTGTTCCCACATGGTCGGGACGTTCGAGGGATTGGCAGCGATCAGCTTGTCGAGCGCCTGTCCCTGCCAATAGGCGTCGTAGGACGGGTGGGCGACGAAGCGCTGCCAAAAGGGAAGCTGGGCATAGCCCGACGCCTTGGCCCAGTCGTTGGCGGAACCCACGTTTCGGAACTGGTCGTAGTCATCATAGGTCGTCGAGGGCGGGGCGGCGCCGGCGCCCTTGTAGCCGGTCTGGCTGCCGATCCAGCCAATATTGGCGAGGCGGAACGCGCCGTAATGGAACCAGTCGTCGCCCATCCAGCCGTCGATCATCGGGCTTTCGGGTGCGGCGACCTTCAGCGCGGGATGCGGGTTGAGCAGCGCCATGACGACGGTGAAGCCTTCATAGGACGACCCCAGCATCCCGACGCGGCCGTTGCTTTCGGGGAGGTTCGCCTTGTTTACCAGCCAGTCGATCGTGTCGTACGCGTCAGTGACATGGTCGACGTTCGTCGGGTTGAGTGGCCCGCGGACCGGGCGGGTGACGACATACTCGCCCTCCGACCCGTATTTGCCGCGAATGTCCTGGAACACGCGGATATAGCCGGCACGGGTGAACACCTCGTCGCCCTGCGGCAGGGTGGCGACATAGCTGGTGCTGTCGGAACGGGCGACGCGGCCCGAGGCGTTGTAGGGCGTGCGGGTCAGCAGGATCGGGGCGTTCACCGCGCCCTTCGGGATCATAATGACCGTGTGTAGCTTCACCCCGTCGCGCATCGGGATCATCACTTCGCGCTTCACATAGTCGTATTTGTCGGTCGGCGGCACGAAATTGGCCGGGATATCGCCCTTGGTCGGCCAGATATCGGGGCCGGGGGCGGCAGTCTGCGCCGCAAGCGACGTGGCGCCGAGCGCGAGGGTGCAGGCGAGAAGCAGTGGGCGGATACGCATCTATACGGGCTCCGGGAGATGATGTTTCATCGTCCGGCGGTGCGAGCATGAAGTCAATACGGACTGTTTCGAAGGTTACGAAGTTGCCACGCCGTCAGCGTCAAACAGCAGCGGCGCCGCCCCCGGTTCGGGGGCGACGCCGCCAGATAAGTTGACACTCGGAGGGCTTACGCGCCCTGCGGGGTCGGCGATCCGAAGGGGCCGCGCGGGCGGCGGGTCTTGGGGATCGAGGTGCCGCCAGCCGCCAACGGGGCGGTGGGCGTGCCTTCGTCACGGCCGATATCCTCGCCCGCGATCAGGCGCTTGATCTCGTCGCCCGACAGGGTTTCATATTCGAGCAGCGCGCCGGCCAGCAGGTGAAGCTGATCGACATGATCGGTCAGCAGCTTGCGGGCGCGGTCCAGACCACCTTCGACGATGCGCTTGATCTCGCTGTCGATCAGTTCGGCGGTCTTGTTCGACATGCGTGCCGGTGCCGAGGACGAATAGCCGAGGAAGCTTTCGCCCTGCGGTTCGGCATATTCGACCGGGCCGACCGCATCGGACATGCCCCAGCGAGTGACCATGTCGCGGGCAAGGCTGGTCGCCTGCTGAATGTCGCCCGAGGCACCCGACGACACCTTGTCATAGCCGAAGATAATTTCCTCGGCGATGCGACCGCCCATGGCGACCGAGAGGTTCGCGTACATCTTGTCGCGGTGATAGCTGTACGAGTCGCGTTCCGGCAGCCGCATGACCATGCCCAGCGCACGGCCGCGCGGAATGATCGTCGCCTTGTGGATCGGGTCCGATGCCGGTTCGTGAAGCGAAACAATGGCATGGCCCGCCTCGTGATAAGCGGTCATGCGCTTTTCATCGTCGGTCATGACCATCGAGCGCCGCTCGGCACCCATCATGACCTTATCCTTCGCTTCCTCGAATTCCGAGTTGGCGACCAGTCGCTTGCCCTTGCGCGCCGCCATCAGCGCCGCTTCGTTGACGAGGTTGGCGAGGTCAGCACCCGAGAAGCCCGGCGTACCGCGCGCGATCACGCGTGGATCGACGTCGGGCGCCAGCGGCACCTTCTTCATATGGACCTGCAGGATCTTGATCCGACCCTCGATATCGGGGCGCGGCACCACGACCTGTCGATCGAAGCGGCCCGGACGCAGCAGTGCAGGATCGAGCACGTCGGGGCGGTTGGTCGCCGCGACGATAATGATGCCTTCGTTCGCTTCGAACCCGTCCATTTCGACCAACAACTGGTTCAGCGTCTGTTCGCGCTCGTCATTGCCGTTGCCGAGGCCGGCGCCGCGATGGCGGCCGACCGCGTCGATTTCGTCAATGAAGACGATGCAGGGGGCCGACTTCTTGGCCTGTTCGAACATGTCGCGGACGCGGCTGGCGCCGACGCCGACGAACATTTCGACGAAGTCCGAACCCGAAATGGTGAAGAAGGGCACACCTGCCTCACCCGCGATGGCGCGGGCGAGCAGCGTCTTGCCGGTACCGGGCGAACCGACGAGCAGCGCGCCCTTCGGGATCTTGCCGCCCAAGCGGGCGAACTTGGTCGGGTCCTTGAGGAAGTCGACGATCTCGGTCAGCTCGGCGCGCGCCTCGTCGATGCCGGCGACATCGTCGAAGGTGACCTTGCCTTCCTTCTGCGTCAGCATCCGCGCGCGCGACTTGCCGAAGCCCATCGCGCCGCCGCCGCCGCCGCCCTTCTGCATCTGGCGCAGGACGAAGAAGGCGATGCCCAGGAACAGCAGGAAGGGCAGCGACTGGTACAGCATGACCAGCCAGATATTCGGCCCTTCGTCGGGACGCGCGTTCATGACGACGTTCTTCGCACGCAGCCGTTCGATCAGGTTGGGATCGTTCAGCGCGTTGGTACGGAACTTGTCGTCATTGGTATAGGTACCGGTGATGGTGCTGGTCGCAATGTTGACGTCGCGGACCGACCCTTCGTCGACCTTGTTCAGGAAGGTCGAATAGGGGATCACCTGACCCTGATTCTGCGTCGACGGGCCGTTGAACAGCTGGACGAAGATCGCGAGCGACACGAGGATGCCGACCCAGATCAACAGGCTCTTCATCCACGGATTGCTGCCGCCGTTATTGTCGGGGCCGTTCTGCTTGTCGTTGTCGTTCATGCGGACGTGCTACCTCTCAGTAACCACAAGATAGGCTAGTGAAGGTTAATGACAATGGAACAACGTCGATCAGACTGATCGACGCGCCGGAGCGGGCGAAAACCGCCAGATTTGGCGCTTCGGTGTGACGTGGATGCCGGCCTGGGTTGCGGATTTTCCGGACTCGAGTGCGTCGAGCAGCGATTCGATGTTGGCGGCGTCGGACCAGCGGCCTTCGGTGACGGCGTGATGGGCGCGCACCTCACCGATCGCGCGGCGGGCGAGGCGACGGCGAAGTTCGCGTGAACAGTCGGTGACGTCGATGCGGGTTGCCGCGTCGTCCGACGTGCGGTGGGTGCGCCAGAGTTGGTGGACGATATCGTCGAGCGCCGCATCGACCTCGCGGCAATGGGTGGCAGCGGCGGCGAGGGCGAGTGGGTCGAGCTGGCCGGTGGCGAGCAGGGCGCGGGCGTGGGTGCGGTCGTGGCGGGGGTCGGTGTTCGACGGGTCGTCGATGAAGGGAAGGTCGGCGGCGAGGATGCGCAGCTCGGCGCGGCGCCAGGTAAGGAGTGGGCGGACGATGGGGAGGCGTCCCGCAGTGCCACCGGTGCGTCCCTGCGGAGGCGGGGAGCCAGGGTCTCCCGTCTCGACAGTCGCGTCCTGCCGCTCTGGACCCCCGCCTGCGCGGGGGTACGGTTCCCGTTGGGGAATTGCCGCCGCCCAGCGATCGGCATCGAATTCCCAGCGCGGGCGGATGCCGGCGAGACCGGCGGGGCCGGAGCCTCTGGCAGCGCGCATCAGGAAGGTTTCGGCCTGATCGTCGGCATGGTGCGCGGTGGCGAGAGCGATTGCGCGCGCGCCGAGCGCCCAGTCGGCGAGGAGCGCATAGCGGAGGTGGCGGGCCTGTGCCTGGATGCTGGCACCGGCGGGGGGGTGTCGGGGGGCTAGGATGGTGTGGGGGATTTGGTTGGCGTTGCAGTAGCTTGCGACCATTGCGGCTTCGTCGGTAGAGGCTGCGCGCAGGCGGTGGTCGACGGTGGCAGCGATGATCGCTTGCGGAAAGGCGGCGGCGGCAAGGGCGAGCATCGCCATCGAGTCAGGGCCGCCGGAGACCGCGAGCGCGAGCGGGGTGGCGGTGGTCGGCGCGGACGCGAGCGCGCGGAGGTCGGTGGTGAAGCGGGTGATGGCTTCGGGGGACATCAGCATCCGGTCCAGTCCGGTAATCCACGTCCTCCCGTTTGCTTCGAGTGAAGGTTCGAGCTTGTCGCGAACCGTAGTCGAGAAGGGGGTGCCTCAAACCAGCGGGTTCTCGACGGACGCTTCTCGACTTCGCTCGAAGCTGCTCGAACTGAACGGGGTGGGTGGGGGGAGGTGGGTCGACTTCCGGCAAGGAACGTGGCCGGAGAACGCAGCCCTTGCGTACGCCCCCGCCGTTCGTCCTGAGTAGCTGTTGAGCCTGTCGAAACAGCGTATCGAAGGACCGCCGCGCGTGCTTCGATACGGGCCTTCGACAAGCTCAGTCCCTACTCAGCATGAACGGTTGGGGAAAGGGTACGTTCTTGTGTCGCGACCGCTTCACGCGCACTTGTTGGCGGTCCGCCCTTTCGCGACATCGGCCTTCATCGTCGCCGAAATCTTGTCGCCATAGACATCGGTCAGCTCGCCATAGACGTCGCAGGCTTCCTTCGTCTTCTTCAGCTTCGTCAGCGCGTCGGCGAGGTAGAACAGGCTGTCCGGCGCACGTTCTCCGTCCGGTAAGTTCTTGTAATTATCGTAGAATTCGCGGCTGGCGAGGCTGGGTTTGCCGTCGTCGAGATAGGACCGGCCGATCAGGTTCTGGGCGAAGCTGGCGCGGCGGTGCTTAGGATATTGCTGGACGACCGGACGGAGCGCGGCGATCGCCTCGGGATAGAGCTTCGCGTTCCACAGGCGATAGCCATAGGTATAGCCGTCCTCGGCCGCGTCGCCGGTCGAGGGTTTTTCGATCGCATTGACGCGTGCGGCGCGAGCCGGGTCGGCGGCGGGCGTCGCGGCGGGAGCGCCGAGCGTGCCGTTACCATTGCCGGGGCCGCGCGTAGCCGGCGGCGGCGCGTCGGTGCTGGTGTCGCCCGAGGCGGCGACCGCACCGGGCGTGGCGGGGGGCAGCGCGCCCGCCTCGATCGTCTTGAAGCGCGCGTCGGTCGCGGCCTTGTAGGCGGCAAAGGCTTCTTCGAGCTGGCGCTGCTTGTACTGGAGCTGTTCGAGCTGGCCGGTCAGCGACTGCTGCTGCGATTCGAGCGCGTCGACGCGCGCGGTCAGCGTGGCGAGCGGACCGCTCGACGGGGTGCCGGGGATCTCGGTCGGCTGGGTCGGCGCGGTAATCTGCGGTTCGACCTGATTGGGGGCGCCGCCGGGAAAGACCTTGCGCTGCACGGCGCGCATCTCGCGCTCCAGCTTGTTGACGCGACCGTCGAGCGCGCCCTGATCCTGGGCGGCGGCGGGCAAGGCGAGGAGCAGGCCGAGCGCGGCGAGCGGCAGGCCAAGGAAAGTACGCATGGAAGGCCCCTTCGAGGCGGACAAAATAAGGCTGTGGCGCATGCCGCCTGTCGCCACGCTTAACCCGCCGGGCTGGGGGTCGGGGTGGGCGTGGCGCGGTTGCGGATCGCGTCGGCGCTGATGCCCACGGTGATCGCGCGTTCGGCGGTGCCGAGCGGCGGCACGTTCGATCCGTTGAGCGTGACGGTCAACAGGTCAGGGCGACCGGTGCGGATCTGCGGGTTCTTCGCGGTTTCCGGCACGTCGTAGCGCTCGTTCGCCGCCATCTCCTTGTTCACCAGCGTGCCGGTGTCGTCGAAGATGCGGACCCAGACCGGGCCGGTGGCGGTCAGCGTAACCTGTCCGCCGCTGGCAGGGGCGGCGACCGGCACGGTGGCGCCGCCGGGGGCGGCGGTCGGGGTGGCGGCGGGCAGCATGCCGAGATCGCCGGCGACGGTCGCGGCCGGTGCCGCCGGTTCGTCCTGCCGGAACAGCGAGGTGCCGAAGAAGACACCGACGACCAGCAGCACCACGATCGCGATCGCGGCGGCGGCGGCGACCAGCCCGCCCGAGGGACCGCGCCGCGCGTCGATCGGCTCGAGGTCCTGCAGCGGTTCGGGGCGCTGATAGTTGGCGGCGAGTTCGGCGCGCAGCGCGCGCGCGACCTCGGTCTCGTCGATGTTCACCGCACGGGCATAGGCGCGGCCGAACCCCATCGCATAGGTCGAGGAGGGCAGCGCCTGGAACTTGCTGTCCTCGACCGCTTCGAGATGGCGCAGCGGGATGCGGGTGCGCTGCGCGATGTCGGACAGGGTCAGGCCCTGCGCCTCGCGTGCGGAGCGCAGCATCATGCCCGCCGTCCGTGGCGTGCCCGTGGTGCCGTCGCCGTCCATCATCACTGTCCTTCTTACCCGCTGCTGCCCGCCCCCGGTCGCGGAGGGGTTTCGGCCAGCGGGCAGCGCCTGTCAACGCCGGAGCGGGGAGTGGGCGGGAATTGGGGTCGTTCCACCGGGGCGGTGGCGTTCGGGGCGTGGCCCCTCCACCGCGCGCTGGCGCACGCGGTCCCCCTCCCCATCGGGGATGGGAAGGAGCTAGCTTAGTTCTACGCCGTTGGTTTTGGCCCATTCCTCCAGCGCGGGGCGGAGGGTTCTGGCGGGGCTTGCCAGCAACCGGTCGATCTCGGCCATCGCCGCCTTCCGGTCGAGCGAGCGGATCATCGCCTTTACCGGGCCGACCGCCGCCGGGGTAATCGACAGGCGGTCGATCCCGAGCGCGATCAGCGCCATCGCTTCCAAGGGACGCCCGCCCATTTCGCCGCAGACCGCGACGGGCTTGCCCGCTTCGTGTGCAGCTTTCGTAACGCGGCGCAGGAAGCGGAGGATCGCGGGACTGAGCCAGTCGTAGCGCATGGCGAGGCGCGGGTCGGCGCGGTCGGCGGCGAACAGGAATTGCGTCAGGTCGTTGGTGCCGATCGACAGGAAGTCGAGTTGCGGCCACAGGAAATCGAGCACGTCGGCGAGCGCCGGCACCTCCAGCATCGCACCATAGCGGATGTCGGTCGGCAACGGCTTGCCGCGCCCGCGCAGCCATTCGCGCTGCGCCTCGAAAATGCCGCGCGCTTCCTCGAACTCCCAGGGTTCGCTAACCATCGGGAACATGACGTTGAGCGTCCGGCCCGAGGCGGCCTCGATCAGAGCGCGGGCCTGCGCCTTCATCAGCCCCTCGCGGCCCAGCGCGAGGCGCAGCGCGCGCCAGCCCATCGCCGGGTTCTCCTCGTCATGCCCCTCGGCATGGTCGAGATAGGGCAAAGCCTTGTCGCCGCCGATATCGACGGTGCGGAACACGACCGGACGGTCGCCCGCCACGTCGAGCACGTCGCGGTAGAGGCGCTGCTGGCGCTCGCGCTGGGGCAGGGTCGCCGACACGAGGAACTGGAATTCGGTGCGGAACAAGCCGATGCCGTCGGCGCCGGTCAGGTCGAGCGCCGCCACGTCGTCGCGCAAGCCGGCATTGACCATCATCGTGACGCGGTGGCCGTCGCGGGTCACCGGCGGCTCGCCCTTCATCGCGGCGAAGGCGGCGCGGCGCTTCTGCGTCAGCGCCAGCTTGGCCTCGAACGCTTCCTCCATCGCCGGGGTCGGGCGGAGAATGAGCAGGTCCTCGACCGAGTTGAGCAGCAGCCGGTCGCCTTCGGCGATCTGGCGCTTGATATCGCGGACGCGGCCGAGCACCGGGACGCCCATCGCCCGCGCGACGATAACGACATGCGCGGTCAGCGAGCCTTCCTCCAGCACGACCCCTTTCAGGCGGCGGCGGTCATATTCGAGCAGTTCGGCCGGCCCCAGATTGCGGGCGATCAGGATCGTGTCCTGCCGCAGCCCCATCTGCGCGGCAGTGCCGAGTTGTCCCGACACGATGCGCAGCAGGCGGTTGGACAGGTCCTCCAGATCGTGCATCCGGTCGGCGAGCAACGGATCCTTGATCTCGCGCATCCGCATCCGGGTGCGTTGCTGCACGCGTTCGATCGCGGCCTCGGCGGTCAGGCCGCTGTCGATCGCCTCGTTGATCCGCCGTGCCCAGCCTTCGTCATAGGCGAACATCTTGTAGGTCGCCAAAACCTCGTCATGTTCGCCACCGACGCCGAATTCGGCCTGGTTCGACATGCGTTCGATCTGGTCGCGCATCTTGTCGAACGCGGCATAGACGCGGTGGCGCTCCGCCTCGACATCCTCCGCGACTGTATGTTCGATGACGATGCGCGGCTGGTGGAAGACGGCGACGCCCGCCGCCATCCCCTCGACCAGCTTGAAGCCCGGCACGCGCACCGCGCCGGTCGCCTGCGGCCGGATCGACGTGCCGCCGGTCGCGTCGATCAGATCGGCATTGGCGATGAGTTCGGACAGCACCATCGCGACGGTCTGCAGCGCCTCGATCTCGACATCGGCATAGCGGCGCGGATCGGCATGCTGGACGGTCAGCACGCCGACCGCGCGTTCGCGGCGGATGATCGGCACCCCGGCGAAGCTGTGATATTTGTCCTCGCCCGTTTCCGGGCGATAGGCGAAGTCGGGATGGCTCGCCGCCTCGGCAAGGTTCAGCGTCTCGACATTGGCGACGATCGTGCCGACCAGCCCTTCGCCGGGCGCGAATTTGGTGACGTGGACCGCCTCCTGCGCCAGCCCGACCGTCGCGAAGAGTTCGAGCAGCCCCTCGCGCAGCAGATAGATCGAGCAGACCTCGCTATCCAGCGCTTCGGCGATGATGCGGACGACCGAGTTGAGCTTGGACTGTGCCGGACTTCGCGACGCCATCACGTCGTGGAGGTTCGTCAGGATTTCGCGGGCGGAAGCGGTGGCCGAGGGCATGGACGAAAGGGCTAACACGGGAAGGCGGGGGCGTCACGACGCTTTAGGTCGAGGGTGGGGGAAATGGGGTTCGGCGCAGGATGTCGTTGCTCCCCTCCCTTGTCGGCGAGGGGAGGGGCGTCACAGGTTCCGCACCAGCCGTTCCGCCACCGCGATCCACGGCGCGTGCAGCCCGACCGGGCTGGCGCCGAGGCGGGTCGGCAGCAGCGAGACGGCATCGCCGTCGAACGCCAGCAGCCGGCCGAACAGGAAGCGGCCGGCGGGGCCGGGGGCGAGCACGTCGCGGTGGAGCGCCGCCAGATAGTCGGCGGGTGCGAGGCGGCGGCACCAGACCATGTCGCCGGCACGGTAGTCGCCGGTCGCGCTCTGCACGATCACCGCGACCAGATCGGGTTCGGCGCGCGGCGGGGTGACGCTCATCGCCCGGCGCGGGGCGGCGGCGCCGGTCGCATCGAGCAGCGCCGCCACCGGCAGGTCGGGGCGTTCGGGCAGGCGGACGAGATCGGCGGCATCGACCGCCAGCGCTTCGGCAATGCGGTTCAGCCAGCCGACCGACACGGTGCGGGTGCCGGTTTCGAGACGGCCGATCGTCTGTGCGGTCGTGGGCGGCACGCAGCGTATCGCCACCTCCTCCAGCGTCAGTCCGCGCGCGCGGCGCACCTCGCGGATGGCGGTAATCATGCACGGCCCTTTCGCAAACCCATCTGGTTCAAACGCTTTCCTACAAGCATGGCGCTGTGACAAGCCCGTCGGGGTCAACGGGAGATGCAGGATGCGCGAACTGGTGGAACGGCGGCTGGCGGCGGGGCGGATCGACGATGCGCAGGGCGGGCGGCGGGTGACGGTCAATCTGCGCGAATCGCCGCTCGATTGGCTGCGGTCGCGGTCGCTGGTCGACGGTCGGCAATATGATGCGGGAGAGCGGCTGCGCGGCGATTACGAGCGCGCGGCGCTGGGGCCGCAGGTGACGATGCGTTGGGACGGGGCGCCGCGAGGGGGCGGGGGTGCGCCGGCCGATCCGTCGGGCGGGCAGATCGCCGCCAAGGCGCGGTTCGACGCGGCGATCGCGGCGGTCGGGCCGGGGCTGTCGGATATCTTGTGGCGGACGGTGTGCGCGAACGAAGGACTGCCGGCGGCGGAGAAGGCGCTGGGCTGGCCGGCCCGGGCCGGGCGGCTGGTGCTTACGCTGGCGCTCGATCGGCTGGCGGCGCATTATCGGCTGGGGTGAATTTGCGGTACGCCCAGCCGATCGCGATCAACGCTGCGCCCAGCCCCATGAAGGACAGGATGCGCAGCACGCCTTCGAGGGCGGCGGCGTCGATCAGGAAGACTTTGAGGGTGGTGAGGGTCAGCAGTGCGAGGCCGAAGCGGCGCAGGTCGGCGCTGCCGACCGACAGGCCACGCCACAGCCAGGCGATGGCGAGGCCGAGCATCGCCGCCGAATAGCCCCAGTTCTCGGGCGTCGAGACGGGGCCGGTGAGGATGCTGCCATGGGCGAGCTGGCGGATGGTGGCGAGCGTGGCGGTGAGGGTGAGCAGCGCTGCGATCAGGCTGCGACGGGGGAAGCCGGTCAACCGCCAGATGAGCGCGGCGGCGAAGGCAAGATGGAGGGTGGCGGCATTGAGGATCGGCAGCGCGCCGACGGCTTGCGCGATCCAGACCGGATTGAGACCGAGCAGGTCGTACCAGACGAGCCGCGCGAGACCGAGGGTGACGAAGGCGGTGGCGAGGCGGCGGTTCCGTTGCCACAGCAGCGCGCCGATCAGCAGCGCGAGATCGGTGAGCAGCGCGCGTTCGACGAAGCCGTTCGCCTGAAAGGCGGGCAGGGCGGCGATGGCAAAGGGCTGTTTGAGCAGGACATAGCCGCCGAGCATGGTCAGCGCGATCTGCACGGGTAGGATCACCCGGCGGAGCGGGCCGAACAGGGCGGGCGCCTGCCATGAAGCTGCCAGTATCGCGATGCCGGGGAGCAGTATCAGCGTGGCGGCATCGGTGGCGGGCGGCAGATAGGCATAGGGGAAGACGTCGAAGCCCAAAGACTTGCCGAGCGCGACACCGATCTGTGCGATCGGTTCGACGGCGGCGAGGAGCAGCAGCAACCATGGCAGGGCGGC
The DNA here is from genome assembly GCF_039615155.1 of Sphingomonas epibiotica. Lineage (NCBI taxonomy): Bacteria > Pseudomonadati > Pseudomonadota > Alphaproteobacteria > Sphingomonadales > Sphingomonadaceae > Sphingomonas > Sphingomonas epibiotica. The sequence goes on along the minus strand of NZ_JBDGHY010000003.1, from coordinate 329,290 downwards.
GAGTCGTCCGATCGCCTGCGCGTCGAGACGGAGTGCGGCGAGCAGCACGCCGCCCGCCGCCAGCGGGGCAAGCGCCAGCCATGGCGCGGGCAGATAGGTGGCGAGGAGGATGCCGAGCGCCAGCGCGACGGTGGCGACGCCGCCGACCAGTCCGGCATCGCCCTCAGCGGTGCGGTTGCGGTGGCGCCATGCCAGCGCGGCGCCGGCGAGTGCTAGCAGCAGCCATAGGGCGGGGCGGGCGACCGATGGCGTGCAGAGCTGCAACGCGAGGAGCGGGCCGACGGTGCCGGTCAGCGCGACCCATGCCCAGCCGGGACTGCGGCGCGACAGGGCGGCACCGGCGGCGGCGAAGACCAGCATGGCGAGCGGTACCATCGCTTCGGTGGCGTTGCCGATGTCCTGCACCATGCCCGCGCCGGTCAGCAGCGTGACGAGCATCGTGGCGGCAAGCGCGGCGGGGAGCAGGGTCGCGTCGCGCCATGCGAGGAACAGCGCTGCCGCCGACAGCGTCAGGTAGAAGCCCCAGGCGAGCGGCGAGAAGTCGAGCATCGGCGCGATCGCCAGCATCTGGACCAGTGCGGCGAGCAGCGGGGCGGCACGCAGCCAGCGGCGCTCGATCGCGGCGCGCGGGGCGGCGAGGCTGCCGGCGATGGCCAGCGCCACGAGGAACGCGCCGATCCCGGCCAGACGGTCGGGCGGGACCAGCGCGATCAGCAACGCCGCCCAGCCGAAGGCGGCGACGAGGGTGCTGACCGCCAGCCATGCCCAGCCGCGCACGATCGCGAGGGCGAGCAGCGCGGCGACGAACAGGCCGAGATAGGCGAGCAGCGCGCCGATGCCGGCGGCGTCGTAGCCGGCGACCAAAGGCGCGGCGAACCCGCCGATCAGCGCCATGATCGCGGTCGGCGGGCCGTGGCGCAGCGCGAGGAACAGTCCGAGCGCGGTGATCGCCAGCATGATCGCGAAGCCACCCAATGGCGCGACCAGATGATAGAGCGCGGCGGCGAGATAGAGCGTCGCATAGGCCGAGGCGATGCCGGCGCCCGCCAGCACCTGCGCGATGCGTGGGTCTTCGCGGGTAGCGGGCAGGCGGCGGGCGGCTTCGCTGCCGAACAGCAGCGCCAGCGCGAACAGCGCGGCGAGGGCGGTGCGGATCGCGGGCGTCAGCCATCCCGCCTCGATCGACAGGCGGACGAGGAAGATACCGGCGACGACCAGCGCCAGCCCGCCGATCCATACCGGCAGGCGGCTGCCGATCAGCGTTTCGAAATCGATGCTGGGCAGGCTCGGGTGCGGCAGGCTGGGGCGGGGCAGGGCGCGACGGCGTGTCGGGGGCGGGGGCGAGGGCGGCGCGACCGGTTCGGCCGGTTGGATCACCGCGACCGGATCGGCCAGCCGCGCCTCCAGCGCCGCGACGCGCCGGTGCAACCGGGCTAGCGCGATCGACAGCGCGATCACCGCGAGGAGGAGGACTATCGTCACCGCCACCGGTTGTGGCACAGGCGGGGGGCCGGTGTCGCCCCTTGTCGGGGCCAATGGAGACGCACCCATGAAGATATACGGATCGACCATCTCCCCCTTCGTGCGCAAGGCGGTGGTCTTTGCCGAGGAAAAGGGTCTGGCGGTCGAGCTGGTCCCGACCGCGCCGGGTGATACCACGCCTGCGTTTCGCGCGATCAGCCCGTTCGGGCAGATCCCGGCGATGGTCGACGACGACTTCGCGCTGGCCGATTCGAGCGCGATCATCGCCTATCTGGAGGCAAAACATCCCGAACCGGTACTGATCCCGGCCGATCCGCGGTTGCGTGGCCGAACGATCTGGTTCGACGAGCTGGCCGATACGGTGATCTTCGCCACAGGCCGCACGATGCTGTTCAACCGGGTGGTCGGGCCGCTGTTTCGCGGAGTGCCGGGCGATGCGGCGGCGGCGGATGCGGCCGAGCGCGACCAGTGGCCGGCGATCCTCGCCTATCTGGAGCAGGCGGTGACCGGACGCGACTTTCTGGTCGGCGACGGCCTGACGCTGGCCGATATCGCGGTCGCCAGTGCGCTGGCGAGCTCGCTGCACGCGACTGCGCCGATCGAGGCGGCGGGCCATCCCGAACTGGCGCGCTACCTGGACAAGATGCTGGCGCGGCCGGCCTTTTCCCGGCGGCTGGAGGCGGAGCGCGGGTTTATCGCCAAGGTGCGTTCGAGGGTTGCGGCATGAGGTTTTCGTTCGTGCACTGCCATGGGTCGGGCAACGATTTTCCGTTGATCGATGCGCGGGGGATCGAGCTGTCGGATGCGGAATGGGCGCGGGTGGCGCGGGCGTTGGCGGACCGATCGGGCGATGTCGGCGGGGATGGGTTGTTGCTGCTAACCGGCAGGGATAGCTCGCGTATTTTCGGTATGCGGATGTTCAACCCGGACGGGTCGGAGGCGGAGACGTGCCTGAACGGCCTGCGCTGTACCGCGCGGCTGGGGTTCGAGGTCACGGGTACCGAGGCCGGGCGGGTGCGGTTGAAGGTCAGCGACGCCGAGGCGCGGCGCGTGGCGCCGATCGCGGACGGCGTGACCACGATTGAGACCAAGGTCGGGCCGGTTTCGCTGGCACCCAGGGATGTCGGCCTGAGCGTCGGCGATGCGGCGTTCGTCGAGGCGGCGATCCCCGGACTGCCGAGTGAACGCAAGTTCACCGCGGTGGCGATGCCCAATCCGCATCTGGTGGCGTTCGTCGATGCGGTCGACGATGGCGAGCTGGTGACGCTGGGCGACTGGTGCGAGGCCGGACCGGCGCTGATCCCGACGCGGGCCAATGTCAGCTTCGTCGAACTGCGCGAGAAGGGGCATGCCCCGGCGCTGTTCGTGCGGACCTATGAACGCGGCGTCGGGCTGACCAACAGCTGCGGCAGCGCGATGGCGGCGTCGACGCTGGCGGCGGCGCGGACGGGACGGATCGGCTGGGGGGTGGAGACGGGGGTCTTCAATCGCGGCGGCATGGTGCGGGCGACGGCTGCGATCGGCGACGTGGTGACGATCGCGGGGAATGCGACGTTCACGTGGGACGGGGAGATCGAGGTCGATCCGGCGACCGGCGCGGTCGGGCCGGTGCGGATCGTGGCGCAGCGCGACGAGGAGGTTGCGGCGTGGGAGGGGATGTTGGCGGGGTTGTGAGTTAGAGTGTGATGACGGCAGGTAGAACCGTTCGTGCTGAGTAGGGGCTGAGCGAAGTCGAAGACCCGTATCGAAGCACCTGCTACCAACGGTCCTTCGATACGCCATTTCGACAAGCTCAATGGCTACTCAGGACGAACGGGGCAGGCTCATGTCATCATGCTCTAAACCTCCTCTGTCCCCTAATCCGTTTGCTTCGAGCGGAGGTTCGAGCTTGTCGAGAACCGTAGTCGAGAAGGGGTTGCCCCAAATAGCGGCGTTCTCGACGGACGCTTCTCGACAAGCTCGAAGCTGCTCGAACCGAACGGGGGCGGGGGGAGGGGGTGAATCTTTTCCCGTTCGTGCTGAGTAGGGGCTGAGCTTGTCGAAGACCCGTATCGAAGCACGCTTGGCGGTCCTTCGATACGCCGCTTCGACAAGCTCAGCGGCTACTCAGGACGAACGGGTTTGCCTCCATTTCGCCTTACGCCGTGCGCTCCGCCATCGCCGCCTCGACGCTTGCCAACCCCTCGGCGCTGGCGATGGCGAGGTCGAGCGGGCGGCCGCCGAGTGCCTCGTCATGGCCGTTGAGAAAGGCCATCGCCTTGTCGCGTTCGCCGAAACGGCGGAAGGCGCTGGTGGCGACCTGGCCCTGACGGCTCGCCTGATCGGGGGTCAGGCGGACGGTGGTGTATTTGCGCTGGAAGCGCATCGCACCGGGCTTGCGCGGGTTGGTGGCAGGCGCTTCCGCCGGCACCTCGGCGAGCGTTTCTGCGGGCGCGGTCATGCCGCCACCATCCGGCCCGACGCGCCGAGCATCGTGCGCAGCGTGTCGATCTTGTTCTCATAGCAGCGCGCGGTGCCGTCGTGCGACTGGCGGGCCTGCGGCGTGGGGGCAGTGGCCGCGCGCATCAGCGCGACCTGATGACGGTGCAGCAAATCGTTGAGGTCCATGGATGACGCTCCCAACAGCGTAAGCGGAAGCGCGTGCGTCTCCCGGTCGCTGGCGCCTACGGACCATCTGCCAGCGATGACCGGGATATGGGGACGAGGGGGGTGGCGCGCCATGGCTGCTGCGAAACGAACCAAATGGGAACATTGTGCTTGACATCGTCACGCTGATATGGCACAAAACAGGAACAGTGAGGAATTGCGGATCGGGGCCGGGCGGCGACGCCTTCGGCCCCGTTTCGCGTCCGGGGCACTCGATCGGGGGGAAGACGATGGAGCGGGAGGAAGTGCTGACCAGCGGCGGCCGGCGACCGGTGCAGCAGCAGCGGATCGCCGGGGGATGGACACCGTCGCGCCGTGCGCAGTTTCTGGACCATGTGGCGGCGACCTGTAACGTACGGGCAGCGACCGAAGCGGTCGGGCTGACGCAGGCCAGCGTCTATGCATTGCGCCGACGCGATGGCGCCTTTGCCGAACAGTGGCGAATGGCGTTGCTGGCCGGGTATGACCGGCTGGAGGAGATGCTGGTATCGAAAGCGATCGCCGCATTGGAGGATGTCCCGGTCGGCGATCCCGACAAGGTCGTCGCCGGTCCGATCAGCGTCGAACAGGCGATCCGGCTGCTCGATCGGCATCAGGCACTGGTCAAGGAGGGCACCGGCCGGCGGGAGGCGCAGTTGCGGGCGACGCAGGCCGAGACGGATGCGATGCTCATCAAACGGATCAAGGCGATGCGTGGCAAGCTGGAGCGTCGGGCATGAGCGGGATGGATCCGCTGGTCCGGGCATTGGCCGAAATGGACGATGTGCAACTCGAACGGACGCTGGCACGGCTGACCCCGCACCGCCGCCGTGAATTGGCGACGCGGTGGAAGCTGTGGGCGCATGATGGCCAAACGATCGCCGATAATGACTGGACGGTATGGCTGATCCAGGCGGGGCGGGGGTTCGGCAAGACCCATGCCGGGGCCGAATGGGTCTGTGGACAGGCCGCCGACCAACGCGACCTGCGCATCGCGCTGGTTGGGGCGACCCGGCGTGACGTCGAGCAGGTGATGATCCGGGGACCGGCGGGGGTGCTGGCGATCGGCCGGCATTTCGGGCCGGTCACCTACCGTCCGTCGCGCGGCGTCGTCGAGTTCGGATCGGGGGCGCGTGCCTATATCTATGCCGCCGAGAGCGCGGAGAGCCTGCGCGGTCCCGAACACCATATCGCGTGGTGCGACGAGCTGGCCAAGTGGCGCAACGCCGACGCGACATGGGACAATCTGATGATGGGGATGCGGCTGGGCGAGCGGCCGCAGACGCTGGTGACGACGACGCCGCGGGTAGTCCCGCTGCTGCGGCGCATCCGGGCGATGGACGGGGTGCGGATCACCGGCGGGCGGACCTATGACAATATGCACCTGCCCCAAAGCTATGTCGCGCAGGTCGAGGGAAGTTATGCCGGCACGCGGCTGGGGCGGCAGGAGCTGGACGGCGAGCTGATCGAGGATGTCGCCGGCGCCCTGTGGTCGCGCGCGATGATCGAGCAGTGTCGGGTCGACGCGGTGCCGACATTGGTGCGGGTCGTCGTCGGGGTCGATCCGCCCGCCGGGGTGGGCGGCCATGCGTGCGGCATCGTCGCGGTCGGGCTGGGCGAGGACGGCCATGGCTATGTGCTGGCCGATGCGAGCGTGCAGGGCCTGTCGCCCGAGGGCTGGGCGGGGGCGGTCGCGGCGTGCGCGGCGCGGCATGGCGTCGACCGGGTGGTGGCGGAATCGAACCAGGGCGGGGCGATGGTCGAAAGCGTGCTGCGCGCGGCGGATGCCGGGCTGCCGGTGACGCTGGTCCATGCGTCGCGGGGAAAGGCGGCGCGGGCCGAACCGATCGTCGCGCTGTATGAAAAGGGCAAGGCGTTTCATGTCGGGGCGTTCCCTGCGCTGGAGGACGAATTGTGCGGGATCGTCGCCGGGGGCGGCTATGAAGGGCCGGGCCGCTCGCCCGATCGCGCCGATGCGCTGGTGTGGGCGATGCAGGAATTGATGCTGGGGCGGCGGGGTCAGGCGGCGGTGCGAGTGTTGTGAGGGAACATTGATCGCAACCGTCGCGTAATTACTTCAGGCTATGGCCGGCCATCGCCGTTGCGAGGACGGTCGATTTGAGCGATGAAGAAGGCGATGCGAATTACTCCTGCCCGGACCGGTAAATCCCTGCTGGATGGCGCGATGCGGATCGTCGTGCCGTCGCGCATGGAAAAGACATGGTCGTCGCTGGAACAGGGATCGATCGTGTCCGATTGGCAGGCGGTCGGCGACGACCTGCGCCGGTCGATGAAGCACAAGGGCGATCGCGCCATTGGGTGACGGTCCGCGGCCGGACGATCGAGACGGGCGGAACGCGCGGGCGGTCGTTCCCGACCGCAGCAGCAGCAGCGAGGAAGAGGCCGTGGAACGGGTCGAGGCAATTCTCGAACCGTTCGAGCCGGAGGTTCGGCGGGAGATCGTCGAACGGACGATGCTGGTCCATCAGGGGCCGTTGCCGCCGGCCAGTCTGCTGCGCGATTATGATGCGGTGGTGCCGGGACTGGCGCGCGAGATCGCCGATGGCGCGGCGGAGGAACGACGGTTTCGCCATGCGATGGTCCAGCGGACGGGCACGCAGGAGTTCATCCTGAACATCGCGGGGCTGGCGGCCATGCTGATCGCGCTGGTCCTGATGCTGGGGATCGTCGCCTATATGGTGGCGAGCGGCGAGGCCAAGGCGGGAGCGGCGCTGGGCGGCGCGATCATCGTCGGGGTGACGGTGGCGCTGTCCAATTACCGCAAGGCGCAAGGGACGCGTGAGACGGTGGACAAGCCGGAGGAATAGGGGCGTTCGCCGGGGTACGGCGAGCGGATCTTGCTAACGCCTCTGGCTTAGCGAACGTCGGGCTTTCGATCCCAACTCTAGCGTACCCCGGCGGAGGCCGGGGTCCAGTTGGCAAGGATTTTTCGTATGTTACGAACCTCCCCCAACTGGGCCCCGGCCTTCGCCGGGGTACGGGAGAAGCAGTTTCACAAAGGTCGCCTTTTGCAGGGCTGATATTGCGGGAGCGGGTTCGGCGTCGGATCGAGCGAGCCTTTGGCTCGCGCGCTGCGCTTACCCTTCTCCCAGCTTCGACCAGGCCTTTGCCTTGCAAAGACCAAGTCTGCGCATCCCTCTCCCCTTGGCAGGGGAGAGGGAAATAATTGCTTCGGTTTCAGGAGGATCACCATGAAATGGTTCGGACGCAGGTCCGGGCGCGATGGGTCGCGTCCGGTGTTGGCGCGTGGGGGCGCGGGGGCGGTGCTGTGGCGGGAGGGGAGCGGGCCGGCGGCGGGGGGCTGGGCGCAGGGCTATGAGGCGCAGGTGCGTGCGGCGTATCTGAACAATCCGGTGGCGCAGCGGGCGGTGCGGCTGGTGGCCGAAGGGGTCGCGTCGATGCCGGTCACGGGCGATGCGCGGGCGGTGGCGCTGGTTGCGGCGCGATCGGCGGGGCAGGAATTGCTGGAGAGCGTGGCGGCGCAGCTGCTGCTGCACGGCAATGCCTATATCCAGTTGATCGACGACGGGGCGGGCGGGATCGGCGAACTCTATGCGCTGCGCCCCGAACGGGTGACGGTCGAGGCCGATGCGACGGGCTGGCCGGTCGCATACCGCTATCGCGTCGGCGAGCGGGTGACGCGGATCGCGGCCGAGGACGGTGCGGGGCGGGTAGCGGTGGTGCATATCCGTGGCTTCCACCCGCTCGACGATCATTACGGGCTGGGGTGTCTGGGTGCGGCGGCGGGCGCGGTGGCGATCCACAACGAGGCGGCGCGGTGGAACAAGGCGCTGCTCGACAATGCCGCGCGGCCGTCGGGGGCGCTGGTCCATGATCCGGGCGATGGCGGGGTGTTGTCGGGCGAACAGTTCGACCGGCTGCGCGCGCAGATGGACGAAGCCTTTGCCGGCGCGGCCAATGCCGGGCGGCCGATGCTGTTGGACGGCGGGCTGAAATGGCAGGCGATGAGCCTGACGCCGGCGGACATGGATTTCGTGGGGCTGAAGGCACAGGCGGCGCGCGAGATCGCGCTGGCGTTCGGGGTGCCGCCGATGCTGCTCGGGCTGCCGGGGGATAATACGTTCGCGAATTATCGCGAGGCGAACCGGGCGTTGTGGCGGCAGACGATCGTGCCGCTGGGTGAGCGGGTGCTGGCGGCGCTGGGGCAGGCGATCGACGGGTGGATCGGGAGCGGGGCGCTGGGCGTCGATCTCGACCGGGTGGTGGCGCTTAGCGACGAGCGCGACCAGTTGTGGGCGCGGGTCGGGGCGGCGGATTTCCTGAGCGCCGAGGAGAAGCGGGCGTTGGTGGGACTTGGTTTCGAAACTGCCGCCACCGTTCGTCCTGAGTAGCCACTGAGCTTGTCGAAGGGGCGTATCGAAGGACCGCCACCGGTGCTTCGATACGGGCTTTCGACAAGCTCAATCCCTACTCAGCACGAAGGGACATTACCGGGGAGGCACGCTGCACGTCATGGTCATGCGGTCGAAGCTGCCGCCGGCCTGGGCGCAGCGTTTCCCCTTCAGGATCGGCATGGCGAAGGTGAAGGCGAGGACGGGTGTCGGGGGTAGCCGGCCGATGCTGAGCGGGGCGGCGCCGGGGGGCGGCTTCGGCGCGTTCGTGCGTAGCGGGTCCGAGGTCGAGACCAAGGCGGTGGCGGGGACCAGCGATGCCGCGGGCGGGGTGGCGGTGCCGCGCGAGATCGATGCGATGATCGGCGCGACGCTGAAATCGGCCAGCCCGATCCGCCGGATCGCGCAGGTGGTGAGCGTCGGCACGGCGGGCTATCGCAAGCTCGTGACCAGCGGTGGCACGCCGTCGGGCTGGGCGAGCGAGGGCGGCGCGCGGCCCGAGACGGCGACGCCGACCTTCAACGAGATCGCGCCGCCGATGGGCGAGCTGTACGCCAATCCGGCGGCGAGCCAGGCGATGCTCGACGATGCCGCGTTCGATGTCGAGCAATGGCTGGCGGGGGAAATCGCTAGCGAGTTCGCCCGCGCCGAAGGGCAGGCGTTCGTGAGCGGCAACGGTGTGGGGCGGCCGCGTGGGTTCCTGACCGGGCCGACCGCCGCGACCGGCGATGCGACGCGGCCGTTCGGGACGATGCAGTATCTGGCGAGCGGGGCGGCGGCGGACTTCGGCGCCGAACCGGAGAACCGGCTGATCGACCTGGTCCAGGCACTGCGCGGGGCATATCGGCAGGGGGCGAGCTTCGTGATGAACGCGCAGACCGCGGCGCGCATCCGCAAGTTCAAGAGTGCCGAGGGCGCGTTCCTGTGGATGCCGGGGCTGGCGGCGGGGCAGCCCGATACGCTGCTCGGATACCCGGTGGTCGAGGCGGAGGACATGCCCGATATCGCGGCGGGTGCCTTTCCGATCGCGTTCGGCAATTTCAAGGCGGGGTATCTGATCACCGAGCGGGCCGAGACGCAGATCCTGCGCGATCCCTATTCGAACAAGCCGTTCGTCCATTTCTACGCGACCAAGCGCGTCGGCGGGGCGGTGGTCAATTCGGAGGCGATCAAGCTGCTGAAGATCGCAGCGGCATGATTGGTCGGGGCGGGCGCAGCCCGCCCCGAGACGGCGCCGGCCCGCTCCCCCACCCGGCCACCCAGCGAGAGTACCGTGTGGGTGGCCGGGTGGGGGAGCGGCCGGCACCGCCATCCGCGTGAGCGGATCAAGAAACGGGAGAATTCTATGAGCGCAGCGCCTTTTCCGGCGGCGGCGATCGCAGGGGTGCGTGCGGCGGCGCGGGACTATCTGCGGATCACCGGCGATGCCGAGGATGCGGTGATCGATCGGCTGGCGGCGAGCGCGCTGGCGCTGGGCGAGGCCTATACCGGGACGGCAATCATCGAGCGGAGCCACGAGGCGATGATGGCGGCGGGCGGGGAGTGGCGGGCGCTACCGGTGGGGCCGGTCCGCACGATCGTCGCGGTCGCGCCGGTGGTGGCGATCGATATCGATGGCGACGGGACCGGATGGGTGCGGATGGCGGCGGCCAGTCCGGTGCACTTCACCGCCGGAATCGCGACGACATGGGACGCGGTGCCGGCGGCGGTGGCGCAGGGGGTCGTGCTGCTGGTCGCGCATCTGTTCGACCAGCGGACGGCGAGCGCCGCGCCACCGGCGGCGGTGGGGGCGCTGTGGCGACCGTGGCGGCGGATGCGGCTGATGGGGGCGCGGCGATGAGGGCGGCGCTGGAGAAGGGCGCTGCGGTGGCCGGGCGGCGGGCGGATGCGGTGCGGGCGCGGGTCGTGGCGGCGGCGGAGAATGTGCCGGGAGTGGCGGTCGCGGTTGAGGGCGACGCGGTCGTGCTGTCGGGCAGGGGCATGACGCGGCGGACGATCGTCGATCCGCGCTTACAGGATATCGCGGGGTGGGGGCGATGATCGCGGGGACGCTGTTGCAGGCGATGCTGGTCGCGCGGCTGCGGGAGGCGCTGAGCGGGGCGAGCGTGTTCGAGGCGCCGCCGGTCAGGAGCGCGCGGCCGTACGTCGTGGTCGACATGCCGGTGCTATCGGACTGGGGGACCAAGGATGCCGCCGGGCGTGAGGGGCGCGTGGTAGTGCAGCTGTTCGACGATGGCGAGGTGCCCGATCGGTTGCGGACGCTGGCGGCGGCGGCCGAAGCGGCGGTGCTGTCGGCGCCGGTCGCGCTTAGCGGATGGCGGATCGTCAGTCTGGTGTTCGTGCGCAGCCGGGTGGTGCGCGACGGCAAGGGTTGGGTCGGGTCGGTCGAGTTTCGGGTGCGGATGCTGGCGGGGTGAAGGGGCGCGCGATGCGGCATCAGTGCACCCCGGCGGAGGCCGGGGTCCAGTTGCGGCACGGTTCCGACGACACAGCAACGTCCCCCAACTGGGCCCCGGCCTTCGCCGGGGTACGCGTGGGGAAAGGGTAGCGCGTATCGCCCTGCATCGGCTTGGCGCGCTGGCGGCTGTCGGGGCTGTGGCGCGGACGGCGCGGGACCGCGGCGGCGATGGCAAGTCACGAGGCGGGCGAGGCGTTCGTGCTGCTCGACCCCGCCACGTTGCGGCGGATCGAGGAGCCGGTGCCGACGGTCGGGCGGACGCTGACGACGACGGCGGTGGGGATCGCCGCCGACGATGTCGCGACCGCGACGATCGTGCCGGCGGGGCCGGGGCTGGTGCCGCCGGCCCCGGTGCATCTGATTGCCGAGCTGCGGGGCGGGATGCTGGAGCTGCGCTGGATCCGCTGTGCGCGCGGCGTGGTAGCGTGGCGCGACGGGGCGGAGGTGCCGATCGGCGAGGAGCGCGAGGCGTATCGTGTGACGTTGGGCGACGGCCGGATCGTGGAGGTTGCCGAGCCGCTGCTGCGCACCGCCCCTCCGATCGCGCCGCTGTCCATAGCGGTCCGCCAAATCGGCACCAATGGAGCGTCGGCGCCCGCAACCCTGACCTATCGACCGGAGACGAAGTGATGACCGAACAGACCAGCCGCCTGTCGCTGCCGCTGCTGCACGCCTCGCAGGCGCAAAAGGAAATGACGCATAACGAGGCGCTGACCTTGATCGACCTGCTGTTGCATGGATGCGTCGCCGGCGTTGCGGAGGATGTGCCGCCGGCGACCGCGACGCCCGGTTCCTGCTGGATTGTCGGGCCTGCGCCGACCGGCGTCTGGGCGGGCAAGGCGCGGCACATCGCGGGCATGACCGAAGGCGGATGGCGATTCGCGGCCCCGCGCGAAGGCATGCGGCTATGGTGGTCCGGCAGCGAAACGACCCTGGAGTTCCGCGGGGGCGCGTGGCGCGTCGGCGAGTTGCGAGGGACCAGGTTGACCATCGACGGCGTGCAGGTGGTCGGCGCGCAACATATTGCGATTACTGCCCCCGAAGGCGGATCGGTCCGCGATGAAGAAGCGCGAAAGACGCTGGCGACGATGCTGACGGCATTGCGCGGGCATGGCCTGATCGCCAGCTGAATCCGTGACAATCGTGCAACACCGCGAATTTTGTGCGCTTGCGCGGAAACTATCGCTTCGATACTTGGTTTGCGCTGTCCGTAGGACAACTGTGAAAGGGGACTAGAATGCGGAAGCTTGCCGTCACTTTGGCGCTCGCGACCACTGCGCTCGCAACTCCCGCCCTCGCCCGCGACAACGCGTGGTATGTGGGTGTGGAAGGCGGCGCGATGATCGTCGAAGACATCGACTATGATCTGACCACGCCGGCTGGTGGCGTCACCACCGTCGACAGCAACTATGGCTATGACGTCGGTGGCACCGTCGGTTACGATTTCGGTGCGCTCCGCATCGAAACCGAAGTCGCGTACAAGAGCGCGACCGTCGACGAACTGCGCACGACCGGTTCGATCGCGACCGGCCCGACCACGGCGGTCGGTGCAGGCACCTATAGCGGCGGTGGCCGCACCTCGGCGCTGTCGTTCATGGCGAATGCCCTGCTCGACTTCGGTGACGACGACGCGATCAGCGGCTTCGTCGGCGGTGGTGCCGGTGTCGCTCGCGTCAAGGCGCACGACTATCGCGTGAACAACAACTTCGCGGCGCTCGACGATTCGGACACCGTGTTCGCATGGCAGGCTCTGGCGGGCATCCGCGCGCCGCTGAGCGAGAATGTCGACGTTTCGCTGAAGTATCGCTTCTTCAACGCCGATGACGTTCGCCTCGTGAACGTTCGTGGCGTCGGCTATGACGGTCGCTTCCGGTCGCACAGCCTGCTCGGCGGTCTGACCTTCAACTTCGGTGCGCCGACCCCGCCGCCGCCGCCGCCGCCGGCTCCGGTCGAAACGCCGCCGCCGCCGCCGGCACCGGTCGAAACGCCGCCGCCGCCGCAGGTCGTTTGCACGCCGGGACCGTACATCGTGTTCTTCGAATGGGATAAGTCGGACGTCACGCCGGAAGCGGCTGGCATTCTCGACAACGCCATCTCGAATTACCAGTCGTGCGGCAATGCCAACGTCATGCTGGCAGGCTTCACCGACCGTTCGGGTTCGGCCCAGTACAACGTCGGTCTGTCGCAGCGTCGCGCTGACGCGGTCCGTGCGTATATGGAAGGCCGTGGCGTCTCGGGCGGCGTGATCTCGACCGAAGCGTTCGGCGAAGCACGTCCGCGCGTCGAAACCGCCGATGGCGTCCGCGAACTGCAGAACCGTCGCGTGGAAATCACCTACGGTCCGGGTTCGGGCATGTAATTCAGCTTCTTTTCGAAGCAGAATTTCCGGAAGGGAGGTCGGGCAACCGGCCTCCCTTTTTCGTATGGGCGGACAGGGGCGGTAGGGTCATGGACCGTCGGCACGGGGGGCAGACATGAACGAGCGGGAGCGCGCCTGCGCGCCGATTGCGGTGCCGCGCGGATTGGTTGCCGACGTCGCGGGGTATCGATGGGCACGCGACCGGGTCGGCGAGTCCGGCGGGGTGATCCATCGTTTGCATGGCAAGTCGGGCGCGCCCAACCTGTTCCTAAAACACGGTGATGGTACGGTCGCCGGCGATATCGTCGACGAAATGGTGCGGTTGCGCTGGCTGACCGGCCGGATCGCGGTCCCGGTGCTGGTGCGGTGCGAGGTGAGCGCCAATACCGCGTGGCTGCTGACGACGGCGCTGCCGGGGCGAACGGCGTGGCAAATCCTTGATGCCGAGCCCGAGCGGGGCAACGAGGTTGTCGATGCGCTGGCTGATTTCTTGAAGTCGCTTCATGCTATTCCGGTCCGTCACTGTCCGTTCGACAGCGGGCATGAAGTTCGGCTTGCGGCAGCGCGGGTGCGGATCGACGCGGGACTGGTCGATGCCGACGATTTCGACGCTGCACGACTTGGGTGGAGCGCGGAACAGGTGTGGAATGCGATCCAGTGCTTGCTGCCGCGTATGCCCGATCCGGTGGTGACGCACGGCGACTTCTCGCTCGACAATCTGCTGATCGACGATGGTAGGGTCGTAGGTTGCATCGATCTGGGGCGCGTCGGGGTCGCCGATCGCTACCAGGATCTGGCGATCCTCGCCAACTGTCTCGACGAGTTCGACGGTCGGCTGACGCGGCGCATGTTCGAACGCTATGGCATCGCGCAGCCCGACCGGCGGAAGGTCGACTTCTACCTGATGCTAGACGAATTATTCTAGGGCCGGAGCATTCGATCGGCTGCCGGCGGATCGGATTTTACCCTATTGTATCCCGAGCGTAGCGGCCAGCCACTCGGGGCGAAGGGCATCGCCCAGATCGTCGACTTTGCGATGCTCGACTGCGAGGCCGAGGTCTTCGTACATCAGCCGGGTGCGCGGGCCGGGGATTGTCGTCGGCACGACGACCAGACGCCGGTTGACCGTCGAGCGATAGTTCATCCGCGCGGTATTTTCCTGGCCGACATAGCAGCCCTTGGTGAAGCTGACCCCGTTCAGTTCGCGGGCATTGCATTCGAGCCAGAGCGTTTGGCCGTCTCCCAGTTCGGCGCGCCCCTCAGTCACGCCGTGGCGGAGGCGGTGTTCGGTCCAGCCCTCCGCACGATCGCCGGGCGCTGCCAGCCAGCGTCGGCCGAGCGCAGCCAGCCGCGGATCGGGAACGCCGTGCTCGCCGGTCGGGGACCATTGGACGCCGAGGTCGCTGCGCTCGATCGTTACCGCGCGCCGCAAGCGATACAGGGTCAGTCGCCTGGCGAGCGCATCGGCGGCATCGGCCTCGCAATCGATGAGAATCGCGTCATCGTCCGCCCAGAGGATGAAATCGAACAGCGCCTTGCCCTGCGCACTCAGCAGCGCAGCCCATTGCGGGGTGGCGGGCGTGACCGCCGCCATGTCCTGCGTCACCAACCCCTGCAGAAAGGGGCGCGCTTCGTCGCCGCCGATGCGTAGGACGGCACGGTCGGCAAGCCAGGTTCCGGGGGTGGTAACGGTCATGTCCAACAGGTAGGACGGCCCACCCCCTGGCTACAAGAGGCGGCAATGGCGACCTTCGATACCAAGCTTACCGGTGGCACCGTCCACCTTCCCGGCGGCCCGGCGCGCGTCGATATCGGCATTACCGATGGCCGCATCGCCGGCATCGGCGTGTCCGGCGATGCCGGCGAGACGATCGACTGTACGGGCCTCGACATCCTGCCGGGCGTCATCGACACGCAGGTCCATTTCCGTGAGCCCGGGCTGGAGCATAAGGAGGACCTTGCCAGCGGATCGATCGCGGCGGTGATGGGCGGCGTGACCGCGGTGTTCGAGATGCCGAACACCAAGCCCGCGACCGATACCGAGGAAGCGATCGCCGACAAGCTCGCCCGTGCCAAGGGGCGGATGTATTGCGATCATGCCTTCTATGTCGGGGCGACGGCGCGCAACGCCCATCATCTCGACGAACTCGAGCGGTTGCCGGGCACGGCCGGCGTCAAAATCTTCATGGGATCGTCGACCGGCGACCTGCTGGTGTCGGAGGATGACGATCTCCTCCGCGTGCTGCGGTCGGGCCAGCGGCGCGTGGCGATCCATGCCGAGGACGAGACACGGATGATCGCGCGCGAAGGCGAGCGGGTGAGCGGCGATCCGTCGTCGCATCCGGTGTGGCGCGACGACGAAAGCGCTCTGATCGCGACGACGCGCATCCTGCGCCTCGCACGCGCGGCCGGGCGTCGGGTGCATGTGCTGCATGTGACGACGCCCGCCGAGCTGGAATTGCTGGGCGCGAACAAGGATATCGCGTCGTGCGAGGTGACGCCGCAGCATCTGACGCTTGCCGGCGAGGATGCTTACCCGCGGCTCGGCACCTATGCGCAGATGAACCCGCCGATCCGGTCGGGCGCGCATCGCGACGGGCTGTGGTATTGGCTGAACCAGGGCGTGCCCGACGTCATCGGATCGGACCATGCGCCGCATACGATCGAGGAAAAGGCGAAGCGCTATCCGGCGACGCCGAGCGGGATGCCGGGGGTGCAGACGTTGCTGCCGCTGCTGCTCAACCATGTTGCGGAAGGGCGGCTGACCTTGCCGCGGCTGATCGATCTGACCAGCGCCGGGGCGCAGCGCATCTTCGGGCTGGCGGGCAAGGGGCGGATCGCGTTCGGCTATGACGCCGACTTCACCGTGGTCGACCTGAAGCGGCGTTGGACGGTCGAGGAAAGCTGGCTGGCGTCGCGCGCCGGCTGGTCGCCCTTTACCGGCGATACGCTGACCGGGCGGCCGGTCGGGACGATCGTCCGCGGGCGGACGGCGATGTGGGAGGCCGAACTGGTCGGCGAGGCGCAGGGCGCGCCGGTTCGGTTCGAGTCTACTGCGTTTCGGCGGTGAGGCGGGTGGCGCCGCGGGCCAGGCCCGCGGCGTCGGTCGGCTTTCAGCCGCCGGCCGGGCTGGCGGGAGTCCGGCGGTTGCCGGCCCCGCTGCGCCTTAAAACGGCAACCATTTCTGCTTTTCGCTGAACCGCATGTACCCGACATTGGCACCCAGTCGCCAACCGACGCCGAGGCGGACCGGAATCAACACCACGTCGCCGCGCCGCAGATAGCTGGCCGAAAACCCACCGACGAAATAGGCGCGCCCCTCGGCCGCGGGAAAGCGTTTGTACAGCTCCTGCGAATCATAGAGGTTGTAGACCAGCACGAAGACCTTTGTCGCATCGCCGCCAACGTCGAAGCCGACCGACGGCCCGGTCCAGTAGACCGGGCGCTGCCCCTCGACCCGGTGGTTCAGGATGCCCGAGCCGTAGCGCAGGCCGACGACGAATGCGCCCGCGGCCTCGCGTCCGGCGATATAGGCGTTGGGCTTGCCCTGATCCTTCAGAATGTTTTCGATAATGCCGGCCAACCCTTCGGCACCGCGCCCGAACACGCCCTCGGCCGCACCGATCAGGTCGTCGCGTTCGAACGTGTCGTTGGCGGCGCTGGTCGCGGTGCTGTTGGGCGGGGTTTGATTGACCGGCGGCTGGGTCTGGGCAGGTGGTACGGGTTCCTGCTGATAGGCCGGCGGCACGTCGCTGCGCTGGGTCGGCTGTGGCGCCGGGGCAGGCGCCAGATCGCCGTCGATTGCGTCATTGGGGTCGACGGTGCGCACCTGCGCCTGGGCAGGGACCGCCAGCAACATGAGCGGCGCCATCCACCCGATCAACCGTTTCATTACGCTACTCCCCGCATGCATGCCCGTTCGCACACGATAGCGGCCAAGCGCCTGTCCCTGCAATGAACGCGCGTTCGATCGGCGCGCAATTACGTTCAACGTAGGGAGTTGATCGCCGCCACAACCCTCGCTATAGGCCCGCACTCCAAGGCGCGACGCGTCTGGGAGACGTGGGTGAGTGGCTGAAACCAGCGGTTTGCTAAACCGCCGTAGGGGGATTACTCCTACCGAGGGTTCGAATCCCTCCGTCTCCGCCAGTTTATGGCAAGTCCGGTTCCGGAAATGATCGAAAAGTAGCAGGCGATGGGGTGGCCTTCCTCGCCATCCTAGATGTGTCATCGATCGCTGGGACCAGACAAGGGCGGGATCGTATCGAAGGTCGTCCGGTCGAGTGATCCGGATTCGGCCGATCGCGTCCCTTTTTCGATTTCCAGAAACCGGTCGATCGTTCATCGCGATGGATCGATGGTCAGAGCATTCATGGCTGCAATGCTCCGATCAGGGCATCGCGCGCCAATGCCACGCGGGGGTGGCGCAACGAAGATTTGGCCCAGACGAGATAGAATGCGTTGGTCGGCACGCGGAGAGGTGCTGCGATTTCGACAAGGGTACAGGCCGTGCGTTCGGCGCTGGTGAGATAGCCGGGCAGAACCGTCCAACCCAGTCCTGCGCACAGGCCCGAGCGCAGGACGCGAAGATCCGGTGCGGTCAGGGCCGGGGGCCGGGCTACCTCGATCTGGTTCGCCTCCAGCCAGTTGCGCACCAGTGGCCGGTCAAGATCATAGGCCAGACAGGGTACCGTATTGAGCGCTTCACACAGCGGCATGCGCGCAATCCGTTCGGTTATGGCGGGTGCGGCCACGGCGCGCAGGTCTTCCGTGCCGATCTCTTGATAGGCAAGCCGCGCGTCTTCGGGCCGGGATGCGGTGATGCCAAGATGCACCTTGTCGTCGAGCAGCATGGCATAAAGCGCATCGCGCCCGCCGATATGCAGCCGAAGATCAAGCCCCGAGTCGAGCAGCGGCCCGAGCTTTGGCGTAATCATTTCGCCGAGCAGGTCGGATGGCGCGGCGATGTGAACCGTCCCCGAAATGCGAACCGACCGCGCGCGTGCCGATGCCAAGGCGGCTTCGGCCCGGTCGAGGCTGCCGCCGATCGAAGCGGCGAAGTCGTCGCCGATCGCCGTAGGACGGACGCCGCGCGAATGGCGGTCGAAAAGCGGATGGCCGAGTTGCACCTCGAGCGAGGCGATGTGCTGGGACGCCGCTGGCTGCGTGATGCCGAGCGCGCGCGCCGCGTCGCTCAGCGACCGACGGCGATAGACTTCGATGAACGTGCGCATCTGCTGAAGGGACATTGCAGTTCCATAAATCGATTTATGGGCGCTGGCCATTCTCGTTGGGTTTCTTGATGAGCGGTGCTGCTTATCTGTGTGATCATCGACGGGCAGACGGATGGACCGAGCCTGTCTTTTGACGGGGGGTGGTGCGAGCCATCGCTGCGACGGCATCGTCACTCGCCCGCTTCCGCGATCCGGCACGCAAAGGAGCCAAGCCGATGACACGCATTCTCATGATCGCCACTTCAGCCGACCGCATGACGCCCGGCGTCGAGCCGACCGGCGTCTGGCTCGAGGAACTGACCACGCCCTATTATGCCTTTCGCGACGGCGGCGCCGACGTGACCCTGGCCTCGATCAAGGGCGGCGCAATCCCGGTCGACCAGCGCAGTGTCAACGCCGACGGCGAGAATGACGCATCGGTCGAGCGCTATCTGAAGGATGAAGCGCTGAAGGCCGAAGTGGCCGATACGCCCGCTTTCACCAGCATCGATATTTCAGGTTACGACGCGGTGTTCCTGCCCGGCGGGCACGGCACGATGTTCGACTATCCCGGCAGCGATGAACTCGCGCGACTGGTTGAGCGGTTCGACCGCGAAGGCAAGATCGTGGCCGCCGTTTGCCACGGCCCCGCCGGACTCGTTTCCGCGAAAAAGCCCGATGGCACGCCGTTCGTGGCAGGGCGTAGGGTTGCCGCCTTCACCGACAGCGAAGAACGCGCCGTCGGCCTCGATCAGGCCGTGCCGTTCCTGCTTGAAACCCGCATGAAGGAGCTGGGCGCGCACCATGAAGGCGGACCCGATTTCCAGCCCTTCGCCCTGCGCGACGACAATCTAGTGACCGGACAGAACCCTGGTTCGGCCACGCGCACGGCGGAGCTGGTCATGGAAGCTCTCAAGGCAAAGGCCGCCTGATCATGCGCTATCTTCACACCATGCTGCGGGTTGCCGATCCGCAGGCGACCATTCGTTTCTTCGAACTGCTCGGGCTGAAGGAGACCCGGCGGATCGAAAACGAGCAAGGGCGATTCACCCTGATCTTCCTGGCGGCCGACGAGGATTATCGCGACGAGGGCAAGCCCGGTCAGGCCGAGGTCGAATTGACGTATAACTGGCCACCCGAAGATGGCGGCCCGGCCGAGACCTATACCGGCGGCCGCAACTTCGGCCACCTCGCCTACCGCGTCGAGGACATTTACGAGACCTGCTCCCGCCTGCACGCCGCCGGGGTGACGATCAATCGCCCGCCCCGCGACGGACACATGGCGTTCGTCCGCTCGCCAGACGGCATTTCGATCGAACTACTCCAGCAGGGCGAACACAAGGCGCCCGCCGAACCATGGGCATCGATGCCCAACGTAGGAGAATGGTAATGGCCAAGCTTTTCGAACCACTGGACGTGGGCGGGATGTCGCTCCGCAACCGTATCGTAATCGCGCCCATGTGCCAGTATTCGGCCGAAGATGGTGCGATGACCGACTGGCATCTGATCCATCTCGGCCAACTGGCCATGTCGGGCGCGGCCGCTCTGACGATCGAGGCGACGGCAGTCACGCCCGAGGGGCGCATCACCTATGGCGATGTCGGACTATGGGACGATGCCACCGAAGCGGCGATGCAACGCGTCGTCGATGGCGTGCGCCGTTGGTCCGACATGCCGCTGATGATCCAGCTGGCCCATGCCGGACGCAAGGCTAGTACGGCAAAGCCCTGGCACGGTGGGGCGCAGATCGCGCCCGATGCCGAGCATGGCTGGCAGACGCTCGCCCCTAGCGCGCTGCCGTTCGAACCCGACGAGCATTCACCGCTCGCGCTCGATTGCGATGGCCTTGCCCGTATCCGCGACGCCTTTGCCGATGCGGCACGGCGCGCCGCCCGGATCGGTCTGGACGCGATCCAGATTCACGCCGCGCACGGCTATCTCCTCCACGAATTCCTCTCGCCCCTCTCCAACACGCGCGACGATGCATATGGCGGTGACCTTGCCAACCGGATGCGCTTCCCGCTCGAAGTGTTCGATGCCGTGCGTGCCGCCTTTCCGGCCGACAAGCCGGTGACGGTTCGCGTCTCGGGCACGGACTGGGTCGAAGGCGGCTGGACGGCAGAGGAAACCGCGACCTTCGCGACAGAACTCGAAGCCCGCGGATGTGCCGCGATTCACGTGTCCAGCGGGGGGCTCGACCCTCGCCAGGCAATCCCGGTCGGCCCCTCCTACCAGGTGCCGCTTGCGAAGGTGGTTAAGCAGGCCGTGGCGATGCCAGTCATCGCGGTCGGTCTTATCACTGACCCGCATCAGGCCGAGGCCATTCTGCAGGGTGGCGACGCAGACGCGATCGCGATTGCGCGCGGCGTGCTGTGGGACCCGCGCTGGCCTTGGCATGCGGCTGCGGTTCTCGGTGCATCGGTGGACGCGCCTCCGCAATATCTACGGTCCGAACCGCACGAGGCCGGGCGCGTCCTCAAGGAAATGAATCTGGCCGGGTCCGCATCGCGCCGATGATCGCTCGCTGCCAACCGCCCCTTGCTCCGTTTGGCGAAAGGGGCGGTTGGCAGCGAAGCGGTGAGTCTCCGCCCAATTCAATCTTCCAGCATCTGCTACCGATCTTTCGGAAGGTCTGCGCCAATAGCGCGACGGACGATGCCGCAGTGCTGCAACCTCGTAAGTCTCCTGAGGGAACGTACGGGTGCTCGGCACCGTCCGGATAGCGGCATAGCGTTCCTGCGGAATAGTAGCGCAGGAGAGGCGCATGGACGCGATTGCACCGGGCAAGAGTTCCCAGACATGCTCGCCGACGATCGGATCGCAACCGCTCTTCGTCGAGGCGCTGTTCGTCCGTCTGAACGCGAAACAGGGCAAGGGCGACGCGGTCGAGACCTTTCTGCGCGCCGGACTGGATGCGGTGCGGGAGGAACCTGGCACCACCAGTTGGTACGCCGTGCGCTTCGGCGAGCACGACTTCGCGATCTTCGACACATTTCCCGATGATGCAGCCCGCGGCGCCCATCTCGGCGGCAAGGTCGGGCAAGCTCTCGTCGCGCGCTCCCCCGAATTGTTCGACGGTGCGCCGCGCATCGAGACCGCCCGGATCCTCGCGTACAAATTGCCGGGCGACAGCGGGCCGGTCGGTGATTGATGCCGCCCCCCTCAGCAAGCGTCGCCGGGACCGCCCGCCCCGCCGGATGCGGCTGTTGTGTGCGCCGCTCGCCCGTGCCGAACGCGATGGCCGCAAAGCGCGGCCGCGCCTTCGCATCCAGCGGACCGGTGCGATGGCGCTAGCGGCGACGACAGGTTCCGATCTCGACACACTATTGAACGGAGAAACGAGATGGCTTCCCATTCCCTCGACGGCCTGACGGTCGCGATCCTCGTGACCGACGGGTTCGAACAGGTCGAGATGACCGAGCCGCGCAACGCACTGGACGAGGCCGGCGCCTACACGCGGATCGTCTCTCCGCAAGAGGGGGAGGTAAGGGGGTGGAACTTTACGGACTGGGGTGACAGCTTCCACGTCGATGTCGCACTTCGTCGGGCCCGGCCCGAGGAATTCGACGCGTTGCTGCTGCCGGGCGGCGTCATCAATCCCGACCAGCTTCGTGCGCTGCCCGAAGCCGTCGCCTTTGCGAGCGCCTTCTTCGACGCCGGCAAACCGGTGGCATCGATTTGTCATGGACCATGGACGATTATCGAGACGGGTGCGGCGCGCGGACGGCGCCTGACCTCCTGGCCGTCGCTCCGGAGCGATCTCCAGAATGCCGGTGCGGACTGGGTCGACGAAGAGGTCGTAGTCGATCGGGGCCTGGTCACCAGCCGCAAGCCCGACGACATCCCGGCGTTCAATCGCGAAATGATCGCACTGTTCGCCGACACGGGCAGCCCGTCGCGATGAGCGGCACCGGCAGTGGTGAAGCGCGCGCGGCGAGCCCGGTCGAACGACGTCCGTTCGGTCCGACCGGGCGGCCGGTCGCAGCGATCGGTCAGGGAAGCTGGTGCATCGACGACGCGGACCGGCCCCCCCCCGCCGTCGCCGCGCTGCGGCATAGTCTCGACCTCGGTATGAACTATATCGACACTGCCGAGCAGTAGGGCGACGCGATGCCGTTTTCGTCGTGTCCGGGGTCGTGCCAGGCATGGCCTCGCATGCCGGCACCGCTACGCTGCAACGGACGCAGACCGAACGCGCGCGGATCGGCGCGGCCTTCCCGCTCGGCCGGCGGCCATCGCGGCTTCCCACGCTGTCGAAGCCGGTGACCGATAAGGGTCAGTCGCGCAGGATCCGCAGGGCGTCTTCCGCGATACCGGCAATGGGCGATGGGACGCTATCTATTCCAGCCGTCGTTTTCGCCCGGGCGATCGTTCGTGCAATGGCCTGCGAGAGGGCTACGCGATCGAACGGCTTGTGCAGGAAGGCGAAGCGCTCCGCCTCCTGCGCCTTCAGTTCGGCAAACCCGCTGACGAGCAGAACTGGAAGTCCGGGCACCATATCGGTTGCGGCAACGGCCAGTTGGACGCCGGTCATGTTCGGCATAAGCTGATCGGTGACGAGAATGTCGACCCGCGGCATCTGCCGCAACCGGTGCAACGCCTCGCCGCCGCCGGGTGCGGTGACGACATGATGCCCTAGTTCCTCCAGCATCGCCGCCGTGTTGTGGAGGACGAGTTCATCGTCATCGACCGCGAGGATCGACAAGGGCGGCAGTTCGGTGAGCGCATCGTGCGAAGCATCCGTTGCGACGGCCCGGTCGACCATGGCGACGGGCAGCCACAACTGGATTGCGGTGCCAATGCCGGGCGTGCTGTCGATGTTCAAATGGCCGCCCGATTGCGCCGCAAGTCCCTGAACCATGCTGAGGCCCAGACCAGTGCCTTTCCCGATGCCCTTGGTCGTGAAAAAGGGTTCGCTTGCCCGGGCGAGCGTAGGCCCGTCCATGCCGATGCCGGTGTCCCGTATCTCTAGCCGGACGAAGCCCTTGCCGTCCTCGCCCTGTCCCGGCGGGGCGTCGTCGAGGGCGGCAGCGATCGTCAGCATCCCCCCCTCCGGCATCGCGTCGCGCCCATTCACCGCCATGTTCAGGATGGCGAGTTCCAGCTGGTGCGCATCGACACTTTCGCACGGCAGACTGGCGGGGAACCGGGTCTGGATCTGAATGCGCGGGCCGAGCGTGCGCTCCAGCATTTCCGAAAGCCCGCCTACCAACTCCGCCACGTCCACGCTCTCCGGTCGCAGATCCTGACGCCGGGCGAACGCCAGCAGGCGTTGCGTTAGAGACGCGCCGCGTTCCGCGCCCTGACGCGCATTCGCCACCAGGCGCTGCGCGCGCGATCCTTCCTCGACCTGTCGGCTCAGCAGGTCGAGATTGCCGAGAATGATGGCAAGCAGGTTGTTGAAGTCCTGGGCGATCCCGCCGGTCAGATGACCGATCGCCTCGATCTTCTGCGCTTGTCGCAGCGCTTGCTCCGCCCGTTTGCGCTCGGTCACGTCCGTCAATCCGCCGAGCACGTGCTGGAATTTGCCCTCGGCATCGAATTCGAGGCGGGCCGAGGCCACGACGTCGCGGACGTCACCGGTCCTGGTCTGAATCCGGTACTCGCGGTCGATCAGGGCGCCATTGCGCATCAGCGCGACACGATCCCGTTTGCGGGCCTGCCGCGCCGATTCTTCCGTGAGGAAATCGACAAGGGGCCGCCCGATGACCTCTTCGCGGTCATAGCCCGTCAACTGCAGCCACGTATCGCTGACATGCTCGATGCGTCCCGCCGCATCGAGCGAATGTAGCGGAAGCGGCGTGCCGCGGTAGAGGGCGCGCAGCCGCCCCTCGCTTCGTTTCAACGCCCGTGCCTCGCGTGCTGCCATCTCGGCGAACCGCCGATCGAACATCGCCGCGACAAGTGCGAGGAACAGGATCAGCAGCGCCGCGGCCGATACGGTCAGGGCGAGCGTCGTCTGCGACAGCCCGCTATGGCCGGCCGACAGGTCGGTGTCGCTCGATACGGCAAACGACGCCGCGCGCATGCCGCTGAAATGCATTCCCGCGATCGCGACGCCCATCACCGCGGCAGCGCCCGATCGCTGCCGTATGTCGTTGTTCCTGCTCGCGAGGAACAAGGCGGTCGTCGCCGTGCCGACCGCAAACAATACCGACACCGCCACCCAGCGCGGGTCGTAGCGCAGCGTGGCGGGCATGCGCATCGCCGCCATGCCGATATAGTGCATGGCTACCACGCCCAGTCCCATGATCGGACCCGCCGCGGCGAGCGTTCCGATCGCCGCGCCCGATCGGTTCATGACGGCAAAACTGATGCCGGTTCCGACGATCGGCACGACCAGCGACAGTAATGTCAGCGCCAAATCGTAGCTGACGGCCATTCCGGGCATGCCATAGGCCAGCATGGCGACGAAGTGCATCGCCCAGATTCCGCCGCCCATGGCGATCGCCGCCGTCACCAGCCAGATATGTCGCGCCTGTCCGGTGGATGCGCGCACCCGGCCAGCCAGATCCAGCGCCGTATAGCTCGCGACGGTGGCGATCAGCACCGACATCGCCACCAATATCCAGTCGTGGGTTCCGACCATCACTTCCGCTCATCCAATCCCTTGCCGCCGATAGGCCGGACGGCGTGTACCGCTATCGCTGTTCAACGACGGCCTGTCACCGCGGTGTCATCCGTCCACGATCATGGCGCCACGGCGCCGACCTGTTCATGGCGACCCTGCCTACGCATCGACGATAGCGGCATGTGCCTCGCGTAGTTCGTCGAGCCAGGAGGAATGCAGGGCGCAGCGTCGGGCAATTTCTTCCCCAGCCGCGACGGGCAGCAGCTTATTGAACATCACGCCGCAGCGACCGGCCTGGCTCCAGCGGACATGCCCTCCGATCGGCAGCATGCCGTCGATATGGATCATCACCCCAGTGTCGACCGGAAGCGACAATCCCGTTGCAAGCTGGGCGCCACCGGACCCGATATTCTCGATCGTTACCCTTCGTTCAAGGCCCGGCGCACTGACGGCGGCTACCAGATGGATTTTCGCACGACCGGGACGGACGCGCTTGCCAGGATCGAACAACGCCGACGTATCGTCGAGGACTTCTTCGGCCAACGCACTGTTGAACACCATGCCGCATTCGCGACCGGCAATCCAGCGGACCGAGCCGGTGAACGGCGCGAGCGCCCCGGCACACACCAGAAGATGCGCACCCTTGAACAATTGCGGTGGCGAATCAAACACCAACGTCAGGCCCGTCGTGGAGATGTTGCGGATCTGGCCGCGATGGGTACGACCGCCCGTGATCACGCTGGCAGAGAGCGCCGCCTGCTTGCGGGGCGCGGCGCGCCGTTCGACCGGCGCAGGGATCGGGGGTTGCGGACGAAAACGCGCCGGTAAGATCGCATCGATCACCGACCGGGCCAGGCCTGCGGCGTCCATCACATCACGCTCCTGATTGATTATGCTGCCCGACACGACGGAAGGCGCGGTTCGGTGACCGGCCGGGCATGGGGCCGACGCGCCGTTCGTGGCTTTCGCGACAGCTTGCTCGCGACGTCGCCGGCCGGTATCGGCTTGCTGAACAGAAAGCCCTGCGCCACGGTACACCCAAGCGCGCGCAGCTGCGCGGCCTGTTGCGGGGTCTCGACCCCTTCGGCGATCGCTTCGAGGCCGAGTTCGGCGGCCAGTGCGAGCAGCGCCCGGACGATCGCCTGGTTGGCGCCGTTGTCGAGTTCGCGCACGAACAGCTGATCGATCTTGATCGTGTCGACCGGAAAACTTGGCAGGTGCGCAAGCGCAGCATAGCCGGTGCCGAAATCGTCGAAGGCGATGCGCACACCCGCGTCCGACAGCGTGCGGACACTGGCAAGAACCGCCGCCGAGCGCTGGTCGAGCAGCACGTTCTCGAGGATTTCGAGCTCCAGCATCGCCGGCGCAATGCCATGTTGCGCCAACGCGGCCAAAAGACGGCTGGCGTAATTGGGATCGCCGATCTCGGTCGCGGAGACGTTGATGGCGACGCGTCCGAACTGCAGCCCGGCGTCGAGCCAGCCGCGCATGTCCCGCAACACCTGCGTCAGCATGCTGTGACCGATCGCCTGTGCGATCTCGGCCTCGTCGAAGGCGGCGGCGATGGCGTGCGGCATGATCGCGGAACAGCCGGGTTCCAAGATGCGGAGCAGGGCCTCCAGCCCGAGAATGGTACCATGCTGCAGATCGACCTTCGGCTGGTAGAACGGGACGACCTGCCCGGCGGCCAGCGCGTGGCGGGCACGATCGATCTCAAGCCGCCGCTGTGCACGCGTGGCGAGCATTTCCTGTTCGAACAGCGCGAAGATGCCGCGACCCCGCGATTTCGCTTCGTACAGGGCCGCATCGGCGTAGCGGACGACGTCGTCCGCGCGGGGCGAATGGAACGGCCACCGCGCCCCGCCGATGGTGATCCGGCATTCGAGGGCCCGCCCTTCGTAGATGAAGGGCGGGCGCATCGCCGCCAGCAGCCGCTCCGCCAATTGCGACAGCGTTGCGTCGTCGGCCACCCGGTCGAGTACGATCGCGAACTCGTCGCCGCCGAGGCGGATGACGATGTCCTCTAGGCGCAGCGCCATGGTCAGGCGGCGTGCGATCTCCTTCAGCAACTCGTCGCCTGCCTGATGGCCGAACGAATCGTTGATCTGCTTGAAATGATCGACGTCGATCGCGAGCAGTCCGAACGGACCCGCATCCTTTCCCACCCGGCCGTTCAGCGTCCGGCGAAGCATCGCACGGTTGCCGACGCCGGTCAGATGATCGTGCGTCGCCGCCCAGCTGAGCTGGCCCACAACGGCGTTGAGTTCGCGGACGGCGCCGTCGCGCTCGGCCAGTGCGCGGCGCAGCTGCAATTGCAGGCTCGCCTGAGCGGCCAGCATCTCGAGCGCCTGGCGCTGTTCGGGTTTCAACCCTTCGTCACGGGCCTTCGTATCGATGACGCAGAGTGCGCCGACAGGTTCGTGGTCGATGACCAGCGGCATGCCGGCATAGAAACGGATATGGTCCGTTCCGGTGACGAGCGGATTGTCGCGAAACCGGTCGTCGGCCGTGGCATCTCCGATCGACAGGAACCGGTTGGCACGGACCGTATGAGCGCAGAAGGAGCGATTCGCCGGCATCGCTTCCCGACCGACCCCTACCGCGCCCTTGATCCATTGCATGTCTCCGGCGATCAAGGTGACAGCCGCTGTCGGCGTCCCGCAGATCGTGGCAGCAAGGCTGGCAAAATGATCGAACTCAGGCTCGCCACCAAGATCGTGCGAGAAGTGCACCGGAAGGTGTCCGGCCTGACAGTCGCTTCCCCCCGACCGATTGCCTGCCTGAGTCATACGTTCCTCCGCTAACCCTTTGCGTCCTCTGCCGGAATGTGGCGGGAACGGACAAGATGCGGAAACTACTGGGAATTGCGGCAGGGAAAAATTAACCGTCCGCCCCGGCGGCGGCAGCGCCCGTCGATGCCCTATCGGGGGTGGGGCAACGAAAACTCCCGGAACAGCCGCAGCAACCGCGCCGCGTCCCCCCCGGCTGCTCCCGTCGCCGGGCCTTCTACGGAAACGATCGTCTTCTCGACATAGGTCGCGAGACCACGATAGGCGATCCGCCATCCGCCGAACCTGCGGCATTCGGGACGATCGTCGAGGACGGTGTGGAGCGAGCGGTGACGGCTATCCCGTTCGATCGCCGTGCGCAGAGATTCCACCGCCGCTGGCGGCCCTTCGATATATTGCGCGAAGTGCTGCACGGCGAAGATCAGCGCGCCCGTGACTTCCAGTTCCGCGTTACGGCGCAGGGATAGCGTCGCGATCGGCTCGATAACGGCGTTTGCATCCGATGTGGGGAAGGTGGCCCGGCTGACGTACATCCAACTCGCAAGCATTTTCGTCGATCTCGCGCCCTTTAACGACGGCATCATATTCAAGGAAGAACCGGAGCGCGAGGCCGGTTCGGTCCCACAGCATATTGTCGTCACGCTCCAGGATTCGGTCGCGTCCCGACCGGCCGATCGCAGGATCCTATTCCAGCAGCCCTGCGGCTAGGGCCAATCTGATCGCTTCTGGCAGAGTCCTCACGCCCAGCCGCTCCAACATCTGCGCGCGGTGCATCTCGACGGTGCGAATGCTCAGATCGAGTGCGTGCGCGACCAGCTTGTTCGGCTTGCCCAGCGCCAGCAGGATCAGCACCTCGCGTTCCCGCTCGGTCAGCTTCTCGGTCCGTCGCGACGCCGCGATCCGCTGCTCAATGTCGGCCAGATGTCCGTCGAGATCGTCCCAGAGCCGGGCGACGATGCCGAGCAGCTCATGGTCTTCATACGGCTTTTCGACGAAGTCACGGACGCCGTGCCGGATCGCCTGCACGGCGGTGGCGAGATCGCCATGTCCCGTAATCATTACGATCGGGAACAGCGCACCGAGCGACGCGGGCAGACCGTCCAGCAGCGCGAACCCGTCCATCTCGGGCATCCGCACGTCGAGCAGGAGCACGCCGGGCAGAAGCGCCGGAGCCTCACGCAGGAAATCCGACGCCGATGTGAACGCGCGCGGCTCATATCCGGCGCTTTTGACCAGAAACGCGGTGGAACGTCGGATCGACGCGTCATCATCGACGATGTACACCGACCTCATCATTTTTCCCGACCGCCCCCCGTCGACCTATCGCAAATGCGCCTGCCTGTCCCGGACAATGCGTACGTTGACGGACATTTCTGTGGAACGACAGGAGGTTCGCTGCTCTACCCGGAAGTCGGTTCCGTGGAGAATGCCCCTTGATCGACCAGTTCGTGCGCGATCTCCTCTCCGTCGTCGACGATCCCGTGCTGGTGGTGGGGCCCGATGCGACGTTCGCCCATCTCAATGCGTCGGCGATGCGCGCATTCGGCGCGCTCGGGTTGCCGGGGCGCAGGCTGGACGATGCGGCCCTCGGCGAGGAGGGGGAGGCGATCCGTCATGTTTGCGAACGGTTGCGCAACGTTGAGCGTGGCCAGCGGTTCGAAACCAGCATTCCGCTTCTGGACAACTGGTACGAGGTACGCGCCGTTTCGATGGGCGAACATTTCGTGCTGCTCCTGCGCGACATCACGAGCCGGCGACGCGACGGCCAAACCGGTGAGGAGCCGGCCGCCGGCACGTTGCTCAAGACCATCATCGACAGCGCGGCGGACCTGATATTCGTGAAGGACATGGCAGGCCGCTTCATTCAGGTGAACCGTGCCCTGAACGACGTATCCCCCGATCTGCTCGGGCGGACGGTGCATGACGTCTATGCCCCCGATCTTGCCGATGGCTATGAAGTGGCGGACCGCATCGTCATCGAGCGTGGCAAGCCCTGCACGATCGAGGAGATCATCCCGGTTCGCGGCGAGCACAGAGTGTTCCAGACGATCAAGGTTCCCTGGATCGTCGCGGGCGAGATGCGCGGCGTGATCGGCATCTCCCGCGACATGACCGAACGGCACAGGGCCGAGGCGCGAATTCGCGAGAGCGAAGAACGGTATCGCCTTGCCGCGCGCGCGACCAACGAGGCGATCTGGGACTGGGATCTGCTTCACGACGAAGTTACCTGGAACGAGGCGATCGAGCAGCTTTCGGGCGAGAAGCCGGACCATAGCATCGAATGGTGGAAATCCCGGATCGCCCCGACGGAACGCGAGCGCGTGCTCGGCAGCATCGAGCGGTTCATCAACGAAGAGATCAGCACGTGGCAGTGCGAATACGGCTTTCGCCACGCCGATGGCAGTTACCATTCGGTATTCGATCGCGGCTTTCTGGTACGCGACGAACAGGGCGTTCCGGTGCGGGTCATCGGAGCTATGTCCGACCTGAGCGAGCGGATGAAGGCGCAGAAGCGGGTGATGCAGCTTCAAAGCGAACTGATCCATGTCTCGCGGGTGAGCGCGATGGGCACGATCGCTTCGGCGCTGGCCCATGAAATCAACCAGCCACTCGCCAGCGTCGGCAACTTCATCGCCGGCGCGCGGCGGTTGATGCTTCGCGAGCAGCCCGAGGCGCTGACGGAGGCGCGCGAGGCGCTCGAACTGGCGGCGGCGGAGGTGGCACGCAGCGGTGAGATCGTCCGCCGGATCCGTCGCATGGTCGCGCATGGCGAGACGCAGGTCCAGCCGGTGCCGCTTCGCGAACTGATCGACGACGCGCTGGCCCTGGCGCTGCCCAATCCCGCCCTGTCGGGGGTGACGGTCCGCCTGGGGCGGCGGGAAGGGATTGCGCGGGGCGACGCGGTGCAGTTGCAGCAGGTGCTCGTGAACCTCATCCGGAACGCGGTGGAGGCCATGGAGAACAGCGATGAGCGGATCCTGTCCCTGTCGACCATGCGCAGCGACGCCAGGGTCCGTATCGATGTGGCGGATACGGGGTGCGGCATTCCGCCCGACCGGGTCCAGACGGTGTTCAGGGCCTTCGGCAGCAGCAAGGTCGATGGCCTCGGCGTCGGCCTGACCATCTGCCGGACGATCATCGAGGCGCATGGCGGCCAGATCTGGGTCGAGCGTACCGGTGACAGAGGAACGCGCGTCGCACTGCGATTACGGGCATTTCCGGATGACGAGGTCGCATGACGACACCCTCCCATCGGCTTGTTGCTAGCGGTCGCCATGGCGCCTGCCGCCGGATCGCCCGGCGAATCACAAGCCAGACGTGGCCGGCACGGCTATTCTGATTTCGAAGCGTTTCGACGCCGGCGCATGTTCAATTAGCACGCCGTCGGCCGAGGCGACCAGCCGCCTGACCAGCGACAAGCCCATGCCCGCCTTCTTCGCGTTGTCCGCCGCGGGAAAGGGCATGCCGTCGTCTTCGACGAGGATGGCCGCGTGCCGATCCCCATGGCGACGGATCGATATCCGGATATGACCCGCCGCCCCGTCGAGGAAAGCATGTTTTATCGCGTTCGTTGCCAGTTCGTTCACGACCAGCGCGAGGGCGGCTACATGGTGTGGACTGAGCCCCTGCACGTCATATGCAGTGTGCAGCGAGATTAGGATCGAACGCGGTTCGGTCTGGCTGACCAGCGCCTCACATACCTGTTCGAGCGCACGCCGCAGGCTGGTCGGGCGACGTTCGTTCAGGTCGGCCCGCGCATGGGCCAGGATGGCGACCCGGGCCATGGCGTCCGCCAGCGCATCGCGCGCTTCCGCATTCGGAGCACGCCGACTCAGCAGCGACAACAGGCTGACGACGAGCTGCATATCGTTACTGGATCGATGATAGGTCTCGCGTAGCAACAGGTCGTCGCTGGCCGCGGAAAGATCGAAGCCCGTCGAATGAGACGCGTGCCTGTGGATCATCAGGATCAACCTCCGTGTCTGTCGGGCCTTCCGAAAAACCGATGCGGAAGCATGGCCGGATGTTCAGGAACGGCTGGCGTCCACGCGCGACATCGGTGTTGCCCTCGACCCGGTAGGTGCATCTTTCCCGATGGCCGGCCGTGGCGGCATCCGGAGAATTCCTAAGGATGCTTCCGCGTCTTTCCGCTGGCGCCGGAGGGAGCGATACCGGCGGCGAGTGCGATCTGACCCAGTTCGGTGAGGCTGCCGGCGCCCAATTTGCTCATGACCTGGGATCGATGCAGCTCGACGGTGCGCGGGCTGATGCCCAGTTGCTGCGCGATGATCTTGTTGGTGCCGCCATCGACCAGCCCGATCAGCACGTCGCGCTCCCGCGGCGTCAGTCGGGCGATATGGGCACTGGCTTCCTCGTTACGCGTCGCGGGCCGTACCGACGCATAGCATTCCGCAAGGATCAAACCCAGCTTGTCGCGTAGCGCGGCATCGTCGCCCAGCAGGAGGAAGTCGATCGCCCCGGCCTTCATCGCGGCGACGGCGGCGTCGGTTCCGGCAGTGGCATCGTCCAGTGCGATGGTCGGCAACGTGATGGACCGTGCCTTCAGCTCGCGCGGGATCGACAGGCCGGCATCCCGTTCCCAGCGAAGGTCGACAAGGACGCAACCCGCCGCCAGGACCGGTGCGATGTCGAGAAAGGCGGAGGCGCTGTCGAAGATACGGGCATGCGAGCCACCCATGCGGACCAGACCCGCCAGACGGCGCGCCTCGGCCTCGCGTGTGCTGACGATATAGACCTGCCGGCTATCCTCCTGGGTCAGGTCCTCGACGATGCCGCCGATGCGGGTCACCGCGCCCTGATCGTCGCGGATCGGAAAGCTCGTATCCCGCAACCACCGGATGCCGTCGTCGTGTGGGCGCATGATGCGATATTCGAACTGCGTGACCTCCCCGGCCTTCACGCTTTCCAACGCGCGCAGCACGCCGGCACGGTCATCGGGATGGACGCCCGTAATCCAGGTGTCGAGGTTGTCCGGTGCCTCCTCGCGCGGCATGCCCCATATCTGTGCGAAGGCGGCGCTGCGATAGACGATCGCACCCGATGCCGATTCGCCGATCCAGAGCAGGTTGCTGCTGTTGTCGGCAAAGCTGCGGAACTGCGCTTCGCTCGCCCGCACGGCCGCTTCGTTGTGGCGTCGCTCGGACACATCGATGGCGGCACCGATGAATTCGACGGCGCGACCGTCCCGGAATTCCGTCCGGCCGGACGTTGCGATATGGCGGGTGACGCCGTCGCGCCTCCCGATCACGCGATACTCGATCTTGTAGCGGCCATCGCCCGCCGGATCGACGCAGGCGGCGATCGCCTCGCGAACGCGGGGCAGGTCATCCGGATGGATACCCGCCTCATATACCGACGTATCGACCGGATCGTCCGGTGCCAACCCCCACATGCGGCGCAGTTGATCGTCCCAGTCGAGCGCGCCCGTCACCGGATTCCATGCATAGACACCGATGCCGACCAGTTCGGTCGCCGCCCGCAACCGCGCCTCGCTGCGCTTCAACGCCTCCTCGAACGACCGGCGCTCACTGGTATCCCGCGACACACCGACAACGAGTTCGACCGACCCGTCATCGGCACGTATCGGTCCCCAGCGATAGTCGAAATAGGCGGCGTGTCCGGTCGGGCTTTCGAAGAACACTTCGTCCTTCACGGTCACCGCGTCTCGGAAGATGCGATCGATGTCGGCGTTCAAATGCCGTGCCAGATCCGGCGGATAGTCTAGGTCCTGGAACGTCCGCCCGACCATTTCCTCTGCCGTCAGTCCGAACAGGTCGCGCATGGAGGGATTGACATAGACGAACCGGCGCCCGGCATCGAATGCGTAGACATAGTCCGGGATCGACGACAGCGTCGCCTCCAGAAACCGCGATTGATTGGCATATCGCGCGGCGGCCGCTTCGATCTGCTCGCCCGCCCGCTTGAGATCGTTGATATCCTGCACGACGACGATCGCTTCATGGCTGTCGGCGGCTTCGCGGCGAAACGGCACCGCGCTGACGCGCAACCAGCGCTCCACCCCGTCGCTGCCTTCGTGGAGAAAGTCGATGCCGGGCATCACGCGTTCGCCGCGCAGCGCGCGCGCACCGGGATAGTCGTGCGGGGCGATCAACCGGCCCCCGGTGTCATACGCCCGCCATCGCCGCATCTGTTCGGGCTGGCGCGAAGGCAGTCGGTTCAAGCGCGTATAGTCGCGCAGAACCTGATTGGAGTGGGTTAGATTGCCGTCGCGGTCAAAGACGCCGACGCCGAGGGGCAGGTTCTGGAGGACCGACGCCAGCAACAGCCGTTCGTCCCGCAACGCCCGCTCCGCGCGGTCACGGGCGGAGGCTTCCAAATCATCGACGGCATCTGATTGTATTTCCGACACTTAACAACCCTCCTGCGGGCAGGGTGCCGGCTTCTCCCCAATTTCCGATAGTCTGGTAAAGTTCCCTGGGGATTACCCCTATGGAACGCAGCCGAACCACCGGTTTATGCTGACCGCACGCATTCCGGGACGCCGGCATGACGGTCGCGCCAGCCTCTTCCAAGGCACGGTTTCGCCAAACGGCGAAAATGTCTAGGAAAAATGGTGCTGCCGGTGAGGATTGAACTCACGACCTCAGCCTTACCAAGGATGCGCTCTACCACTGAGCTACGGCAGCACTCCGAGCCGGGGGGAACCCCCGGCGGCGGGAGGGGCCTATGTGCAGGCATTGGTCGGAAAGTCAAGCGACTGTTGTCGGATTGGTCGCGAAAAGCGTAGAAAGCGCGGATGAACGACGAAGAACGCAAGGCGCGACTGGCGCAGGCGCTCCGCCAGAACCTGCGGCGGCGCAAAGGGCAGGCGCGCGAACTGGCCGATTCGCCGTCGCTGCCCGAAGCGGACACGCCGACACCACGGTAAACCGCCGCAGATGGCCGCGTTGACACCGTTGACACGGATCGGCACCCTCGTCGCAAGAACAGGGAGAGGTGCCATGCGTCGCTGGTGGGTGTTGCTGATCGCGTTGCTGATCGGCCAGGCGGCATGGGCGGCGCCCGGTGCGCCTGCCGGATCACCGGTCGCGGCGCATGGCCGGCTGGCGGTCAAAGGCAACCGCGTCATCGATGCGCGGGGCAGGCCCTATGCGGTGCACGGCATGTCGCTGTTCTGGAGCCAGTGGCAGCCGCGTTATTATGACGCGACGACGATCGACTGGCTGGTGCGGGATTGGCGGGTCAGCGCGGTGCGGGCCGCGATCGGGGCGCAGTCGGGCGGCTATGACAAGCAACCCGTACTCGAAACCAGGCGAGCGGAGACCGTCATCGACGCGGCGATCGCGCGGGGCATCTATGTCGTGGTCGACTGGCATGCGCATCAGCCGCGCGCCGACGATGCGATCGCCTTCTTCACCCATATCGCTCGCAAATATCGCGGTGTGCCGAACCTGATCTACGAGACGTATAACGAGCCGTTGCCCGAACATGGCTGGGCTACGGTGCTCAAACCCTATCACACCCGCGTGATCGGCGCGATCCGGGCGATCGATCCGAACGCGTTCGTGGTGGCCGGTACGCGGAGCTGGTCGCAGGATGTCGACGAGGCTGCGGCCGATCCGCTGCCGTTCGCCAACGTCGCCTATACGCTGCATTTCTATGCCGCGACCCACAAGGCGGAACTGCGCGCCAAGGCCGATCTGGCGCTACGGCGGGGCATTGCGCTGTTCGTCACCGAATATGGCACGACCGCCGCCAATGGTGATGCGCCGATCGACGCTGCCGAGACACGGACATGGTGGGACTGGTGCGCCAAGAACGGGGTCAGCTATCTCAACTGGTCGGTCGCCAACAAGGATGAGGCATCGGCGATTCTGAAGCCGACGACACGGGCGTTGGCGGGCTGGCGGGAAAGCGACCTGACAGAATCGGGGCGGCTGGTGCGGGAGCATCTGCGCAGACGTCGCTGAGCGCGGCTTTCGCCCCGGTGCCAGGCATGGCATGGACGGCGACATGACCGACCCCCGCCCGCTCGCCTATCGTCACACCCCCGGATCGGGTCCGACGATCCTGTTCCTGCCCGGCTATGCGTCCGACATGACCGGGACCAAGGCGCTGGCGATCGAAGCCTGGGCAAAGGCACGGGGGCAGGCGTTTCTCCGCTTCGACTATGCCGGCTGCGGCGAAAGCCCCGGCGTGTTCGAAGAACAGACGCTGGCCGGCTGGGTCGATGACGCACTGGCGATGATCGATCAGGCCATTGAAGGGCCGGTGGTGCTGGTGGGGTCGTCGATGGGCGGCTGGATTGCGCTGCTCGCCGCTCGGGCGCGGCCGGAGCGGATCGTCGGCATGGTCGGGATCGCGCCCGCGCCCGACTTCACCGACTGGGGCTTTTCGCAGGCCGAGAAGATGGCGATGCTGACGCAGGGACGGATCGAGCGCCCATCGCCCTATGCCGATACGCCGACGGTGTTCACCCGCGCCTTCTGGGCGTCGGGCGAGGCTAACCGGTTGATGCACGGCGAGGTGCCGATCGACGTGGCCGTCAGGCTGGTACAGGGACAGCGCGATGCCGATGTGCCGTGGGAACGCACCGTCCATCTGGCGTCGCGGCTTCGTTCAGCCGATGTGCAGACTGTCCTCGTCAAGGATGGCGACCATCGCCTGTCGCGCGACGGCGATATCGCGCTGATCCTGCGCGCCATCGAGGATGTGTTGCCCTGATGCTATCGTCGCTGCTGTTCCTTGCCCTGCAAGCCGCCGCCGGGCCGCAACTCCCCGCCGGGGCGACGCCCGAAGCCCGGTACGACCAGTGCGTCGATGCCGCCACGACGACGCCCGACGTGGCTGAGCGGATCGCAGGACAGTGGCGACTGGCCGGGGGCGGGTTCCTCGCGCGGCAATGCCTCGGCATGAGCTATGCGACGCGGCAAAAGTGGAGCGCGGCGGCCGAAGCGTTCGAACAGGCGGCGCGCGAGGCAGAAGTGGCGAAGGACGCCCGTGCAGCCAATTACTGGGCGCAGGCGGGCAATGCGCGGCTGGCCGATGGCGATACGGCCGCGGCGGGCACGGCGCTGGATGCGGCGCTGGCCAGCGGCACGCTGAGCGGGCTGGCACGGGGCGAGGCACAGCTGGACCGTGCGCGGGTGCGGGTCGCGGCGGGCGATCTGGCCGGGGCGCGGGGCGATATCGATCGTGCGCTCAAGGATGCGCCGGCCGATCCGCTGGCATGGCTGCTCTCGGCGACGCTCGCGCGACGGACCAGCGATCTGCCCCGCGCCCGGACCGATATCGCCGAAGCGGTGCGGCGGTCGGCTGATGATCCGTCGGTACAGCTGGAGGCGGGCAATATCGCCGGGCTGTCGGGGGATATCAAGGCGGCACGCGCGGCGT
Source organism: Sphingomonas epibiotica (assembly GCF_039615155.1). NCBI lineage: Bacteria > Pseudomonadati > Pseudomonadota > Alphaproteobacteria > Sphingomonadales > Sphingomonadaceae > Sphingomonas > Sphingomonas epibiotica. Next base: position 292,045 of record NZ_JBDGHY010000003.1, on the reverse strand, counting down.
TCGAGTCAGTGCAGCGGCTCGCCCCCGACAGTCCGCAGGCCAAGGCGGCATCGGCGGCGCTCGACACCCTGCCGCCGGCCTGAGCCCGGTTGCGGCGATAAGGCGGCGACCCGATATGCCGGGCAGACCGAAAGGAAGCCGCCGATGACCCGCTATCTCCACACCATGATCCGGGTGAGTGACCCGGACGCCACCATCGCCTTTTTCGAGGTGCTCGGCCTGAAAGAGGTTCGGCGCATGGACAATGACCGGGGCCGCTTCACGCTGATCTTCCTCGCCGCGCCGGGGCAGGAGGGGGTGGCCGAGGTCGAGCTGACCCATAATTGGGACCCCGAACCCTATGGCGGCGGGCGCAATTTCGGCCATCTGGCGTTCCGCGTCGACGATATCTACGCGACCTGCCAGCGGCTGATGGATGCCGGGGTGACGATCAACCGGCCGCCGCGCGACGGACATATGGCGTTCGTGAAGACACCCGACGGCATCTCGATCGAGCTGTTGCAGGACGGATCGCTGCCCGCCGCCGAGCCATGGGTGTCGATGCCGAATGTGGGGACGTGGTGATGGAGGTCGTCCGCGTTCCGGTCCTGTCCGATAACTATGCGTGGCTGCTGCATGACGAGGCGAGCGGCGAGACGGTCGCGATCGATCCGGGCGAGGGGCAGCCGCTGCTCGACGCGGCGGTGACACGCGGCTGGACGATCACCGCGATCTGGAACACCCACTGGCATCCCGACCATGTCGGCGGCAATGCGGCGATCAAGGCGGCGACCGGCGCGGAGGTGACCGGACCGGAGGCGGAGCGGGCGAAGATCGCCGATCTCGACCACGGTGTCGGTGAAGGTGCGATGCTGTCGATCGGTGACGCGCAGGCGACCGTGTGGTCGGTCCCGGGTCATACTGCGGGACATATCGCGTTCCACTTTGCCGAGGACGCGCTGCTGTTCACCGGCGACACGCTGTTCGCGATGGGCTGCGGGCGGTTGTTCGAAGGAACGGCGGCCGAGATGTTCGCCAATATGCAGCGTTATGCGGTGCTGCCGCCCGAGACGCGGGTCTATTGCGGGCACGAATATACGCTGTCGAACGGGCGTTACGCGCTGGTCGCCGAGCCGGACAACGCGGCGATCGTCGAGCGGATGGCGGCGGTCGAGGCGATGCGCGCCAAGGGCGAGGCGACGGTGCCGACCACGATCGGCGCGGAACTGGCGACCAATCCGTTCCTGCGCAGTGCGTCGGTCGAGGAACTGGCACGGCACCGCGCGGCGAAGGATGCGTTCTAACCGTAGAGGAGAGGCGCGATGAAGCGAATGGCATGGACGGCGGCGCTGCTCGTGGGAGCGTGCGCGACACCGCAGCAACAGGCGGCGATGCAGGAGAAGGGCGACCGGTTGCTCGCCAAGACGCTGGAAGGGCGGGTCGCGGGCAAGCCCGAAAACTGCCTGCCGACCGGATTCACGGACGGGCCGCAGATCGTCGGCGACTCGTTGATCTATCGTCAGAGCGGCAAGCGGCTGTGGCGGACGCAGGTGCGCGATCGCTGCCCGTTCCTGCGCGACGACCAGATCGTGGTGTCGATCCTGTATGGAACCAATGTATGCCGCAACGACCGCTTCCGACTGGTCGATCGCGGCGTGCCGATCGCGTCGGGAGACTGCACGTTCGGCGACTTCGTGCCGTATGACAAGGTGGGGTGAGGTCGATTGCCCCACTTCTTCCGTTCGTACTGAGTAGCCGCTGAGCGAAATCGAAGCGGCGTATCGAAGGACCGCCAAGGGTGCTTCGATACGGGCTTTCGACAGGCTCGATCCCTACGCAGCACGAACGGACAGAATCACAGGACGTACCGGCTCAGATCCGTGTTCCGAGCGATGGTCGCCAACTGCTTGTCGACATAGGCGGCGTCGATCGTCACCGCCTCTCCGGCGCGGTCCTCGGCATCGAAGCTGACCTCTTCGAGCAGCTTTTCCATGACCGTCTGCAGGCGGCGTGCGCCGATGTTCTCGACCTCGGCATTCACCTCCGCCGCGATGCGGGCGATGGCGGCCAACCCTTCGTCGGTAAAGGTTACCTCGACCGATTCGGTGCCAAGCAGCGCGCGATACTGGGCGGGGAGCGATGCCTTGGTGTCCGACAGGATCGCGATGAAATCGGCTTCGGTCAGCCCCTTCAACTCGACCCGGATCGGCAGGCGGCCCTGTAGTTCGGGCAGCAGGTCGCTGGGCTTGGCGACATGGAACGCGCCGCTGGCGATGAAGAGGACATGGTCGGTCTTCATCGGGCCGTATTTGGTGGCGACGGTCGTCCCCTCGATCAGCGGCAGCAGGTCGCGCTGTACGCCTTCGCGGCTGACCGAGCCGCCGCGCACGTCACTGACCGCGATCTTGTCGATCTCGTCAAGGAAGACGATGCCGTTCGCCTCGGCATCGGCAAGGGCGGCGCGGCTGACCTCGTCCTGGTCGAGGCGCTTGTCGGCCTCTTCTTCGACCAGCTTGTCCCAGGCGGCGCGCACGGTCAGCTTGCGGCGCTTCTGCTGGCCGCCGCCGAACGCCTTGCCCATCATCTCGGACAGGTTGATCATCTGCGGCGCAGCACCGGGGATTTCGAACGGCATCTGCGGCGCGGCGTCGAGTTCGATCTCGACCTCCTTGTCGTCGAGATGGCCGTCGTTGAAGCGCTGGCGGAACGCTTCGCGGGTGGCTTCGCTGGCGCCCTTGCCGGTCAGCGCGTCGAGCAGGCGCGCCATCGCCGCTTCCTCGGCCTTGTCCTTCACCGCGACGCGGCGGCGTTCGCGCTCCAGCCGGATCGCTTCCTCGACCAGGTCGCGAGCGATCTGTTCGACGTCGCGGCCGACATAGCCGACCTCGGTGAACTTGGTCGCCTCGACCTTCACGAACGGTGCGTCGGCGAGCTTGGCCAGACGGCGGCTGATCTCGGTCTTGCCGCAGCCGGTGGGGCCGATCATCAGGATGTTCTTGGGGCTGACCTCGTCGCGCAGGTCCGGCGAGAGCTGCTGGCGGCGCCAGCGGTTGCGCAAGGCGACCGCGACGGCGCGCTTGGCATCCTGCTGGCCGATGATGTGCGCGTCGAGGGCGGCGACGATCGCCTTGGGAGTCAGATTGTCTTGCATGGAATGTCCGTCAGTTCGCGCTGTCGAGTGCTTCGAGGGTGACGCGATCGTTGGTGTAGACGCACAGGTCGGCGGCGATGGCGAGCGCCTTGCGCGCGACCTTCTCCGCGTCGCCTTCATAGTCGGAAAGGGCGCGGGCGGCGGCGAGGGCGAAATTGCCGCCAGAGCCGATCGCGGCGATGCCGGCTTCGGGTTCGAGCACGTCGCCATTGCCGGTGACGACCAGGGTCACGTCCTTGTCCGCGACGATCAGCATCGCCTCCAGATTGCGGAGGAACTTGTCAGTGCGCCAGTCTTTGGCCAGTTCGACCGCGGCGCGCAGCAGCTGGCCCTGATGGCGTTCCAGCTTCGCTTCCAGCCGTTCGAACAGGGTGAAAGCGTCGGCCGTGGCACCGGCGAAGCCCGCGATGACCTTGCCGTCGCCCAGCGGGCGGACTTTCCGCGCATTGGGTTTCATGACCGTCTGTCCGGCCGAAACCTGCCCATCCCCCGCGATCACCACGCGACCGCCGCGACGCACGGATACAATCGTGGTGCCGTGCCACACCGTCTCTTTGCTCATGGGCGCGGATATGGGGAGGGGCGGGGCGGGTGCAAGTTCCTCCCCATTCATGGGGGAGGGGGACCAGCCGCAGGCTGGTGGAGGGGGATCGCCGCATACGGAACCGCCGCGTTGCGCGGCCCGCCCCCTCCACCATCGCCTTCGGCGACGGTCCCCCTCCCCGTACCGGGGAGGATCTTTAGCGTTCTACACCCTTGGCTTTGCCCCATGCTCTTGCCGCCGTGTAGCCGAGATAGCCGGTGCCGAAGAGCGCGTACAATTCCTCGGGGATGCCGCGCAGATAGGCGGTCATCCCCCGCGCGATGCCGGCGGCCATGTCGGGCTGGACCGCCGAGATCAGCCCCATCGGGATCGCCCAGAGCAGCAGCGCATACATCACGTAGAGAAAGCCGGGCCTTGCGCGCGAGGTCCAGGGGTCGGTCGACTGCGCCTCCGCCACGATCGCCGAGAGTTGCGCCTTAACCCGGTCGAGATCGGCGGTGCTTTCGAGTTTCAGCAGTTCGAGCTTGGCGGCGTCGCGCGCCTTGGGATCGGGGATGAGCTTGTCGAGCAGCGCCGCGATCGGCGCGATCAGGGTGTTGAGCATCGTCGTTCCTGTCGTCGGAAGTTGACAAAGGTTACACGGATCAACCTGCGCGATGGGCCAGCCAGCCGTAGAGAAAGGCTTCGTTGGCGGGGCGCAGTTCGGCGAGGCGGAGATAGCGTTCGCCCTGCAAGGCATTGACCGCACGGACCAAGACCGCCTCCGCCGCCGGGCCGCGCGTGGCGAGCAGGGCATCGAGGGCCTGCAACGTTTTCGCGGCGATGTTGCCATCGACCACGATATCGGCCCAGTCGCGTTGTTCGCGGTTCAGGGCGTTGAGGACGCGTTGCAGAAAGGTCGCGGCGACCGCCGGTCCCATGTTGACGCCGGTGTCGAACAGTTCGGCGGCAAGCGCGGGCGCGCGCAGCGCGACGCGGTCGAAGGCCGGCACCTGCCAGTAGCGGCGGCGGTAGAGGGTCGCCGCAAAGCTGCGCGGCAGTTCGCGGATCGGACCGTCATAGCCTTCGGCGCGGGCCACCGCCTGGGTGATGCCGAAACGTGTCGGACCACCGCGATCGGCGGGGTGGTCGACATAGCCGCCTTCGCGGTCGATGACGTCTTCGATAAGGTCGGTTGCGTCCATGGAGTCCTCCTGTTGGGAGGCGGAACGTAACCAGAACGGTTCGTTGTAGGAAAGTGAGCGGATGGGTGAAAACAGGATGACAACAGGGGCTGCCGTTCGTCCTGAGTAGGGGCTGAGCCTGTCGAAGACCCGTATCGAAGCACCTTCCTCAGACGGTTCTTCGATACGCCATTTCGACAAGCTCAATGGCTACTCAGTACGAACGGGCTATGCTTTGGCTATCGTTACCTAGCTGAACAGTGCGTCGGCGCGGTGGCTGGTGGCAACTTCGGCGGGGGTCGGATGGCGCAGCACCGTGATCGCATCGGCATCGGGCGACCAGCGTATCAGTCCCATGTCGGCGAACTGGCCCAGCCAATAGTCCATGCACCACCGCCCCCAGCGCTCGCGAAAGCGGGTCGCGTTGCGCAGGATCGCGTCGAATTGATGCAACGGCGGGACGTGGACGGCATGATGCTGATGCCACGCGACCGCACCGCCGACCCATGCCATCGGCACCCCTGCCGCCGCCAACGCCCAGGCAAAGTCGGTCTCCTCGCCGCCATAGCCGACATAGCCGGTGTCCATGCCGCCCGCCGCATCCCACGCGCTGCGCGGGAGGGCGAAGGACAGGCCCCATAGCTCGCCATGGCTTGGCACCGGGCGGACTTCGTCGTCGGCCAAGGCCGGCTTGGCCGGGTGGCGGACGGCCCTGTCCGGATCGACCGGGCCGGGCGGCAGATAGCGGACCTCGCCCAGATAGCAGGCGGGGCGTTCGTCGAGCACCGTGGCATAGCGCACGACCAGCGTGGGCGAGGGGATGCAGTCGACGTCGAGGAAGATCAGCCGGTCGCCCCGCGCCGCCGCCGCCGCTTCGTTGCGCGCCAGCGCCAGCGGCATCGGGTCGCCAGGAACGAACACCTCGTGCACCGGCACGCCCGGATCGGGCAGGCCGGCGGGGGCGGCGTCCTGCATATAGGCAATCACAAGTTCGTCGGGTGCGCGCGTCTGTGCGGCCAGCCCCGACAACAGATTGGCGAGATGCGCGGTCCGCCCGCGCACCAGCGTACAGACCGAGATCACGCCGACAGGCGCTGCTGCACCGGCTGCGGCTGCGCCCGGAAATGCGCAACCCCCTCCATGATGCCGAACGCATAGCCGCGCCGCGCGACATAGCTGTGGGCGAGGTCAGGACGCTGGGCGAGGCCGTCCGAATAATTGCCGACGATGATCGCATGGGCGCAGGCGCGCAGCATCTCGACATCGTTGCCGCTGTCACCCGCGACGATCACCTGATCGCGGCGCATCCCCGCGCGTTGCCGGACATAGTCGACCGCCGTCCCCTTCGATGCGGCGAGCGGGAGAATATCGAGATAGCGGCCATGGCTGTGGATCACCGACGCGGCGAAACCGGCATCGGCGAGCAGGTCGCGGATCCGCTGGGCGATGTCGGGTTCGCCGGCGGTGAAATAGCTCAGCTTGTGGCTGCGTTGTTCGAGGGGGCTTTGCGGACGCAGATCGCCCTGCGTGGCGAGCAGCGCGGCGATCGCCTGCCGATCCCAGCCGGCATCGATCGTCGCGGTCCATGCGTCGTCGCGGACATAGATGCCGCCATGGACGCGATGGTAGATTTCCGAGCCGACCGAGGTGATCATGACCGCGGGCGGGGCGACCTGGTTCTGGGCAAGGATCGCGAGCGCGCTGTGCAGGCTGCGCCCGGTGGCGATGCCGAACATCATGTCGTGCTGGTCGCCATGCCACAGGTTGAACGCCTGCGCCGCTTCGCTTTCCCCCAGCAGCGTGTTGTCGATGTCGGAGATCAGCAGCAGACGCGGAGCTTCGGCGACAGGGGCGGGTGGGGCGATCACCGCCTGCGCCAGTTCGGCATAACGCGCGACATGGCCGTCCCAGTCATAGAGTTCGGCGGCGGTCGCCCCCGCCTGCGAATAACGGTCCCACAGCGCATCGTCGGACAGGATGGTCAGCATCGCCCGGCCGATCGCCAGCGGATCGCGCGGATCGACAAGGATGCCGTTGCCGCAGCCCTCGATAATGTCGTTCGGCCCGCCGCTGTCGGTCGCGACCAGCGGCAGTCCCGATGCCGCCGCCTCCAGCAGCGTCAGGCCGAAGGGTTCGTTGAGTGCCGGATTGACGAAGATGCCGCGCCGCGCCCGGGCATGGGCATAGAGGGCGGGGACCTCGTGCGGGGCATGGGTCTTGGGAATCGCGACCGATCCGTACAGGTCGTAACGGTCGATCAGCGCGAACAGTTCGGCCATGTTGCCGGCCAGTTCGGGTTCGAGGCTGCGCGGATCGTCGCGCGTGCCGGCGACGATCACCAGATTGGCGGCGGTCTGCAGCGCCGGGCAGCGGCCATAGGCATGGACCAGGGCGGCAAGGTTCTTCTTGCTGACGGGCCGTGCCAGCGCGAGGATCACCGGCTTGGACGGATCGGCAAGGAAGCGATCGATCCGCGCATCGACCATCACATCGCTGCAGGTACCCGCGAACATCGCCAGATCGCTGCCCGGCGGGATGATGCGGATGCGGCCGGGATCGTAGCTGGAATAGCCGGCATATTGCACCTCCGCCTCGTCGCGCGACGAGGCGATGATCGCATCGGCACCGGCGATGGCGCGGTCCTCGATATCGATACGGCGCTCCAGCCCCTGCGTCTCGGCGCAGTCGGTGCCGAAGGCGATGCGCTTGACCCGACCCAGCGAATGGGCGGTGAAGAGATAGGGGATGCCCAGCCGCGCCTTGACCGCCGCCGCCACCGCGCCGGCATCGGCATAATGGGCGTGGATCAGGTCGGGGCGCCGGTCGAGCCCCTCGATATGCATGACGAGCGCGTCGATCAGGCTGTCCTGTTCCTGCCACAGCGCTTCCTTGGCCAGATAGGCGTCGCTGGCGGAGCGCAGCCGAACCAGCCGGGTGGTGTCGTCGATCGTTTCCACCTCGCGCCAGTAACCGTCGCCAAGCGGGCCGCCGCGAAAGGCGCGGGTGACGATCTCGGTCCGGGTGATGGCGTCGTTCCGGCCGGTGGCGGCGACCAGATCGAGCAGATAGCGGATATGGCCGCCGGTGTCGGCGGTAACGCCATATTCAACCTCGCGCGCACGAAGACAGCCCTGTAGCGCGAGGTGCAATATGAACATTACGGAACTTTCCCGTTGAAAATTGCGGACTTGTGCCCGCCCCGACAGGAACCGTTCGGCTCCCGCTTGGTTCCGGTGGGCGATGGTATCCCCGCTTCGGATCGCGCAGATCGCCCCCGTCATCTACCCCACGCCCCCCGGAAAGACCGGCGGGACCGAGCGCGTGGTATCCGACCTGACCGACGCGTTGATGGCGATGGGCCACGACGTCACGCTGATCGCACCGAGCGACAGCGTGACCACTGCGCGCCATTTGTCGGCGCATCCCAGCCTGCGCGCGTTGCAGGCCTATCACGGACCGGTCGCGCCCGGCGTGCCCGCCGCGCTGGAGGCGGCGCAGCTCGGGTTGCTGGCCGAGCATCTGCACGAGTTCGACATCGTCCATTGCCATGGCGAATTCGCCCATGCCGCAGTGCTGGGCGACCGGATCGGACGGAGCGTGACGACGGTGCATTGGCGGCTGGACGAACTCGACCGCAAGCTCTTCTTCCACAGCTTTCCCGAACTCCCCGTCGCGGCCATCTCGGCGGCGCAGGCGCGCGACCTGCCCCGCGCCAATCGCGCGGGGGTGGTGCATCACGGCATCCCGGTCGACCGGTTCGAACCCGGCGCGGGCGGAGAGGGAGTAGCCTTTATCGGGCGGATGACCGACCAGAAGCGGCCCGACGTCGCGATCCGCGTCGCGCGCGCGGCGGGGCGGCCGATCCGGCTGGCGGGCGGCATCGATGTCGGCAATCCGCGCTATTTCGACGAACAGGTCGCGCCGCTGCTGGGTGCGGATGCCGAACATGTCGGCGAGGTCGACGATCGCGGCAAACAGGCGCTGCTGGGCGGGGCGGCGGCACTGATCTTCCCGATCGACTGGCCCGAACCCTTCGGGCTGGTGATGATCGAGGCGATGGCGTGCGGCACGCCGGTGATCGCATGGGATCGCGGCAGCGTGCGCGAAGTGGTCGAGCATGGCGTCACCGGCTTCGTGGTAAAGACCGAGGAAGCGGCGGTCGAGGCGCTGGCGCAGATCGACACAGTCGACCGGGCGAAGGTGCGGGAACGGTTCGAAGCGCGCTTCACGGCGACGCGCATGGCGGAGGATTATGTGACGCTGTACCGCGAACGGATCGCGCTGGCGCAAGGCGCGATGGCATGAGGATCGGCTTGGTCAGCTGGGCCTATCCGCCCGAAAAAAGCGGCCTGTCGCGTGCGGCACGCGAGATCGCGCAGGCGCTGGCCGAGGCGGGGCATGACGTGCGCGTCGTGACGATGGACCGCGCGGACCGCAGCATGGACGGCGCGGTCGAGGTGGTCGGGGCGCAGGCCGATGGCTGGCTTGCCAAATTGCGCCGCTGGCCGGCGATCGGGCATTTGTGCGGTCCGGCGATGGTCGCGCGGGTCGTGCAGCGACTGCATGCCGAACGGCCGTTCGACGTGATCGAGGCAACTAACTGGTATGCGCCGGGGCTGTGGGTGGCGCTGACCGGGCCGGCACCGCTGGTCACGCGCAATTCGACGCCGGTCGCAACGAGTGCGGCCAAGCCACGGTCGTTACGCGACAGGATCGATCGCTGGGCGGCGGTGTCGCTGGAGGCACTGTCGGCACGCCGGTCGGCGGGGCTGATTTCCAATACCGAAGCGCATGGCGCGAAGGTCGCGGCGCTCTACGGTACGCAGCCGCCGGGGGCGGGCCATGCGGTGATCGGCCTCAGCCTGCCGCCGGCGATCGGTGATGCCGGACGGGCGGCGCCCTATCCGCCGGGCAATGCCGTGCTGCGGATGCTGTTCGTCGGACGCAACGAGCCGCGCAAGGGCACCGACGCGCTGATCGGCGCGCTGCCGGCACTGGCAGCGGAGGCGGATGCCGGGACGCTGCCCGATTTCCGGCTGACGATGATCGGGCTGCACCGCCAGGAACTCGACCGGCTGCCGCCCGCCGCGCTCAAGCGGATCGACAGCTATCACCGGGTCGATGACGACACGCTGCACGCCGCGCTGGCGGCGGCGGATATCGTCGTCGCGCCGTCGCGCTACGAGAGTTTCGGGTTGGTCTATCAGGAGGCGATGACCTTTGGCCGGCCGATCGCGGCGTGTGGCGAGGATCCGAGCGCCCAATTGTTCGTCGGCGGCAGCGGCGCGGGATTGCTGGCACAGGATTGCACGGCGGTGGCGCTCGGTGCGATCCTGCGGCGGATGCTGCGCGATGGCGAGTTGCGGCAGGCGTTGTCGGCGGCGGCGCGGGTTGCGGCGGGGCGCTTCACCCGCGCCGGCCTCGCGGCGGAAACGCTAGCGGCCTATGTCGCGGCGGTTAACGGGCGGAGCAGCGCGGCTTCGTCGCTCGGCCGGCCGGCGTCGGTCGACATGGCTTCGTAGGCCACCGAGCGTTCGACGACGCGCGATCGGCTGAGTTGATGGTCGATCGAGCCGGCGAGGGCCAGCGAGGTGCGCTCGAACGGCACGACCGGGCGTTCGTGGACGCGGCCGGCGAAGCGGATGCCGGCGTGGTTCAACCGGTACTGGATATCGGGCCACAGCGCCGACTGCACGCCATCGACCCAGTTGCGGCGCGGCAGGCCGAGCGATTGTAGCCCGTCGCGATCCGCCGCATGAGTCAGCCAGCCGAGCGACCCCAGCAACGCCGCGTCGGGCCGTTCGTCGGTATCGAGTTGCAGCACCCAGCCGGCGGCCAGCGCCTGCACCCGGTTGCGCTGCGCCGCGAAGTCTCCGTTCAGCGGATGGGCGATGATCTGCGCCCAAGGCGTCCGTTCGGCCAGGGCCGCCGCGTCGGCGGACGTACCGTCGAGCAGGACGATGGCGTGGGGAAAGGCGGGGCGGAGGTCGGCGAGCATCGTGGCGATGGTGTCCGCCTCGCCGGCGCGGGCGATCATGCCGAGCGTGACGCTGTGCGGTCGCGGGGTGGCGGGCCGGCCATCGACCAGTCCCAGTGCCCATGCCGCGTTGCGCCGGGCATGGGGGGCAAACGCGAAGCCGCGTGCGGGCGATCGTCCCTGCAAATGGTCACCGATTGCGTTGCGTAATCGCTCGGCGTCGAAACGAAGGTCGACGACTGCCAGCCCGCAATGGGTGCATTCGGGCAGCGCGCGGTCGTGCCAGTTGGCGTTGCCGCAGATCGGGCAGCGCGGTGCCGTGCCTTGACTCATCTTAATCGCCCCCTTGCGTTGCCGCGACGGGGAACGCACGACGCGGCCTGACGGTTCGTCGGGACGACAGACGGGAAACGGACATGGACACGATCATCGTCGCGGGGGCGACCGGCGATTTGGGCGGGCGGATCGCGAAGGCGGCAGTCGCGCGCGGCGCGAAGGTGCGTGCGCTGGTCCGGCCGGGCACCGCCCCCGACCGGATTGCCAAACTCGAAGCGATCGGGGCCGATCCTTATCCGGTCGATTTCGGCGACGCGCAGGCGCTGGCCCATGCCTGTCGCGCCGTGGTGTGCGTGGTGTCGGCGCTGAACGGCTTGGGTGACACGATCCTCGATGCGCAGACGCGGCTGCTCGACGCGGCGCTTGGCGGCGGGGCGGCGCGGTTCATCCCGTCCGATTTCTCGATCGACTATCGCGCGCTGCCGACCGGCACCAACCGCAATTTCGACTTGCGCCGCGCCTTCCGCACCCGGATCGACACTGCGCCGATCATGGCGACGTCGATCTTCAACGGCGCGTTCGCCGATATGCTGAACGGGCAGATGCCGTTGACCCAGCGGCGGGTGCGGCGTGTGCTGTACTGGGGTGATGCGGACGTGAAGTTCGCGCTGACGACCAAGGACGATGTCGCCGCCTACACCGCCGCCGCCGCGCTCGATCCGGCCGCGCCGCGCGACCTGCATATCGCGGGGGCCGAGGTCAGCGCGCGCGATCTGGCGGCATTGATGGGCGAGGTGACGGGCAGGCCCTATGGACTGCTACGCGCCGGGTCGCTCGGGTCGCTGGCGCGGATGATCGCCGTGACGCGCCGGCTGTTTCCCGCGCGGGATCAGGTGTTTCCGGCGTGGCAGGGTATGCAGTATCTGCACAATATGTTCGATGGGCGGGCGCCCAGCGCGCCCGTGGACAATGGGCGCTATGATGTGGCGTGGACCCCGTTGCGAGAGGTGGTGGCGCAGTGATGCGGTCGTATCCTCGCGGAGGCAAGGCCTGCGAAAGTCGCCCGATCACTTAAGAAATCCCGTACCCCGGCGAAGGCCGGGGTCCAGTTGGGAAGGCTTTTCCCGACCTTACCGACGTCCCCCAACTGGGCCCCGGCCTTCGCCGGGGTACAAGAATAGCGTTTCGCTACGGTCTCGCCGATGCGGGGATATTGTCAGGGTGCGCGATCGAACCGGTGAAGCGGCAGCACCATGCCTGCCACCACGAACCAGCACCGATCGACCTTCGCTGCCACCGCTTGATTCAACCGCCCCGCCGCATCGCGAAATCGCCGGCCGAGCGGATGGTCGGGCACGATGCCCATGCCGACCTCGTTGCCGACCAGCAGCACCGGGTGCCGCGCCCGGCCGATCGCGGCGAGCAGGTCGGCGGTATGGCGGTCGATATCATGGTCACCCAGCATCAGGTTCGACAGCCATAGCGTCAGGCAATCGACCAGCACCGGCCCCGTCGCCGCATCGATCGCAGCCGCCAGATCGACCGGGCATTCGACCGTGTGCCAACAGGAGCCGCGATCGGCGCGGTGGCGGGCGATGCGGTCGGTCATCTCCTCGTCCCAGGCCTCTGCCGTGGCGAGATAGGTCCATGGCCCTGCCAGCGCCTCGCACGCCTGTTGCGCCAGCCGGCTCTTGCCCGAGCGTGCGCCGCCCACGAACAGGGTTGTCGTCGCCATCTTGTCCTGTGCCCCGATGCGCTCTAAGGGCGCGGATGCGACAGGTTCCCAGAAATGGGATGAAAAGGGAACCCGGAAGCGCGTCGTGAACGCGTCATCCGGGGCTGCCCCCGCAACTGTGACCGGCGAGCCTTGCTCCCCCGCATGCCACTGGACATCCGTCCGGGAAGGCCGGGCAAGGCGACGACCCGGGAGCCAGGAGACCTGCCCGTCGCGGTTGTCCTTCGCGCGGACGGGGTGTGCCGGGTGATCGAGGGTTTCCTCGCGTGACGACGTCGTTTGGGGGTCGTGCGCGCGGAGAACAGCCTGTTCCGGCGCCCGCGCCGCGCGTCCCCTTGTTTGATGCCAAGGGGGATTACCCGAATGAAGACCCGTTTCCTGTTGCTGCCCTGCCTGTTGGCGGCAGCCCCGAGCTTTGCGCAGAGCGCGCAGTCGTCCGCCGGCCTCGAACGCGTGGCGCAGGGCGATGACGACATCATCGTCACCGCCAATCGCGAGGCGCGGCCGGTCGATACCGTCGGGCAGGCGGTGACCGTGCTCGACCTCGCCACCATCGAACAGCGGCAGGCGGTGGTCGTATCCGACCTGCTGCGCCAGACGCCGGGCGTTACCGTTACCCGCAATGGCGGCATCGGCACGACGACCAGCGTCAACATCCGCGGCGCCGACAGCGACCAGACCGTGGCGCTGATCGATGGCGTCAAGCTGAACGATCCGTCGTCGCCGGGTGGCGGGTTCAATTTCGGCAACCTGCTGGTCGGCAATATCGCCCGCATCGAAGTGCTGCGTGGGCCGCAGTCGGTGCTGTGGGGCAGTCAGGCGATCGGCGGCGTCGTCAACCTCATCACCCGCCAGCCGACCGAGGACCTGTCGATCAACGTGCGCGGCGAGGGCGGTTCGTTCGGCACCGGACAGGGGTTCGCCAACATCTCGGGCAAGGCCGGACCGGTTTCGGCCAGCATCGGCGGCGGTTTCCTGACCACCGACGGCATTTCGGCCTATGCGCCGGGACGTGAGGCGGACGGTTATCGCAATTATGGCGCGAACGGCAGCGTATCGGTGGCGCTGGCCGACAGCGTATCGGTCGACGTGCGCGGCTTTTATTCGAACGGGCGGACCGATATCGACGGGTTTCCGGCGCCGACCTTCAGCTTCGGCGATACCCGCGAAGTTGGCGATGCGGAGCAGTGGACCGGCTATACCGGGCTGAACGCCGCGCTGTTCGACGGGCGGTTCCGCAACCGCATCGGCTATGCCCATACGTCGAGTAACCGGACCAACACCGATCCCGACGGCATTCCGACCGAGACGTTCCGGGGCAAGGGGCGCAACGATCGCTTCGACTATCAAGGGTCGTTCGACGTGACCGAGGCGGTGTTCGCGACCTTCGGCATCGAGCGCGAAGTGTCGCGCTTCACCTCGTCCAGCTATGGCGGCACACCGACCACCGGTCGCGCGCGGCTGTTCGGGGTCTATGGCCAGCTGGCGGTGACGCCGATCGCGAATCTGACGCTGACCGGCGGGGTGCGGCACGACGATCATAATGTCTTCGGTGGTGCGACGGTGTTCGCGGGCAGCGGCGTATGGTCGCCGAACCGGGGCAACACGCTGTTGCGCGCCAGCTATTCCGAAGGGTTCAAGGCACCGACCCTGTATCAGTTGCAGAGCGAATACGGGAATGCGCTGCTGACCCCCGAACGTTCGCAGGGCTGGGACGCGGGCATTACCCAGCGCGGGCTGAACGATGCGGTCGAGGCGAGCGCGACGTGGTTCGACCGCACGTCGAAGGATCTGATCGCGTTCATCTCCTGCCCCCCGGCCGGTACCGGCATCTGTGCCGGACGGCCGTTCGGCACCTATGACAATATCGCCCGTGCCGAGGCGAGGGGGCTGGAATTCGCGCTGAAGCTGCGTCCGGTCGATGCGTTCACCGTCGCCGCCGCCTATACGTGGCTCGATGCCGAGAACCGCTCGGCGGGTACGGCCAATTTCGGGCGCAAGCTGGCTCGGCGTCCTGCCGACAGCCTGACGGTCAATGCCGATTATCGCTGGGGCTTCGGGCTGGGCGTAGGCGCGACCGTCACCATGATCGGCGATAGTTTCGACAATGCGTCGAATACGCGGCGGCTGGACGGCTATGTCCTGACCGATCTGCGCGCGTCGTTCCCGGTCACCGAACGGATCGAAGTCTATGGCCGCGTCGAAAATCTTTTCGACGAACGCTATCAGACGATCTTCCAATATGGGACGCCGGGGCGCGCCGCCTTTGGTGGCGTCAGGCTCAGCTACTGATGACCGACCTCGCCGAATTCTGGGCGCATGGCGGGCGGGTGACCGCCGCCGCGCGCGTGTTCGGCGGGGAGGACTGGATCGACCTTTCCACCGGCATCGCGCCATGGGCGTATCCGCATGGCGCGATCGATCCCGGTCATGACCGCCTGCCCGAACCGGGCGAACTGGCAGCACTGGAAGCGGCGGCGGCGCAGGCGTTCGGAGTCGCCGATCCGGCGCGGGTGGTGGCGGTGCCGGGAACCGACCTGGCGCTGCGGCTGCTGGCGGTGATCCTGAATGCCGAGCGGCCGGCGGTGGTGTGGCCGGGCTATGCCGGTCATGTCGCCGCATGGCCCGATGCGCGCGCCGTCGCGGCGCTCGCCGATCCGGGCGATGCCGACCTACTGGTGCTGGCCAGTCCCGCCAATCCCAATGGCTTTGTCACGCCGCCCGAGCATCTGCTGGCGCTGACGCGGCAGCGGATCGTGGTGGTCGACGAAGCCTATGCCGATCCCGCACCCGGTCTGGGTGCGCAGGCGTCCGACCGGCTAATCGTGCTGCGATCCTTCGGCAAATTCCATGGCCTGCCCGGATTGCGGCTGGGCTTCGTGATCGCTGGCGGCGGGGTGACGGTGGCGCTGCGCCAGTTGCTCGGCGACTGGCCGGTGTCGAGCGCGGCGGTTCGGATCGGGACAGTGGCCTATGCCGATCGCGGCTTTGCCACGGGTCAGGCGGGGCGGATCGAAACGGCGGGGATGTTGCTCGATCAGGCGCTGGCGGGGTGGCCGGTGGTCGGCCATGCGCCGCTGTTCCGCCTGATCGAGACCGGCGACGCACATGCGCTGTTCCGTCACCTGTGCAACCGTGCCATCCTGACCCGGCCGTTCGCCGACCGGCGCGACCGGTTGCGCATCGGCCTGCCGCCCGACGGCGCGGCGCTTTCCCGTCTTACCACCGCCCTATCGGAGCATGACCGATGACCGAGACCCCCGACGACTATGCGAAGCACAATGCGCGGATGCAGCGCATGGCGGTGGCACGCGAGAAGATGCAGGCGCGCCGCACGCTCGAACGCGGGCTGCTGATCGTCCATACCGGCAATGGCAAGGGAAAGTCGTCGAGCGCGTTCGGCATGGCGATCCGCAGCATCGGCTGGGGAATGAAGGTCGCGATCCTGCAATACGTCAAGGGCAAGTGGGAGACGGGCGAGCGCAACTTCTTCGACGCGCATCCCGACCTCGCCAGCTTCGAGGTGATGGGCGAGGGGTTTACCTGGGATACGCAGGACCGGGCCAAGGATATCGCCGCCGCGCGCGCCGCATGGGAACGGTCGAAGGAAATGATCCTCGATCCCGCGATCGACTTCGTGATTCTGGACGAACTCAACATCGTGTTGCGTGACGACACGCTGCCGATCGCCGAGATCGTCGCGTTCCTGAAGGAGCGTCCGCTGACCAAGCATATCTGCATCACCGGCCGCAACGCGAAGCCCGAATTGCTGGAGATCGCCGACCTGATCACCGAATTCGGCGAGGTGAAGCATCCCTATCATGCCGGGTTCAAGGCGCAGAAGGGCGTCGAATATTGATCCGTCGCTTCGCCCTGTTGCTGGTGGCGCCAGTACTGGTGTCGGCCGCGCCACGTGCGCCCCGCATCGTGTCGATCAACCCGTGCGTCGATGCAGTGCTGGCCCGCGTCGCCGATCCGGCGCAGATTATCGGCATCAGCCATTATTCGCAGGATGCGCGCGCGACCTCGGTGCCGCTGGCGTGGTCGAACCGGTTCAAGGCGACGTCGGGCACGGCGGAGGAAGTGGTGGCGCTGCGTCCCGATATCGTTCTGGCCGGTCCGCATGTCGAACCGGCGACGATCGCCGCGCTGAAGCGGCTGAAGATCAAGCTGGTGCAATATCCGGTCGCGGAATCGGTGCCGGAAAGCATCGCGCAGGTTCGCGAGATCGCCGCCGCCACCGGCCATGCCGCGCGCGGCGAGGCACTGGCGGCGCGCATCGCGGTGGCGGCGGCACCATCGTCGGCGCGACCGATCAGCGCGCTGGTGTGGCAGGGGAACGGGCTGGTGCCGGGTAGCGGCACGCTGACAGATGATCTGCTCCGGCGCGCGGGGTTTCGCAACATGAGCGCGAAATATGGCCTGAAGCAATGGGACGTCCTCCCCCTCGAATATCTGGTCGCCGATCCGCCGCGCGTGCTGTTGTCGACGGCGCCGGCTGGGGTGCAGGACGATCGCATGACCGGTCATCCGGCGGTGCGGCGGCTGGCGAAGCATATCATCGTTGCTCCCTATCCGACGCGGTTAATGAATTGCGGCGGCCCGACGATCGTCGCGGCGATGGCGCGGTTGCGGCAGGTGCGTGCGCAGGTGGCGTCGTGAAGCGGTTGACATTCGGCCTGATCGTCCTGCTGCTGCTCGCCGCCGCGCTGTCGGTCGCGGCGGGGAAGGTGTGGGTGCCGTTCGACGCGTGGACCGCCGACGATCCGCGATCGATCATCATCGTCGAACTGCGCCTGCCGCGCACCGTGCTGGCGCTGCTGGTGGGAAGCGCGCTCGGCCTGTCGGGCGCGGTGATGCAGGGCTATCTGCGCAATCCGCTGGCCGATCCGGGGCTGTTCGGCGTGTCGTCGGGCGCGGCGTTCGGCGCGGTGATCGCGCTGTATTTCGGCTATGCCGCACAGATGTGGCTGTTGCCCGGCTTCGCGCTGGTCGGGGCGGGGGTAACGATGGCGCTGCTGGCATTGATCGCCGGTCGCTCCGGCAGCCTGATCCTGTTCACGCTCGGCGGCATGATCCTGACCAGCATAACCGGCTCGCTGACGGCGCTTGCCATCAGCCTTGCCCCGACGCCGTTCGTGTCGTCGCAGATCGTGACGTGGCTGATGGGCGCGCTGACCGATCGTAGCTGGGACGATGTGACGGTCGCCGCACCGCTGATCGTCACTGGAATGGCGTTGCTGGCGATGACCGCGTGGTCGCTCGACGCGTTGACGCTGGGCGAGGCGGCGGCGCGGTCGATGGGGGTCGATCCGGCCCGGCTGCAACGGCTGGTGATCGCGGGCATCGCGCTGACCGTGGGCGCGTCGGTGGCGTCGGCGGGGATCATCGGGTTCGTCGGGTTGATCGTGCCGCACATGGTTCGGCCCTTTGCCGGCAACCGGCCCTCGGCGATCCTGCTGCCCTCCGCGCTGGCCGGCGCGGTGCTGCTAACCCTTGCCGACAGCCTCGTGCGCCTCGCCCCGACCGTCAGCGAATTGCGGCTGGGCATCGCCATGTCGATGCTGGGCGGGCCGTTCTTCCTCTATCTCCTGATCGCGATGCGGCGGAGGCTGGCATGACCGATCTGGTGGCGGATGCGATCGGCCTGACGCTGGGCGGCAAGCGCGTGCTGGACGATGTGTCCTTCGCGTTTCGACCCGGGCGGGTGACCGCGCTGCTGGGGGCGAATGGCGCGGGCAAGTCGAGCCTGCTCGCCTGTCTCGCGGCGCTGCGACGGCCGGACAGGGGCGCGGTACGGTTGGGCGACACCGATGTACAGTCGATCGACCGGCGCGCACGGGCACGGGCGATCGGGTTGTTGCCGCAAGCTGCCGATGTGCATTGGGATATCGATGTTCAAACGCTGGTCGGGCTGGGGCGGTTCGCGCATCGCGGGCGATGGGGCGAGACGCAGGCCGATCGCGATGCGGTCGCGGCGGCGCTGGCCGCGACCGATATGACCGCGCTGGCCGACCGCGGCGTCGAGCGGCTGTCGGGGGGCGAGCGGGGCCGGGCGCTGCTGGCGCGGGTGCTGGCCGGCGAGCCAGACTGGCTGCTGGCCGACGAACCGCTCGCCAGCCTCGACCCCGCCCACCAGCTGGACGTGCTGGCGCGGTTGCGCGGGGTGGCGGCGGGCGGGCGCGGCGTGGTGCTGGTGCTGCACGACCTGCATCTGGCGGCGCGGGTCGCGGACGACGCGGTGCTGCTGAAGGACGGGCGGATCGTGGCGAGCGGTGAGGCGGATGCGGTGCTGACCGCGCCGGCCATTGCCGAAGCCTATGGCATCGAGGTCGAGATCGGCCGGACGCCGCAGGGCCATCGCTATATCCTGCCGGTCGCGCGGTGATCGCACTCGCCGCGTTGATCGTCGAGGCGGCGGTCGGTTACCCGCGCCGCTGGTGGCATCCGGTGATGGGCGTCGGCGCGCTGATCGAGGGGGTCGAGCGGCGCTGGAACCGGCGGCGTCGGTTGGAGGGGGTGGCGCTGGTGCTGCTGCTGGTCGCGCTGTCGGTCGTGCTCGGCCTCGCGATCGAGCGGCTGGGGACGATCGTCACCGTGGCGGTGGCGACGACCGGCCTCGCGCAGCGCAGCCTGCACGATCATGTCGCGGCGGTCGCGCGGCCATTGGCGGCGGGCGATCTGGGCACGGCACGACAGGCGGTGGCGATGATCGTCGGGCGCGATACCGACCGGCTGGACGAGGCGGGGGTGGTGACGGCGGCGATCGAAAGCCTGGCGGAGAGTTTCTGCGACGGGGTGGTCGCGCCCG
Source organism: Sphingomonas epibiotica (assembly GCF_039615155.1). Lineage (NCBI taxonomy): Bacteria > Pseudomonadati > Pseudomonadota > Alphaproteobacteria > Sphingomonadales > Sphingomonadaceae > Sphingomonas > Sphingomonas epibiotica. Next base: position 272,409 of record NZ_JBDGHY010000003.1, on the reverse strand, counting down.
CGCTGGGGCTGTTGCTGTTCGGGTTACCTGGATTGTTCGCGGTGAAGGCGATCAACACTGCGGACTCGATGGTCGGGCATCGCACGCCGGAGCTATCGGCGTTCGGCTGGGCGGCGGCGCGGGCCGATGATGTCGTCAATTTCGTACCGGCGCGGATCGCGGGCGTGCTGATCGCGCTGGCTGGACGCGGCGGCTGGCAGACGATGCGTCGCGATGCGCCCGCCCATGCCTCGCCCAATGGCGGCTGGCCGGAGGCGGCGATGGCTGGGGCGCTGGAGCGGCGGCTGGGCGGCGCGGTGAGCTATGATGGCGAGCCGGCGCACCGCGCGGTCCTCGGCGACGGGCCGTTGCCCTATGCCGGCGATCTGCTGCGCGCGCTTCGCATCTACCGGACGGCCTGTCTGTTGCTGTGGATGTTGGTCGGGATCGTCCCATGGCTGGGGTGATGATTCAGGGCACCGGATCGGACGTCGGCAAGTCGGTGCTGGTCGCCGGGCTGTGCCGCCTGCTGACCAACCGGGGCCTGCGGGTGCGTCCGTTCAAGGCGCAGAATATGTCGAACAACGCCGCCGTCTGTGCCGATGGCGGCGAGATCGGCCGCGCGCAGGCGTTGCAGGCGATGGCGTGCCGTGTGCCGCCGACGACGGACATGAACCCGGTGCTGCTGAAACCGCAGAGCGACCGCACGTCGCAACTGGTCGTCGGCGGGCGGGTCGCCGGCACGATGGCGGCGGGCGATTACCGGCGGCGGCGCGAGGAATTGCTCGGCCAGGTCGTCGCCGCCTATCGCCGGCTGTCGGCGGAGGCCGATATCGTCGTGGTCGAGGGTGCGGGATCGCCCGCCGAAATCAACCTGCGCGCGGGCGACATCGCCAATATGGGATTTGCGCGGGCGGCGGGGGTGCCGGTGGTTTTGGCGGGCGATATCGATCGCGGCGGGGTGATCGCGGCGCTGGTCGGCACTCAGGCGGTGATCGACCCGGCCGATGCGGCGATGATCCGCGGCTTTCTGGTCAACAAATTCCGGGGCGACCCGGCGCTGTTCGACGACGGTCGCGCCGAGATCGTGGCGCGGACCGGCTGGCGCGATATCGGGCTGGTGCCGTGGCTGCCCGACGCTGCCCGCCTGCCCGCCGAGGATGCGGTGGCGCTGGGGCGGGGCGGCGAGCGCGGCGAGGGGCCGCTGATCGCGGTGCCGATGTTGTCGCGCATCGCCAATTTCGACGATTTCGACGCGCTGGCGCACGATCCGGCGGTCCGGCTGCGGATGATTCCACCGGGCCAGCCGCTACCGGGCGATGCCGCGCTGGTGATCCTGCCCGGGACCAAGGCGACGATCGCCGACCTCGCCTTCCTGCGCGAACAGGGTTGGGATATCGACCTTGCCGCACATGTCCGGCGCGGGGGACAGGTGATCGGCATTTGCGGCGGCTATCAGATGCTGGGGACCGGCATCGCCGACCCGGACGGGATCGAGGGGCCGGCGGAGCAGGTCACCGGCCTCGGCCTGCTGCCGGTCGAGACGGTGATTGCCGGCACCAAGACGACGCGCCCGGCGGCCGGCATGCTGGCCGATGATGCGGCGTTTTCGGGCTATGAGATCCATGCCGGCGTCACGACCGTCGCGCCGGGTACGCCGCCCTTTCTACAATTCGCCGATGGCACGCCCGACGGAGCGGTCGCACGCGATGGGCAGATTGCCGGCTGCTACGTCCATGGCCTGTTCGACGCCGCTACCGCGCGCGAGAGTCTGTTGCGACGGATCGGTGCGCAGGGCGATCCGCTCGACCGGCGCGAGGCGATCGATGCCGCGCTCGACGGGGTGGCGGCTGCGTTGGAAGCGGCGCTCGATATCGACGCATTGCTGGACATTGCCGGGGAGGCACCATGATCGACGACGTTCGCGCGCATCTGGATGCGCTGGCCAAGCCGCGCGGGGCGATGGGGCGGCTGGAGACGCTGGCGACCGAGTTGGCGCTGACGCAGCGGCGGATCGATGCGCGGACGTCCCCCCGCCGCGTCGTGTTGTTCGCCGGAGACCATGGCTGTGTCGGCGAAGGCGTGTCGGCATGGCCGTCCGAGGTGACGGCGATGATGGTCGCTACCATCCTGTCGGGCCGGGCGACCAGCAACGCGCTGGCGGCGGCGGCTGATTGTCCGTTGCGGATGGTCGATGTCGGGATGATCGGCGGGCGGGTTGAGGGGCCGGGCTTCTTTCGCGACGCGCGGGTGGCCGACGGCACCGAACCGCTGGGGGCTGGGCCGGCGATGACCGTGGCGCAGTTCGATGCGGCATGGGCAGTCGGGGCCGACGAAGCCGCGCGGGCGATCGATGACGGCGCGGCGCTGCTGATCGCGGGCGAGATGGGGATCGGCAACACCACCCCCGCCGCCTGCCTGACGACGCTGCTGACCGGAATCGACCCGCAATCGGCGGTCGGGCGCGGGGCGGGGGCGGACGATGCGGTGCTGGCCGCCAAGCGCGGCGTGGTGACCGCTGCGACGGCGCGCGCGCAGGCGATGGCCGATCCGCGCGAAGCGATCGCGTCGGTCGCCGGCAATGAGATCGCGGCGATGGCGGGCTTTTATGCGACCGGCGCGGCGCGCGGCGTGACGTTGTTGCTCGACGGCTATGTCAGCACTGCCGCAGCGCTGATCGCCGAACGGCTTGCCCCCGGCAGCGCGCGGGCGATGATCGCCGGGCATCGCTCGGCCGAACCGGGCCATGGTGCGGCGCTCGCCGCGCTGGGGCTGACGCCGGTGCTGGAATGGGAGATGCGGCTGGGTGAGGGTAGTGGTGCGCTGACCGCGTTGCCGTTGCTTGATGCGGCGGCGGCGCTGCTCAACGACGTGGTGCGGCTCGATCAGATCGGGGCGGATCGTGCCGATTGAGGTGCCGCGCTGGGCCGCGCCGTTGCTGGCGGTCCAGTTCCTGACGCGGCTGCCGATGCCGATCCTGAACCGGCTCACGGCCGAACAGGCGGCGGCGGGACTGGCGCGGGCGATGGCGTGGCTGCCGCCGGTCGGCACGTTGATCGGCGGAGTGACGGCGGGCGTGTTCGTCGCCGCCGGCTGGTTCTGGCCGCCGCTCGTCGCTGCTACCTTGGCGCTGATCGTCGAGGCGCTGCTGACCGGCGCGTTTCACGAGGATGCCGTCGCCGATTTCTGCGACGCGTTCGGGGGGACGGCCAGCGGCGAACGCGCGCTGACGATCATGAAGGACAGCCGCATCGGCAGCTATGGCGCGTTGGGGCTGGGGCTGACGGTCGTACTGCGCATCGCCGCGATCGTTGCACTGCCAGCGCCGGTCGCGGCGGCGGCGATCATCGGTGCGGCGACGGCGGGGCGGCTGTGCGCGGTGACGCTGGCGGCGATCGTCGCGCCGGTGGGGAGCGGCGCGGGGATGGCGGTGCGCGCCGGACGGATGCCGCCGGCGCGGCTGGTGTTGGCGGTGGTGCTGGCGCTGCCCGGTCTCGCGCCGATCCTGTGGCTGCGGCCGGATGCGACGGGTGCGGCGTTTGTGGCGATGCTTCTGTTGCTGCTATGGTTGCGGCGGTTTCTGCTCGCGCGGATCGGCGGGAGTACCGGCGACTGTCTCGGCTTCGCGGCGGCGATGGGGCAGCTGGCGCTGTTGCTGGCGGTCGCCGCGCGGTGAAGGTGCTGCTGCTGCGCCATCCGCCGGTCGCGACGGCGTGGAAGGGGCGCTGCTATGGCCGATCCGATATGGGATTGAGCCGGGCGGGTCAGGCTCTGGCGGCGCGGATCGCCGCCGATCTGGCCGCCACGCCGATCGACGCGATCGTCCATTCGGGTGCGATCCGAACCCGGCGGCTTGCCGAGCATGTCGCGTGGGGCTGCGACGTGCCGGTCGCCACCGATTCCCGCTGGCTCGAACGCGATTTCGGCGCATGGGAGGGCCGGTCGTGGGACGCGATTTGGCGTGAGACGGGGTCGGAAATGGACCGGATGATGACCGAGCCGACCTATCGCCCCGGCGGCGGGGAAAGCGGCCGCGACCTTGCCGAGCGGGTGCTGGCGGCTTGGCACGCGCTGCCCGAGCGTCGGTGCGTATTGGTCGTCGCGCACGGCGGGCCGATCGCGACGCTGCGTGCGCTGTTGGCCGGGCAGCCGGTGACGCGCGCGGTCGACTTCATTCCCGCCTGTGGCGAACTGGTCGTGGTTCAGCGCCGCCAGTAGCGGACATAATCGACCTGCATCGATTGCGGGAACTTGCTGTCGTCGATGCCCATCTTGCCGCCCCAGCCGCCGCCGACCGCGACGTTCAGGATCAGGTTGAACGGCCGGTCGAACGGCCACGCTGCGCGTCCGCCCGGCTGGTCGTTGGCGACGCGCATATAGCCGCGCCCGTCGACGCCGATGGTGATCGCCTGTGGGGTCCAGTCGAGTTGATAATTGTGCCACTGGCCGCAGACGTCGGCCATCCGGCGCGAACCCCTGCGCTGCGTGCCCTTCGCATGGTTGAACGCGCCGGTATGCAACGTCGCATGGACCAGATCGGGTTCGTAACCGACCAGTTCGAGGATATCGATCTCGCCCTCGTCGGGCCATTTGCCGTCGGGCGGCAGCATCCACAACGCCGGCCAGATGCCGCGCCCGCACGGCAGCTTCGCGCGGATGTCGTAGAAGCCATAGCCCATCGGCTTCGTCGAGACGATCCGGGCGGAGGTATAGTCCTGCCCGCCCGAATCGCTGCCCTTCGGCTTTTCGCGCCGTGCCTCGATCACCAGCGCACCGTCGGCGATGCGGGCGTTGGCGGGGGTGTTGGCGGGCGCGTAATATTGCGCCTCGTTATTGTACCAGCCGTCGCGGTTGCGGCTGGTGTCGAAGCGCCAATGGGCCGGATCGATCCGCTTGCCCGCAAACTCGTCGGCGAAGGTCGGGGCACCGGCAGGCGGGGCGACGGCGACGTCGACCGCGTGGTTGCTAGCGCCCAGCATGGGCGGATCCTGTGCCAGAGCGGCGGTGGCGGTTGCCGCCAACAGGGTCGCCAACATCGTGCGCATCGCTCAACCTCCTGTGATCGCGCCTGTATTCCGACGCTTCGTCGACATCGTACGAAGAGGCGTCGTGCTTGCGCAACCCCCCGATGCTATCGACCGTTCAGACGGCGATATCGAGAAGGAAGGCGAAGAATGACGGTTGCGTATTTCGACTATCGCGATGGCGACACGGTGTTGCAGGCGGGCATCGCCTTCCCGGCGGCGGACGGTCCGTCCCCGGCCGTGCTGATTGCGCACCAATGGGCCGGGCGCGGCGAGGGCGAGCACAAGACCGCCGAGCGCCTCGCCGAACTCGGCTATGTCGGGATCGCCATCGATATGTTCGGTAAGGACGTGCAGGGCGATCCGGCGGGCGACAACAGCCATTTGATCGGCCCGTTCCTGGCGGATCGCGCGGCATTGTTGCAGCGGATGCGGGCGGCGGCGACGTTCGCGGCGTCGCTCGACCGGGTCGATGGGAACAAGATGGCGGCGATCGGCTATTGCTTCGGCGGGCTGTGCGTTCTCGACCTCGCGCGCGGCGGTGCGGATGGCGTGCTGGGCGTGGTCAGCCTGCACGGGATGCTCGACGGCAACGATCTGGCGAGCGACGGTCCGATCGCGGCGAAGATACTGGTCGAACATGGCTGGCAGGACCCGATGGCCGCGCCCGACAAGGTGCTGGCCTTTGCCGAGGAGATGCGCGATCGCGGGGCCGATTGGCAGTTGCACGCGCATGGCCGGGCGATGCATGCCTTCACCAACCCCCATGCCGCGGCACCCGAAAAGGGCATGGCCTATGACGCCGATGCCGATCGTCGGTCGTGGGCGTCGGTCGTCGCGTTCCTGGCCAAGCTGTTCTGATCCGGTTGCGTGGGGCCGGTTCGGCCCCATCTAGGCGGTAACGAAGGAACGACAGCATGACCGACTATCGCAAGACCGAGGAGGCACTCGCCCGCCTCACCCCCGAACAATATTATGTAACGCAGCAAAGCGGCACCGAACGTCCCGGTACCGGCGAATATCTCCACGAAAAGCGGGCCGGCATCTATGTCGACATCGTGTCGGGCGAGCCGCTGTTCGCATCGGCCGACAAGTTCGATTCGCATTGCGGCTGGCCGAGCTTCACCAAGCCGATCGAACCGGCCAATGTCGCCGAACTGCGCGACACGACACACGGCATGGTCCGCACCGAAGTCCGGTCGACGGGCGGCGACAGCCATCTCGGCCATGTTTTCCCCGATGGGCCGCGCGATCGTGGCGGCCTGCGCTACTGCATCAATTCGGCCGCTTTGCGCTTCGTCCTAAAGGAGGCGATGGAAGCCGAGGGCTATGGCGCCTATCTCGATCAGGTCGAGGGATAGGTTACCTCGCCGGCTGTTGCCAATCGGCAACAGCCGGTCCTGTAATGATTACGTAACGCCTCCGTAATCGTCGTTTCATGCCCCGCCGTCAGGGGCAGCCCCAAGGCGGGAGCGGTCAACGCTCCCCTAAAAAGGGGCTTCATTACATGGTTGGTATCTTCGCCCGATCCTCGCGGGCTGTCGTCGTGCGCGCGCTGCTGACGGGCGCCGCATTCCTGCCCGCCGCCGCGCTGGCCGATCCGGTCGAAGATGTGTCGGTCGCCGCCGATCCCGCCGCGCCTGAGGATGGCGAGCAGGAAATCGTCGTGCGCGGCAGCCGCCCGATCGCCGAATCCGAAGCCGCAGCCCTCGAAATTCAGCGCAACAGCACCGCGCTCGTCTCGGTCATCGCCTCGGACGCGGTCGGCCGCCTGCCCGACCAGAATATCGCCCAGGCGATCAGCCGCCTGCCCGGCGTCGGCGTCGAGCGCGACCAGGGCCAGGCGCGCTACGTGAACCTGCGCGGTGCGCCGAAGCGCTGGACCACCTTGTCGTTCGACGGCGTCAACGTCGTCAGCCCGGAAGGCCGCGCCGCGCGTTTCGATTCGATCCCTTCGGCGATCGCCAAGCAGATCATCGTGCGCAAGGCGGTGACCCCCGACATGGTCGGCGAGACGATCTCGGGCAATGTCGACATCATCACCCGTTCGGGCTTCGACCAGAATGGGTTCCACGTCGCGGGCAAGGCCGGCTATGGCCTGGTCGAACTGGGTGACCGTCGCGAATTCGAAGGGTCGCTGGTCGTTTCCGACCGGTTCGACACCGGCATCGGCGAGTTCGCCGTGTCGTCGTCGGCCAGCCTGTATCGGCGCGGCATGGTCACCGACAATTTCGAGACCGATTGGGAAAGCGTTGCGCAGGACGCGCGTCCCGGTTTCGCCGACCGCATCTGGGCGCGCGAGACCGAGAACAAGCTCTACCGCCTCGTCCGCAAGAATTACGCGCTGTCGACCCGGCTCGACTGGAAGCCGGCGAGCGGCCACCGCATCTTCGCCGAAACCATCTATTCGGCATTCCAGGACGACGAACAGCGCAACAACTATATCTTCGACCTCGACGATCAGCAGTCGCGCCTGTCGAACGCAACCGCCGGCTGTGCGGTCAACGCGACGCCCGCGGCCGGCACGACCGGCTATGCGGACGTCTGCACCGGCAACACCCCGCTGCGCGGCACCGTCTATGGCATCGACCTCAATTCGAACTTCACCGTGCGCGCCTACAAACAGTCGGTGTTCACCAACACGCTGGGCGGCGACCATGATCTCGACACGTGGCGGGTGTCGTGGCGCGCCAACTATACCCGGTCGATCGACGACCGGACGCAGCCGGCGCAGCTGAACTATGACAGCCCGTCCTTCGGCAGCAACGGCGCCAATGCCGCCAACCGCCTGACCGTCGGCTATGACCTGACCGACCCGCAGCTGGCGCGGGTGCAGTTGTTCCGCACCATCCGCAACGCCAATGGCACCTTCGCCCGCGGCGAACGGGTGACCGCGATCGAGGATTTCCCGCGTTCGCTCAGCCGCCTGCGCTCGCTGCTCGCCGCCGACACGACCGAGGCGTACACCGCGCGGGTCGACCTGCAGCATGACGTGTTCGAGCTGCTCGGCCAAAAGACGACCTTCGCGGTCGGGCTGCGCTTCGACGATCGCACCAAGTCGGTCGACGAACGCCTGCTCGAACTGAACAGCGCCGCCCAGTTCACCGCCGCCAACATCCCGACCGGCTATGCGCAGATCGCGATCCCCGGTGGGTTCCAGGGTCAAATCCCGCTCGGCTATACCTTCCAGTATTTCGGCAAGGACCAGATCCTCGACCTCGTCGACCGGGCGAAGACGGTCGGACGCTATGTCGATCAGACCGCCAATCTGTACGACGTGAACGAACGCATCTATTCGGCCTATGCGATGGCGACGGTCGTCACCGATTGGGGCAATGTCGTCGGCGGCGCGCGGATCGAGCATATCCGCAACACCTCGTCCGCCTTCGCGACCCCCAACGGCACGACCTTCACCCCGCTGACCGCCAGGAGCGACCTGACGCTGGTCTATCCCAGCCTGCACGTGAATTACGACGTCAGCGACCAGATGAAGGCACGCCTGTCGTTCAGCACCGGTGCGGCGCGGCCCGATTACGACCAGCTCCGCCCCAACCTGACCTTCAACGACGCCAATCTGACGATTTCGGGCGGTAACCCCGATGCGAAGCCCGAAAAGGCGATGGGCGTCGATGCCTATGTCGAATATTACGGGTCGACCGGCGGTTTCCTGTCGTTTGGTGCCTATTACAAGCGGTTGCGCGACGTGCTGTTCGACACCAGCCGCACCTTCGGCCGCGATATCCTGAACTTCGGCGGCGTCGATCGGTCGCAATATGATTTCGCGACGATCGACAATGGCGGCAACGGCTCGATCGTCGGCATTGAGGGCGCGATCCAGCAGCAGCTCGATCCGTTCGTCGCCGATCTCGGCCTGCCCGACTGGGTTGGCGGCTTCGGCGTGCAGCTGAACGCGACGCTCAACCGCAGCCGTGCGGAAACCCCCGATGGCCGTCGCGTGCCGCTGCCCGGCGCGTCGGATGCGGTGTACAATATCGGTGCCTATTACGAGAAATACGGCTTCTCGGCGCGGGTCCAGTATCAGAACCGCTCGCGCTGGCTCGACGAACTGGGCGATTTCCAAAACATCAACGGCGTCGTCCGCGGCGTCGATGGCGGCGACTTCTATTGGGCGAAGGACAACGAACTGGACGCGTCGGTCCGCTACGCGATCAATTCGAACGTCGAGCTGTTCGGCAATTTCAGCAACCTGCTGAACGGTCCCGGCCGTCGCTACGTTCGCAACACCCAGTACACGATCGAGCGTGAAACCTTCGGTCGCCGCTATCAGGCTGGTGTGCGGGTGAACTTCTGATGCGGCGGTCAATCGTCGCAGCACTGCTGCTCGGCGGGTGCGCGATGACGCCCCCGCCGGCGGTGACGCCCGGCGCGGTGCCGCTGGTGGCGGCGGTGGCGGAGACCGATCCGGTCGACACCGCTGCCGACGCCGCCGACGATCCCGCCATCTGGCGCAACCGGGGCAATCCTGCCGACAGTCTGGTGATTGGCACCGACAAGAAGGCTGGCATCCATGTCTATGCGCTGTCGGGCAAAAGGCTGAGCTTCACCCCCGCCGCGCGGCTGAACAATGTCGATCTGCGCGAGATTGGCGGCCGGGTCATCGCCGCGGCCAGCGACCGCGCGGATGAGGCTCAGGCGCATGTCGCGCTGTTCACCCTCGATACGGTGGCGAAGAAACTGGTGCCGATGGGGCGTTATCCGGTCGGTCCGGGGGAGGCCTATGGCATGTGCCTGTGGACCCGGATGGCCGACAAGGCGCTGTTCGGCTTCGTCGTGATGAAGGACGGGCGAATCGATCAGGTGTCGATCGATACCCGTGGCGCCACCCCGGTCGTCCGCACCGTCCGTTCGATGAAGGTCGGTACCCGGGCCGAGGGCTGCGTCGTCGACGACCGGACGGGTACGCTCTACGTCGCGGAGGAAGATGTCAGCCTGTGGCGCTTCGCCGCCGATCCCGCAGCGCCGGTCGCGGGTACGGCGATTGCGAAGGTCGACGGCACGACGCTGGTCGCCGATGCCGAAGGGCTGGCGCTGGCACCCCGCGGGCGTGCCGGCGGCTATCTGGTCGTCAGCAGTCAGGGCGACAATGCCTATACCCTCTATCGCCTGCCTGGCGTTACCTATGCCGGCCGCTTCCGCATCGGTGGCGGCGCGATCGACGGGACCAGCGAGACCGACGGCATCGACCTGATGCTCGGCGATTTCGGCCCCGGCCTGCGCCACGGCGTGTTCGTCGCACAGGATGGCGACAACGCGCCCGAGACGCAGAATTTCAAGTTCGTCGCGTGGGATGCTGTGCGCAAGGCACTGAAATTGCGCTGACGGCCCGCCGGCCACGGAGATAAATTACGGCACGACCCGGTACTCCCTGCGAAATCTTGTGTATCACAAAGCGATAACCAAGGTCGAAATGGAGCGGATGCCCATATGCATATGGTGCGAAAGGGCACGAACGCGAGTGGGATGCGCCGGTATAACGAACGGCTGATCCTCTCGGCGATCCGGCGATCGAACGGTGCGTCCAAGGCGGAGATCGCGCGCCTGACGGGACTGTCGCCCCAAGCGGTGGTGCGGATCATTGACGAACTCGACAGCGACGGATTGCTGTTTCAGGCCGAGAAGCGCACCGGCGGCATGGGGCAGCCGGCGACCGTCTATCGTATCAACGGAGCGCGCGGCTATACGGTCGGCGTCGAGATTGGCCGCAACGCGATGACGCTGGTGTCGCTCGACTTCGACGGGCAGCAGCGTGCGGTCCGGTGCGATGCCGGCGCCTTTCCCAGCATCGACCTGGCCGTGGAGCGGATCGACCGGTTCCTGCAGGAACATCTGCCGGCGTCGCTGCGCGATCCCAGCACCTTTCTGGGCATCGGCATCGCGATGCCGTGGTTTCTGGGCGAATGGCGCGACGAACTCGGCATTTCGGAAGATCAGGCCGAGGAATGGCGCCGCAGTGACGTCGCCGACCGGTTGCGTGCCGGGCTGCAATGGCCGACCTTCTTCGACAATGACGGCAATGCCGCGGCGCTGGCGCATTTGTTGTGCGGGGCGGGGGCCGATCTCCAGAATTATCTGTTCATCAATCTTGGCACCTTTGTCGGCGGCGGCCTCGTCCTTGGCGGGCAGGTGGTGCAGGGGCGGCATGGCAATGCCGGCGCGCTGGCGTCGATGCCGGTTCTGGCAGGTGGTCGGCGCGATTCGCTAATCCACCACGCGTCGCTCTATGATCGGGATCGGGCGACGACCCCGGCCGCGTTGGAGGGCTGGCGACGTCGGTGTGCCGAAGCATTGGCGTTCGCGATTTCGGGAGCGAACAGCCTCCTCGATCTCGAGGCGGTCATCCTCGACGGATCCTTGCCGCCGGAGGAACTGGCCGAGATCGCGGCGACGGTGGAACGGCAGCTCGGCGAACATGCCCCGCCCGATTTCTTCGCGCCGGAGTTGCGCATCGGCACATTAGGACGACGGGCAGCGGCGATCGGCGCGGGACTGTTGCCGCTCCACGCGCAATATGCGCCTGATCTCAGCAGCTTGTTCAAGCGCGGCTGACCGAATTCGGGGGTACGACGATAGCCAACGAAAACCCTCTGGTATCGCTAACCACAAACGATTGTGCGCCAAACTCTTGAAAAGGCGAAAAATTTGCTCTTGACCAACTAAATCACACTAGTAGATTTAGTGCCATCGACCGTAATAGCGGCAGATGATGGGAGAGTGACGATGGCGACGATTTTGCGACATGCAGGACCGGCGGGATACGGGTGGTGAGCGAGCCGCTACTGCTCGGCGCGATTGAGGCGGGGGGCACCAAGTTCCTGTGCGCCGTCGCCGACCGCGATGGCACGATTCTCACCGAAACCCGGATCGCGACCACGACCCCGGTCGAGACGCTGGGCGCCGCCAGCGCGTTTTTTCGCGATGCGCAACGCGTGCACGGCGACCTGTCGAGCTTGTCGGTCGGCAGCTTCGGACCATTGTCGCTCAACCCCCTGGCCGGCGATTACGGGCATATCACGTCGACCCCAAAGCCGGGTTGGGAGAATATCGACCTGCTCGGTCATCTGCGGCAGACGGTCGATGCGCCGGTGACGCTCGACACCGACGTCAACTGCGCCGCGGTGGGCGAGCGACTGTTCGGCAGCGGCCAGGGGCTCGACAGCTTCTGCTATGTGACCATCGGCACCGGGATCGGGGTCGGGCTGCTGATCGGTGGCGTGCCGCATGGCGGCGCGAACCATCCCGAGGCGGGGCATATCGCCGTGCCGCGCGCACCCGGCGACGACGGCTTTGCCGGTATCTGCCCGTTCCACGGCGATTGCCTCGAAGGACTGGCCTGCGGACCGGCGATGGCCGCGCGCTGGGGCGTGCCGGCGGAACAGCTTCCGGCCGATCACCCGGCCTGGCCGATGGAGGCGGACTATATCGCCGCTCTGTGCGCTACGCTTACCTATGTCATCCGCCCCGACCGGATCATCGTCGGCGGCGGGGTGATGCAGCCGCCCATGTATGCACGCGTGCGAGCGGCGCTGGTCGCCCGGCTCGCCGGATATGACGCCAGCATGCGGACGATCGACATGGACGACTATATCGCGGCGCCGACGGCGGGCGCTTCGGCAGGGCTGACCGGCGCGCTGGCGCTCGCCTATCGCACCGCGACCCGCCAATGGCCGATGCACTGGCGCATGGCCGAACCCTTTCATGCGAACAAGGAGACGGTCGATGCATAGCATCGCGACGCCGGCAGGCCGGCAGGATGTGGACGATGCACGGGCCACAACCGCCATCATATTGAGCGCGGCGGGTGCGGCATTGGGCGGGCTGTTGTTCGGCTTCGACACCGCGGTGATTTCGGGCGCGACACAGGCATTGCAGGAACGCTTTGCGCTGACCGATGCGTCGCTTGGCTTCACCGTGGCATCGGCGCTGATCGGGACGGTGATCGGGTCGCTGGTCACCGGCGCGCCGGCCGACCGCTATGGGCGCAAGGCGATCATGCTGTCGGTCGCGATCGCCTATGTCGTGTCGTCGCTCGGCACCGGTCTCGCCCAAAGCTGGCCGATGCTGATCGCCTTCCGGTTCCTCGGCGGTCTCGCCATCGGGGCGGCGTCGGTAGTGACGCCGATCTATATCGCCGAAGTATCACCGGCGAAGTTTCGCGGGCGGCTGGTGGCGATGAACCAGCTGAACATCGTGCTCGGCATCCTGATCGCGTTCCTAAGCAACTATCTGATCGCGCAGGCGCTTCCGCCCGAAACGGCGTGGCGCTGGATGTTCGGCATCGTCGCCGTGCCGTCCGCGCTGTTCCTTGCCGTGACCTTCCTCCTGCCGGAAAGCCCCCGCTGGCTGGCGGTACAGGGCCAACGGGCGAAGTCGACACAGGTGATGACGCGGCTCGGATTCCTCGACCCCGAGGCCGAACTGGCGAGGATCGAAGCCGCCGAACGGCGCGACGCCGGACAGGCCGATGCACGGCTGTTCCAGCCGGCGCATAGTTTTCCGGTCGCCTGCGCCATCGCCATTGCGATGTTCAACCAGTTGTCGGGCATCAACGCGCTGCTCTATTACGCGCCGCGCATCTTCGAACTGGCAGGCGCCGGGGCGGACAGCGCGCTGCTCCAGTCGATCGCGGTCGGCGGGACGAACCTGCTGTTCACCGTGGCCGCCCTGTTCTTCATCGACCGGTTCGGCCGCCGCCCGCTGTTGTTTGTCGGATCGATCGTCTGCGCCGCCGCACTGTTGCTGGTCGGATGGCAGCTCGAACGCAGCGTTCCCAACGGCACGCTGATCCTCGGCGGGCTGCTCGCCTTCATCGCCGCCTTCGCGATCAGCCAGGGCGCGGTGATCTGGGTCTTCATTTCCGAAGTCTTCCCCAGCGCGGTGCGCGGCAAGGGGCAGGCGCTGGGGTCGACCACCCACTGGGTCGCGGCGGCGGCGATCACCTGGCTGTTTCCGATCGTGGCGAGCGCGGTCGGCGGATGGGTCTTCGCCTTTTTCGGCGCGATGATGTTGTTGCAGCTGCTGTGGACAGTGCGGGTGATGCCCGAGACCAACGGCGTCGCGCTCGAGGATATGGACCTGAAGGGGCGGGCGGCATGAAGCGGCTCGCGATCCTTGCCATGGCCGGCGTCGCGCTCGCCACCGCCGCCTCGGCCCAGCGGCCCGATCCGCGCCCGACCTATCACTTCGCGCCCGCGCGCAACTGGATGAACGACCCCAACGGCCTCGTCTATTATGACGGGGAATATCATCTGTTCTTCCAGTATAACCCGCATGGCGACCGCTGGGGCCATATGAACTGGGGCCATGCGGTCAGCCGCGATCTGGTCCATTGGGAAGAACTGCCGATCGCCATCCCCGAGACCGCCGATGTCATGGCGTTTTCGGGCAGCGCAGTGGTCGACTGGAACAACACGACCGGTTTTGGCAGGAACGGCAAACCGCCGCTGGTCGCGATCTATACCGGCCATAATCCGAAGGCGAAGCTGCAGTCGCAATATGTCGCCTATAGCAACGACCGCGGCCGGACGTGGACGGTGCATGGCGAGGTGCTGAGCGTCGGATCGCCCGAGTTTCGCGATCCCAAGGTGTTCTGGCACGCAGCCACGAAGCGCTGGGTGATGGTGGCGGTGATGGCGCTGGAGAACCGCGCCGTGCTGTTCACTTCCCCCGACCTGAAGCAATGGACGTTCGCCAGCAGCTTCGGTCCGGCGGGCGGACGCGGCAAGAACTGGGAATGCCCGGACCTGTTCGAACTGCCGGTCGAAGGCGGTGCGCCCGGCGAGAAGCGCTGGGTGCTGGGCATCAACCTCGGCGACAATGCCGTCGGCGGCGGTTCGGGCGGCCAATATTTCGTCGGCGATTTCGACGGGAAGCGCTTCACCCCCGTGCCGGGCTGGCCGGGCGAGGCGCAGTGGATGGATTACGGTGCGGACTTCTATGCCGCCGTGTCGTGGAACGACCTGCCCAAGAACGACCCGCGCCGCATCTGGATCGGCTGGGCCAATGACTGGCGCTATGCCGAGGCGATCCCGACCTGGCCGGCGCGCGGGTTGATGACCGTTCCGCGCGAAGTGACGTTGAAGAAGACGCCCGCCGGCTATCGCATCGCGCAGGCGCCGGTGCGCGAGGTGGCGGGCCTGCGGGGTGCGCCGCAGGCGTTCAGCGGTACGCTCGGCGAACAGCCGGTCGACCTGCCGGTGGCGGGCGGTTCGGCCGATCTCCTGCTCGACCTCGACACCGGCACCGCCGAACAGGTCACGATCGCGCTGACCGATGAACAGGGCTATCAGACGCTGGTCGGGGTGAACCCGGGCGTGGACGAGGTGTTCATCGACCGTACCCGGTCGGGGCCGCATTTCCATGACGGTTTCGCCAACCGCCATGTCGCGCCGGTTGACCTGAAGGGCAAGCGCGTGCGGCTTCGGGTGCTGGCCGACCAGTCGATCCTCGAAGTGTTTGTCGGCGACGGCACGCGCACCATCACCGACCGCTTCTTTCGCGGCGGCGGGCAGTTGCGCTGGAGCGCCAGCGCGCGCGGCGGCAGCGCAAAGCTGACGATGCAGGCATGGCCGATGAACGGGGGATCGCGGCCATGACCGGGACGATCGCACCGGGCTGAACACCCGGCCGAAGCACGACGACCATTACCGACAAAAAATAACGGAAATCTGGGAGGATTTATGCCGAAGACCTTGCTCGCCCTTTTGACATCCAGTGCGCTGATCCCGCTGGCCGCGATCCCTGCCGCCGCGCAGGACAGCACCGCGCAGGCCGAGGCGGAGGCCGCGCCCGAAAATGACGGTGGCGCCGATATCATCGTCACCGGATACCGCGCCGCGCTGGGATCGGCGCAGGAGATCAAGCGCAATTCGTCCTCGATCGTCGATGCGATCGTGTCGAACGATATCGGCAAGCTGCCCGACAACAACGCGGCCGAAGCGATCGCCCGCGTTACCGGCGTTACCGTGCAGCGCTATAATGACGAAGCCGGCGTGATCCTGGTGCGCGGCCTGCCCGACGTCGCCACCACCTTCAACGGTCGCGAATTCTTCTCGGCCGAAGACCGGGTGCTGCATTTGCAGGACTTTCCGGCCGGCGTCGCGGCTGGGATCGAGGTGTACAAGTCGGGTACGTCCGACCTGATCGAACCGGGCCTGGCCGGGCTCGTCAATTTGCGCTCGCGGCGTCCGTTCGACGTCAAGGATACTGAGATCGCGGGCGAACTGCGTGCATCCTACAACGATCAGGCGAAGGCGTTCGACCCAGCCGGCAACCTGCTACTGACCAAGCGCTGGGACACGCCGATCGGGGAAATCGGCGCGCTGATCAATGTCAGCTATGTCCGCACCACCTATCGCAACGCCGATCGCTATGCCGATTCCGCCGTCATCTCGCCGCGCGGGTTCGGCGCGAACGATTCGGCGGACGACCTGACGGTCACGACGCCCGGCGTCGGTAACGACTTCCGCTTTCCCGCCAATGCCGGCAATTTCTATGAAAAGGGCGTACGTCATCGCCCGGCGGTGAACGGGACGATCCAGTGGCGCCCGACGCCGAACCTCGAACTCTTCGCCGAGGGGCTGTGGCAGGCCTATCGCGGGGAAGTGCTGCGCGACGCGTTCAACGTCAATTTCGAACGCCGCGACGCGAACGGCGTAGCCCCGACGCTCAGCAACGTCGTGCTGGTGGAGGGCGAGCCGGACAAGGCGGCCAGCTTTACCAAGACCGGCGGCTATGTCCCCGAATTCTATCGCTCGACCCAGAATGACCGCACCGATACGTGGCAGGCGGCGACCGGTTTCAAATGGACCACCGGCCGCGCGATCCTGTCGGGCGACTTCGCCTATACCAACAGCAAGTATCAGGCGTCGGAATACAGCCTCGACGCGCAGCTCGCGTCCGCGCCGACGATCAATGTCGATTGGGACGTGCGCGGATCGGCGGTGTTCGACCTTGGCGGCTATGCCATTGACGATCCCGCCAACACCCGCTGGCGCGGCTATTACCAGCGCGATTTCGTGACCAAGGGCGACGGGGTGCAGGGTCGGATCGACCTCGACCTCGAAACCGACTGGAACTGGTTGCCGCGCCTGCAATTCGGCTTCCGCGCCAGCGACCGCAACGCGTCGTCGCAGAACAATAATCGCTATGCCTATACTGCTGGCCTCAACATCGCGCTCGACAGCCTGCCGAGCGGCCCATTGGGCCTGATCACCGACGGCTTCCGCGGTGATCCGCAGCGGTTCCAGAACTGGCTGGCCCCCAGTCGCGAAGGGATTCGCGACAATGGCGAGGCGCTGCGGCTGCTGGCGCTGCAATCGGTACAGCGTGCGACCGTGCTGTTCCCGTGGGATAACGGCATCCGCGAGGCGGTGACGAAGTTCGCGACAGCGGAGATCCCGTTCGATCCGCTGGGCGGCTTCACCGCCAGCGAGGCGAGCTATGCGACCTATGGCCAGGGCAAGTTCGATATGGATGTCGGCGGGGTGCGGATCGACGGCACGGTCGGCGCGCGCATCGTCAATACCGACGGCACCTATCGCGGGTTCAGCCGGGTGCAGGCCGCGGACGGTACGGTCGGCATCGTGCCGAGCACCACGCGGCAGAATTATGTCGACGTTCTGCCCTCCGCCATCGCCCGGGTCCGCTTCTCGAACGAATGGCAGATGCGGCTGGGCTATACCCAGACGCGGACCCGGCCGGGCTTCGGCCAGCTCAACCCGTCGATCAACATCACCCGCAACAGCGTAGGGCCGGACGGCACGCCACCCGTGTTCGACGCGACCGGCTTCGGTGGCAATCCCGACCTGCGTCCGCTGACGTCCAAGAATTACGACGCATCGCTCGAATGGTATTTCTCGAAGAACGGATCGGCTTCGGTTGCAGCCTTCTATCGCGATCTCAACGGCTTCATCGGCTATTACACCCAGGTCGTGAACGATCCCGTCTATGGCCGGGTGCAGCTCAACCGACCCGAGAATGCCGGCGACGGTCGTATCAAGGGCGTCGAGGCATCGCTGCAGACCTTTTTCGACTTCCTGCCCGGTGCCCTGTCGGGGTTCGGCGTGCAGGGCAATGTCACCTATCTCGACGGTACCAACCAGTTGCCGCAGGTGCTGGGCGAGGGCGATCGGCAGGTGGAGATCACCGGCCTGTCGAAATGGGCGTACAACCTGACCGGCTTCTACGAAAAGGCCGGCATCTCGGCCCGGTTGTCGTACAACTGGCGTTCGCGTCACGTCACCAGTTACAACCGCAACATCAACGAAGAGCAATATGCGGGCGAGCTGGTGCAGCCGATCTCCCGACTCGATTTTTCGGCCAGCTATGACGCGTTCAAGAATATCTCGCTGGTCGCCAATGTGAGCAACATCCTGGCGCAGCCGTTCAAGAACTACCGCTTCTACAACGAAACCCAATCGTTCGGCCGCGACCTGCGGATCGAGGGGCGGTATTTCAGCCTCGGCGTTCGCTTCAAGATGTAACCCACTTGCGGCGGCGTACCGACCACGCCGCCGCCCTTCCTGCCGCCACCATTCCGCGCGAACCGCCGGCACAGGCGACGCGCGAACCATGCCGCGCGGCCATCCGTCGCGCGCGGAGAGGATTTTGCCATGAATTCGATCGTTTCACGACGTCAGACGCTCGGCCTGATCGCGACCTTGCCCCTTCTGCCTGGGTGCGGGGCATCGGGGGACGGGGGCGGGGGACGCGTCTCCGTCGCCGGCCCGGCACCGACCCCTACGCCCGGCCCGACGCCGACACCGACGGCGACGAGCGTCAGCGGACGGCCCCGCTATCACATCGCTGCGCCCGATGGCGGGTGGATCAACGATCCGCAGCGTCCCGTCCGCATCGGCGATGGCTGGACGATGTGGGCGCTCTACAACCCGACCTGGCCGAACGGCGGTACCGAATGGCGGCGCTGGACGTCGACCGATCTGGTCACATGGACCGATCGCGGCGTGTCGATCCCCCGGCGGACCACCTCGTTCGGTGACGTGTGGAGCGGCAGCGCAGTGATCGATACCGCCAATACCGCCGGTTTCGGCGCCGGGACGCTGATCGCGCTGGCGACGATGCCCGCCGACAACGCTGCCGGACAGAACCAGTCGACCGCCTTGTGGTATTCGCGCGACAACGGGGCAAGTTTTGCCTTTCACGCGATCGTCCATCCCAATTTCCCGGGCAACAAGCCGTTCCGCGATCCTACCGTGTTCTGGCACGCGCCCACGGCGCGTTGGGTGATGACCCTGTCGGAAGAGGGCAAGATCGGTTTTTACACCTCCCCCGACCTGAAACAGTGGAGCTATGCCAGCGGCTTCCTGTCGACTCTGGTCGGCGGTGTGATGGAATGTTCGCACCTGTTCCCGCTGCATCTGTACGAAGCGGACGGGACGACGACCGCCGACAAATGGGTGTTGCTGGTCGGCGGCGACGGGACCGGTAGCGGCTTCACCGGCGGCACCTATTACTGGGTCGGCAGCTTCGACGGGACCGGCTTCATCGCCGACAGCTCGGCGGGCCAATGGCTCGACGGCGGCGCCGATTATTATGCCGCGGTGGTGTGGCAGGATGCGACGGCCGCCGATCCGCTGGCCGGGGCATGGACGATCGGGTGGATGAACAACTGGGCCTATGCCAACCAGCCGGCCGCCCCTGCCGGCTATCGCGGGCAATTGACCATCGTCCGGAACCTCCGGCTGCAACGCGCCGCCGGGAGTTCGCCACGCCTGCGCATGACGCCGATCGCGGCGCAGAACGGCGTCTTCCAAACGACGGTGGTCGGAACGGATCAGACGATCACCGACGGCAGCGACTATGTCTGGCCCGCTGGTGCCGAAGTCGTTGCCGGGCGGATCGATCTGACGCTATCCCGCGTCGGTGCCGACTGGCCGGGCGGGGCATGGCTGTCGGTGCGTGGCGGCGACGGCTATTTCACCCAGATCGGCTTCGAACTGCGCGACAACCGGCTATTCGTGAAGCGCGACACCAGCGGCCCCGACGCACCCGACCATGCCGCGTGGCGCCAGAATCGCAGCATCCCATGCGACGCCGCTGACGGCAGGGTGGCCGTCAGCATCTTCCTCGATACCGCCTCGATCGAAGTGTTCGTCAACGATGGTGACGGCGTGCTGTCCGAACGCATCACGGCGCCATCGAATGCGGCGAGGTTGAACCTGAACGCAAGCGGTGGTTCGCTTCGCGTGTCGGAGGTCCGCATATCGAAGGCGTCTTGAGATCATCGTACTTGGTCGCCGTCCTCTGCTCCGGGCGCGTGACCGTTCTCGCCCGGGATCAGACGATGTAGCTGAGACCGATAACGAAGATGAGCCCGGCGACCGAGATCACCGTTTCCAGCAGCGACCATGTCCGAAAGGTGTCGGCGGTGCTGGTGCCCATATAGCCCTTGACCAGCCAGAAGCCCGGATCGTTCACATGGCTGAAGAACACCGAACCCGCGCCGATCGCCAGCACGACCAGCTCCGGTGTGGCGCCGGAGGCGGCAACCACGCCCGGCATCACCCCTACCGCGGTGATCGTGGCGACGGTCGCCGATCCCGCGGCCAGACGGATGCCGACCGCGATCAGCCAGCCGAGCAGCAACGGGGATATCGAGTAGGCCATGACGGTACGGGCGAGCAGATCGGACAGGCCGGCGCTGACCAGCACCTGCTTCAGCGCGCCGCCGGCCCCGATCGCGAGCAGGATCGCGCCGGCCGCGCCCATCGTCTGATGCCAGATCGACTCCTGGACACCCGCCTCTCGGAAGCGTCGCCCGAACAGGACCGGCATCGCCAGCAGATTGGCAAGAAGCAGCGCGATGACGGGATTGGCCGCCGCGTCGAGCAGCATCGATCCTTCGAGGCCAGGCACCAGCTTGCCGAGTTCGCCCGCCGCGATCAGGGCGATCGGCAGCAGGACGATGAACAGCGCCCTGCTACGGGATGGGGTCGCAAGCTGGCCAATCGGATCGCTCGGGACCGGCTCGGCTAGTCTGATCCCCGGCGTCACGAAGTGCGCAAGCACCGGCCCGGAGAGGATCGCGACCGGGATAGCGATCAACGTGCCGTACAACATGGTCAGCCCGAGATTGGCGTTCAACGTCTCGACGGCCAGCAACGGCCCCGGGTGCGGCGGCACCAGCGCGTGAACCACGCCGAGGCCGGCGAGCGCAGGCATGATCAGGCGCAACTTGCCGCTGTCCCGGGCAGCCGGATCCGCATCGGCAGCCATTTCTTTCGCGGCCGCGACGACGATCGGCAGCAGCAGCACCAGCCCCGTCTCGAAGAACAGCGGAAGGCCGATGACGATCGCAATGCCGAGCGTCGCCCATGGCGCCGCGCGCGGACCGGTCAGCCGCAGCGCGCCGGTCGCGAGCGACGCTGCCGCCCCCGATAATTGCAGCATCGCGCCGAGCGACAGGCCGAGCGACACCACCAGCCCGGTGCCGCCGATGATATCGCCTACCCCTTTCTGTACTGCCTTGGCGGTGTCGACCAGCGGCAGTCCGGCGAGCAGCCCGACCGTGAAGGCGCCACACAACAGACCGATAAAGGGGTGAAGCCGGCCGCGCACAATCATGACGATCGCCAGCGCGATACCCGCGACCGCGGCCGTCACGAGCCGTATGTCACCGCCACTCATGCAACCCGCTCCATCGATAG
Organism: Sphingomonas epibiotica; assembly: GCF_039615155.1. NCBI lineage: Bacteria > Pseudomonadati > Pseudomonadota > Alphaproteobacteria > Sphingomonadales > Sphingomonadaceae > Sphingomonas > Sphingomonas epibiotica. The sequence continues at coordinate 250,721 of NZ_JBDGHY010000003.1, read as the reverse complement.
GGGTCCGTATGCGGTGTGCCTTGCCGTGTCAGGGACGGCGTACCGTCGTTGCCGTCGTACCGGGCCGGACGAGGTGCGGTTACACATTCGGCGTACACGCCATCTGGTTGGTCATACCGATTGCCGGCCTTCGTGTCAGGGTGCGTTCGACCGTGGCGACCGATGCCGTTCGCGATATGCCGTCGCGCAACGGATCGCCCGCCAACGGAAGCTTGCAATGCGATCGCTCCCGGAATTGCAGCATCCTCCTGCGTATTCATTTTCGAATAGCCATTAAGTGCCTGATCTGGCTGATAGCGCAACGCCAATCTGCCGGGTCGCACGGGCCGAACGCTCGGAAAGTCGCTCGGTGGTGAAGCGCCATTTTCCCCAGGTGACGTCACCGCTTGCCGGCCCGCTCACGCCCGCACCCTCATGGAATATGTTCGGCCAAGACCAAAGCGGATGCCGTCCGCAGCCTGCTCCCATGAAGGAGTTCCGGTTTCGATGTCGAAGGACAGGTCGCTGGATGCCCCGTGAGGATTCGAACCTCAATTAACGGAGTCAGAGTCCGTGGTCTTACCTTTAGACGACAGGGCAGCGTCGCAGCGAGGGCGGTCCGATAGGCTGGACCGGGAAGCGTGTCAACGCCGAATCATGCGATTCGTCGCAACGCCTTGTCGATCGCGACCGGCTTCGCTAGGTTGTCTGTCAGACACCGAGCGGCGTTCGGCCGTGACGGATAGAACATAAAGCGAGTGACGGCATGGGGGATATGTCCGCCCGGTTGCCGCACCGGGGAGCGCGTGGCGCTTCCCGCCCGGCACCGAATACGCCAGCGCGCCCGCGCTGGCCGGGCGCGCGTCATTATGCCGCGCTCGACCTGGGCACCAATAACTGCCGGCTGCTGATCGCCCGGCCGCAGGGGGACGGCTTTGCCGTCGTCGATGCCTTTTCGCGGATCGTGCGACTTGGGGAGGGGCTGGCCGCGACCGGTCGCCTGTCCGATCTCGCCATGGATCGCACCGTCGCCGCGCTGAAGATCTGCGCCGAAAAACTCAAGCGTCGCGACGTGACGCTGGCGCGCTCGGTCGCGACCGAGGCGTGCCGTCGCGCGAGCAACGGCCCGGCGTTCGTCGAGCGGGTGCTGGCGGAGACCGGCATCCACCTCGACATCATCACCGCCGAGGAAGAGGCGCGCCTTGCGGTGCTCGGCTGCCACGCGCTGCTCGAACCCGGCACCGGCCCCGCGCTGGTGTTCGATATCGGGGGCGGGTCGACCGAGTTGGTGCTGCTCGACGCGACCGGTCCGGTTCCGCGCGTGCTCGACTGGCATTCGGCGCCATGGGGCGTGGTGTCGCTGACCGAGAGTCTGGGCGGTGGCCGCGCCGCGCCGATGGCGTCGGGCGCCTATGCGCGGATGCGGGCATGCGTCGAGGAAAGTTTCGCGCCCTTCGCCAAACGCCTGCCGATGACCGACCAGCCGCGCCGCCTGCTCGGCACCAGCGGCACGGTGACGACGCTGGCGAGCGTCCATCTCGGCCTGCCCGCCTATGACCGGTCGCAGATCGACGGGCTGATCGTACCGGCCGATGCGATGCTGGCGGTCAGCCAGCGACTGGCGGGGATGGACCTTGCGCAGCGGGGCACGGTGCCGTGTATCGGCAGCGAGCGCGCCGATCTGGTGGTCGCAGGCTGCGCGATCCTTGAAACGATTCTGGCGCTCTGGCCCGCCGAGCGGCTAGGGATCGCCGACCGTGGGATTCGCGAAGGAATCCTGCGCCGTTTGATGGCAGGAACCCGATGACCCGCGGAAGCCCCCCCGGCCGGCAGCGCGTGCGCACCGCACGCTCGCGCTCGGCCCAGTCGACACGCTGGCTCGAACGCCAGTTGAACGACCCCTATGTGAAGAAGGCGCGGGCGGAGGGCTATCGCAGCCGTGCCGCGTACAAGCTGATCGAACTCGACGAGCGCTTCAAGCTGTTGCGCGGCGTCAAACGCGTCGTCGATCTCGGCATCGCGCCCGGCGGCTGGACGCAGGTCGTGCGCAAGGTGCGGCCGGAATGCACCGTGGTCGGCATCGATCTATTGCCGGTCGACCCTATCGACGGCGTGACGATCCTGCAGATGGACTTTCTGGCCGATCACGCCCCCGACCGGCTGCGCGAGGAACTGGGCGGGGAGGCGGACCTCGTCCTGTCCGACATGGCGGCGAACACCGTCGGCCATCCGCAGACCGATCACCTGCGCACCATGGCGCTGGTCGAGGCGGCGGTGATGTTCGCCTGCGAAATCCTGCGTCCCGGCGGCGATTTCGTCGCCAAGGTGCTGGCGGGCGGGGCCGACAACGAACTGGTCGCCGAGCTGAAGCGCAATTTCCAGGCGGTGAAACATGCCAAGCCACCGGCGAGCCGCAAGGATTCGTCCGAATGGTATGTGATCGCCACCAACTTCAAGGGGCGGCGCGATACCGGGGCCGGGGCGGGGACGGACGAACCGTCCCCGGAGACGCTCACGGAATGATCCGGTCGGCGCGCAGCCGTTCGAATAGGGCGAAGAACGCGTCGTCGGTCGCACGATAGCCGGTGAAACCCAGCCGCCGGCTCTTCGACATGTCGGCGACCACTTCGATCGGGCGGCCGAGATCGGCGTCGGTGTGCCATGGCGAGGCCAGCCGGTGCAGATCGACTTCGGCCAGACCATGGCGCGCGGCGATCGCCGTCCAGCGCGGGGCATCGTCCGCCATTTGACGTTCCAGCGGACGGACCGTGCCGTCGAACGGCGCGGCCTCGACCCCGAACCAGTCGGCGATGCGTTCCCACATCCATTGCCAGCGGAAGACGTCGCCATTGACCACGTTGAACGCCTGATCGTGCGCGGCATCGGTTTGGGCGGTCCACAATAGATGTTCGGCGAGCAGCCCGGCATCGGTCATGTCGGTCAGCCCCTGCCACTGCGCCGCCGAGCCGGGGAAGACGAACGGCCGGCCTGCGTCGCGGCACAGCGTGGCATAGACGGCGAGCGTCGTCCCCATGTTCATCGCATTGCCGACTGCCTTGCCGATCACGGTGTGCGGGCGGTGGACGCTCCACGTAAAGCCGTCGCGCGCGGCGGCGGCGAAGAGTTCGTCCTCCTGCGCATAATAGAAATTGGCGATGTCGAGCCGCGGTTGGTCCTCACGAAACGGCGTCTGCGGCAGCGTGCCCTGCCCATAGGCTTCGAACGGCCCGAGATAATGTTTGAGGCCGGTGACCAGCGCGACATGGCGCGGACGATCGGGCGCGGGCAGGGCGTCGAGCAGGTTGCGCACCATCGCACCGTTGACGCGGATATTCTCCGCCTCGCTGTCCTGCCGTGCCCAGGTGGTGATGAACACCGCATCAGGGTGCAGGTCGGCGAGCGCCGTGCGCGTCGCCTGCGCATCGGACAGGTCGGCGACGACTGGCCGTACGCCCGCCTGTGCGATCGGGCGGCGGGCGAGGCCGTGCACCGTCCATCCTTGCGCGTTCAGCAGCGTGGCCGTCGCGCTGCCGACGATGCCGCTCGCCCCCACCACCAAAGCCGTCTTCGTCATGTCCAAACTTCCTTTTCCCAACGAAGCCAGCCAGCTAGGCACGATCGCACCGGGGTTGAAGACGGCACCGGCCCCGCCCCAGGCACCAGAAGGTACCCAGTCATGCAGCCCGGATCGGACGAAGCCGAATGGCGCGAGGATTGTGCCCCGCGCCGCGTCCTGTCGCTGTTTGCGACCAAATGGACCAGCATGGTGCTGCACACCCTCCACGCCCGGCATGGCGGGGCGGCGCGGACCGGCGTGTTGCTGCGCAGCCTGCCGGGCATCTCCAAGAAGATGCTGACACAGACGCTGCGCGAGATGGAGGCGATCGGCCTGATCGAGCGCGAGGTGCAGGCGGTCATGCCGCCCGCGGTCGAAGATCGCCTGACCGATCTGGGACAGCGCTTCGTCGAGCCGGTAACGCTGCTCTACGATTGGGGGCGCCGCAATGCCGACGCGCTCGACGCGCTGGGCAGCCGGCCGGGAGCGCGGCGGGAATGATGCTTCGATCCCGCTGAGGCCGTTCGTGCCAAGTGCCGGCGAGTTCGTGCAAATGGCGTTTCGCAGGGTCGTCCACGGCGAAGTGCTTCGATGCGCGCTCAGCCCCTACTCGGCACGAACGGTTCGGACTGGTGAGAAGCGTCACAACAAAAAAGGCGGCCCCGAAGGACCGCCCTTTGTGTTTCGTCGATTCGTCGACCTTAGCCGTCGTAATCGCCACCGACATTCTGGTTGCGCGGCGGCGCGGCGGCGGTGAGGCGCAGGGCCTCCGCCGACGCGGCCAGCGAACCCAGTTCGTCCGGTGCCTCTTCGTCGTCGATCTGCACCTTCTGCATCGAGGTGATGACCGATTCACGCAGGTGATCAGGGGTGATGTTTTCCTCGGCGATCTCGCGCAGCGCCACAACCGGATTCTTGTCGCGGTCGCGATCGAGGGTCAGTTCGGCACCGCCCGAAATCTGGCGGGCGCGCTGCGCGGCCATCAACACCAGATCGAAACGGTTGGGGATCTTGTCGACGCAATCCTCGACGGTGACGCGCGCCATGAAACGCCTTCCTTGCAAAAACGGAGGGTATCGGAAAGCAGGCCGTGTAACCGTCGCCCTCCGCAAAGTCAATGAAACTCGCCCGCGCGCCGGCCGTTACGCAAGGACAACGGATGGGAGAGGACATGGACGGCGCGGGCGAACCGACTTTCACCGTGGCCGGAAACCGCCTGACGCTGCTGACCGAAGGACCGGTGCGGCTCGATGCGTTGCTGGCCCTGATCGCCGGTGCGCGCCGGTCGTTGCGCATCCTGTTCTATATCTGGGAAGAGGATAGTGCCGGCACGCGCGTGCGCGATGCGTTGGTCGAAGCGGCCCGGCGCGGGGTGCGGGTCGCGCTGATCGTCGACGGGCTGGGCGCGGAAGCGGCGGCGAGTCGCGGGTTCTTCGGACCGTTGCGCGAGGCTGGCGGCGACGTCTGCGTGTTCGTGCCGCGGATCGGGCGGCGTTATCTGCTGCGCAATCACCAGAAACTGGCGCTGGCCGACGAAGCGCGGGTGATCGTGGGCGGCTTCAATATCGAGGACGCCTATTTCGGCACCGTCGAGCAACGGGCGTGGCGTGATCTGGGGCTGCTGGTCGAAGGGCCGGCGGCGGGGCGGCTGGCGGGCTATTTCGACGCGCTGAAGGCATGGACCGCGCTGCCGGGCGCACCCTTGCGCAAATTGTCGCGGATGCTGCGGCAATGGAGCGAGGAGAGCGGGCCGATCCGCTGGCTGCTCGGCGGGCCGTCGCGGCGGCTGTCACCTTGGGCGCGGACGGTGAAGCATGAAATCCGTACCAGCGAGCGCATCGACATGATCGCCGCCTATTTCGCGCCGGGGCCGCTGATGATGCGCCGGCTCGACAAGGCGGCGAAGCGGACCCGGTTGCGCATCGTCGTGCCCGCCAAGACCGATCATGCCATCGCCCTGCTCGCGGCGCGCTTCACCTATCGCAACCTGCTACGGCACCGGATCGAGGTCTACGAATATCGGCCGACCAAGCTCCACACAAAACTCTTCCTCGCCGATGATGCGGTGCATATCGGGTCGGCCAATTTCGACATGCGCTCGATGTTCCTCAACATGGAACTGATGCTGCGGGTGGAGGATGCGGCGTTCGCCGCGCATCTGCGCGCCTATATGGACCGCGAGGTCGCCCATTCGCAGCGCGTCACCCGGCAATTGCACCACGAACGATCGGGCTGGTGGGCGCGGGTGAAGCAGGCCGCGGCCTATTTCATCATGTCGGTGCTCGACCCACAGGTGACCGCACGGCTTAACCGGGATTAGCGCAAACCACTTGTGCCTCGCGGCGGTGCGGTCCATCGGGCGGCGATGGATATACCCGCACTCTACGCCCGGATGATTCAGGCGATCGGCGACGGCACCGGCATGGCCGACAGCCTGCTGCATGTCCATGCGGGCATGGCAGTGCTGCTGATCACCCGCATCGTCACCGGCTATCGCCTGTCGACGCCGGTGCCCCTGGCCGTGGTCGCGCTGGCCGAACTGGCCAATGAGGTGCTCGACCGGATCTATTGGGGGTCGTGGCGGTGGGAGGATACGTCGCTCGACATCCTCAACACCATGTTCTGGCCGACGATGCTGTTCATCGGCCTGCGCCTGCGCGACCGGTTCGAACCGCGTGCCAAACCGCCGGCGCCAGGGAACGTCGCCTGATCGCGAGCGGTTATGTCGGCCAAGGAGAATTGCCATGGCCGACACCCCCGCCCATCCCAAGGTCGATCCGGGTCGCACCGAACCGCTGAACGCCTTCGACCAGCCAAGCGGCTATTCGGGGCAGGAATATGATCGCGAGCGGCAGGCGGAACAGGCCGCTGCCGAGGCGCGGCCGACCAGCCCGACGCCGCTCGACGATGGCCGCGAAATTCCCCCGGAAGCCGGTCGCCGTGCCTTCGTCGCCCCCAATGGCGAAGCGCATGGCAGCGGCGCCAATGCCGGCGGCGGTGCGCAGGGTGAGAATTTTGACGACGATGCGCCGGGCGAAGGGGCGGGAGTGCCGCCTGCGGAACGCGCGCCGGATCGGTAAGCCCGGCACGTCATCCCAGCGCAGGCGCGTTACCCCTTCGCCTCGCTGATTAGCTTCGCGGCCTCGGCACCGGCCCAGTCCATGCCGCCGGTTACCCGCCACACTTCCTTGCCCGCTGCATCGTACAGGATCGTCGTCGGCAGACTGAGGTTCATGCCGGTCGTAAACTGCAAATCGGGATCGCGATAGGCGACCAGATTGGCGAGTTTTCGCTCAGTCAGAAAGGGCTGCACCTTGGCCGGTTCCATGTCTTGCGACACCGTCAGGACGTGCAGCGCCGCCTTCTCGCGCGCCGTCAGCGCATCGAGCGTCGGCATCTCGCGCACGCACGGCGCGCACCAGGTCGCCCACAGATTGACCAGCACCGGCTTGCCGCGGAAATCGGTCAGCGTCACCGCCTTCCCCGCGCCGTCCTGAAACTTGTAGGTCGGCATCGCGTCGGCCTTGTGGCTGCGATCGACCTTGGCCGCGGCTTCGAGGGCGGCATTGTTGGCGGGTGCGGCGACGTCGGGGACGGTGCCGTCCTCCGTCGCGGCGGCTTGCTCCGGCGCGGCGGCTCGCTTATCGCAAGCGCCGACGAACAGGCTCAGTCCAAGGAGAAGCGCGATTACCGGGCGCATGGAAGGCTCCAACAGCATGTGGGGCGGGCGCTTCGCCGAAGGCCCGTCGGCGGTGATGCGTGAGATAAACGCCTCGATCCCCTTCGACAAGCGGATGTGGCGACAGGATATCGCCGGGTCCAAAGCGCACGCAACGATGCTGGGTGCGCAGGGCATCGTCGATGCGGTGGACGTCGCGAAGATCCTCGAAGGGCTGGATGCGGTCGCGGCGGACTATGCCGAACACGGCGTGCCGGACGACCTGACGCTCGAGGACATCCATATGCTGACCGAGGCGCGGCTGGCCGAAAAGATCGGCCCGGTCGCGGGGCGGCTACACACCGCGCGTTCGCGTAACGATCAGGTCGCGACCGATTTCCGGCTATGGACCCGCGACGCGATCGACGCGGTCGATGCGGCGCTGGGACAGTTGCAGGCAGCGTTGCTCGACCGGGCGGAGGAACATGCCGCGACGGTGATGCCGGGCTTCACCCATCTTCAGGTCGCGCAGCCGGTGACGCTCGGCCATCATCTGATGGCCTATCACAGCATGATCGCGCGCGATCGCGGGCGCTTCGCCGATGCGCGGGCGCGGCTGAACTATAATCCGCTCGGGTCGGCGGCGCTCGCCGGGACCGGCTTTCCCCTCGATCGCTACGCGACGGCCAAGGCGCTGGGCTTTGCCGGGCCGACGGTCAATTCGCTCGACTCGGTCAGCGACCGCGACTTCGCGATCGAATATCTGACCGCCGCCGTGCAATGCTCGCTGCACCTGTCGCGGCTGGCGGAAGAGTTCGTCATCTGGGCCTCGCAGATGTTCGGCTTCGTGTCCTTGAGCGACCAATGGTCGACCGGCAGCTCGATCATGCCGCAGAAGCGCAATCCCGACGCCGCCGAACTGGTGCGCGGGCATAGCGGGCGGATCATGGGCTGCATGACCTCGCTGATGGTGACGATGAAGGGGCTGCCGCTCGCCTATTCGAAGGATATGCAGGACGACAAGCCGCCGGTGTTCGAGGCGACCGACCTGCTGGCGCTGTCGATCGCGGCGATGACCGGCATGGTCGAAAGCGCGACCTTCCGCCCAGAGCGGATGCGCGCGGCAGCGGAGACCGGCTTTTCGACCGCGACCGACCTTGCCGACTGGCTGGTGCGCGAAGCCGGCGTGCCGTTCCGCGAGGCGCATCATATTACCGGCCGCGCGGTCAAGCTGGCCGAGGAAAAGGACTGCCGCCTTGATGGCTTGACCATCGACGACCTGACCGGCATCGACGACCGCATCCATGCCGGTATCTTCGACGTGCTGAGCGTCGATGCCTCGGTCGCCAGCCGCAAGAGCTTTGGCGGCACCGCGCCGGAACGGGTGCGCGAAGCCATCGCCGCCGCGCGGGGCCAGTGATGCGGGCGCTCGCCTTGCTCGGCATCGCGCTGGCATTGGCCGGCTGCGGGCAGCGGCGCGACCTGCGTCCGCAGGAAAACGCGTCGCTGCCGCCCGCCCCCTATGGCGCGACCGCGACGCCGAGCTCGGCCGACCTCCTGACCCCGACCACGCAGCAGCGCCCGTCGCGTAGCGACGAATTGCTGACCGAGTCGAAGGAACGCGGCGACGATCCCTTCGCCTTGCCGCCGCGCTGACCGGTCAGAAACTGCCCTGCACGCTGGCGCCTGCGGGCAGGCCGGTAAAGGGCAGCATCGCCGCGCCGTCGCCGGTCATCGCGAAGCGCAGCGTTCCGTCCTCGTTGATCGTCGCGTCCATCAGCGTGCGGCGGCGCTGATTGTCGGGGACGAGGCGGATGCGCGATTGCTGGCCGATATGCTCGGCAGTCAGCAGCATCGCCGGGGTCGGCGTGGCGACATTGCCCGGGCGCGTCACGCAACTGCCCGGATCGATCGCGACGCGCCCCTGGGCCATCGCCGACCCGGCGATGGTCGAAAGGACCGGAATATCGACCTGCCACGGCATGTCGCAGGCAAAAGGCAGATTGGGTTGCAGCGCGGCCAGCAGCGAGGCGTCGGCCGACCCCGCCACCCGGTCGAGCCGCACCCCGCCCGGCCGCAGCAGTGCCTGTCCGCCGAGATCGGTGTCGGCGCCGGTCGCGTTCCAGTCGACCGCGAAGCCGAGGCTGGTCAGGCTGCGAAGCGGCGCGAAATGCCATTCGAGGCGGCTGCCCCCGGCGATGCCGACCTCGCCGTTCCACACGGTTCCGCCGACGCCGCTGCGCCAGTCGTTATTGCCCACGATCAAGCTGGCGGGCAGCGTCGCGACGATCGCGACCACGAACGAGGCTATGCCGAGCGCGGCGAAGCGGATACTACGCCGTCGTGCCTGCAACCTCGAAAGACTCGGTGATGCGATCGCGACGCTCGACGCTTGGGCTGTTCCGGGATGCGATGCTGCTGTCGTCTGCGGCATGGGCCGCCTCCCCCCTATTGGCTGCGCGCCGGGCCAAGCGCTCCGCCGCGTTGCTGGTTCCGCTGACCGGAGACCGAAGCGGCCTGGGGCTTAGCATAGCCAATGCGGCGAGGCTCGCCGAAACCGATGTGACTGCGCTGTCGGTCGTCGATACCGGCGGGAGTGCGGCGGGCGCGGTGCGCGCGGCGCGGGCGGCGGTGAAGGGCGGGGCGACGATGCTGCTGGGGCCGCTAAGCGCCGAGGAGACGCGGGCAGTGGCGGCGGCGGTGTCGGTGCCGGTGGTGGCGCTGACCAACGATGCGGCAGCACGCGGCGGCGCGGCGTTCGTGTTCGGGATCACCCCGACACAAGCGGCGTCGGCGATCCTCGGCTATGCCCGGTCGCGCGGGGTACGGCGCGTGCTGGCGGTCGATGACGGGACGCCCTGGGCGCGGGCATCGGTGGCGGCGGCCAAGGCGGCGGAGGCTGATCTGGGGCTGAGCATCACTGTCGTGCAGCCGGTCGCCGGCGCGTTGCCGGCGGGGCTGGAGGCCGATGCGGCGTTCGTACCCGGCGCAGCGGTGGCGCTGGCCCCGGCGTTGAAGGCGCGGGGGATGCAGTTGCTGGCGACGATGCAGGCGCTCGATTACCGGCCCGATGCGGCGGGTGCGCTGGAGGGGGCGTGGATCGCCAGCCCCGATCCCGAACGCTTCGCGACCTTCGCCACCGAATATGCCGCGCGCAACGGCGGCAAGCCCGGTGCGATCGCGGCGCTGGGCAACGACGCGGCGATGATCGCGAGGACATTGCGCGAGGCCGATGCGATGACCCGCGAAGGGGTGTTGCGCGACGCCGGGTTCGACGGGGTGACCGGACGGGTCCGCTTCCGATCGGACGGGAGCTGCGCGCGCGACTTCGCGATCCTCGTCCCCACCAACGGCGTCTATCAGAAGGTGGCGGAGAGCCGCGGCGCATGACCCCACGCCGGTCGGGGGAAGCGGGCTTCACCCTGCTCGAACTGATGATCTCGCTGGGCCTGTTCGCGCTGATCGCGGTGGCCGGGCTGGCGCTGGTCGACAGCGTGATCGGCGTCGACGGGCGGACCGAGGCGCGGCTCGACCGGGTCGCCGACCTGCAACGGGCGATGGTGGTGATCTCCAGCGACCTCGACCAGATCGCGCCGGGGCCGCTGGGCGGCGATGCGGCGGGGCTGCGGTTCCGGCGGAGCGCGCCGGGACTGGGCGGGCCGCCGATCGGGGTCGGCTATCGGGTGACCGACGGGCAGTTGCTGCGCGTGGTTGATGGCCGGGCGCAACTGGTGCTCGATCAGGTGACGGCGGCACGCTGGCGTTACTTCGACGGCGGCTGGCTGGACCGCTGGCCGCCCACGCCTGACCGCTCGCTCGAATGGCCGCGGGCGGTGGTGGTCGAGCTGCAGGTCGGCGGTCCCGGCGGTGGCAATTTGCGGCGGATCGTGACGCTGCCGATCCCGGCCAAGACCGCATGACCCGGCCGGTGCTCGAGCGCGAGGCGGGCATGATCCTCGTCAACGTGCTGATGTTCGTGGCGATTGCCAGCGGCCTCGTCCTGCTGATGATCAACCGCGAGGAGGTGGCGCTCGACCGGTCGATCCGGTCGCGCGAGGCGGCGCGGGCGCTGGCGGTGGTGCGCGGCGGCGAATTGTCGGCGCTCTCGGCCCTGCAACGCGACGCGCAGGTCGCGCCCGAGGCGGACTATCCGGGCGAGCCATGGGGCGCGATCAGCGAGAACGACATCGCGATCGAGGGCGGGCGGTTCGACCTCGCCATCGCCGATGCCGAGGGGCGCTTCAACGTCAATTCGGTGCGGCGCGAGCTGGACCCGATCCCGCAGCTGCTGTTCCTGCGCATCGCCAAGGCGGCGGGGATCGAGGAGGAGAAGGCGGTCGCGGCGATCGCGCTGATCCGCGAGAAGGGGCCGGTGCAGGACCTGCGGCCGCTGGCCGTATTCCTGCCCGCCGAACAGGCGGCGCTGCTGGCGCGGATGGTGACCGCGCTGCCCGGCGACACCGCGATCAACCTGAATGCGGCGACGCCCGAATTGATGGCGGTGCTGTTCGAACCGGCCAAGGCGCAGCGGCTGGTGGCCCTGCGCAACCGGCAGGGCTATTTGTCGAAGGACGATCTGGCGCGCGAGGACGTGACCGCGCCCGGCGGCACGCGTTTCCAGTCCGACCATTACTGGGTCCGTACCCGCGCGACGATCGGCGAGACGGTACAGCAGGGCGCGACGTTGATCCAGCGGGTCAAGCGACAGGAAGGCGCGCAATCGGTGCCGATCACAGTACCGATAGAGCGCTGGCGCAACGCGGCCATTCCGCCGGAAGTGCCGGGGTTCGGCGGGTAAATCGGCCAAAGTTCACAAAGTTCACACTTGCCGCGTTCTTACACGCGACGGGCATCGGAGCGGTACGGCGGTGTCAAAGAGCGTGGGCGGATGGCGGCCAGCGAGGATGGTCGCAGGCTGGGCGGCTGTAGGAAAGCGGGAATGGCTTGATTTGATCGAAAGCCGACCTTCCGCTTGTAAGCCGGGCAACATTAAAGCTGCTCGGCTTCCGCCTGTTGAACGGTGTACTGGTCAATAAACGAAGCTCGCAGCGTCAATAGCCACGCCGATGTCAGCATCATGTATGCGGGCCAAAGATACTCATACCATGGCATCACTCTAGCGGCGTCAGCAAGCGCGCCCAAACATAGAATAGCGGCGCTGATGCCGAAAATTGCTGTCGCAACAGCGCTGCGGACGGGTCGGTCCAAACGAAAAACTAGCAACCGGGTGGTTGGGTTGTAGCGTCGATAACACATCCACGCCACGCCCAAGACGATCGGCGACGCGACCAGCGTTGCGAGCAAGCTGCCAAGCATTGGTATGCCGATGCTGTCGCCGTCTGTTGGTAAAACACCTGACTTCAAAACCTCAGGCCAGTAAACGAAGTTTAGAACCGGATATGCTATTATCAGCACGGCGGTCAGCATCCATAACGCTGAGGCGCGGGAAGGCATGGGACATCTCCTTCCAGCCATCGTACGTGCCGGACTGATGGTCTGCAACTGGCGGTAGCCACCACAACATTACTCAATACCCGATCCACGCATTCTCGATATGGCGCGGGGTCGTGCGGGGGGCGAGGAGGATGACGTCGATGCGGATGTCGCAGCCCTCTGCATAGGCCGGCGCCAGTAGCTCCGCCGCCGCCGCCACCCGCGCGAGGCGGCGTTCGTCGATGGCGTGGTCGAGGTCGGCGGCGGTCGCGCGTGTCTTGACCTCGACGAAGGCGACGATCGCGCCGCGCCGTGCGATCAGATCGACCTCGCCCGCTTTCGTCCGCACGCGGCGGGCGAGGATGCGCCAGCCCTTCAGCCGCAGCCACCAGCCGGCGATGCGCTCACCGCGTCGGCCGGCATCGTCGGCGGCGATGCGGGACGCGCGCGAGCGGGGGCGGGGCGGGCGGGCGAGCACTCGGCCGTTGTGCCGCGCCCGACCCCGTGCGGCAAGTCAGCGCATCAGGCCGGCGGCGCGCAATGCCTTTTCGATCGTCGCCTGCACCGTGCCGGCGGAATGGGCGGCGGCATGGTCGTCGGCGGCGGGTTCGGGGGTGAGGCGTTCGAGCTTCGCACCGCGCGGTGCGGGCCTGGATGCCGGGGCGGCGGCGGGTTCGGCGGCGGCCGGCCGTTCGACGGCATCGATCAGCCCCCAGCCGCGCGCTATCTCCAGCGTGCTCGACAGGCCGACATCGAGCATGAACGGACCGACATGGCCGATGCCGCTCGCCGGGTCGATCGGCACGCCATGCCCCATGCCGGCGACGCGCCATTCCTCGACCAGCGCGTGACCCTGCGCATCGCACCAGATGCTCTGCGACCAGTTGGCGCCGCTGCGCCCCTGGCGCGGCTCGGGCGGCAATGCGTGGACGCGGCACCATTGCTCGACCAGCGCGTCGCTGTTGGCGATGACGACGGTGGGGTCGGCGGTGCCGTGCCAAATGGCGACGCGCGGCACGGCGGGGGCAGGGGCGATGGGGAGCGCGTCGAGCGCCTTCTGCCCGCGCATCCGTTCGAGCGCGGCGCGTACGCCGATCGCGGTGCCATAGGGCAGGCCGCCGATGATCGCGCCGGCGGCGAAGCGTTCGGGCCAGGTGGCGAGCATGACCGCGGTCATCGCCCCGCCCGCCGACAGGCCGGTGATGAAGATCCTCGCCGGATCGATGCCGTGCGCGGCGACCGCCGCGTCGATAATCGCCGCGATCGATTCAGCCTCGCCGCCGATGCGGGCGATGTCGGCAGCCTCGAACCAGTTGAAGCACATATTGGCGTTGTTGGCGCGGCGCTGCTCGGGGAACAGCAGGGCGAAGCCCTGCGCGTCGGCGAGCGTCGACCAGCCGGTGCCATGGTCGTAGACCGCTGCGTCCTGCGTACAGCCGTGCAGCGCGACGACCAGCGCGGCGCCGGGCTCCAGGTCGGCGGGCACGTACATCCGCGCGCGCAGATTGCCCGGATCGGGCGCGAAGCCGATCAGGTCGTGCAGCCGGTCGGGCACGCTCGGCCGCGCGCCGGGCGGTTGCATGCGCGACAGGCGGGAAATGGTGGTGGAGAGCGAAACCATCGTCGAGAACCTTGTCGTCGCGGCACCCCGCTGGCCGCCCGGACAGGATATGGTCTTCATGCTGCATTGCACAATGGGAAAGCGACGTCGGAGCGATCGGACGGAACGCTACCCGTATAATGGCGCGCGATCGGCTCCGGCCCATGCATTTGCTACGACGGAGCAATCTGCACATGCGCGGCGCGGACTTGCGAGCATGGTTGCAACGATGCCGAAGCATCGGCACTGGATCGCCTGCCAGTACGAGGCAGCGGTCGCCCGATCCGCAAGCCTTCAGGATAACGGAGACTGTCCGATGCTTACCGACCGCCGCACGTTGATGACGCAGGGTGCCCTGCTGGGCGCCGGGCTGGCCTCCGGCACGCTCGCCCCGATCGCCGCTGCGCAGACCGGTGCGAAGGGCGGCTTTGTCAGCAAGCGTCCCGCTCCCGCCGACCGCCGGTTCGTCAGCAAGGCGGTCGAACAGGAGATTGCACGGGTCAGCCGGATGATCGCCGATCCCGAGGTCGCGTGGCTGTTCGCCAATTGCTATCCCAACACGCTCGACACGACGGTGCGGATGGGCATGGCCGACGGCAAGCCCGACAGCTTTGTCATCACCGGCGACATTCCCTGCCTGTGGCTGCGCGATTCGGCGGCGCAGGTGAAATCCTACCTCCACTTGGCGAAACGGGATGCGAAGCTGCGCGAGCTGTTCCGCGGCCTGATCGCCCGGCATGCGCGCAGCGTGCTGATCGACCCTTATGCCAATGCCTTCATGGAGGACCCGACCGCCCCGACGTCGCTGGGCTGGGCGAAGGAGGACGTGACCGAGATGCGGCCGGGCGTCGCCGAGCGGAAATGGGAGATTGATTCGCTGTGCTATTCGATGCGGCTGTCGCACGGCTATTGGTCCGCGACGCGCGACCCGGCACCGTTCGACGCGCAATGGGCCGACGCGATGCGCGCGATCGTGCGGACCTTCCGCGAGCAGCAGCGAAAGGACGGGCCGGGGCCGTACAAGTTCCAGCGCGCGAGCCGCCAGCCGACTGAGACGCTGCTTGCCGGCTATGGCCCGCCGACGGTCAAGAACGGCATGATCCATTCGGGCTTTCGCCCCTCCGACGATGCCTGCCAATATCTGCTGTTCGTACCCGCCAATCTGTTCGCGGTAACGACGCTGCGCGAAATGGCGCAGGTCGCGAGCGAAGCCCGCAACGACAATGCGCTGGCGCGGGACGCGACCGCGCTTGCCGACGAGGTCGCGGCGGCGGTCGCGCAGCACGGTACGATGCGGCTCGCCGATGGCAGCGAAGTCTGGGCCTATGAGGTCGACGGCTATGGCAATGCGATCTTCGTGGACGACGCCAATGTGCCCTCGCTGTCGAGCCTCGCCTGGCTCGGCTGCGTTCCGGCGGACGACGCACGGTGGCAGCGCACCGCCAAGGCGGCGTGGAGCGAGGCCAACCCATGGTTCTTCAAGGGCACGGCCGGCGAAGGCATTGGCGGGCCGCATCAGGGCATGAACTATATCTGGCCGATGTCGCTGATCGTCCGCGCGCTTAGCGCCACCGACGATGCGACGATCCTTCGGTGCCTCGCCACGCTCAAGCGGACGCATGCCGGCACCGGTTTCATGCACGAGGCGTTCGAAAAGGACGATGCCGCCAAGTTCAGCCGCGACTGGTTCGCCTGGGCCAACGGGCTGTTCGGCGAACTGATCCTGCATATCGCCGCCACGCGCCCGCACCTGCTCAAGGCGCCGCTGGATACGATCCGGGTTTAGAATTCGAGCGGGTTTGGTCGCCCTCACCCGTCACGGCTGCGCCGCTGCCCCGCCCCTTTCACGCCGGGAGAGGGGAAAGCGGCAGAGGGCGACGGTCGTCGTGCTTGATCGATCAGGCTGCACCTCGCAGGGCCGACGCCCAGCGGGCCGATGCGATGTACCGAATATGTCCAATGGTCGGGGAGAGAGGATTCGAACCTCCGGCCCCTGCCTCCCGAAGGCAGTGCTCTACCAGGCTGAGCTACTCCCCGACGGAGTATCGGCGGGCCGCTCGAAAGGCGCCTGCCGTTGCTTGGAGGCGCGCCTATAGCGGGCGGGTTCGGGGTCTGCAAGCGAGATTCGCATGGCCGCTGTTTGGCTTTGGCGGGGAAACTGCTAGGGGCGCAGTCATCCTACTCTTTTCGAATGTGTGACCGTGGCCACTCCGCTCGACAAACTGCGCAATTTCTCGATCATCGCCCATATCGACCATGGCAAGTCGACGCTCGCCGACCGGCTGATCCAGCGGACCGGCGGCCTCGCCGAGCGCGAGATGTCGGCGCAGGTGCTCGACAATATGGAGATCGAGAAGGAGCGCGGCATCACCATCAAGGCGCAGACGGTGCGTCTGGAGTGGAAGGGGCATGTCCTGAACCTGATGGACACGCCGGGCCATGTCGACTTCGCCTATGAGGTGTCGCGGAGCCTTGCGGCGTGCGAGGGCGCACTGCTGGTGGTCGATGCGGCGCAGGGGGTCGAGGCGCAGACGCTGGCCAACGTCTATCAGTCGATCGAGCATGACCATGAGATCATTCCGGTCATCAACAAGATCGACCTGCCCGCCGCCGAACCGGAAAAGGTGAAGAGCGAGATCGAGGACCTGATCGGCCTCGACACGTCGCGCGCGGTTCTCGCATCGGCGAAGGCCGGGATCGGCATCGACGACATTCTCGACGCGATCGTCGAGCAGATTCCGCCGCCCAAGGGGGACGCGAATGCGCCGCTCAAGGCGATGCTGGTCGACAGCTGGTACGACCCGTATCTGGGCGTCGTCATCCTGATCCGCGTGATCGACGGATCGATCCGCAAGGGCCAGCAGATCAAGTTCATGAATGCCGACACGACGCACCTGGTCGACCGGGTGGGGGCATTCCGGCCGAAGATCGAGCAGTTGCCCGACCTCGGCCCCGGCGAGATCGGCTTCATCACCGCGCAGATCAAGGAAGTGGCGCAGACGATGGTCGGCGACACGATCACCGATGCGAAGCGCCCGACCGCCGAGGCACTGCCGGGGTTCAAGGAAGTGCAGTCGGTGGTGTTCTGCGGCCTGTTCCCGGTCGATGCCGCCGAGTTCGACAAGCTGCGCGAATCGATCAGCAAGCTCAGGCTCAACGACGCCAGCTTCACCTTTGAAATGGAAAGCTCGGCGGCGCTGGGCTTCGGCTTCCGCTGCGGGTTCCTCGGGCTGCTGCATCTGGAGATCATTCAGGAGCGGCTGACCCGCGAATACGACCTCGACCTCATCACCACCGCGCCGTCGGTGGTGTACCAGATCGAACTGACCCATCCCGATCCGGCCGGCGTCACCCAGATCGACCTGCACAACCCGGCCGACATGCCCGACGTCAACAAGATCAAGACGATCAGCGAGCCGTGGATCAAGGCGACGATCTACGTCCCCGACGAATATCTGGGCGGCATATTGAAGCTGTGTCAGGACCGGCGCGGCATCCAGTTGAACCTGACCTATGTCAGCGGGCGGGCGCAGGCGACGTACGAACTGCCGCTCAACGAAGTCGTGTTCGATTTTTACGACCGGCTGAAGTCGCTGTCGAAGGGCTATGCCAGCTTCGATTACGAACAGATCGGCTATCGCGAGGGTGACCTCGTCAAGATGAGCATCTTGGTCAACGAAGAGCCGGTCGATGCGCTGTCGATGATCGTTCACCGCGGGACGGCCGAGGTGCGGGGACGCGGCATGGTCGAGCGGTTGAAGGAACTGATCCCGCGCCACCTGTTCAAGATTCCGATTCAGGCGGCGATCGGCGGCAAGGTGATCGCACGCGAGACGATCAGCGCGATGCGCAAGGACGTGACCGCCAAATGCTATGGCGGCGACGCCAGCCGCAAGCGCAAGCTGCTGGACAAGCAGAAGAAGGGCAAGGCGAAGATGCGCGAATACGGGTCGGTCAGCATTCCGCAGGAAGCGTTCATCGCCGCGCTACGCATGGGCGACGAAAACTGATTCCGGCCCCGGTCCCGACTGCTGGCCGGGGGCATCCATTTCGATAGCGCACAAACGAAAGCGGCCGGCGCCTCAAAGGCACCGGCCGCTTTTCGGTCGATCGTTCGCGCCGTTCAGGCGAGAACGTTCAGAACCATCTGCACGGTCAACGCAACGCCGGCCCAACCGATCGCTGCCATTCCGACCATGGTGGCGATGGTCGCTCGCCCGGAATATTTGGTGTGCATCCTCGCCCTCCTTGTTCTTGTCTGGGACAGGTTGTTCCAAAACCGGGACGATTGCAAATTTGTGATGGTCATCCATTCGGCTAAATTGGCGTTATCGCCGGACGTTTTGCTGCATCGCACAATGAAATTTGCGCGACGCAAAACCGTCGCTTCCTGCGCACGTGCCAATTTGGAACGATTTTTTTGACCGCACTTCGCAGTTGCGATGTATGGTTAATGCGGTGCGGCAGCCCGAAAATTTTTTTTCAGTCCGTTTGCCGCAGGGAAATTAGCGCCTTCGCCGGTTGCAAACGTTTCGCGTTCGTTTCGTACCACGCGATTCGAATCGCATTTTGTCGCGGAACCTTTGGCCGATTCGAACGTCGGCGGAACGCCGGTTTCGGCACGACGACAGGGAGAGCGACATGACCGATACCGACCGTCCGTTCGATGCGGCAAAACAAGCGACCGACCAGATGAAGGCGGCGGGCGAGCGCATGCAGGCGGCGGGCACGCAGATGACCGAACAGGGATCGCAGCTCGGTCTGACCATCCTGTCGCAGGCCGAATCCAATACGCAGGAAGCGTTCAAGGCGATGCGCGCTGCCGCACAGGCTCGCGACCTGAACGAAGTCATGAAAATCCAGTCGGATTATATGCGTGAACAGGGGTCGCGATCGATATCGCAGGCACGCGAGGTCGGCGAGATGATCGCCCAGTTCGGACGCAACGCCGTCGGGCAGATGACCGGGCGCGACTGATCGCGCCATTCCGACCGTCCGTCGTGGCGATCTGCTGCGGCGGATCGCTCGTGCCTCCGGGGGTATGATGAAACGTTGGTTCCTGTGGCTGTTCGCCCTGCTGACTTTGGCAGGAGCCGCAGTCGCGCAATCGCGGCCGCCGGTGGTGCTCGCCGCCGCCAGCCTGCAGGAATCGATGAACGCCGCGGCGGACGCCTGGGCGAAGCGCGGGCATGTCCGGCCGACCCTGTCCTTCGCCGCCAGCTCGGCGCTGGCGCGGCAGGCGGCGGCGGGTGCGCCTGCCGACCTGTTCGTCTCGGCCGATGTTGAATGGATGGACGATCTCGACCGGCGCGGGCTGGTCGCACCGGGTAGCCGAACCAATTTGCTCGGCAACCGGCTGGTGCTCGTCGCTCCCGCCGATAGCAAGCTGCGCGTGGCGTTGCGGCCCGGCGTCAACCTGTTGCGCGCGTTGAACGGCGGACGACTGGCGATGGCCGATCCCGATGCGGTGCCGGCCGGGCGCTATGGCAAGGAAGCGCTGACCCGGCTGGGCGCATGGGATCGCGTCGCGCCGTCGGTAGTCCGAGCCGAGAATGTCCGCGCCGCGCTGGCGCTGGTCGAGCGCGGGGCGGCACCGCTCGGCATCGTCTATGCGACCGATGCCAAGGCTTCGGCGAAGGTACGGGTCGTCGGCATCTTTCCGGCGGCGAGCCACCCGCCGATCGTCTACCCGATCGCGCGGCTGAAGGCGTCGCGGAGCGTCGAGGGTGAGCGCTTCCGCCGCTTCCTTATCAGCCCGGCGGGCAAGGCGATTTTCGTGCGCTACGGTTTCTCCGCACGTTGACGTTCGATCGCGGCGAATGGGCGATCGTCCTGCTGTCGCTGAAGATCGGCGGAGTGGCGATGTTGGCGGCCTTACCGATCGCCTATGCCTTGGCATGGGTGCTGGCGCGGGGACGGTTTCCGGGAAAGGTGCTGCTCGACGGGGTCGTTCATTTGCCGTTGGTGCTGCCGCCGGTAGTGACCGGGTGGCTCTTGCTGCTCGCCTTCGCGCCGAACGGCCCGATCGGTGGCTGGCTCCAGGCTTGGTTTGGGGTCAGCGTGCTGTTCCGCTGGTCCGGCGCGGCGATCGCAGCGGCGGTGATGGCGCTGCCGTTGATGGTGCGGGCGATTCGTTTGTCGATCGAGGGTGTCGACCGGCGGCTGGAAAGCGTCGCGCGGACGCTGGGTGCGGGGCGTGCGCGTGTCTTTTGGACGGTGACCGCGCCGCTCAGCCTGCCCGGCGTGCTGGCCGGCATGGTGCTGGGCTTCGCGCGTGCGCTCGGCGAGTTCGGGGCGACGATCACCTTCGTCTCCAACGTGCCGGGCGAGACGGCAACGTTGCCGATCGCGATCTACAGCGCGTTGCAGGTGCCGGGTGGCGAGACCAGCGTCGTGCGGCTTGCCGGCATGTCGGTGGCGCTGTCGCTGATCGCGCTGGTCCTGTCCGAAACGCTGGCGCGGCGCAGCGGCCGGAGTGGGCATGTCCTTTGACATCGAGGTGACCGTGCGGCTGGGCGAGGCGGTGGTCGGCGCGGTCGTGCCAGACGACGGGCACGACAGCGGGCTGACGGTGCTGTTCGGTCCGTCGGGCGTCGGCAAGTCGAGCGTGCTCAACATGGTCGCCGGATTGTTGCGACCGGCGGCGGGGCATGTCCGGGTCGGGGGCGTCACGCTGTTCGACAGCGCCGCGGGGATTGACGTTGCGGTGCAGGCTCGCTGCTGCGGCTATGTCTTTCAGGAGCCGCGCCTGTTTCCGCACCGCCGGGTCGCGGCCAATCTGCGCTATGGCATGGGGCGCGGCACGCCGCCGATCGGCTATGACGACATGGTCGCGCTGCTGGGGCTGGAGCATCTGCTAGATCGCTGGCCGGCGACGCTGTCGGGGGGCGAGGCGAAGCGGGTTGCGATCGGGCGGGCGCTGTTGTCGGGCGCAAGGTTCCTGCTGATGGACGAACCGCTCGCCTCGCTTGATCGCGGGCGGCGCGAGGAGGTGATGGTCGCGATCGAGCGGCTGCGCGACACGCTGCGGCTGCCGATCCTGTACGTCACCCATGATGGGGCGGAGGCGGAGCGGCTGGCAACGCGCATCGTCGCGATGTGACCACCTGCAATGCCGGCGTCGCGATCCGAACATGGTGCCGCCGTAATTAGCGGGTGATGTCGGTCCCGAAACGATCGGGAGTTCGGGTAATGCGGCAGGTGGTTCTAATAGTGGCAACCGTCGTGGCGTCGCCCGCCATGGCGCAGGACGCCCAACCCGATGGTCCCGACATCGTCGTCATCGCCGGCAAGCCGTTGCGGGTCGATGCGAAGCTGCTGCGTGCGGCGCAACGGCGTTTTGCCGAAGACCGTCCGAGCTATGCGCCGCAAGGGACGCTGCGGTTCGAACTATGGCGGGGGGCTGATCGGATTTCGGCGGCCGGCGTCGGATTGGCGCTGACCGACGGGGCGGGGCGGCAATTGCCGGTGACGATCGATGCGGATGGCCGAGTTGCGTTCGCGACGCTGCCGGCCGGTCGCTGGTTCCTGACCGCGCCGGTCCAGTCGCAGGGGATGCGCCTGCGCCCGATCGTCCTGTCGAGCGGGACCAGTGTCGAGGATCGGCGGCTGGGCGATCTGCGCGCGCAATGCCGGGTGGCCGTATCGATGGCGAAAGCGGATGCATCGTTGCTGGCAATGCCGTTGATCGGCATGTTCGACGCGATTGGCGGCTGTGCCAGCAAGCGCTTCGGTTTCTACCACATGGTCGAACATCCGCTGGCCGGCGCCACGGCAACGGGTGCGGGCGTCACCCGGACGCTGCGGCTGTCGGCGAAGCGGACCTCGTACGAAGCGCCGTTGTCGGATCGCACGCTTTCCAACGAGGCCCGAGTGCGGCTGGCCTATCGCTGATCGTCGCTGCCGGGCATCGGCACGCGCGCCGTCTGTCCGCCGCGGGTGAAATAGGCGGCGTCGATCGCGAGGCTGCGCAGCTGCCAGCCATCGACGCTGTCGCCGGGAGACAGGGTGCGCGTGCCCTCCGCACCGCGCACCAGCGCGACGGCATCGCGGCCGAGCCTTCCGACGACACCGAGCAGGACCGGCGCGTCGTCGGGCAGCGCGTCGGCGGCGGGTGGTGCAAACAGCGTTCGGGCAAAGGCGGCGCGCAAGGGTGGCGGGGAGACCGGGGCGGCAAGCGGCGCGACGGCCGGTGCCGGCGCGGCGCCGTGATCGGCCTCGCGCAGCAGCCATGGCGGCAGGACGAGCGCCACCAGAACCGCCGCCGCGATCAGCCCATGGTCGCGCAGCCTCATCCCCGCCATGGCGCCACCAGCCGCGCATCGAGCCGCACCCCGCCCGGTGCCGAACTCAGCCGCCACGCCGCCATCCGCACCGGCGGGCCGCCGCGTTCGAGCGCGTCGGCAAACGCCACCACCGCCTTCTCGCTGCCCGATGCGCGCAGCGTCAGCATGGCGAGCGGCGCAGGCGCGGCGGGATCGGTGGCGAGGTTCTCGATCAATACGCCGCCGCGCGCGGCATCGGCGCGGATGCGTGTGGTGAGGCGGCGGGCGGCATCTGCGGCATCGTCGGCGGGAAAGGCCGCCGCGGCGACCGCGAGCGGTACCGGATCGGCGGCAGCCTCCGCACGGGCGGCGTCGCGATCGGCGCGGGCGGTCGCCAGATCGTCGAGCGCGGCGGCGGTCGGCATGGCGAGCAAGGCCGCCAGCCCCATCGCGATCAGCGGCAGGCGCGGCGTCATCGCGGCTGTTCCAGCGTGATCCGCATCCGCCCGTCGCCGTCCGTGCGGCTCTGCGCGACGGCGCGCAATCCGCCGAGCGCCGGGTCGCGCCGCAATGCCGCCACGGCGCGATCGGGGTCGGGCGCGGCAATGTCGATCGTCAGCGGCCCGGCACCGCGCTCGACCCGCAGCAGCGCGGCATCCTCGGGCAGCGAGCGGGCGATCGCTTCCAGCGTCGCGCCGAGCGTCGGGCCGTTCCATGCGTCGGCGAGCAGCGCACGGGCGCGGTCCTGTCCGGCACGCACCGCGACCGCCGGGGCCGATCGCTCGGTGAACGTCCGAGTTTCGTGACGAAGCTGCGCGGTCGTCAGTGTCGCGCCGGCCAGCGTCAGCAGCGGCGTGGCAAGGATCGCGATCGCAAGGAGGATGCTCGCCCGGTCGGGGCGCGAGCGCGCGGTCGGATCCGGAACCGGATCGACGGGGGGTGTCGTAGCCCGCGCCCGACGCGCCGTACCCAATGCCCGATCGAACAGGCTGGGCCGGACGGGCGCGCTGTCATTGGCGGGACGGGGGTCGGCCATGCCCGCTCCTACGCCCGGCATCGGTGGCGGCACAAGCGCGAACGGGGTTGCGGGGTTACGTCACCGAACCGTCTTCATTCCGCCATCCAATCGTCTTCGATCCGCAATCGCCGTGTCGCAGCTTTGCGCCAACGCAGGTCGGGGAGGGATGCCGGCAGGGCCGGCTTCCGGAAATAACGCGGGGATTTCATGGCGAACAACGACCTCATCATCGATTACGACGACGGCGATATCGAAACGAACCCGAGCACGGGGCCGAGCCTGCAGGATCTGGTCGACCAGCGCTATTCGCGGCGGCAGGCGCTGCGCGGCGGTGCGTCGACGGCGGCGGTCGCCGTATTCGGCGGATCGCTGCTCGCCGCGTGCGACGACAAGGCGCAGGGCATCGACAACACCCCGCCGGTCGTCGGCGGCACGTCGAGCGGTGCGACCAGCGGCGGCCGCGTCGTGACGCTGACCGGCACCGTCACCGACGACAATGCGATCGTGTCGCAGGCGTTCACGCAGGTGGCGGGGCCGACCGTCGCGCTGTCGAACGCGAACACCGGTGCCGCGACCTTCATCGCTCCCGCGGTCAGCACCAACACCAACCTGGTGTTCCGCTATGCCGCCACCGACGTGAAGGGCGCGACCAGCACCACCGACATCACCGTCGCCGTCGCACCGCCGACGCTGGGCTTCACGGCGGTCGGCCGCAGCCTCGCCGATACGGTCGTCATTCCCACCGGTTATACCGCAAGCGTTGTCTATCGTCTCGGCGACCCGCTGAGCAGCGCGACGCCGGCCTTCGCCAATGACGGCACCGACACCGGCTATTCGAACCGTGCCGGCGATCATCATGACGGCATGAGCTATTTCGGCCTCGCCGCCAGCGGCAATACTCGCGACGCGAACAATTCGACGCGCGGCCTGCTGGTGATGAACCACGAGAACATTTCCGAGCAATATCTCCACGTCGCCGGCGTGACGGCGGGCGCTACGCGCGTGACGTCCGAAGTCGTCAAGGAAATGGAATGCCATGGCGTGTCGGTGGTCGAAGTGACCCGCGCGTCGAACGGCAGCTGGAGCTATGTCCAGAATTCGTCGTTCAACCGCCGCATCACCCCCTATACCCCGACCGCGTTCAGCGGCCCGGTGAAGGGCAGCCCGCTGCTGTTCACCGCCTATTCGCCCGACGGCACGACCGGGCGCGGCACCATCAACAACTGCGCCAACGGCCATATGCCGTGGGGCACCTATATGACCTGCGAAGAGAATTGGGCGGGTTATTACCGACGCGACACCGGCGACAACGCCGTGCGGACCGCGCTGATCGGCGCCAAGTCGACCCAGGCGTTCACGCGCTACGGCCTGTCGCAGCGTACCGGCAACTATGCATGGACCACGGCGGCCGAGGCGACCCCTGGCGCGACGCTGATCCGCAAGTTTAACGCGACGATCGACCAGACCCAGCCGGTGAACGGTACCGGCGATTTCCGCAACGAGCCGAACCAATATGGCTGGTGCGTGGAGATCGATCCTTATGATCCGGCATCGACCCCACGTAAGCGCACCGCGCTGGGCCGCATGAACCACGAGGGCTGCTGCCCCGGCCGTGCCGTCGCCGGCGTCCGCCCCGCCTTCTACATGGGCGACGACGCGCAGAACGAATATATCTACAAATTCGTGTCGAACACCCCGTGGGCGGCGGCCGATGCGACCGCGACCAACCGCCTCGCGATCGGCGACAAATATCTCGACAATGGCACGCTGTACGTCGCCAAGTTCAACGCCGACGGGTCGGGCGAATGGATCGCGCTGGTGTTCGGGCAGAACGGCCTGACCGCAACCAACGCACTCTATCCCTTTGCCGATCAGGCCGACGTCCTGACCCATTGCCGTCTGGCAGGGGATGCGGTCGGCGCGACCCGGATGGACCGGCCCGAATGGACGGCGGTCAATCCGGCGACCGGCGAGATGTACTGCACGCTGACCAACAATTCGTCGCGTGCGCCGGGCAATGTCGATGCCGCCAATCCGCGCTCCTATATCGACCCGCGTACCAACGGCTCGCGTTCGACCGGCAATGCCAACGGCCATATCGTCCGCCTGCGCGAAGCCGGCGACACGACCGAGGCGACGCGCTTCACCTGGGACGTCTATGCCTTTGGCGCCGGGGCCGATCTCGACCCGACCAACATCAACCTGTCGGGTCTGGACGCGACCAACGACTTCTCCAGCCCGGACGGCCTGTGGTTCGGCAGCCCGACCAACGCATCGGGGCAAATCACGCCGGTGCTGTGGATCCAGACCGACGACGGCGCGTACACCGACGTCACCAACTGCATGATGCTGGCGGCGATGCCGGGCACGGTCGGCGATGGCGGGACCCGCACCATCACCAACACCGGCGTGTCGGCGACCAGCACCGCGACGACCCGCATCGGCAAGGCTCCGGGTACGGCGCTCCGCCGCTTCCTGGTCGGGCCGGTCCAGTGCGAGATTACCGGCATCGAATCGACGCCCGACGGCCGGTCGCTGTTCGTGAACATCCAGCATCCGGGCGAGGGTGGTACGTTCAGCGCGCCGACCAGCAACTGGCCGCCGTTGCCGGCGAGCGGCAGCGCGACGATCTCCGCGACGGCAACGGTCACCGCCGGCACCCGGCCCCGGTCGGCGACCATCGTCATCACCCGGACCGATGGCGGCGTGGTCGCGCTGTAACGCGGCTTCCGATCGAGGCGGCAAGGGGGGCGGGGACCGCAGGGTCTCCGCCCCTTCGTCGTTGACCATCATGCCGGCAGCCTGTCGAACGCCAGCCGCGCTGTCCTCGGGCTGTGCTCCGGCTGAAAGAAGGGCGACGTTGCAGGTCGTATCGAACCGCTCCGGTGCCGTCGTATCGACACGGAGCGGCGGCGCGATGGCGTCCTCATCCGACCGGTCGATCCGCCAGGGGGCGGGTATCGCACGTGATGCGGCAAACCGGCGCCATTCGCTGTCACGGTTCAGATGCCTGGATGGATCGCCCATAGGCGAACCACTAGCTTATATGATAATCACTATCAATAGCGAAGCCGTATCGGTTATTGTTACCGGCGATGCTGAACGCCAAGCGGTCAATAAATCCCGTCGATCTCCATCGTCAGGCGCGGTGCGGGCGGGTTAAGCAACAGGCTGCGTTTCTCACCCTGCAGCACCTCTTCCTGCCGCAAGCGGTCGTAGCGGTTCTTCGCCGCCGCCGCCGCGTCGGCACCGTCGCGCAGGATCGTCGGCTTCAGGAACACGAACAGGGTGCGCTTCTGGCGGCTTTCGTTGCGGCCCTTGAACAATTCGCCGACGATCGGAATGTCGCCGAGGATCGGCACCTGGCTGCGGACGCGCTGATAATCGTCGCTGGTCAGGCCTCCCAGCACGATCGTCTGGCCGTTATCGGCAAGGACAGTGGTGTTGGCCGAACGCTTGTTGGTGATGATGTCGGCAGCGCCGCTGACCTGGGTCGGCGCGATCGAGGACGCCTCCTGACTGACTTCGAGACGGATCGTGTCGCCGGCGTTGATGCGCGGCAGGACGCGCAGGGTGATGCCGACGTCCTTGCGCTCGATGGTGGTATAAGGATTGGCGGTGCCGTTGCCGGTTAGGATCGATCCGGTGACGAACGGAACCTCCTGCGCCACGACGAACTCGCCGAGCTTGTTGTCGAGCACGGTGATCTGGGGCGTCGACAGCAGATTGGCCTTGGTCGACTGGCTGAGCGCCTGCACTAGGATCGAGAAATCGTTGCCGATGCCGAAATTGCCGGTGATGCCGCTGCCGAGCAAATTGCCCGCCGGCACCCCCAGCGCGCGCAGGATTCCACCGAGCGACGCGCCACCATTGTCGAACGACGTGGCGACTCCTTCGACGCGGGTCAGCGCCGCTCCCGACGTACCGATCTGTACGGCCAGTTGTTCGGCGTCCTGACCGGTGATCTCCGCGATTGCCGCCTCGATCAGCACCTGCGGACGGCGGACGTCGAGGTCGGGGATCAGCCGTTCGATCTGCGCGATAGCGGTGGGGGTGCCGCGCACGACGACGGCGTTGATGTCGGGGGCGGGCTGGACGGTGATGTCGGGCGTGGTGAAGCCCTGTGCCGGGGTGGTCGACTGGTTCTGGCCCACGGTGCTGATGCTGCCGCCCGTCCCGGTACCCGTGCCGACGCCGTTCGCCGCGGCGATCCCCGCTGCGCTGGCGCCACCATTGGCGATCAGGCCCGACAGCGCCGCGCCGGCATTGTTGCGCTGGCTGGTGGTCGACAGACTCCGCGCGACCGGGTTTGACGCCGATTGCTGCTGGCCGAGAATGCCGCGCAGCACCTCGGTCACGCTTTCGGCATCGGCATAGTTCAGGCGGAACACGCGGGTCGACGGCGTCGCGCCGCTGCCGCGCGCGTCGAGCGACTGGGCGATACGCCGTGCCTCGGCGACGCCGGCCGGCGTGCCGCGCACGAGAATGGTGTTGCTGCGCGCGTCACCCGCCACCCGCGCGCCGCCTTCGCCGAGCACCGCCTGCATCGCCGTCGCGATATCGGCGGCATTGCCGTTCTGGAGCGTGATGGTGGCGAAGGTCGATCCGCCGCCGCCGTCCAGGGAGCGGGCCAACGCCTCGATCCGGCGGACATTGTCGGCATAGTCGGTGACGACGATCGCATTGGGCTGGGTCAGCGGTTCGACGCTGCCGAAGCTGGCGACCAGCGGGCGGACGATCCGCGCGGCATCGGCCGAGGGGACGTTCGACAGGCGGACCATGCGCGTGGTCAGTTCCTGCCCGCCGACGCCGCGCGCGCGCACCCCGCCGTCGCGCACTGCATTCGCCTGCGGAATGATCCGCCATGCCGAGCCGGAACGGACCGCTGCGAAGCCGTTGGCGCGCAGCACCGACTGGAACAATTCCCATACCCCCGCCGGCGACAGCGGTTCGGCGGAGGTGACCGTCACCTGCCCCTTGACCGTCGGGTCGAGGATCAGTGTGCGGCCGGTGATGCGGCTGATCTGATCGGCGACGTCGGCGATCTCGACGCCGCGCATGTTGACGACGATGTCGGCAGGCTGCGTCTGGGCCGAAACCGGCGAAAGGCTGGTCGCGGCGAGCGTGACGGACAGGAACGCGGAAACGAGGCGATGGCGCACGGGACTTACCCTAACGGATGGGAATGGAGACGGTGGTCGGCTTACCGTCGCGAAGGATGGTGACTTGTGCCTGCCCCGATGCGGCGGCGCTGGCGATGGCGGCGTTCACCGCCGACTGGTCGGTCATGGCCGCGCCGTTGACCGACTGGATGACATCGCCCGCGCGCATGCCGGGCGGCGGGTTGGCGCCGATCGCATAGCCGCCCGCGACCGGCGTGGCGTTCAGCCGCGAGAGCACCGCCTGCGCGCTGGGCGGGGGGGCGACGCTCGGGGCGGCGGGGGCGGGCGCGGTCTGGCCGATGACGGGCGCAGGGGCGGGCTGACCGGGGGTCGGCGTCGCCTGTCCGAACGGATCGGGGAAGGCGAGATATTCGAGCCGCCCGCCATTGTTCAGGATGATGCGGTCGCGGCGAATCTCGGTCACTTGGGCGCCGGCCAGCGCGTCGCCGGGCCTGAACGGCTTGGCCGGTTCGTTGCCGATCGACACGAACGCGACCGACAGCTCGGCGGGGCGGGCAAAGACCACGCCCTTCAGCACCGCTTGAATGGCGGTCGGGCTGGTGGCGTCGGCGGCGGTCGGGCTGCCGAAGGGGGTCCAAGCAACCGCCGGGCCGGTGTCGACGGTCACCGCGCGGGTGCGCGCTTCGCTGGGCACAGTGATCGCGCCGGTGCCGGCATGCCCGGCGATACGCCAGACGAGGCCGGCAAGCGCGAAGGCGACCGACACGATCGCGGCGGCGGCGAGCCAGTCGACCCAGCGTTCGCGCCAGCGGAGCCGTTCGACGACGATCATGCCGCGTCCTTCCGCAGGAAGCCGTCGAGCCGGGCCATGGGCGCGGCTTCGCCGGCAGGGGCGACGCTGATCGTCACCCGGTCGAGCGCGGGATCGCTGGTCGCGGTCCGGCTCACCGCCACGCTCCATTGCCGTCCCAGCATGTCGACCGACTCCGCATTCGCCTCCGGCGTCCCCACTTCCAAATCGGCGAGCCGGTTTTCGGCCACCCACATTGCGATCGCGCGGCGTTCGACGCCGCGGGTCGAATCGATATGCTGCTCAACCGCGCCGATCAGCCCTACCGTGGCGATCGCCAATACCGCCAGCGCCACCATCGCCTCGATCAAAGAAAAGCCGGCTTCATTTAGATCCTCCCCGCCTGCGGGGAGGGGGACCGTCCGCGTAGCGGATGGTGGAGGGGGGGAGCGGCGCAACGCAACGGCAGCGTTTGCGGCGACGCCCCTCCACCAGCCTATGGCTGGTCCCCCTCCCCATGTGATGGGGAGGATTTTCATTGCGTCACCTTGGTCGCGCGCGCGGTGATGCCGTCATAGCGCACCCGCCACGTCTGGTCCCCGCCGCTGATCGTCGCGCCCAGCGGTTGGCCGGTGCCGTCGACGCCGAGAATCACCGGCGGCGGGGTGTCGAGCGTCATCACCATCCCGCCGGGCAGGGTGTGGAACGCCAGCGGCCCCTCGGTCTGCGGGGTCAGTCCCTTGGCCCCGACCCGCGCAAAGCCATAGCCATGCGTCTCGGTGGTCAGCGCGATCAACTGGTCGCCGAGCATCGCATCGTCCGCCGCCGCCTGCAGCCGTACGGCGAAGCGCCGCGCCTCCGCCTCGACATTGGGCGCGCGGGTGGCGGCGCCGATGCCGAGGCTGACGGCACCGGCCGCTACACCGATGATGGCGAGGACGATCAGCATCTCGATCAGGGTCATCCCCCGTTCGGCGTCGCGAACCGGGCGGCGGGGCAGGATCAGCGCGCCGTCCCGTCGATATCGGCGTCCAGCCCCTCGCCGCCGGGCTTGCCGTCCTTGCCGAGCGACTTGATCGCAAAGCGCCCGCCGGTCGATTCGTAGACATAGGGATTGCCCCACGGGTCCTGCGGCATCTGCGACAGATAGCCGTCGGGCGGATAGGCGCCGGGGACCGGTGGCTGGGTCGGCTTTTCGACCAGTGCCTTCAATCCCTGCGTCGTCGTCGGGTAATCGCCATTGTCCAGCCGGTACATTTTCAGCGCGCCGGCTAAGGTTTTCATGTCGGTGCCGGCGGTCGTCACCCGCGCCTGATCGGGGCGGTTGATGACGTTGGGCACGATCAGCGCCGCGACCAGCGCGATGATCGCCAGCACGACGATCATTTCGACCAATGTCAGCCCCGCCTCATGGGTTGGGACAGAAACCTTGCGGGCGGCGGGGTTCGCGGCCAAGGTGTCACGAAACTTTCGGAATAAGATGCGCATCCACGCCCCAATGCGTCCACACGATGAAGCCATTGTGACAATCGAACCCGCCCCCGCCGGTCCGGCCGCCGGCGTGTGGGCTGTCGCGGGCGGCGCCGCCATCTTAGTCGATGGCGCGGTCCCCGCAACAACCTTGCTCGTGCCGTCCGAATCGGTCCTTTTGCTTTCCGTCGACCTGCCGCTGCCCAACCGGGCCAAGCGGCTGGCGGCCTTGCCCTTCGCGGTCGAGGACCGGATCGCCGATCCGATCGACGCGGTCCATCTGGCGCTGGGCGACGCGATCGGCGACCGGCGCTATCTGGTCGCGGTGGTGCGGCACAGCGTCATGGCCGAATGGGTGGCGATCGCCGAAGGTGCCGGGATCGGCGCGGCGGCGTTCGTGCCCGATGCGCTGACCCTGTCGGCACCGGTCGAGGGATGGAGCGTCGAAGTGACTGGCGGGCGGGCGCTGGTCCGTGCCGCCGACGGCACCGGTTTCGCCATTCCGCTGCCGATGCTGGTCGCGGCATGGGAGGCGGCGGGACGGCCGGTGGTGCAGGCGCTCGGCGAACCGCTGCCGGAGGCGATGGCGGGCGACGGGGCCGCCTTCCCGCCCGCGCCGCTTGCCGAACGCGTCGCCGCCGCGCCGATCGATCTACGGCAGGGCGTATATGCCCGCCGCAGGACGGCATGGCCGAGCACGACGCGCAAGGTGGCGATGATCCTCGGCGCGGCGGCGCTGGCGCATGGCGTCATCGCTATCGCCGACACGCTGATGCTGCAACGGATTGCCGGGCGGCGGCAGGCGGCACTGCAGCAGCTGGTGGTCACGACTGCGCCGTCGGTGCCGACAGGGGGCGACGATTTCATGGTGCGCGTCGCCGACCTGCTACCGCGTCCGACCGGTTCCAACCGCTTCGTGCCGCTGCTGTCGCGCGTTGCCGGCGCGCTGTCGCCGATCGGGCCGGCCTTGGTCGTCAACGCGATGACGTTCGAAGGCAATGCGTTGACCCTCGATTGCCAGTCGCCCGAAACCGGCATGGCCGACCGGCTACGCGCGGCGCTGTCGTCGGCGGGGGTCGCGGCACAGGTCAGTGCGGCCCCGGGCGGTGGCCTCCGCATCGTGGCGCGGGGGGCATGATCGTCGTGCGTAAGAGCGTCCGGATCGAGGCGGCGTTGGCCCGGTTCGACGGCTGGTGGCAGGGGCTGACCACGCGCGAGCGGGTGCTGGTAAGCGTGCTTGCGGCGCTGCTCGCCGGGGTCGTGCTGGTCTATGGCGTGGTCAAACCGGTGCAGGCGGCGCGGGCACAGGCGCGCGCCGACATCCGCCAGGCCGAGACGTTGATGGCCCGCATACGCGCCGCCGGACGGCTGGAAAGTGCGCCCCCCACGACCGCTGCCGGTCCGCCGCAGACGGTGATCGCATCGGCCGCGACGACGGCGGGGTTGCAGCCGACCGTGGCCGAGGCGAATGGTGCGGTCACCGCGACGCTGACCGATGCGCCCTATCCGGCGGTGGTGACGTGGCTCAGTTCGGTGGCCTCGACCAGCACGATCAACGTGCGGCGGGTGACGATGCAGCGCGGCAGCACCTCCGGCCGGGTCAACGCGACCGTGGAGTTCCAGCCATGACCGACACGCTGCTGCATGCCGAACCCGTCCGCCTGCCCTATGGCTATGCGCGCAAGGGCGGGGTGCTGATCCGGCTGGGCGCGCAGGGCATGGAATGCGTCCATCGCGCCGACGCGACGCTCGACGCGATGCTCGAGGTGCAGCGGGTCGCGCCGGGCATTCCGTTCGTGGCGCTGGACGATGCAGCGTTCGATACGGCGTTGCAGGCAAGCTATGGCGGCAGCGCGACGACCGCGGCCGACATCGAACTCGCCGAAACCGATCTGGCGGCATTGGCCGACAGCGCGGCGGCGGTCGACGATCTCCTCGATGCGCGCGACGATTCGCCGGTCATCCGCCTCATTAACGCGCTGCTGCTGGAGGCGATCAAGGAAGGCGCTTCCGACGTCCATGTCGAGACGCAGGAAAAGCGCCTCGTCGTCCGCTTCCGCATCGACGGTGTGTTACGCGATATCGTCGAGCCGCCGCGCGCGCTGGCGCCGTTGCTGGTCAGCCGGATCAAGGTCATGGCAAAGCTCGACATCGCCGAGCGCCGCACTCCGCAGGATGGCCGCGTGACGCTGCGTATCGGCGGGCATGACGTCGATGCGCGCGTGTCGACCATGCCGACCCAGCATGGCGAGCGGGTGGTGCTGCGTCTGCTCGAACGCGGCGGCATGATGCTCGACCTTGCGGGCCTCGGCATGTCGGAGCGCGACGAGGCGGTATTCGGGCGGTTGCTCGAACGGCCGCACGGGCTGCTGCTGGTCACCGGGCCGACGGGGTCGGGCAAGACGACGACGCTCTATACCGCGCTGACCCGGCTGAACGATCGTCGCCGCAACGTGATGACGGTCGAGGATCCGATCGAATATGAACTGGCCGGCATCGCCCAGACGCAGGTCAATCCGCGTACCGACATGACCTTCGCACGCGGGCTGCGCGCGATCCTGCGGCAGGATCCCGACGTCATCATGGTCGGCGAAATCCGCGATCAGGAAACCGCACAGACGGCGGTCCGATCGTCGATGACCGGCCATTTTGTGCTGTCGACGCTGCACACCAACACCGCGATCGGATCGGTCACGCGGCTGATCGACATGGGGGTCGAACGGTACCTGCTGGCGCCGATGCTGGTCGGTCTGGTCGCCCAGCGGCTGGTGCGGCGGTTGTGTATCCATTGCCGCTGGCAGGACCGCGCGACCGACGCCGACAGCGCGCTGCTGGGCGGAGCGATCAAGCCGGGCAAGAAATTGTGGCGCAAGGGCGGATGCGAGGCGTGCCATCATGAGGGCTATCGCGGGCGCGCCGGGCTGTACGAGGTCGTGGCGGTCGACGACCGGTTGCAGGCGATGATTCACAATGGGGTGGCCGAGGCCGAGCTGGAACGCGCGGCGCGGGTCGACAATCCGGCGTTGCTCGATGACGGCGTGGCGAAAGTGAAGGCCGGGGTGACGACGGTCGAGGAGGTCGCGCGGGTCGTGCGGGACGAGGGGTGACGAATCCCCATCCCAGCTCCCTGCCGTTTGGTTCGAGCAGCTTCGAGCGTAGTCGAGAAGCGTCTGTCGAGAACGCCTGTCCAGCGGAACCCCGTTCTCGACACGCGCTCTCGACTTCGATCGATCGCTGCTCGAACCAAACGGTATCCTTAAAAGGGATAAGTAGGTGACCGCCTACACCTACCGCGCCGCTAGCCGCACCGGCGCGACCGTCAAGGGCGTGATCGAGGCCTCCAGCCCCGCCGCCGCCCGCGCGATGCTCCGCGAACGCGGCGAATTGCCGCTGTCGGTCGAGGAAGCCGCCGAGAAAGGCCCGAGGCTCGGCAGCATCCAGCTGCCCCGCCTGTTCCGGCGCGGCGTGTCGGCCAAGGCGCTGGCGACGCTGACCCGCCAGATCGCGACGCTGGTTGGCTCCGACATCTCCATCGAGGAATCGCTGCGCATCGTCGCGGGGCAGGCCGACAATGCGGCGGTCAATGCGCTACTGCTCGACGTGCGTGCTGCGATCCTCGACGGGCGCAGCTTTGCGCAGGGGTTGGGGCGGCATCCCAGGGCATTTCCTGAGTTCTACCGCGCCTCGGTCGCGGCGGGCGAACAGTCGGGGCGATTGCCCGACGTCCTCAACCACCTCGCCAATTTCGTCGAGACGCGGCAGGCCAATGGCCAGAAGATGCAGTTGGCGCTGCTCTATCCGGCGCTGCTGGCGACGGTCAGCTTCGGCATGATGGTGCTGTTGATGGTCTATGTCGTGCCCGACATCGTCCGCGTGTTCGTGTCGCGCGGGGCGGAATTGCCGTTCCTCACCCGAGCGCTAATCGCGCTGTCGGCGTTCATCCAGAATTACGGGCTATATGTCGCGGTCGCGGCGCTGGTGCTGTTCCTCGTCGGCGCGCGCTGGCTGAAGGTGCCGGGCAACCGGCTGGCGCTCGACAAGCGCTTTGCGACGCGGCGGCCGTTTCGCCGCTTCAGCCGCCAGCATAATGCCGCGCGCTTCGCCGGCAGCCTCGCGACCTTGGTCGGGAGTGCAGTGCCGCTGGTCGAGGCTTTGCACGCCGCCGCCGCGGTCACGCCCAACCGCTTCGTGCGCGACAAGGCGCTGACCGTCGCCGCGCGGGTCCGCGAGGGGCTGAGCCTGCGCGCGGCTATGGCGGAGGCGGAAATCTTTCCGTCGATGCTGGTCGCGATCGTCGCGTCGGGCGAGACGTCGGGGCGGCTGGCTCCCGCGCTCGACCGCGCGTCGGGCGAACTGGAGCGCGAACTCGACGCGCTGGTCGCGACGCTGGTCGCGTTGGTCGAACCGATGGTGCTGTTGCTGATGGGCGGGCTGGTCCTGATGATGGTGCTCGCGATCCTGTTGCCGATCATCAACCTGAACAATCTGGTGCAGATTTGAGCGTCGCATCTTTCCCGTTCGTGCTGAGTAGGGATTGAGCTTGTAGAAAGCCCGTATCGAAGCACCCCTGGCCGTCCTTCGATACGCCGCATCGACAGGCTCAGCGGCTACTCAGGACGAACGGCTTGGGCTAAACGCCAGCGTTGATTAGCTTGTTCAAGGAAATGCCATGACCGACCTCGCCCGCATCGTCGCCGAGGTGACGGAGGAGATCACCGCCAACGCCGCCGAGATCGAGGCGGCCGCCGAAGCGGGTCACGACTATCCGCCCGACTGGTTCGGCATGGCGGTGGCGACGCCCGATGGCGCACTGTATCATGGCGGCTATTCGCATATCCGCTTCCCGCTCCAGAGCATCGCCAAGGTCTTCGCGCTCGAGCTCGCGTTGGAGGCGTGCGGGGACCGGGTGTTCGAGCGCGTCGGGCGCGAGCCGTCGGGCGATCCGTTCAATTCGATCGTCGACCTCGAACGCAACAAGGGCGTGCCGCGCAACCCGTTCATCAACGCCGGCGCGCTGGTGGTGTGTGACATATTGGTCGAGCATAAGGGCGACGATTGCGCGCGCGCCGTGGTCGACTTCGTTGGTCGCGAGGCAGGGCTGGCCGAGGTGATCCTGAACCAGGACGTACTGGAAACCGGTCGTACCGGCGGCGATCTGAACCGCGCGATGATGAGCTTCGCCAAGCATCACGGCAATCTGCACTGCGGGATCGATGAGGTGATGGAGGCCTATGTCCATCAATGCGCGATCGAGATCGATGCGAAGTCGCTGGCGAAGACCGGCCTGTTCCTGACCCGCACCGCGCGGACCGGCGATGCGGAAGGCGACAAGCGCGCGAAGCGGACGCGGCGGTTGCTGTCGCTGATGACGACCAGCGGGCAGTATGACGGATCGGGCGACTTCGCCTATCGCGTCGGGCTGCCGGCCAAGAGCGGGGTAGGGGGCGGTATCCTCGCCATCGTGCCGCAGGTCGCGTCGATCGCGGTTTGGTCGAACAATCTCGACCGGCACGGCAATTCGATCCTGGGCGTGCGCGCGCTGGAGTTGCTGGCGGACAAGGCGGACTGGTCGGTGTTCGGGTAGGGGGGCAGCTTCCCCCCTACCCAACCCGTTTATGCTGAGTAGCCACTGAGCTTGTCGAAGGGGCGTATCGAAGGGTCGGTGGGGGCAGGTACTTCGATACGGGTCTTCGACAAGCTCAGCCCCTACTTAGCACGAATGGGGTTGGAATCTTCGCCGGCTACCTAACCCCGTTTGGTTCGAGCCTGTCGAGAACCCTAGCAGAGAAGGGGTTGCCCCAAGCGACCAAGTTCTCGACGGACGCTTCTCGACAAGCTCGAAACTGCTCGAACCAAAGGGGGTGGTGAGGGGAGGGTGTCACCCCGCCTTTTGCGGCCCCAGCAACTCCAGCACCGCCGCCGTCATCGCGATCGTCCCCGTCACGATCGATGGTTCGGGCGCGACCTTGAACAGCGGCGAATGGTGCGACGGCACCGACGGGCCGCCATTCTTCGCGGCGGTGATGTCCGCCATCGGCGTACCGCCGACCGCGAAATAATAGCCTTTAACCTTTGAATCCGGCTGGACCAGATAAGCGAAGTCCTCCGCCCCCATGCCAGTCTGTTCGAACGGCATGACATTCGTCGCCCCCAGCGTCGTCGCCATAACGGCGTTCAGACGGCGGGCGAGGGGGGCGTCGTTGATCGTGGTCGGCGTGCCCTCAATCACCTTTGCGGTCGGCATCCGGTCGGCGGGCATGCCGTTGAGGGTGCCGATGCCGGTGGTCACGCGCTGGATGCCGTCGAGCAGCTGCTTGCGCGTGACTTCGTCGTTGGCGCGGACGGTTACCTGCAGCTTGGCCATGTCGCTGATGATGTTGTGTTTGAGGCCAGCATGGAACGAACCGACGGTGATGACGCCAGGGTCGAGCGGCTGGCGTTCGCGGCTGATCAGCCCTTGCAGCGCGATTACCAGTTGCGACGCCATATAGACCGGGTCCTTGCCGGCATGCGGGCTGGCGCCGTGCGCGCCGATGCCGGGGACGTCGATATCGACCGAGTCCGACGACGAATATTGAATGCTCTCCGACGCCGACACCATCCCCGCCGGCAATCCCGCCGCGACGTGGAAGGCGAGCGCGTAGTCGGGCTTGGGGAAGCGGCTGTACAGACCGTCGGCCAGCATTGCCTTCGCCCCGCCGACGCGTTCCTCGGCGGGCTGGACGATGAAGACGATCGTGCCCTTCCACCGGTCCTTCAGTGCGGCCAGCCGCCGGGCGGTGCCAACCATCGCCGTGATATGGGTGTCATGACCGCAGGCGTGCATCACCGGCGCCTCGACACCATCGACGCCGACCTGCCGCGCCTTGCTGGCATTGGGCAGGCCGGATTTCTCCTCGACCGGCAGCCCGTCCATGTCGGCGCGGACCAGCACGGTCGGGCCGACGCCGTTCCTGAGCACGCCGACCACCCCGGTGCCGCCGACGCCGGTGGCGACCTGCATTCCGGGAACACCACGCAGTTCGGTCGCCATGCGTTCGGCGGTCTTCACCTCCTTGAACGACAGTTCGGGGTTGCGGTGGAACCAGTCCCACATGCTGCCCAGCGACGCCTTGTAATCGGCACGCACGGCGGGCGCCCAGTCGGGTTCGGCCATGGCCGGCGTTGCGGCGAACAGGCAGGCGGCGGTGGCGATCAGTTTGCGCATTCGGGTTCCCCTTTGGGCGCCAAGCTATCGGGTTCGGGGCGGGTGTCGAGGGGGATTTGGTTCACGCGAAGGCGCGAATCGTAAGAAGGGAGAGTGGTTCGCGCAGGGACGCAGAGGCGCAGAGAGGTGGCGTACCCGGCGACCGATCGCGCAGCGATCCTCTGCATTTCCGTTTGCACCCGAAGATAGGGTCTCGCTGACGCGGGACGGGGCGGCAAGCGCAACCCCTTCGCGTCTCCCCGCCTCTGCGCGAAAACTATCTTCTGCTTCGCGCCCTTCGCGCCTTCGCGTGAATCACAAAACCGACCGCCCCGAATGTTGCCGTCCCGTTCCACGCAACCCATATTCCGAACCATGGCGATCATGATCCGCACCGACCTGTCCGAGCCGGAAACCGGACAGACCTTCATCCCCCACCGCCCGGCCCGCCCGGACAAGGTCGATGCCGGCAAGCGCTTCGTCATCAAGTCCGAATATCAGCCCGCCGGCGACCAGCCGACCGCGATCGCCGAACTGGTCGCGGCGGCAAAGGCGGGGGAGAAGGATCAGGTGCTGCTCGGCGTTACCGGGTCGGGCAAAACCTTCACCATGGCGAAGACCATCGAGGAATTGCAGCGGCCGGCGCTGATTCTCGCGCCGAACAAGATACTTGCGGCACAGCTGTACGGCGAAATGAAGTCGTTCTTCCCAGACAATGCCGTCGAATATTTCGTCAGCTATTACGACTATTATCAGCCCGAAGCCTATGTGCCGCGGTCCGACACATATATCGAAAAGGAAAGCTCGACCAACGAGGCGATCGACCGGATGCGGCACTCCGCGACGCGGTCGCTGCTGGAGCGTGACGACGTCATCATCGTCGCGTCGGTGTCGTGCCTGTACGGTATCGGTTCGGTCGAAACCTATTCGGCGATGATCTTCGACCTGAAGAAGGGCGACGTGGTCGACCAGCGCGAGATCGTGCGCAAGCTGGTCGCGCTGCAATACAAGCGCAACGACGCCGCGTTCCAGCGCGGCAATTTCCGCGTGCGCGGCGACAGCCTCGAATTGTTTCCGTCACACTATGAGGACAGCGCGTGGCGGATCACCTTTTTCGGCGACGATATCGAGGAGATCACCGAATTCGACCCGCTGACCGGCAAGAAGATCGCCAATCTCAACTCGATCCGCGTCTACGCCAATTCGCACTATGTGACGCCCGGCCCGACGCTGAAACAGGCGGCGGAGGCGATCAAGCACGAGCTGGCCGAGCGGCTGAAGGAACTGGTGATGGAGGGCAAGCTGCTGGAGGCGCAGCGGCTGGAACAGCGCACCAATTTCGACCTCGAGATGATCGCCGCCACCGGTAGCTGTGCGGGGATCGAGAATTACAGCCGCTTCCTGACCGGGCGCCTGCCCGGCGAGCCGCCGCCCACGCTGTTCGAATATCTGCCCGAAAACGCGCTGCTGTTCGTCGACGAAAGCCACCAGACGATCGGCCAGATCAACGGCATGTCGCGGGGTGACCATCGCCGCAAGATCACGCTGGCCGAGTACGGCTTCCGCCTGCCCTCGGCGATCGACAACCGCCCCTTGCGCTTCAACGAATGGGACGCGATGCGCCCGCAGACGGTCTGCGTCTCGGCGACGCCCGGCGGGTGGGAGATGGAGCAGACCGGCGGCGTGTTCAGCGAACAGGTCATCCGCCCGACCGGGCTAATCGATCCGCCGATCACGATCCGCCCGGTCGAGGAACAGGTCGACGACCTGATCCATGAGGCGAAGGAGACGGCGAAGCTCGGCTATCGCACGCTGGTTACGACGCTGACCAAGCGCATGGCCGAGGATCTGACGGAGTTCATGCACGAGGCTGGGCTGAAGGTCCGCTACATGCACTCGGACGTCGAGACGCTGGAGCGCATCGAGCTGATCCGCGACCTGCGCATGGGCGTGTACGACGTGCTGGTCGGCATCAACCTGTTGCGCGAGGGGTTGGACATTCCCGAATGCGGGCTGGTCGCGATCCTCGACGCCGACAAGGAAGGGTTCCTGCGCTCCGAAACCTCGCTGATCCAGACGATCGGCCGCGCCGCGCGCAATGTCGAGGGGCGGGTGATCCTCTATGCCGACCGGATGACCGGCAGCATGGAACGCGCCATCGCGGAGACCGATCGCCGCCGCGAGAAGCAGCGCGCGTATAACGAGGAACACGGCATCACGCCGACCACGATCAAACGCCAGATCGGCGACATTATCGCCGACGTCGCCTCGCGCGATCAGGTGACGGTCGAGATCGACGAGGACCGGCCGCACATGGTCGGCCACAATCTGCGTTCGTACATCGAAAGCCTCGAAAAGCAGATGCGCGAGGCGGCGGCGAACCTCGAATTCGAGACTGCCGGCCGGCTGCGCGACGAGATCCGCAGCCTTGAGAACGAGGAACTCGGGCTTCCGGCGAGCGAGCACAAAGCGCCGATCATGGGCCGGTCGAACGAGGGCAAGCCGGGGACGCGCAAGACGCGCTATGGCAAGCAGAAGGCGATGCGCATGGCCGGGGGCGGGGGAAGGCGGCGGTAGCGGCGCTGGTTGCGCAGGCGGGAGCCGATACACGCCGTCGTTGTGCGTTTGGCCTGACGGTAGCGCGTATGGAGTCCGGCCAGCGCGAGACCTCTGCGAAAGTCCTTTTTCTGTACCCCGGCGAAGGCCGGGGCCCAGTTGGGGGAATACGAAAAATACGGAAGAACCTTCCCGACTGGACCCCGGCCTCCGCCGGGGTACGCGTAGTTTTCAGCTGCGCGCCGACGTTCGCAGAGGCCGCGTTTGCGCGGAGTGGCGATAATCCAAAGATCGTCATCCCGGCGTAGGCCGGGATCCATTGTGTCGGGTGGTGTCGACTCCATTATGACCTTTCCCAATCCGTAGATTCCGGCCTTCGCCGGAATGACGGGCGGTTCGATGCAAGGGGCGCTTCGCCCCATCCCCGGTTGAGGCAACCGCCCGCATCGCCCATAAGGTGGCCATGCGTATCAAGTTCCTTGCCCCCGCTCTCCTGCTGGCCGGGTGCGTGCCGCCCGGCGCGCCGCCTGCGCCCGAAACGGTCCCGTCGCCCATGCCGCGCCCCGCGCCGGTGACGCCGGCCCCGCCACCGGTCGGCGACTGGCGCGACCTGCCGCGTACCCCCGGCGACTGGCAGTATCGCGGTCTCGGCAGCGGGTCCGCCGCGACCTATGGCGTACGCGGGGCGGCACCGGTCGCGACGCTCACCTGCAACCGTGCGGCCCGCCAGGTGACAATGGTCTTCGCATCGCCGCGTCCCGCCGCCGGCACGGTGACGATCCGCACCACCAGCACGCAGCGCAGCCTGACCATCCAGCCGATGGCCGGCGGGGTCGGTGCGTCGCTGCCCGCCAGCGACAAGCTGCTCGACGCGATCGGGTTCAGCCGCGGCCGCTTCGTCGTGGAAGGTGCCGCGGTCGGCCGACTGGTCCTGCCGAGCTGGGCCGAAATCCTGCGCGTGACCGAGGATTGCCGCGCGTGAGGCGGGCGGCGGCGTTCGCGGCGCTGGCGCTTGCCGCCTGTTCGAGCGAACCGCCGCCCGCGCCGAAGCCGACCGCCGGCGCGACGCCGACCCCGCGCCCGACCCCGTCGCCACGCGCGCTCAGGCCCGGCGAACTGCCGACGCCCGAACTCGACGGGGCGGCGCCGCTCGCCGGCAACTGGCGCTATCAGGCATCGGCAAGCGGCAGCGCGGTGCGCTACGAAGCGAACGGCGCGACGGTCTTCACCATCCGCTGCGATCCGCAGGCCCGGCGCATCGTCTTCGCCCATCCGGGGCAGGGCGCGACGATCCGCCTCTATGTCGCCGATGCCGCCGCGACCTTCCCGACACAGACCGTCGACGGCGCGGCCGAAGCGGCGGTGACCACCGGCCAGACCTTCCTCGACGCGCTGGCCCGTGCCGATAGCATCGGCTTCGCCATCGATGACGGCCCGGTCGCGCGGCTGCCCGGCGATAAGGCGATCCTATCGGTGGTGCGGGGCTGCCGGCCGGGTCTGCGCTGACTCGGGAGCGAGGGCCGCGAAGTATGGCGGAAACATTGTGCAATACAAGTCTTGTGCGCAGCCCGGCGATGCCCCAGATTCGGGGTGCGCATCGATCGGTGCGTAACGGCTTTAACTAGCGAAAGGAGGTGATCCGATGTCTCATGGTTCAGCAATGGGGTCGGTTCAGTTCGTTCGGGAGACGCGCCGCTAACGCGTGAGGCCGCGTGCGGGGGGTATCCTCCCCCAGTCAACGTCGCGGCATCAACAATGCGGCTCGCATGGTCTCCCGGGCTGGAGCTTCCGGCCGCTGACCATGCTTGAGGTCGCCGGGCGTCGAGAGACCCCGGCGGCCTCTTTCATATCCCGCCTACCCGCTTTTCAATGTGCGATGCCCCGCCGCCAGGGTGATCGCAACCAGCGATCCGCCGACGATATTCCCGGCCGTCGCCAGCAACAAATTGCCGAGCAGCGCGCTCACCGGCACCGCCGCCGGATCGATCCCCCACGCGACCGGCAACAACGTCATGTTCGCGACCGAATGTTCGAACCCGGCCGCGACGAACAGCGTCACCGGTCCGATGACGGCGACGATCTTGCCCGACACCGTTTGCGCGCCCGTCGCCATCCAAACCGCAAGACATACCAGCATATTGGCGAGCACGCCCGAGGCGATCAGTTCGATCCAATCCTTGGCGAGCTTGGTATCGGCAGTCTTCAGCGCCGCCTGTCCGACCGCGCCGTCGACCGCCCCCGTCGCGCCCGACGCGACGAACAGGGCGGCGATGGCGAGGCTGCCGATCAGGTTCGCGACCCATACCACACTCCAGTCGCGTAGCGTTTCGCCCATGCTCAACCGGTCCTGCGCGGCGGGCAGTACCAGCATCGTGTTGCCGGTGAACAATTGCGTGCCGGTCACCATCACCAGCATCAGCCCGACCGAAAAGGCAAGGCCCGACAGCAGCTGCGTTGCGCCGCCCGGTTCCGCGCCCGCTTGCGCGACCAGATAGCCGATCGCACCAAAGCCGATCTGCGCCCCCGCCGCGATGCCCAGCAACAGCATCGCGCTGATCGGCGGACGGGTCTTGGCCAACAGCGCGTCGTCGACGCTGTCGGCCAGACTGTCGGCGGTGGCGTCGTCCTTGGCCATGGCGTTCCCTTCCAAATGGTGCAGGAACGAAACGACCGGAACCGCACGCGGCTCCGTCAGCGCAGTATCGGCCGGATATCGACCACGTGGACATCGTGCATCTGGTTCAGATAGGCCTCCAGATACGGCTTGTGCGATGCGCCGACCACGACCAGCGCGCGCATCCCCGGCCCCGGCGCCTCGGCCAGCATGTCGCGGATATTCGCCGCCATGCGCAGGTTGCGCACCTCCCAATAGGCGACATATTGCCGTCCGAACCGCTGTGGCGAGGGTTCTTCGAGCGCCGCACCGAAGTCGCTGTCGAACGCGACCTGCCCCTGACCGACCGCGTTATAGCCGCGATACATCGTCAGGATGCCGGCGCCGGTCGCCAAGTCGACCTGGGTCGCCTCGATCGCCGCCATCCGCCGCTTGGTCGCCGGATTGTCCCATGCGGTCTGGATCGCCTTGCCATAGGGGGCTTCGTCCGCCTTCGGTACCGATCGGTCGGCGGTGTGGTCGTCCATCGCATAGACGCGCTGAAGCCCCAACCGGGCTGCGAGGCGTGCCGCGATCATCAGGCTTTCATCGCGCCGCGTCTCCAGCTTGGTCAGTCGCGCGACCAGCGTGTCGTCGAGACCGTCCCCCACCTTGCGCTCCGCCGCCGGCAGTCGCAGCCACTGGACCAGCGCCGATGCCTGCTCGCCCCCGGCGAGGAACAGCGCGGCCAGCTTGCGCCGTTCGGCCGGGCTTGGTTCGGCAGGCAGCGTCGTCAGCATCGCTTCAAAGGCGGCGGTGGCGGCCGGCACGTCGAGGCCGGTGGCCGCCTTGGCCGGTGCTGGATCCCAGCAATAATCGGGCACGGTGTCGGCATAGCGATAGGGATAGCGGCGCAACTGATCGCATTGCGCCCCCGACAGCGCCTCGATCGCGATCGCCTGCGGTTTCCACACCGCCAGCCGGTCGAGCAGCGGCCCGAGCGCTTCGGGCCGGAACCGGTCGGGCAGTTGCGACAAATGCGGCGACCCCAGCACCGCGACCTCGTTGGCTGGTCCGGTGCGCGGCCCCTTATGCGCTGCCGGATCGAAGTCCGGGCGGTAGCTTTGTGCGGTGGCCGGTGCCGCGAGCAGCAGCAAGGTCGACAGAATGCGTTTCATGAACTTCCCCCTTGGGTCGCAGCGTACGGCGGCAAATAGGGAAGGGGAATGCGGTTTGATGTAAATCAGGCCACGGTCCCTCGCCCCGGCAGGGGAGAGGGATGCGCAGACGTGGTCTTTGCGCCAGCAAAGGCCTAGTCGAAGCTGGGAGAGGGGAAGCGCTCGCGCATGCGAGC
Source organism: Sphingomonas epibiotica (assembly GCF_039615155.1). Lineage (NCBI taxonomy): Bacteria > Pseudomonadati > Pseudomonadota > Alphaproteobacteria > Sphingomonadales > Sphingomonadaceae > Sphingomonas > Sphingomonas epibiotica. The sequence goes on along the minus strand of NZ_JBDGHY010000003.1, from coordinate 206,141 downwards.
GCGCGAGCCGTTGACTCGCTTCGCCCCCTCTCCCCGGCGATTACATAAGCCTAACCCGTTCGTCCTGAGTAGCCATTGAGCTTGTCGAAATGGCGTATCGAAGGACTGCTTGGGGCTGGTGCTTCGATACGGGTCTTCGACTTCGCTCAGCCCCTACTCAACACGAACGGTTCTACTGTTGGGGTCACGCTCCCGCCAGCGAGCTGGCAAGCTCCGTTATCCCCCTCCCCTGCCCGGGGAGAGGGCAACGGTCTGCGCGAGCGCAGCGAGACTCCAGATACCGCAAAACAAAACCGCCGCCCGGTTACCCGGACGGCGGCTTGTTCGCTTCACAAAGACCCGAACGATCAGTCGTTCAAATATTCGCCCGCATCGGCGTCGGTGCCGGTGCCCGAGGGCACGACATCGGCCAGCGGATCGCTGACGCCCTGGCCGTCGCGGGGCGAGCGGGCCAGTTCGGCGGCATGTTCTTCCTCGGCCGAATTCGGCGCGACGAAGCCGGCCAGTGCCCGCTGCTGTGCCCGCAGCGCCGCATCGCGCGACGATGCCGCGACGCGCAGGCGGTTCATGCCGGCACCGGTGCCCGCCGGGATCAGGCGGCCGACGATGACGTTTTCCTTCAGACCGTTCAGGCTGTCGATCTTGCCCTGCACCGATGCCTCGGTGAGAACGCGGGTCGTTTCCTGGAACGATGCGGCCGAGATGAACGACCGCGTCTGCAGCGACGCCTTGGTGATGCCGAGCAGCACCGGCTTGCCCTGTGCCGGGGCCAGACCCGGCGCAAGCTTCGCATTGGCTTCGTCCATCTCGTCCCGGTCCAGCTGTTCGCCGGCCAGCAGAGTGGTGTCGCCGCCGTCGGTGATCTCAACCTTCTGCAGCATCTGACGAACGATCGTCTCGATGTGCTTGTCGTTGATCTTCACGCCCTGCAGTCGATAGACGCCCTGAATTTCGCTGACCAGATATTCGGCCAGCGGCTCGATGCCGAGCGTTTCCAGAATGTCGTGCGGGTTCGGCGAACCACCGATCAGGTTGTCGCCGCGCTTGACATAGTCGCCTTCCTGAACGTCGATCACCTTCGACTTCGGGATCAGATACTCGACGACCTCGCCGCCATCCTCGGGCTGGATGCCGATCTTGCGCTTCGCCTTGTAATCCTTACCGAACACGACGCGGCCCGAGACCTTGGCGATGATCGCCGCCTCCTTCGGAATACGTGCCTCGAACAGTTCGGCGACGCGCGGCAGACCGCCGGTGATGTCGCGGGTCTTGGCCGATTCACGGGCGACACGGGCAAGAACGTCACCCGCCTGCACCTGCGCACCATCCTCGACCGACAACACCGCGCCCGGTGCCAGCATGTAGCGCGCGGCCTCGCCCGAATTCGCGTCGAGCAGGGTCATGCGCGGACGCAGATCCTCCTTCGACTTCGACGTCACGCGATATTCGATGATCTCGCGCTGGGCGATACCGGTCGCTTCGTCGACGCGTTCGGTGACGGTCTTGTTCTCGATCAGATCGATGAACTTCACCGTACCGCCCGTTTCGGTGATGACCGGTGCGGTGAACGGGTCCCATTCCGCCATGCGGTCGCCCTGCGAGACGATGTGGCCATCGTCGAACAGAACATAGGCACCATAGGGGATGCGATGCACCGACAGGTCGCGGCCGTCCATGTCGACGATCGCGATTTCGCCCGAACGGCTGAGCACCACGCGCCGGCCACGCTGATCCTCGATCAGGCGCAGGTCGCGGAACTCGACCGTGCCGTCGACCGGCGCTTCGAGGTTCGACTGTTCGTTGAGCTGTGCCGCACCGCCGATGTGGAAGGTACGCATGGTCAGCTGCGTGCCCGGTTCACCGATCGACTGCGCCGCGATGACGCCGACCGCTTCGCCGATGTTCACCGGCGTACCGCGGGCGAGGTCGCGACCATAGCAGGTGCCGCAGACGCCAACCTTGGCTTCGCAGACCAGCGGGCTGCGGATCTTCATCGCCTGCAGGCCCAGCTTCTCGATCTTGGTGATCATCGCCTCGTCGAGCAGCGTGCCCGTCGGGAACACGACCTCACCCGTCTTCGGATCGACCACATCCTCTGCCGTGGTCCGGCCGAGGATACGCTCGCCGAGCGACGCGATCGTCGCGCCACCTTCGATGATCGACCGCATTTCCAGCGCGCGCTGGGTGCCGCAGTCTTCCATGATGATGACGCAGTCCTGCGACACGTCGACCAGACGGCGGGTCAGATAGCCCGAGTTTGCCGTCTTGAGCGCGGTATCGGCCAGACCCTTGCGGGCGCCGTGGGTCGAGTTGAAGTACTCAAGGACGGTCAGGCCTTCCTTGAAGTTCGAGATGATCGGCGTTTCGATGATCTCGCCCGACGGCTTGGCCATCAGCCCGCGCATGCCGGCCAGCTGCTTGATCTGCGCCTGCGAACCGCGGGCACCCGAGTGGGCCATCATGTAGATCGAGTTGATCGGCTTCTCGCGGCCCTTGTTGGGGCCGTCGTCATAGCGGCGGACCGCCTTGATCTCGTCCATCATCGACGTCGCCACCTGATCGCCGCAACGGCTCCAGGCGTCGATCACCTTGTTGTACTTCTCCTGCTGCGTGATCAGGCCGTCCTGATATTGCTGCTCGAAGTCCTTCACCTGATCGCGGGTCTCGTCGACCAGCTTGTCCTTGTCCGGCGCGATCAGCATGTCGTCCTTGCCGAACGAGATGCCCGCACGGAACGCGTGACGGAAGCCCAGCGCCATGATCGCGTCGGCGAACAGCACGGTCTCCTTCTGACCGGTGTGGCGATACACCTCGTCGATGACGTCGCCGACATCCTTCTTGGTCAGCAGGCGGTTGACCGTTTCGAACGGCACCTTGTGGCTCTTCGGCAGCGTCTCGCCCAGCAGCATGCGACCCGGGGTGGTCTCATAGCGCTTGAGATACTGCTTACCGTCCTCGTCGGTCTGCGGAACGCGGCTGACGATCTTGGTGTGCAGCGTGACGGCCCCGGCGTGCAGCGCCTGATGCACCTCCGCCATGTCGCCCAGCAGCATGCCTTCGCCCGGCTCGCCGGTCTTTTCCATCGACAGATAATAGAGACCCAGCACCATGTCCTGCGACGGCACGATGATCGGCTTGCCGTTGGCGGGCGACAGGATGTTGTTGGTCGACATCATCAGGACGCGCGCTTCGAGCTGCGCTTCGAGCGACAGCGGGACGTGCACGGCCATCTGGTCGCCGTCGAAGTCGGCGTTGAACGCCGAGCAGACCAGCGGGTGGAGCTGGATCGCCTTGCCCTCGATCAGCACCGGCTCGAACGCCTGGATGCCCAGACGGTGGAGCGTCGGCGCGCGGTTCAGCATGACCGGGTGCTCGCGGATCACCTCGTCGAGGATGTCCCAGACTTCCTTGCGTTCCTTCTCGACCCACTTCTTCGCCTGCTTGAGGGTCATCGAGAGACCCTTGGCGTCGAGGCGCGCATAGATGAACGGCTTGAACAGCTCGAGCGCCATCTTCTTGGGCAGGCCGCACTGGTGCAGCTTGAGTTCCGGGCCGGTCACGATGACCGAACGACCCGAATAGTCGACGCGCTTGCCGAGCAGGTTCTGGCGGAAGCGGCCCTGCTTGCCCTTGAGCATGTCGGACAGCGACTTCAGCGGACGCTTGTTGGCACCCGTGATCGTGCGACCGCGACGGCCATTATCGAACAGCGCGTCGACCGCTTCCTGCAACATGCGCTTTTCGTTGCGGACGATGATGTCCGGCGCGCGCAGTTCCATCAGCCGCTTCAAGCGGTTGTTACGGTTGATGACGCGGCGGTAGAGGTCGTTCAGGTCCGACGTCGCGAAGCGGCCGCCGTCCAGCGGCACCAGCGGACGCAGTTCGGGCGGAATGACCGGCACGACGTCGAGGATCATCCATTCGGGACGGTTGCCCGATTCAAGGAACGATTCGACGACCTTCAGCCGCTTGATGATCTTCTTGGGCTTCAGTTCCGACTTGGTGACCGCCAGCTCTTCGAGCAGGTCACGCTTCTCGCCCTCGAGGTCGAGGTCGATCAGCATCTGCTTGACCGCTTCGGCGCCGATCCCGGCCGAGAACGCGTCTTCGCCATACTGGTCCTGCGCGTCGAGCAGTTCGTCCTCGGTGAGGAGCTGATACTTCTCCAGCGCGGTCAGGCCCGGCTCGATCACGATGTAGCTCTCGAAATACAGCACGCGCTCGAGCTGCTTCAACTGCATGTCGAGCAGCAGGCCGATGCGCGAGGGCAGCGACTTCAGGAACCAGATGTGCGCGACGGACGCGGCCAGTTCGATATGGCCCATCCGCTCACGGCGGACCTTCGACACCGTGACTTCGACACCGCATTTTTCGCAGACGATGCCCTTGTACTTCATGCGCTTGTACTTGCCGCACAGGCATTCGTAGTCCTTGATCGGACCGAAGATGCGCGCGCAGAACAGGCCGTCACGCTCGGGCTTGAACGTGCGATAGTTGATCGTTTCGGGCTTCTTGATCTCGCCGAACGACCATGAGCGGATACGCTCCGGCGAGGCGATGCCGATCTGGATCTGGTCGAAAGTCTCCGGCTTGGCCACCGGGTTCGCGAAATTGGTCAGTTCGTTCATTTTGCTTTCCTCACAGGGAGGGAAAAACCATCCGTTCGTCCTGAGTAGAGACTGAGCTTGTCGAAGGCCCGTATCGAAGGACTGCCACGGGGGCGGTCCTTCGATACGCCGCTTCGACTTCGCTCAGCGGCTACTCAGGACGAACGGTATTCATTCGATCCGGCTTACTCCGCCGCCTCGGCCAGTCCGTCATTCTCCTCCAGGCTGCTCAACTCGATGTTGAGGCCCAGCGAGCGCATTTCCTTGACCAGCACGTTGAAGCTTTCGGGGATGCCGGCCTCGAAGGTGTCGTCGCCCTTGACGATCGCCTCATAGACCTTGGTGCGGCCGACCACGTCGTCGGACTTCACCGTCAGCATTTCCTGGAGCGTATAGGCGGCGCCATAGGCCTGGAGCGCCCACACTTCCATTTCCCCGAAGCGCTGGCCACCGAACTGCGCCTTGCCGCCCAGCGGCTGCTGGGTAACGAGGCTGTACGGCCCGATCGAACGCGCGTGGATCTTGTCGTCGACGAGGTGGTGCAGCTTCAGCATGTAGATGATGCCGACGGTGACCATCCGGTCGAACTGATCGCCGGTACGACCGTCGAACAGCACCGACTGACCCGAGCTGTGCAAGCCGGCCAGCTGCAGCATGTCCGACACGTCGCTTTCGCGTGCACCGTCGAACACCGGGGTCCCCATCGGCACGCCCGTGCTGATGTTCTGGACCAGTTCGGCGAGCTGCTCGGTCGAACGGCTGTCGATATCCTCGGCATAGTGATCGCCGTAGATCTCCTTCAGGCGATCCTTGACCGCCGCCGGCATTTCGCCGCCGACCGCATCCGGGTTCGCCTCGCGCCAGTCGCGCAGCGACCGTGCGACCTGCATCCCCAGGTTGCGCGCCGCCCAGCCAAGGTGCGTTTCGAAGATCTGACCGACGTTCATGCGCGACGGCACGCCCAGCGGGTTCAGCACCAGGTCGACCGGCGTGCCGTCCTCGAGGAACGGCATGTCTTCCTGCGGCAGGATGCGCGAGATGACGCCCTTGTTGCCGTGACGGCCGGCCATCTTGTCGCCCGGCTGCAGCTTGCGCTTCACCGCGACGAAGACCTTGACCATCTTCAACACGCCCGGCGGCAGCTCGTCGCCACGCTCCAGCTTCTCGCGGCGGTCGTGGAACTTGTCGGTGATGCGCTTCACCGCCTCGTCATACTGCGCCTTGATCGCTTCGAGATTGCCCTGCGCCGCATCGTCGGCGACGGCGAACCGCCACCATTCATGCTTTTCCACGCTGTCGAGCAGGTCGCGGTCGATGACCACGCCCTTCTTGACGCCCTTGGGTGCGGCCGTCGCGGTCTGCCCTTCGAGCATTTCGCGCAGGCGCGACCACGTCGCACGGTTGAGGATGCCGCGCTCGTCGTCCGAGTCCTTCTTCAGGCGCTCGATCTCCTCGCGCTCGATCGCCATCGCGCGCTCGTCCTTGTCGATGCCGTGACGGTTGAAGACGCGGACGTCGACGACCGTACCCGACACGCCCGGCGGCAGGCGGAGCGAGGTGTCACGCACGTCGCTGGCCTTTTCACCGAAGATCGCGCGCAGGAGCTTTTCCTCCGGCGTCATCGGCGATTCGCCCTTGGGCGTGATCTTGCCGGCGAGAATGTCGCCCGGTTCGACCTCGGCACCGATATAGACGATGCCCGCCTCGTCGAGGTTGCGCAGCGCCTCTTCACCCACGTTCGGAATGTCGCGGGTGATGTCTTCCGGCCCAAGCTTCGTGTCGCGGGCCATCACTTCGAACTCGTCGATATGGATCGACGTGAACACGTCGTCCTTCACGATCCGTTCGGAGATCAGGATCGAGTCTTCGTAGTTGTACCCGTTCCACGGCATGAACGCGACGAGGGCGTTGCGGCCCAGCGCCAGCTCGCCTAACTCGGTCGACGGGCCGTCGGCGATGACTTCGCCGGCCTTCACCACGTCGCCCACCTTCACCAGCGGACGCTGGTTGATGCAGGTCGACTGGTTCGAACGCTGGAACTTCATCAGCGTGTAGATGTCAACGCCGCTCTCGGTCGCATCGACCTCGCCGGTCGCGCGGATAACGATACGCGCCGCATCGACCTGATCGACCACGCCTGCCCGCTTGGCCGAGATCGCCGCGCCCGAATCGCGCGCCACGGTCTCTTCCATGCCGGTGCCGACGAACGGCGCCTCCGCCTTCACCAGCGGCACGGCCTGCCGCTGCATGTTCGAACCCATCAGCGCGCGGTTGGCGTCGTCGTTTTCCAGGAACGGAATGAGCGACGCGGCGACCGACACCAGCTGCTTCGGGCTGACGTCCATCAGCGTGACGTTTTCGGGCAGCGCCATCAGGAATTCGCCGGCCTGACGGGCCGACACCAGTTCCTCGGCGAAGCTGCCATCCTCGTTCAGCGCCGCCGATGCCTGCGCGACGGTGTGCTTCTGCTCTTCCATCGCGGAGAGGTACACGACGTCGTTCGACACCTTGCCGTCGATGATGCGACGATAGGGGGTCTCGATGAAGCCATACTTGTTGACGCGGCTGAAGGTGGCCAGCGAGTTGATCAGACCGATGTTCGGGCCTTCCGGCGTTTCGATCGGGCAGATACGGCCATAATGTGTCGGGTGAACGTCACGGACTTCGAAGCCGGCACGCTCACGCGTCAGACCGCCCGGCCCGAGCGCCGAAACGCGACGCTTGTGCGTCACTTCGGACAGCGGGTTGGTCTGGTCCATGAACTGCGACAGCTGCGACGAACCGAAGAACTCGCGCACCGCGGCCACCGCGGGCTTCGCGTTGATCAGGTCGTTCGGCATGACCGTCGATACGTCGACCGACGACATGCGCTCCTTGACCGCACGCTCCATGCGCAGCAGCCCGACGCGATACTGGTTCTCCAGCAGCTCGCCGACCGAGCGGACGCGACGGTTGCCGAGATTGTCGATATCGTCGACTTCGCCCTTGCCGTCCTTCAGGTCGACCAGCGTCTTGACGACCGCGAGGATGTCCTCGCTGCGCAGCGTGGTCACCGTGTCCGGCGTGTCGAGGTCGAGGCGCATGTTCAGCTTGACGCGACCCACGGCCGACAGGTCGTAGCGCTCGGGATCGAAGAACAGGCCGGCGAACAGCGCTTCGGCGGTTTCCAGCGTCGGCGGCTCGCCGGGGCGCATCACGCGATAGATATCCGACAGCGCCTGTTCGCGCTCCTCGGCCTTGTCGACGTTCAGCGTGTTGCGGATCCACGGACCGGTCGAGACATGGTCGATGTCGAGCAGTTCGATCCGCTCGATGCCTGCCTGGTCGAGCAGTTCGAGATTTTCGGCGGTCACTTCGTCGCCGGCTTCGATATAGATCTGGCCGGTCGTCTCGTTGATCAGGTCATAGGCGCTGTAGCGGCCGAAGATTTCCTCGGTCGGGATCAGCAGGTCGGTCAGGCCGTCCTTGCCCGCCTTGTTTGCCAGACGCGGCGAAATCTTGGTGCCCGCCGGGAACACGACTTCGCCGGTGTTCGCGTCGACGATGTCGAACGACGGCTTCTGGCCGCGCCAGTTCTCCGGCGCGTACGGAATGCGCCATCCGCCTTCGCCACGGACGAAGGTCACGCGGTTGTAGAAGTGGTTGAGGATGTCCTCGCCGGTCATGCCCAGCGCATAGAGCAGCGACGTCACCGGCAGCTTGCGCTTGCGGTCGATACGGACGTTGACGATGTCCTTGGCGTCGAATTCGAAATCGAGCCACGACCCGCGATACGGGATGACGCGCGCGGCGAAAAGATACTTGCCGCTGGCGTGTGTCTTGCCGCGATCGTGATCGAACAGCACGCCCGGCGACCGGTGCATCTGCGACACGATCACGCGCTCGGTGCCGTTGATGAAGAAGGTGCCGTTCTCGGTCATGAGCGGCATGTCGCCCATGTACACGTCCTGCTCCTTGATATCGAGGACCGACCGCGCCTCGGTATCGGCGTCGACCTCGAACACGATCAGGCGCAGGGTGACGCGCATCGGCGCCGCATAGGTGATGCCGCGCTGACGGCATTCTTCCACGTCGAACTTGGGATCTTCCAGTTCGTAGGTGACGAAGTCCAGTTCGGCGGTGCCGGCGAAGTCGCGGATCGGGAACACCGAACGCAGCGTCTTTTCGAGGCCGGAGACATAGCCGATCGACGGGTCACTGCGCAGGAACTGTTCATAGCTCTCGCGCTGGACCTCGATCAGGTTCGGCATCTGCACCACTTCGTGGATGTCGCCGAACACCTTGCGGATGCGGCGCTTGTGCGTGCCGGTTGCGGTTGCCTTGGTCGCCATGGAGTCGTGGGCCTCGCTTGCAGTCAAATCTCGTGCCCGGTTGCCACCGGGCTGGCGTGCGATCGGGACGACGAAAGCCGCGTCACCCAATATGGGCCGCAGCTGATCGAGCGTCCTGGAATGGCGACAGACCTATACATGCAATGCGTTGCGCGACGACGCATTCTTTCCCGGTCCTGAAGCAAGCCCACCATATAGAAGCGGTGGCGGAGTGTGTCAACGCGGGCCAGATATTGTTTCGACTGGGCGTGGAACCAACTCGCTTCGTCGCAATGGCGGGTTCGGCGGGCTGACAGGTACCGGCAAAGCCCGGTTGAGGGCGGGGATGCAGTTCCAGCTTTTGTGCGCGGCCGTCGTCGCGAGTCTCGCCATGCCCGCCGCCGCGCAGCAGACCAATCCGGGTGGGTCGATCCCGATCTACGACATCACGCCGCAGGTCGCGCCGACCCCGGTGGCAACTTCGACGCCGATCGCAACGCCGACACCGACGCCGACCCCGCGCGCCACGCCGGCGCCGCGCCCCACCGTCACCCCGACTCCGCCCGCGCAACGTCCGCGCGTGACACCTTCGCCAACTTCCACGCCTTCGCCCGCGCCCGTCGCCCGCCCGACACCGGCTCCGGCCCCGACCCCGGAGGCGACCTATGTCGGGCCGCAGGTCCTGCCGACCGCCGAACCGACCGCGACGCCCGAACCCGCCGTCGCGCCGACCGCGACCCCCGAAGCCGCCCCGGTCCAGGCCGGCGATGCGCTGCCATGGTGGCTATGGTTCCTCGGCGGGATCGCCGTCGCCGCCGCCGCGGCGTTCCTGTTCACGCGCCTGCGCCGCAAGCCGCCGGCTGCCATCGAGGAGATCGCCCCGGTCGCGCCCGTCCCGGTCCGACCAGTCGAGCCGGTCGCTCCGCCCCCGCCGCCGCGCCCCGTGACTGCGCCACCACCGCCGCCACCGCCCGCGCCCGTCGCGCCGAACCCCGGCCCGTTCCTCGAATTCCAGCTCGCCCCTCTGCGCGTCGGCACCGAGGGCGAGCGGATTCTGCTCGATTTCGACCTGACCGTCGGCAATCCGGCGGCGATGCCGGTGGCCGAGGTGCGTATCGCGACAATGCTGCTGACCGCTCATGCCGAACAGGACGAAGCGATCGCGACCTTCTTCGCCAACGACACCAAGCGCGGGCTCGACCCGTTTGCGCTGGGCGCGGGGGAGCGCCGCCAGCTCGAAGCGACGATGACCCTGCCGCGCGTCGCGGTGAATATCGTTACCGCCCGGGATCGCCCGTTCTTCGTGCCGATGATCGCGATCGACGCGCGCTATCGCTGGGAGGACGGTCGGGAATCGCGCACCACCGCCGCCTTCATGGTCGGCCCGACCGCACCGCAGGGCAAGCTCGCCCCGATCTTCACCGATCGCGGCGACCGCATGACCGACCGATTGGAAGTCCGGCTCTATGGCGAGGTGCGGCGGACATAGGGCGGGGCGCCATTCTGCTTGGCGCTGATCGATATACCGATTAGCGTCCGCATCGGATCGAATGGGGGCAGCATGGGGCGGCGGGACCGGATATTGCGATTGACGCTTGGCGTGCTGCGGCTGCTGCTCGCCCTCAACATCCTCTTCGCGGTCGCCTTCCTGCTGGCGGCGATCGCTAGCCTGCCGCTGCATGACATGCTTGGCGCGCGGATCGCCGCCAAATATCCGGCGATCGATGTCGAGCGCATGATCGGCGGTGTCCGCGCGCTGCTGCTGCTGGGCGTCGTCGCGGCGGTGCCCGCGCACGTCATCTTCTCTAGGCTGACGGCCATTATTCGCACCGTGCTGGCGGGCGAGACCTTCGCGTCGCCCAACGCCCGGCGGGTGCGGGCGATCGGCTGGGCGCTGCTCGCCATCCAGCTGCTCGACATTCCGCTGTTCCTGATCCTGCCGCGCTTCGCCGGCACCGGGGTCGGTCTGGACGGCTCGTCCTTCTCGGTCGGCGGATGGCTGTCGGTACTGGTCGCGTTCGTGCTGGCGCGCGTGTTTGCCGAAGGCGCGGCGCTGCGTGAGGATCTGGAGGGGACGGTCTGATGGCGGTGCTCGTCCGCCTCGACGAAGTGTTGCTCGCCAGGCGCATGACGCTGACCGAACTGGCGCAGGCGGTCGATATCACGCTCGCCAATTTGTCGATCCTGAAGACCGGCAAGGCGCGCGCGATCCGTTTCACCACGCTCGATGCGATCTGCCGCGTGCTCGAATGCCAGCCCGGCGACATTCTGGTCCATGCCGATACGGCAGAGGAAAGCGCTACCGACGACTGATTTGCAAAAAGGGGGGACCGATGATGCCTATCATGAAACGGCTGTTGCTGGGGGCGGCGCTGGCCGTGCTGCCGGCGATGGCGACCAATGTGCTGGCGCAACCGCGCCCCGCCGCCGCGCCCGCGAAGCTCGCCATCGACATGCGCTACTTCACGCTGCCCAACGGGCTGAAGGTGGTGCTGTCGCGCGACACGCTGGCCCCGACCGTCACCGTCGGCGTCTATTACGGAATCGGCTTTCGCGTCGAACCGCGCGAGCGGACCGGCTTCGCGCATCTGTTCGAACATCTGATGTTCCAGGGATCGCAGAACGCACCCAAGGGCGTATTCATCAACACCATCAGCAATGCCGGCGGCGTGCTGAACGGGTCGACCCGGTTCGACTTCACCAATTATTTCGAGATCGTGCCGTCCAACGCGCTGGAACGCATCCTGTGGCTGGAGGCCGATCGCATGGCCCGCCCGGTCATCGACGACACGGTGCTCAAGAACCAGCAGGGCGTCGTCGGCAACGAGGTGAAGGTCAACGTCCTCAACCAGCCCTATGGCACCTGGCCATGGATCGACCTGCCGATGCTCGCCAATACCAACTGGTACAACAGCCATAATTTTTACGGCGACCTGAAGGAGATCGAAGCGGCGACGGTGGCGGATGCCAAGCAGTTCCAGTCGGAATTCTACCGCCCGAACAATGCGGTGCTCGTGGTCGCGGGCGACATCGACTATGCCGGGGCCGAGGCGATGGTCCGCAAATATTTCGGCCCGCTGCAAAAGGGCGCAGCCGTGGTACTGCCCGACCTCGCCGAACCGCGCCAGACGGTCGAGAAGACACGCAGCCGCGTCGATGCGCTGGCGCCGAAGCCCGGCTGGGCGGCAGGCTATCACATGCCGCCGCGCGGCACGCCCGAATGGTATGCGATGGGCCTGATCGACCAGATGCTCCTGCAGGGCGACGACAGCCGCCTGTCGCGCAAGCTGGTGGCGGAGACCGGCATCACCGGCGACCTGTCGGGCGGCATCAACGCCTATCTCGGCAACATGTACAACTATAATGGCCCGATGCTGTGGGCGTTCAACTTCACCCACGATCCGAAATTCACCGACGCCCAGATCCGGCAGGCGGTCGACGGGGTCGTCGAACAACTCCGCACCACGCCGGTGACCATGGCCGAGCTCGACCGCGTACGGACCAAGCTGCGCTCCGACCTGTACTCGTCGGTCGATGGCGGCATGCGGATCGGCCTGATCGATCTGCTCGCCGTCTATGCGCTGTTCGACAATGATCCGCAGGCGGTGAACCAGATCGAAGCCGGCTTCGCCAAGGTCACGCCCGCGCTGATCCAGAAGACCGCACAGGAATATCTCCGCCCGACCAACCGCTCGATCTATACCATCGTGCCCGGCAATGCCGCAGCCCAGGGAGCCAAGTGAGATGCGCCGTTCGATCCTGCTCGCCGGCCTCGCGCTGCTCGCCGCGCCGCTCGCCGCACAGACCCAGCCGCCGGCACTCCCCGCGCCGCCGATTGGGGCGCCCAAGCCGTTCACCGTGCCCGCATCGGAAACCTATACCCTGCCCAACGGCATGGGCGTGACGCTGATCCCCTATGGCAATGCGCCCAAGGTCACGATCATGCTGCGCGTCTATGCCGGCAATCTGGAGGAGGGGCGCGATACCTGGCTGTCCGACCTGACCGGCGACATGCTGAAGGAAGGGGCGGGGAGCCGCGATTCGACCGCGCTCGCCACCGCCGCGGCCGGCATGGGCGGCAATCTGTCGGTGCGCACCAGCTATACCGGCACGTCGATCACCATGAGCGGCCTCAGCGAATTCGCGCCACAGGCGGTCGCGCTGGTCGGCGACGTCGCGCGGCGGCCGACCTTCCCCGCCGGCGAGTTCGCGCGGGTCAAGGCGAACAGCGCGCGGTCGCTGGCGCAGGCGCTGGCGCAGCCGGGCACGCTTGCCGATTATGCGCTGGCCCGGGTCACCTATGGCGATCATCCCTATGGCCGCACGGTGCCGACCCCCGCGCAGCTCGATGCCTATACCCTCGATCAGGTGAAGCGCTTCTACGCGACCAATTTCGGGGCGCAGCGCGCGCGGCTGTACGTCGCGGGCCGGTTCGATCCGGCGGCGGTCAAGGTCGCGGTCGAAAAGGCGTTCGGCGACTGGCAGAAGGGGCCACCGCGCCTGTCGCTGGTCCCGACCGCTACGCCAGGACCGCGGGTGCTGCTCGTCGATCGTCCCGGTGCGCCGCAATCGACGATCCGCCTCGCCTGGCCCGCGCCGCTGGCCGGCAGCGCGGAGGACATCCCGATGCGTGTCGCCAACGCACTGCTCGGCGGCAGCTTCTCGTCACGGATCACCCGCAACATCCGCGAGGACAAGGGCTATACCTATTCGCCCGGATCGGGGATCGACCAGCGTCCCGGGAATGCTGCATGGACCTTCGACGCCGACGTCACCACCGCGGTGACGGGCGCGTCGCTCAAGGAAGTGTTCCATGAAATCCGTACATTGCAATCGGCCCCGCCGGGCACCGCCGAGGCGGCGGGCATGCGCAGCTACAATGCGGGGCTGTTCGTGTTGCGCAGTTCGGACAGCGCCTCGCTGATCGGGCAGTTGGCGACGCGCGACGCGCTCGGCTTGCCCGCCGACTGGCTCGACCGCTACGTACCCGCGACGATGGCGGTCAGCGACGCGCAGTTCAGCAGCGCGATCAAACAGAATCTGCCGCTCGACAAGTTCACGCTGGTCGTGGTCGGCGACCTTGCCAAGGTTAAGCCGCAGCTCGACGGATTGCCCGAGTTGAAGGGCGTGCCGGTGCAGACGGTGACGGTGCCGTAAGAAGGGCTTACGCCTGCTCCCCTTGCTCGTCGGGAAGGGGGGCTTCTATCCGCTTATACCGCGATGACAGCAGATAGGACCGTTCATGCTGAGTAGGGGCTGAGCGAAGTCGAGGACCCGTATCGAAGCACCTGCCCCAAGCGGTCCTTCGATACGCCATTTCGACAAGCTCAATGGCTACTCAGGATGAACGGATCTGGTTGATATCCAACACACTCTAATAGATTGGTGCTGTCTCGGGGTCGGCGGGCATATCGTTCGACCGAATCTTGAACAACACGCGGTCGATGCAACCGCTGGCCCCGGTCGGCGAAGGTGCCCGTCGGGCGGAACGAACGACCTGTAGCGCCTGCTCGCCAAAGGCGGTGGCGGGCTCACTGGCCAGCACGCGGACGTTGCCAACGTCACCCCATGGCGCGACGTCGTAGGTGACGATCGCCCATCCCTCGATCGAGCGGCGGTTCCATGGGGCAGGATAGGTGAGGCGCGGCGGCTGGACCCACGGGGCGGCGGGGCAGTTGGGCTTGGCGCCAAAGCTCGCTTCCTCGGGCGCGACGGGGGCAGCAATCGGTGTGGCGGCGCGCCAATGGGGATAGAGGCAGCCGGTGCGGGCACCGTCGGTGAAACGCGACGCGGCGATCGCCTTGCGCCCGGCGGCGTCGAGTGCGCGATTGGCGGTGCCGGCGATGGTGCGGACATTCACCGGCTTGCCGCTGTCGGTCAGATCATAGCCGGTCATCGTCCAGCTACGCTCGCCCGGCGACCCGGTAATCTTGTCGAAGTCGGGATAGGCGCGGAGCAGCGGCCTCGGGTAGGGCGGGCGGAGGCAATCGCTGTTCGCAGCTCCGATCCGGTTCCAGCCTGCCTGTGGCAGCCGGCCGCTGATCGGATCGATCGTATAGGCCATCAGCTCGACCGGGTCGGCATCTGCGAAGGGCACCGCTTCGGCACGATAGACGATGGCGCAATCTGCGAGTGCTTCACCCGGCGCAAAGCGGGCAACGGCAAGCGCCGGGGCAAGGTCCTCGCCCGATGGAACGTAGCGGGTCGGTGCCTGCGCGATCGACAGTGCGCGGCCGGTGGCGTCGATACGGAAGGTGAAGGTGACCGGTTGCGGATCGACCTGCCCCCAGACAAGGCCGGAGAGCGGACGCGGGGCGGCAAGCGGCGTGACGGCGCGATCGCCGCAGCGGATGCTCTCCACCTGCCAGCGCAGCAGTTGCTGCTGTGGCGGGGTGGCGACGGCCGGCGCGATCGGTGAGGCGGCGGCGAGCAACAGGGTGAGGACAGTCATGCATGGATGGTGTCGCGGTTTCGTGACGTCCGCAAGTCATTGTCGCGATTGGGGTTTGCGGACGTGAAAAAGGGGCGGTCCCCGCTTGGGGCCGCCCCTTCTTCGTACCGTGCAAGCCGGGATCGAAGTGAATTCGATCCCGTCGGTCGGGCCTTAAAGCCCGCCGGCCGGCCTTGACGGAGATAGCGGAGCCTCGGCTCCGCTGTCCCGTCTGCGGCTTACTTGACTTCGACGGTTGCGCCGGCGCCTTCGAGCTGCGCCTTGATCTTGGCGGCTTCGTCCTTGTTGACGCCTTCCTTGACGGCCTTCGGAGCGCCTTCGACCAGCGCCTTGGCTTCGGTCAGGCCGAGACCGGTGATGGCGCGGACTTCCTTAATGACGTTGATCTTCTTGCCGCCGTCGCCGGTCAGGATGACGTCGAATTCGGTCTGCTCTTCAGCAGCCGGGGCAGCGGCGCCGCCGCCAGCGGCCGGAGCGGCAGCAACGGCAGCAGCGGCCGAAACGCCCCACTTTTCTTCGAGCAGCTTCGACAGTTCAGCCGCTTCGAGGACGGTCAGTTCGCTCAGCTGGTCGACGATCGCGTTCAGGTCAGCCATGATATTCTCCGTAAATCAGATAGGGGTAAATTGGTCGGAAGCCGCCGATCAGGCCGCGTCCTTCTCCGCATATGCCGACAGGACCCGGGCGATCTGTGCCGCGGGAGCCTGGGTGATGGTCGCCAGCTTCGTTGCCGGGGCAACGATGAGGCCGACGATCTTGGCGCGCAGTTCGTCGAGCGACGGCAGCGAGGCGAGTGCCTTGATACCTTCCGCATCGAGGAGCTGACCGCCCATCGCGCCACCGACGATCTCGATCTTGTCGTTCGTCTTGGCGAAGTCGTTGATGACCCGTGCCGCGGCAACGGGGTCGGTCGACGTCGCCAGCGCCGTCGGGCCGGTCAGCAGGTCGGCGATCACCGCGTACGGCGTGCCTTCGGCTGCGATCCGGGCAAGACGGTTCTTCGAGACCTTGTAGCTCGCGCCGGCGTCACGCATCTTGTTGCGCAGGCCCGTCGATTGCGCGACGGTCATGCCGAGGTTGCGGGTGACGACCACCACGCCGACCTCGTTGAAGGTGCGGTTCAGCTCGGCGACGGCTTCACTCTTCTGAGTGCGATCCATGCCGTTCTCCTTAACTGGGGCGGTTCCCGAACCGGAAAACGCCCGCGTACAATCCGCCCGCCGCGGTTGCGACGAACGGGGCGACAGTCCGTGAAGGGGCATGGTCGCCATGCGAAGGAACCGGGCAGTCGCGCGGATTTCCCATGGCTGGCCCGGCGTGGCGAAAGCTGCGCCCGGCGATATAACGCATTCCCCGCCTCGGCAGGACATTAAGCGGGGAACCCGCACCTGCTGTCTCGGACGGACGTCGGACATGGACGAATCCTGCCACGACGCTTGGCCGCGCGCTTATGCCGGACCCGTGCAGGAGTCAAGCATGGGAAGCCGCTTGACCTTCGGCGACGACGCTTCATTAGTCTTACAAACCGACGGGGGTCGCATGGCGCGTACGACGCTGGAAATCTGTATCGACAGTGTGGCGGGGTTCGATGCCGCCATTGCCGGGGGCGCGGACCGGGTCGAATTGTGCGGTGCGCTGTCGGTCGGCGGGCTGACGCCATCGCCGGGCCTGACCGCCCTCGTCGTCGCGCGGGCACGGATGGCGGGCATCCGGGTCCATGCCATGGTCCGGCCGCGCGCAGGGGACTTCACCTATTCGCCCGGCGAGGTCGCGACGGCGATCGCCGATGCGCAGGCCCTGATCTCCGCCGGGGTGAACGGGCTGGTGTTCGGGGCGGTGCGTGACGGCACCATCGACGAAGCGGTTACGCAGCAATGGGTTGCCGCCGTCCGCACGGTGCGGGGCGATATCGACCTGACGCTGCACCGCGCGGTCGACCTGCTACCCGATCCGGTCGCGGCGATCGAACCGGCGCTCGCGCACGGCTTTGCGCGCATCCTGACCTCGGGCGGTGCGGTGCGGGCCGTCGACGGGGTGGGGGTGATCGCGGCGATGACGCGCGCGGCGGCGGGGCGCATCGTCGTGATGCCGGGATCAGGCGTTCGGCCGGACAATGTCGCGGCGCTGCTGACCGCGACGGGCGCGGGAGAGGTCCATGCCTCCGCCGGGGTGGCCGTGCCGCAGGACGATGCGCTCGTACAGGCACTGGGCTTTGCCGGGCCGGGACTGGCCCGGACCGATGCGATGGTCGTGCGGGCGCTGCGCGCCGCGATCGACGAATAAGGAGAGATCGGATGAGCTTCATGCCCCTTGGCCGGCGCGCCCTGCTGACCGGAACGGCGGGAACGCTGGCGGCGGCGACCCTGCCGATGCGGGCGCTGGCCGCACCGCGCGCGACCGAGCCGAACGGTTTGCTGCACGGCCTTGCCCCGCGCGACGGCTTGTTCGAACGCTTGCCCGTCGAGGATCCGTCCCGGACGCTGCTCGCGCGCGGCTGGCTGTTCCACGAAGGGGACATCACGCCCCCGGCGCCGGTTACTCATGACGATACGTACAGCAATGCCAAGGCCGGCAATGCGCGCGGCGCGGCGGCGATGGACCACGACGACAGCGACTGGGCGGAGGTGACGCTGCCGCACGACTGGGCGTCGGCGCAGGGGTTCGTCGAGACCGCCAATGTCGCGCAGGGCTATCGCCCGCGCGGGATCGGCTGGTATCGCCGGACGCTGCGGCTCGACCCCGCGGATCGCGGCAAAAGGCTGGAACTACACTTCGGGGCGATCGCGACCGCCGCGACGATCTGGATCAACGGCAGCATCGTTGCGCGCAATTTTTCCGGTTATAATGCGATAGATATCGACCTGACGCCGTTCGCACGCTTCGGCGACGAATTGAATGTCATCTCCATTCGCGTCGACGCCAACGCCATGGAAGGCTGGTGGTACGAAGGCGCGGGCCTGTACCGCCATGTCTGGCTGTCGAAGCGGTCGCCGGTGTCGATCGCGACCGATGGCGTGCATTGCGATCCGCGGCTCGGTGGCGATGGTCGCTGGAGCGTGCCGGTCACCGTGACGCTGGACAGCATCGCGCGCGAAGCGGCGACGGCGAACGTGCTCGTCGACTTGCTCGATCCGGCGGGGAAGGTGCTCGGCAGTGCTCGTGGCCAGGCGGAACTGCAACCACTGGCCCGGGCGGAAGTCGCAATCACGCTGCCCGTTGACAATCCGGTGCGTTGGTCGATCGAGACGCCGACGCTCTACACCGTCCGGGTGACGACCGATGCGCCGGGCGGCGCAGACGAACGGCGTATTCCGATCGGGTTTCGCACGATCCGCTTCGATGCCGAACAAGGATTCTTCCTGAACGACCGGCACGTCAAACTGAAGGGCGTGTGCCTGCATCAGGACCATGCCGGGGTCGGCGTGGCGGTGCCCGACGCGCTGCTCGAATGGCGGTTGCAACGGATGAAGGACACCGGCGTCAACGCCATCCGCTGCTCGCACAATGCGCAGGCCGAGGCGTTCTACCAGCTATGTGACCGGATGGGGTTCGTCTTGATGGACGAGAACCGGATATTCAACCCGGCGCCGGAGAATATGGCGCAGCTCGAATGGCTTGTCCGGGCGCATCGCAATCATCCCAGCATCATCCTGTGGTCGGTGTTTAACGAAGAACCCATGCAGGGCACCGAAGCCGGCGTCGAAATGGTGCGGCGGATGGCCGCCCATGTCCATGCGCTGGACGACAGCCGGCCGGTGACCGCGGCGATGAACGGCAGCTTCTACGACCCGCAAAACGTGTCGAGCGTGGTCGATGTCATGGGCTTCAACTATTATCAGGGCGATTACGACAAGTTCCACGCGCTGAACCCCGCCAAGCCGAGCACGTCGTCGGAGGACACCAGCGCGTTCATGACGCGCGGGGCCTATGCGACCGATCAGGAACGCCATGTCATGTCGTCGATGGACGACGAAGCCGCGCCGTGGGGCGCGACGCATCGCAAGGCATGGGCGGAGATCGCCAAGCGGCGCTTCGTCGCGGGCGGGTTCGTCTGGACCGGCTTCGACTATCATGGCGAGCCGACGCCGTTCACCTGGCCGACCATCGCCAGCTTCTTCGGCATTCTCGACCTGTGCGGTTTTCCCAAGACCGCCTATGACATCCATCGCGCGCACTGGATCGACGACACGGCCGTGGTCGGTATCGCGCCGCACTGGACATGGCCGGGCAAGGAAGGGCAGCCGATCGCGCTGCTCGTCACCAGCAATGCCGAACGGGTGCGCGTGGTGCTCAACGGCCGGGTGATCGGCGAACAGGCGGTCGACCGGATCATGGGCAACAGCTTCACCGTCCCCTATGCGCCGGGCAGGCTGGAAGCGATCGCGCTGAAGGGCGGGCGCGAGGTCGCGCGGGCGGCGCACGAGACGGCGGGCCTGGCGGTCGCTCTGCGCCTGACCCCGGCACGCCGTCAAATACTTGGCGATGGCGAGGACGTGGTCCCGGTCACCATCGACGCGATCGATGCGAAGGGGCGGCATGTGCCGATCGAGAACCGGGCGACCCGCTTCACCATCGATGGCGCGACGCTGATCGGTGTCGGCAATGGCGATCCCAACAGCCATGAAAGCGAGAAGGCGCCGCAGCGGTCGCTGTTCAACGGCCTTGCGCAGATGCTGGTGCAGGCGGGCGAGGGACGCGGCAAGGTGACGATCGTCGCCAGTGCCGACGGACTGCGCCCGGCGCGGCTGGTGATCGACCGGGTCGCGGCGACCCCGCGGGCGCAGGTGGCGGTGACGCCGCCGGGGGCGTTCATCCTCAATTGGCGGCGGTCGCCTTCGTTCGCGACCGCGCCCGATCCGGCGCTGATGCCGCCGACCAACGACAATAACAGCTGGGACTTTACCCGCAGCGGCAACACGACGGGGCCGGAAGCGGGCGCGTCGTTCCGCCTGTATCGGGCTACGCTGCCGGTCCGGCGGCGGGTGGTGGAGGAAGGCGGCAACGTCACCTTCGCCCGGATCGACGGGCGGGCCAGGGTCTTTGTCGATGGCAAGGTGGTCGCGACCAAGACCGATTTCGCCGCCGCGCCGCTGGTCGCGTCGATCCCGCCGGGGGCCAAGACCATCGCGGTGATCGTCGAGGCACAGCCGAACACGCGGTCCGGGTTCAACGGCACGGTGCGGGTCGCGCCGAAGGGATAGCGACCGGCCCCTTGCTCCCTCCCGTTTGCGAACCGAACGGAAGGGAGGGGGCGGGAGCTATCTCACCGGAATGCGCCGATTTCCGCGACCGCGATTGCCGGCGCCGGCACCGCCGGTTGTGGGAAAGCGAAGCGGAGGTAGCGGGCCGGCCGCGCCTTCGGGAAGGGCAGGCGCTGCGTCGCGCGGGCGTAGTTGATGTTCTGGAACTCGCCTTCGCCACCCGGCGTCCAGCTCTTGCCATCCATGCTGGTTTCGACGCGATACTTCATCGGCGGGGCGGCCTGCGGATCGACGTGGCGCGTCGGGGTCAGGGTGAAGCCGGCGATCGTCTCGCTGCGGCCCATGTCGATCGTCAGCGACGCAGGCGCGGGGCTGACCCACGCGGTGCGGGGGCTGGCGTCGAGGATCGCTTCGCCGCCGGGCGCGCTGGCGGCGGTGATCTTCCAGCCGGTGCGGTCGACGATGCTCGCGTCGCTGACCTTCAGCGGGGGTAGGTCGACCGGCGCAACAGACTGGAACAGCGCGAATTCACGGATCGCCGGACCGGCTTCGGCGGCGACGGTGCGGAAGCGGACGCGGCGGGGGGTGATCGGGGCCGGTAGCCGGACGAGGCGCTGCGGGCCGACCATGTCCTTTTCGGCGACGGTGGTCCACTGGTCGCCGCCGTCGGACACGTCGATGGCGAAGCGGGTGACGCGCAGGCCCAGCGGCAGCCATTCCTGCAACCGGATCGTGTCGAAGCTGCGGCCGGGCGGCAGGTCGAGGATAAGGCTAGCGTTTTTTGCTTCCGGCGGGGCGAGCCAGAAGGTGTCGGGGCGGCCGTCATTGACGTGGCGGGCCGAGTTGCCGGACAGGTCGGCGCTGGCGGTGGCGACCGCGCCAGCGGCCTGGTTGTTGGCAAAGGTTGCACGGAGCGCGTTGCCGAAGGCGGTCAGGCTGGCGACGTCGCGGTCGTGGATCCGGCCCCGGCGATCGGGGGGCAGGTTCAGGTGGAAGGTCGTGCCATGACCGACCGAATCATTGTACATCTCCATGATTTTGCTGGGTAATTTTACCTGTGCATCCTCATCGGCATGGTAGAACCAGCCCGGCCGGATCGAGACGTTGGTTTCAGCCGGCCACCATAATTCGGCGCCGCGCACGCCGGTGTTACCTTCGGTCTGGTCATAGGGGTGGTTCGGCATGGTCGGCCAGCACGGATCGGCGGCGTGGCCGTCCTCGTTCCCGACCCAGCGGATATCGGCACCCAGCGGATCGAAGGTACAGGCGTTCGGTTGCAGTTCGTGGACCAAGGCGATGATCGAGGGCCAGTTATAATATTGAACCGCATCGATTTTCCGCGTCTCGCGCGCGCCGCCATAATAGCCGTCGCCGCCATTCGCGCCATCGAACCACACTTCGAACAACTCGCCATAGCGGGTGCAGAGTTCGGTCAGCTGGGCACGGTAATAGGTGATGTAGCTGGGCGTACCATAGTCGGCGCGGTTGCGGTCCCATGGGGACAGGTACACGCCGAAGTTGATACCGCCGCGCCGGCATGCCGCCGCGAGTTCGCCGACAATGTCGCCTTTCCCCTGTTTATAGGGCGAATTGCGGATGCAATGTTCGGTCAACATCGTCGGCCACAGGCAGAAACCGTCATGATGCTTGGCGGTCAGGATCAGGCCGGTAAGTTCGCCCGCCTTCGCCGCCGCGACGATCTGATCGGGGTCGAAGTCGGTCGGGTTGAACAGGGCGGGGTCTTCGTCGCCATAGCCCCATTCCTTGTCGGTGAAGGTGTTGATCGAGAAATGGATGAAGCCGTATTGGCGATGGTCGTGCCATTTGAGCTGACGCGGCGATGGCGTCGCGCCCCATGCCGGGGGCAGGACGCGGTTGCCGCCGCCACCGGCCGCCGCGACGGGCGACACGCGCGGGGTGCAGGCGGCGGCACCGGCGATCAGGCTGCTGCCCATCAGGCTGCGGCGGGAAAACTTCATTGCTCTGCTCCGGGTGCGTTTGATTCGGGGACAAGGGGTTCGGGGATCAGCCACGTCTGCGCGATCTGATGACCGCGCCCGCCGCCGCCGATGCCTGGCGGGCGATGCCATTCGAGGGTCAGCGCGCCATCGGCGGTCAGGGTTTGCGGGATCGCGGTCTCCACCGTCTCGCGGTCGCCCTGCCGCGCGCGGAAACCGTGGAGTTCGACGCCGTCGCCAATCAGGCGCATCGGCAGCGCATAATCCTCGCCCGACCAGCGCGCGATCAGCCGGTAGCGGCGGTTCCGCTCCAGGCCGGTATAGGACAAGCGGACCGGTGTTTCGTACAGCCCCTCGGCATAGCTCAAATCGGCCATGCGCCAGCCCTGATCGGGATAGTGATCGGCGACGCCGTCGATCGCGCTGACTAGCGATTGGGGGTCGGCGTCGAAGCCGGGCCCGCGCACCAGATGCGGTTCGGCCGTCGGATCGCCGAGATCGTCGTAGAGCGCCATGTCGCGGGTGCGCCATGGGTCGCCGATCGCGACGAGCCGGGCGGCGGCGTCTTGATGGGTCAGCGCCTCGGCCATCTCCGTCTCGACGACATTGCGGTCGTTCAGTTCGATATCGGCGCGGTCGAGATTGGCGCCGCGTTCCCAGTTGGAGGCACCGTGGCGCGGGACGGAAAGCTGCATCCGGGCGCGATTCCACAAGCGATCGGCGATCGCGGTCAGATCGGCGCGCAGCGGGGCGACGATCGCCGGTTCGGGACGGGCGTAGGCGAAGCGGGCGGCGGCGACGGTGGCCTCCGCGCCGATCGCCGGAGCCTGTCGCAGCGTCCAGCGTGCCTCGTCCTCGTTCGCCTTCGCAGCGATCAGGCGGTGGCGGACCAGCGCGTCATAGGTGGCGCGGTAGCGGTAGAGGTCGATGCGCCAGTCGGCCCATCGGGCGGGGCGAAGATCGGCGACCAGCCGGGCGGTGGCGTCGATGCCGGCATTGGCGGACGGGTCGCCGCGCCAATTGGCCTCGAGTGCGTCCGGTACGGCGGCGAACGTGTTGTCGCCGACGAACATGCGGGCATAGTCGGCAGCGATGTCGGTGGCGGGCGTCGCCGGGTTCCAGCCGAGGCGGAACCATTGGGATACGTTCCAGTCGTCATTGACCCCTTCGCTATAGGTCACGAAGCCGCGCGTTTGCGGTGCCAAGTAGGCGAAGATGCGCGTCGTCGCGGCGGGGCGCGGGTTGACCGGTTCGCGACCTTCGGTGAGCGCGAAGGCCGGGTGCCAATCGGGGATCGGGAATTGCGCGTGCATGGTGTGCGCGGTGTCTGGGTAGGTTTCGATGGGGAAGCGGCCGGCGATGCGGCGGCGATGCTCGGCGATGCTGTCGCGGGTCTGCGGGCCGACGAAGATCGCGGTCAGCCAGCGTGGGTTCTTCGCGAGTTGCGCGTGGAAGGCGTTCAGGCCGGCGGCCTCGAAGCCTTGCGTCGACAGCAGCACTTCGGCCTTGGCGAAACGGTGGCGGAGCGCCCCGGCGATGCGTTCCGCCACCGGGAACAGCCGGTCGGGCGCGGTATGGCCGGGATCGCCGCCGGGTATGTAAAGCGCGTCGAGTGCCGGCAGTTTCGCGGTGAGGGCGGTGAAGTCGGCGACTTCGGCCTGCGCGCTGCCGGGCTTTTCGTAATCACGCAGCAGTGGGTAGAAGAGCGCGACGTCGAGGCCTAGGCGATGGGTGGCTGCCGCGACCGCGACCAGCGTTTCGGTGGCGGGCAGGGGCGAGAGCGGCGAGGTCGCGGCATCGTCGGACACCGGCGCGACGAACTGGATGCGGTTGCCACCGAGCAGCGCGAAATCCTCGATCCGGCGGGTCAGCATCGGCACCGTCCAGGCGTCGTAGCTGTTGTTCTTGGCGCGATAGCCGATCTGGGTGCCGCGGATCGCCATGGCCGGGGCTTCGGCGATATGGGTCGGGGCGGTGAGGGTGAGATTGTCGAGATGGCGCAGCAGCCAGCCGGCGGCGAACAGGCGGGCGCGGGTGGTCGCGGCGCGGATGGTGATGGTGCGGCGGGTGGTGGTGATGGCGAAGGCTTCGGGGGGGAGCCTTGCCGATACGAATTTGATCGCTACGGGCTGTCCCACACAGGCGTATCCCCGCGCAGGCGGGGATCCAGTGGCACGACCGCAGCCGTTCGGTTTGCTTGGCTCTGGACCCCCGCCTGCGCGAGGGAGCGGCTGGGGTTTTGGCGACGGGCGAGGACACACCGCTCCCCGCTCCGCCAACCGCTCGCGCAGCACCTGCGCCGCCGGATCGGTGCCGATGACGCAGGCGGCATCGAGCGGTACTGTCAGCGGCGCGGCAGTGGCGAGGAGCGTGGCGAGGATCACTTGGCGCCCGGGCGGTCCTGCGGCGCGCGGCCGAATGCCTTGTTCGGTTCGGCGGCCATGTCGAACACCAGCCGTCCGCCCTTCGCCAATTCGGCGTGGGCGATCCAGCTCTTGGTCCAGGGGCGGCCGTTCCAGGTGACGGCGCGGACATAGGGGCGGTCGGGGGCGTTGGCCCGTGCCTCGACGATCAGCTTGCGGCCGCCGCCGACCTGTACCGTGGCGCGATCGAACAGCGGGCTGCCGAGCACATAGGTCGCGCTCACCGGATCCACGGGATAGAAGCCGAGTGCCGACAGCAGATACCAGGCGCTCATCTGGCCGCAATCGTCGTTGCCGATGATGCCGTCGGGGCGGTCGTGATACATTTCGGTCAGCAGGCGGCGGACCATCGCCTGCGTTTTATACGGCGCGCCGCAATAGGCGTACATGTACGCGACATGGTGGCTGGGTTCGTTGCCATGCGCATATTGCCCGACCAGCCCCGAAATGTCGGGCGGGGCGTCGGCGGGGAGCTCGGAGGAGGCGGTGAACAGGCCGTCGAGCTTCGCCTCGAACGCGGCATCGCCGCCCATCGCCGCGATCAGGCCATGGACGTCATGCTGGTTGAAGAAGGTCGCCTGCCAGCCATTGCTCTCGGTGAAGTCGCGCCACTTCTTCGAATGGCCGAGGGCATTGGGGGCATAGGGTTCGGCCCAGCTGCCATTGGCCAGCCGCCCGCGCGCGAAGCCGATGCGCGCGTCGAACACGTTGCGCCAGTTGCCCGACCGCTTGCGGAGACGCGCGGCGCCGGCGGCGTCGCCCGCCGCATCGGCGATGAACGCGCCGGCATAGTCGTCATAGGAAAATTCCAGCGTCTTCGACACGCTTTCGAAGATGCGGTCGGCGGGCGCATAGCCGAGTTCGTCATAGGCCTGCACGCCGATGCTGTTGTCGAGATTGGGCGTGCTCCAGTCGAACGACCGCTTCTTCACGCCCCCCCATGCGGCGGCATAGTCGGCGGCGATGCCTTTCGCGCGCGCTTCAGCCATTACGGGTACGGCGTGCCAGCCGATCATGCAGCCGGTCTCGACCCCCTGTAGCGGCCAGACAGGCGGGCCATAGGGGCTTTGCTGCGTCTGGCGGATCAGGTCGCGGACGAATTGCTGCGTACGCGCCGGCCGGATGAGGGTCTGCAAGGGATGGAAGGCGCGGTAGGTGTCCCAGAGCGAATAGGCGCTGTACGCCTGCTCACCGCGCGGGACGGTATGCGTCTGGCGGTCGAGGCCGATATAGCGGCCGTCGGTGTCGGAGAAGAGCGTCGGGCCGATCGAGGCGTGGTAGAGCGCCGATGCGGCGACGGTCCGTTGCTGCGGGGTGCCGCCTTCGAAGCGGATCAGGTCGAGTTCGCTGGCCCATGCCGACCGGGCGGCGCGGGCGTAGCGGTCGAAGTCCCAGTGCCTGGCTTCGGCGGTGAGGTTGGCCTTTGCGCCGGCGATGTCGACGGCGGAGATGCCGGTGCGGATGACGATCGGCGCGGCACCGGCGTCGTTGTAATGGAGCACCGCTTTCAGGCGCTTGCCGGTCACGCCCTTGCTGCCCGCCGGAGCGTCACTGTCGCCGAAGAATTCGATGCGGTCGGGTTTGCGCGACAATTGCATCGCGAAGAAGATGCGGCGGCCCTTGGCCCAGCGGAACACGCGGCGGGTGCCGGTCAGGGTGCCGTCGGCTTCGAGGGTCAGCGCTGCTTCGTCGATATAGGGCGACTGGTTCGGCCCCTCCATCACCAGATGCGACAGGTCGACCAGGATATGGCCGGGACCGGCGGGGAAGCGGTGGCGCTGGATGCCGGTGCGGTCGGTCACGGTCAGTTCGGCGCGGACGCCGCTTTCGAGGGTGACGGCGTAATAGCCGGGTTCGGCGACCTCGTCCTTGTAGCGCTGGCGATAGCCCTTGTCGGGATCGTCGAGCGGGCCGCCCTCCAGCAAGACCGGGCCGCGCGTCGGCACGACCAGCACGTCGAGCATGTCGCCGATGCCGGTGCCCGACAGGTGCGTGTGGCTGAAGCCGAGGATCGAGCTGTCACCCTTGTGATAGCCCGAACAGGTCGCCCAGCGCGCGGTATCGGTGTCCGGCGAAAGCTGCACCATCCCGAACGGCATGGTCGCGCCGGGGAAGGTATGGCCGTCACCGCCGGTGCCGATGAACAGGTCGGGCTTGGCGGGGGCGGTGCCGGCCGCGCCGACGGGGAATGCATCGACCAGCGCCAGCGCGGCGGTGCCGCCGAGCAGGGCGCGACGCGAGAACATGGTCATCTCGGCAACTCCTGCGTGCCGGTGATGGTGAAGGCGACTTGCTGTCCGGTCGTGTCGCCCGGCTGGCCGCCGCCGATGAACAGGCGATAGGCGCCCGGTCGCACCGCGCGGGTGCCGTCGAGCGACACGGTGCTGAGCAGGCGCGGGTCGAAGGTGAAGGTCACGGTCTTGGCCTGTCCGGGTTTCAGAGCGACGCGCTGGAAGGCGACGAGGCTGTGGCGCAGGACCGGGTCGTTCCATGCGCCGATCTTGTTGAGATTGTCGGGCGCGATCAGATAGGCCTGCGCGACTTCCTCACCAGCGCGTTTGCCGGTGTTGGTGACGCGGGCGGTGACGGTGAGCGGCTGGCCGGCGGTCAGCGTCGCGGGGGCCTTTGCATCGCTATAGGCGTAGCTGGTGTAGCTGAGGCCGTGACCGAAACCCCAGAGCGGTTGGCCGTCGAAATAGCGATAGGTGCGGCCCTTCATATTATAGTCGACAAAGGCGGGCAGGTCGCTGGTCTTCGCGTAGAAGGTGACCGGCAGGCGGCCCGACGGGTTGGTCGTGCCGTCGAGCATATCGGCGATGGCGGTGCCGCCGACCTCGCCCGGATACCAGCCGGCGACGATCGCGTCGGCATGTTGTTTCGCCCATTCCATCGCGACGGCGCTGCCTGACAGGAGGACGACGACCAGCGGCTTGCCCGTCGCCTTGACCGCTTCGAGCAGTTGCTGCTGCGCCTGTGGCAGCGCGATGTCGGTGCGGTCGCCGCCCGAGAAGCCGGCGACTTCGAGGCGCAGTGCCTCGCCCTCGACCGCCGGGGACAGGCCGACGAACGCGACCACCGCATCGGCATTGCGTGCGGCGGCGACGGCTTGTGCGCGCTGTGGGTCGGCGGGGGCGATCCACGTCAGGCGGATGCTGTCGTCGGTGCTGGCATGGGTCAGGTCGAGGCGGAAGGGCTTGGGCGACGTATCGGCGAAGTCGAGCACCGCCTCCATCCGTTCAGACTTGCTGTCGTTCGCCGCGCCTTCGACCGCCGCAGTGCCGGTGGCGCTCAGTACGTCGCGGCCATCGACCCACAGCTTCACCGCATCGCGGCCCGTGCATTTGTCCCAGCAGCGGTTGATGTCGATGCGCAGCGTGTAGCGGCCCGGCCCTGGCGGGGTCAGCGTGCCGGTCCAGCGCACGCCGTAGCGGTTCGCCGGAAGGTTCGCGGCGGGGCTGGTGCGTGCCCAGTTGAAATCGATGGTGTGGTCGGTGCGGGTCAGCACGGGTGCGCCGGTCATCGCCGGATCGGCGAAATACTCCGCCTTCAGTCCCGATCCGAAGGCGGTCTGAGGGACGGGGAGGGGGACGCCTTCGGCGAGCGTGGAGCCTTGCGCGTAGGTCACGGCGAAGCGGTCGGTCAGGCCGTGGAGCGGCGTGACGGGATCGGCCGAGGTGCCGTTGTAATTGGCCTCCAGCACGTCGAGGCTGTCGGCATTCGGGCCGACGACCGCGATCTTCGCGCCGCGCTTCAGGGGCAGGACGCCGTTGTTCTGGAGCAGCACCAGCGATTTGCGCGCCGCCTCCAGCGCCAATGCGCGATTGGCGGGGGTGTGGAGCGCGCCGGCCGGGATCGAGTCCCAGCGGCTCTTGGTGCCGAACGCGTCGCCCAGCCGCTTGCGGACCTCGAACGTGCGGGTGAGCGCGCGGTCGATCACGGCCTGCGTCGTCAGCCCGCGTTCGAGCGCCTTGGGCAGCGCGGCATAGGCCGAGCCGCAATTCAGATCCATGCCGGCGTTGATCGCGGCGGCCGAGCCGGCGGCGTTGTCGAGCGCATAGCGCTGATAATGGGCGATATTGCCGATCGCGTCGCAGTCCGAGACGACCAGCCCGTTCCACCCCCAGTCGCGTCGGATGCGCTGGTTGAGCAGCCAGTCGGCGGCGCAGACGGGCACGCCATGCACGCCGTTATACGCGCACATCACCGATTGCGCCTTCCCCTCGGTCAGTGCGCGGCGAAAGGCGGGGAGGTAGGTCGCCTCCATGTCATAGGGCGCGGTCTGCACGCTGAACGCGTCGCGCCCCGCCTCCGGCCCGCTATGCGCCACCAGATGCTTGGGCGTGGCGATGACGCGGGGTTGCAGCGGGTCCGGCCCTTGCAGGCCACGGACGTAACCCACTGCCAGCGCGCCGGTCAGCACCGGATCCTCGCCATAGGTTTCCATGCCGCGACCCCAGCGCGGATCGCGGAAGATGTTGATGTTGGGCGACCAGATGGTCAGCCCCTCGTAGCGCCGCCGGTTCTTGCCCGGCAGTGCGTTGTATTTGGCGCGCGCCTCGGTCGACACGACGGTGCCGATCCGCTCCATCAGCGGCGCATCCCATGTCGCGGCGAGGCCGATCGCCTGCGGAAAGACCGTGGCGACGCCGTTGCGGGCGAGGCCGTGTAGCGCCTCGTTCCAATAGTCATAGGCGGGCAGGACATCGCCTTGCGCCGGAGCGGTGCTTTGCAGCTGCGCCGCCTTTTCCGTCGGGGTCATCGCCGCAATGGTCGCGGCGATCTGCGGATCGGGTTCAGCCGCGCCAGCAAGCAATGCGAGGAGGATGCTCACTTGGCGGCTCCCAGCGTTTGCAGGCGCAGCGCTTTCTTCAGCGCACCGGCCGATGCCTTGCCCTCGATCGTCACCGTCACGCTTTCACCCGGCAACAAGTCGAGGAAATTGTCCGACGCCTGCACGTCCAAGGTACCGAAGCCGATCCACAGCGCGCGGGCGAGGCGGGTGGCGGTCACGGTCAGCGCCGGCCTGCCGTCAACGGTCGACCAGCGCGTGACGAACCCCGGATCGGGCAGGTCCATCGCCTTTTCGGGGAGCGCCGAAACGAGTGCGCGCGAGGCGACTTTGCCGTCGACCAGCAGTTCGAACACGGCGAAGCTGCGCTTGGGATCGGCGCCCTTGAACAGATCGGCGTCGGTCAGCGTCGCGATCTTCGTCGAGGACAGCGCCGGCAATTGCACCG
The DNA here is from genome assembly GCF_039615155.1 of Sphingomonas epibiotica. Lineage (NCBI taxonomy): Bacteria > Pseudomonadati > Pseudomonadota > Alphaproteobacteria > Sphingomonadales > Sphingomonadaceae > Sphingomonas > Sphingomonas epibiotica. The sequence continues at coordinate 175,954 of NZ_JBDGHY010000003.1, read as the reverse complement.
CGCGTTCGAACTGGTTGGCGACCTTGCCCGCGACGTCGATCGTCCGCACCCGCCAGCGGGCGGTGACCGGCCGGGTCGCGTCGGAGATGAGCGCGACCTCGGTCGGCCCGTCCGCCTTGCGCGCCGCCGAGATGGCGAGCGGGGCGTAGAAGCGGCGGGCGGCGAAGTGCAGCGCCTTCCACCGGCCATAATAGTCGATGCTCGACCATGATGCGCCGGGCCAGACGTCGTTCAACTGCCAGTAGAGCGAGCCGCTGGTGACCGGGCGGCAGGCGCGGTGATGGAGCGCGCCCAACTGGATGCCGTCGGCCTGCATAACCTGGCTGAGATAGACGAAGTCGGCGAAGTCGCGAGGTTCGCGGTAACGCATCCGGATATAGTCGAGCAGCCGTTGCTGCCCGGCACCCTTCAGGAACTTCTGGTGCGCGGTCATCACCCGGGAGTCGACGGCATAGTCGCCGGGTTTGGCGAACTTGGCGATGGTCGCCATGTCGGGCATCGCCTGCAGCCCATATTCGGACATGAAGCGCGGGCAGCTGTCGAGGTACGCGGTGGCGGGTTTCTTGCCGCCCCATACGTCCCAATAATGGCGGTCGCCATTGCCGTCCTGATCGGGCTTGCCCTCGTAATTGGCGCTGGGTGATCCGGGCCAGTACGGCACGTCCGCGTCGCGGCGCTCGGCGGCGTCGCGCAGCACGCGGTCGAACAGGATCGCCATGCCGACGCCGACCCGTTCCTGCTCATCGGCACCGACACGCTTCTTAAAGGCGGTGCGGTCGCTCCAGCCCTCCCAGCCCGACAGCACTTCGTTATTGCCCGACCACAGCACGATCGAGGGATGCGCCTGCACCCGGTCGACCTGTTCTTCGGCCTCGATCTTCACGGTTTCGCGATAGTCGGGATCATAGGGCGTGATCGCGCCGCCGAACATGAAGTCGGACCAGATCATCAGCCCCAGCCGGTCGGCGGTGTCGAAGAAGCTGTCGGGCAGATACATGCCGCCGCCCCAGATGCGGATCATGTTCATGTTCGCCGCCTGCGCGTCGCCCATGATCTTCGCCATATAGGCGTCGGTGACGCGCGGGCCGAAGCTGTCGAACGGGATCAGGTTCGCGCCCTTGGCAAAGACAGGAATACCGTTGATCCGGAACAGGAAGCCACGACCGATCGCATCCTTTTCGCGGACCAGTTCGACGGTGCGGATGCCGGTGACACGCTGCTGGCTGTCGACCACTTCCCCGTCGAGCCGGGTTTCGGTGGCGAGGGTGTAGAGCGGTTGCGCGCCGTACCCGGCGGGGTACCAGAGTTTGGGATTGGCGATGGCAACGGGTACGCTTACCCGGTTCTCGCCCGCCGTGACCGCGACGGTGCGCGTCGCGCGGACCTTGGTGCCATCGGGGGCGGTGACGATCGCATCGACCTGCACCGTCGCGTCGCGATCGGCGATGAGCGTCACGTCGGCGGACAGGCGTGCCTCGGCCGGGGTTACCGCCTCCTGCTGGACGCGCAACGTGTCGATGCGGACGTCGTCCCACGCATCGACCTTCACCGCGCCGTTGGGGCCGACATTGAGGATGCGGGGGCCCCAGTCCCAGCCATAATGATATTTGGGCTTGCGGATATAGGGCGAGGTCTGCCGCCCCTCCGGCTCGTCGCCGGCGGTCGAATCATATTCGCCGGGCAGCGGGTTCTCGATGTTGGCGACCATCGGCTTCAGCACGCCCAAAGGCGATTTGAACGCGATGCGGATCTCGTTCGCGCCCACCTTCAGCAGCGGCTTGGCGTCGGCGCGCCAGCGGCGGTGCGCATTGTCGGCGGCGAGCAGCTTGGTGCCGTTGACGAACACTTCGGCAAAGGTGTCGAGCCCGTCGAACACGAGGTCGACATGGTCGCGTGCCAGCAGCGCCGGCGTGGCGATGAGGCGCCCGCGATAGTCCCAGTCGCTGCGTCCCACCCACTGGATCGTCGCTTCGTTGAGGCGGATGAACGGATCGGGCGTGATCTTCGCCGCGATCAGGTCGGTCTGGACAGTGCCGGGCACCTTTGCTGGCAGCCAGCGCGCGGCCTTCGGATGCTCCTTTGCCGCCGGATCGCCCGGCGCCAGCCGAACCTCCCACCCCTTGTCGAGCGTCACCGTTTCGCGGGGCGCCGCCCACAGGGCGGCCGGGGCGGCGGCGAGCAGCAGGAACAGGGCAGGCTTCACTTGGCGTCTTCCAGTTGCAGCGTGTCGACGGTGTAGAAGGGATTGGATAGCGGCGAGGTGAATTGCAGACAGATATCCGCATCGCCCGGCTGTTTCGGGAAGCTGCCGGTGAAGTCGAACCGGTTGGGCGCGGTGTCGGGATCGGGCAGCGGGAAGGTCGCGGCGACGATGCCGTCACACCCGCCGACGCGCATCACCAGTTCGCCATAGCGGGTGACGGCGTAGTGGAGGCGGACCTTCCCCTCGTCATGGGCGAGGCCATAGTGGCGCGGCAGGCGGGCGACGGTGACCTTGAACGCCTGTGCCACGTCGAGCGGCATTTTCGGCGCCTGGGTGCAGGTGTCGAAGATATTGACGTTGTACGCGGGAGCGTCGCCGGTCTGCCCCGATACCAGCGGTACGCGCAGGCCCAGCGCCCCTTTGGGACAGGCGACCATGTCGCTGCTGCCGGTCGCGCGCAGCAAGGCCGGGCGGGTGGCGTCGAAGCGGCGTGGTACGGCGAGGGCATGGCCGTCCTTGGCGAAGGCTGTCGCGGTCACGACCTGTCCGGGCTTTACCGCGATCGGTGCGGCGTAGGTGCGCGAGCGGGCGGTCGGCTGACTGCCGTCCGTCGTGTAGCGGATCGTGCCGGCACCGGTCTGGGTGGCAAGCGTCAGCTTCGGCGACTTGCCGCGCAGCACGTCGCCCTTGGCACCGTCGAGCGTATAGGCGACCGCGAAGGCGGCGTCGGCGGCGGCGATGCCCTGCCGTTCGTAGCGCAGCATCTGCGGCTGTAGGCGGGTGACGAAGCCCTTCCAGTCGCGCTTGTCGCGCGGGCTCCACGTGAATTCGGCGATCGCGGACAGGCGCGGGAAGGTGGCGTGCTCCTTCTGCTTGGCCGTCGCCAGATATTCGGACCAGGCATTGCCCTGTGCACCCAGCACATGCGCGGCGGCCTCCGCCGTCACGCCGGGGCGGACCGGTTCATAGCCATAGACCATCTCCAGCGTCTGGAGGCCGATGCGGCCGGGCGGTTCGTCGCCTGCCGTCGACTGGATATTGTCGAGATACAGGTTGGGGGCGGGCGACATGACCACGTCATGGCCCTTGTTCGCCGCCTCGACCGCGCCCGCCTCGCCGCGCCACGACATGACGGTCGCGCTGGTCGGCACGTCGCCTTCGAGGATTTCGTCCCAGCCGATCAGGCGGCGGTTCTTCGACGCCAGATATTTGCCGAGCTCGGAGATCATCCAGCCCTGCATCTGGTTCTCGGTCTTGAGGCCCAGCGCCCGCATTTGCGCCTGCACTTCCGGCGAGCGTTGCCACTGGTCCTTGACCGCCTCGTCGCCGCCGACATGGATGAACTGGCCGGGAAAGATGTCGATCAGCTCGTCGAGCACGTTCTTGATGAAGGTCATGCTGCGTGGGGACGGCGAGAAGAGCCACGGATTGACGCCCCAGTCATGGCCGACCGGCGGACGATCGCCGAGCACGCCGACCTCTTCGGGGTAGGCCGCAACGGCCGCCTGCGCATGGCCGGGCATGTCGATTTCGGGGACGATGGTGATGCCGCGTTCGGCGGCATAGGCGACCAGCTTGCGCAGTTCGTCCTGCGTATAGAAGCCGCCGACCTTCGGCCCCGGCTTTCCACCCGCGACGGGAGGTTCGCGGAACGCCCCGATCTCGGTCAGCTTCGGGTAGCGCTTGATCTGGACGCGCCATCCCTGATCGTCGGACAGGTGCATGTGCAGCGTATTGAGCTTTTGCGCGGCCATGGTGTCGATGACCGGATAGAGCGTGTCGATCGGCTGGAACGAGCGGGTGACGTCGACCATCAGCCCGCGCCAGCGGAAGCGGGGTGCGTCGTCGATGGTGGTCGCGGCGACGCGGACCGGCTTGCCGAAGGCGTTGTCGGGGCTGAGCAGCTGCGCCAGCGTCATCGCGCCCCAGATCAGGCCGCGGTCGCCGCTGGCGGCGATGGTGATCCCCTTGGCGCTGACGGTCAGGCGATACGCTTCGTCCCCGGCGATGGCCGCGTCGCGGACAAAGCGGATCGCGCCGGTGGTGGCGGTCGTCAGCGTCAGGCCACGATCGACCTTGACCCGATCGGCCAGCAGCCGTGCGGCGGTGGCGGCAGCGGTGTCGCCGGCCGGCACGACGACGCCCGCGCCGTTGCCGATGGTGGTCGCCCCCTTGGCCGGCGTCACCTGTGCGGGCAGGGGAAGGAGCGGGGCGGTCTGCGCATGGACCGGCGCGATGGTCGCCGTCGTCGCGGCCAGTGCCGCCCGGATCAGATGCTTCACGCGGATACTCCCCTTGGGTGGCAGGCCGATTCGTGCCCGCCCGAAACTCTAGCGACCCGAACGAAAAAAGGCCCCGGCAAAGCCGGGGCCTGTGACGAAGCGGGGAGCGCGGGCCGCACCCCCCGTATCGCCGGCCCCCTTACATGCGGAAGGTGGCGTTGAGCGAGAAGACACGGCCGTTCTTGTACACCGAGGTCGGCGCGTTCGGCGTGCTGCTATACTGGTAATAGGTTTCGTCGAGCAGGTTCGAAGCCTGTGCCGTGATCGAAACGCCTTCGGTCAGCTGATAGCTGATCTGCGCGTCGAGCTGGCGATAGGCGTCGGTGTAATCCTGCGACGACTGACGGCCGAAGCGGTAGAAATACTTCGAACGACGGTTGTAGCTGACCCGCGCCTGGAACGGACCATTCTCGTAATAGGGCGAGAGCTGGAGCGTGTGACGCGACAGATAGGGCAGGCCGGTCGCCAGCGACGCTTCGGCATCGGCGAAGGTGTAGCTGCCCTGGAAGCCGAAGCCCCAGATCAGGTTGGTGTTGCCCGACAGCGAGAAGCCGGTGACCTGCGCGGTACCACCATTGACCGGCCGCGATACGGCATAGGTCGCATCGCGGGCGAGCAGGACGTTGAACTGCGTCTCGTTGTTCACCTGGTTGACGGTGTAGTTCGAAATGTCGCGGTAGAAGAACTCGGCCGCGAGGAAGCTGGCCGGAGCGAAATACCATTCCGCCGACAGGCCGTAGTTGGTGGCTTCGTACGGCTTGAGCGCCGGGTTGCCGCCGCTGCCGCTCAGCTGGTTGTCGTCGAGCGACAGCGAACCGGCGAGGTCGCTGTAGCGCTGGCGGGCCAGCACCTTCGCGGCCGACGCGCGCAGCACGACGTCCTCGCCCGCCTGGTAGCTGACGTTGGCCGACGGCAGCAGGCGGTTATAGTCGTTCTTCACCGGGGTGTAGGTGTAGACCGGGAACAGCTGCCCCGAACGGTTGCTGGCGGTGTAGAACTTCGCTTCGTCGCTGGTGTGGGCGAAGCGGACGCCGACATTGCCCTTGATCCTGCCGGTTTCGAAATTCGCCTGGGCATAGGCGGCCGCGATCTTTTCGTTCACGCCGAAGAATTCGTTGTACGAGAAGCCGCGATCGATCTGCTGGTTGCCGTACTTCGCAAGCGCGGCGATGATGCCGTCCTTGTCGAGCGTGGCATAGGGGGTGCCGTTCCCCGACACGCCGAGGCCGTTATACAGGCTGCCCGGCAGGACGTAGTAGGGCAGGTCAGCCAGCGTGAAGTTCTGGTTGGTGAACACCGCGTTGCTGTAGGTCGTCTGCTTGTTGTCGTGATCGACATAGCGGCCGCCGAACAGGATTTCGGTCACCGGCCCGAAAGCGACCGGGTGCTTGAAGTTCACTTCGGCGAACTTTTCCTGGTCCATCGTGAAGCCCGACTGGAGCGGAATGCCGCCGATCTGGCGACCGAAGAAGTTCACGCCACCGTTGCGGGCACGGTCCTGCGCGCCGAGATTTTCGCCGCCGTTCGCGGTGAAGTTGCTGATCCACATCGTCGGGTCGCTGGCCGACTTGGCCCAGTTGACGACGGTGTTCTGACCATCGGCGCCCGAAGTGAAGCCCTGCTGCGTACGGAAGTCGAGCAGATATTCCGGGTCCTTACCGCCGGTGGCCTTGGTGCCGCCGACATTGCCGGTGATCGTCCAGTCGCCCGGCTTCCAGTCGACCAGCAGCGTGACCGAGTCGTTCTTCAGGCGGGTACGGCGATAATTGGTGTCGAGCTGGCCGGTCGAGCCGGTCTGGCCGGTCGGAATGCCCGAGAAGGTCGCCGAGGTCACGAGGCCGTTCGACGATTCCGCCGAGATCAGGCGCGAACCTTCATAGCCGTAGGTGTAGGCCGAGTTCGACACGTTGTCGTAATTGCCGCGGATGAACAGACCGGTGGCGGTCACGGTCAGGTTGTCGGTCGGACGCGCCTGCACCGCACCCGAGAAACCGATGCGCTCACGCTCCTGCTTGAAGAATTCGCGGGCGAGGAACGAGGCGAAGCGCGCGCTGCTGAAGCTGGCGCGTTCGGCGGCGGTCAGCTGGGTGATGTTCTTGCCGTTGATCGTCGCGGTGGTCGGCGCGTTGGCGAGCAGCGCGTCGCCGGTACGATACCAATAGACCGCCGAACCGGCGCGGCTCAGCTGTTCCTTGTCATAGCTGACCGAACCGAGGAAGCCGATCGTGTCGTCCGCATTGTGCCAGCTGTACAGCGCCGAGCCACGGAAGCTGCCGCGCTTCGCCCGGTCGTTATATTCGCCGCCGGCGGTCGCGGCGATCGTGCCCGACTTCAGGTCGAGCGGCTTGCGGGTGACGACGTCGACGCTGGCGCCGATCGCGCCTTCCTGCAGACGTGCTTCCGGGGTCTTGTAGACGACCGCCTGGCTGATGATCGTCGGCGACAGCAGCGAATAGTTGAAGGTGCGGCTCGAACGGTCGGACGGGTTGCCGCCCCAGTCGGCCGAGGCGACCGAGTGGCCATCGACGGTCAGGCGGTTGAGCGCCGGCTCAACGCCCGCGATCGAGAGCTGCTCGCCTTCGCCGAACTGGCGATCGACGGTCACGCCCGGCAGGCGCGCCAGCGAATCGGCGACGTTCGCGTCGGGGAACTTGCCGACGTCCTCGGCCGAGATGACGTCGACGATCGAACCCGCTTCGCGCTTGGTCTGGATCGAGTCGGCGATCGACCGGCGGATGCCGGTGATGGTGATGGTGTCGTCTTCAGCCGTCGTGCCGGCCGGTGCGGGCGCTTCCTGTGCCAGCGCCGGTGTCGCCACTGCGACCAGCGCGGTGGAGGCTAGATATGCGAAACGCGAAAAAGCCATGGTCCCCTACCCCTTCTAATCGGGCGCGATGTGCGCCCTCCCCGATTGGCCGCGACGGGCAAAGACGACATGCGTCGTGCTCTGGTACTATATTGGCACCATGCAAGCTCGTTTTGGTCGAATGCAATGTGACCAATTCCAATCATAAAATCTACATAAAAATGAAAAGGAGATGTACTGGTGAGAAAACCTATCCTCAGCGCATCCGAGAATTGCTGAAAGCGCTGCCCTCAGCGCACGTTTACGCAACATAATTTCAACAGACAGGTGGGTTTGGTTAACGCGTTCCTCCCCTTGATGTCCTGTTCGAACCAAGCCGACGATGATGCCAATATCTTGGTATATAGAAGTGAGGGGCATTCCGGACCGCATTTCGAGCGAATTAAACAGGGTTGCGTAGTACCAAAAACATACCTATCACAGCGATTGTGATCGTTCCCATCGCCCTTTACGTTGACCGTTCGAGAGGTTCGAAGGGCGTTGTCATGGGGTTTTCAGAACGGATCGGTCGGTTGCGCGACGACGCGCACGCACCGCTCTATGTCCAGTTGCAGCAACTGGTACGTACCGCGATCGAGCGGAAGGTCCTGCAGCAGGACGATGCGATCCCGCCCGAGCGCGAGCTGGCGATCGAATATGACGTGTCGCGCATCACCGTGCGCAAGGCGATCGAGGGGCTGGCCAAGGAAGGGCTGGTCGTACGTCGTCGCGGCGCGGGCACCTTCGTCGCAGCGCGGGTCGACAAGAGTTTTTCGAAATTGTCGTCCTTTTCGGAGGACATGGTCGCGCGCGGCCGGGTGCCGAGCAGCGCATGGGTGTCGAAATCGACCGGGCTGGTGACGCCCGAGGAATCGATGTCGCTGGGACTGTCGCCCGGTGCGCCGGTCTATCGGTTCCAGCGGATGCGCTATGCCGACGATGTGCCGATGGCGGTCGAATATGCGACCATCGCCGGCAATTGCCTGCCGAGCGTCGATGCCGTCGGGGACTCGCTCTATGCCGCGCTGGAGGCGGCGGGATCGCGGCCGGTGCGCGCGTTGCAGCGGCTGCGCGCGATGGCGTTTCCGGCCGAACAGGCGAAGCGGCTGGGCGTCGAGACCGGCCATGCCGGGCTGTTCATCGAACGCCGCGGCTTCCTGGCCGATGGCGACACCGTCGAATTCACCCAATCCTATTACCGTGGCGACGCGTACGACGTGGTCGCCGAACTCAACGCAAGCTGATCCGGCGGGGGCCGGCACCAAGAGGGGGTTCATGACGTCCACCGTCGAAGCCGGGCCGAAGCCGGTCGTTGCCGAGCATACCGCCATGCACCGCGAAGCCGGGGAGGGCGGCGCGTCGGTCGCCCGCTTCCTGTCGCGCAACGCGCAGGCGCTGGCCGAACTGGGCGCATCGCTGCGTGCCGATCCGCCGGCGCTGGTCGTTACCTGTGCGCGCGGGTCGTCGGACCATGCCGCGACCTATGGCAAATATCTGGTCGAGACGCTGTGCGGCGTGCCGGTCGCCAGCGCCGCGCCGTCGGTCGCGTCGGTTTATGCGACGCGGATGGAGCGGATGAACGCGCTGGTGATCGCGGTGTCGCAATCGGGCCGCAGCCCCGATCTGTTGCGCACCGTCGAAAGCTACAAGGCGGCCGGCGCGCGCGTGGTTGCGCTGGTCAATGTCGAGGATTCGCCGCTGGCGGGTCTGGCCGACACCGTGCTGCCGCTGTCGGCAGGGCCGGAAACCTCGGTCGCGGCGACCAAGTCGTTCATCGCCTCGCTGACCGGCCTTGCCGCGATCGCCGCGCATTGGAGCGAGGATGCGGCGTTGCTGGCGGCGCTCGACACGCTGCCGCAGCAGCTGGAGAAGGCGTTCGCGCTCGACTGGACGGCGGTGGCTGACACGCTGGTGCAGGCGCGCAACCTGTTCGTGATCGGGCGCGGCTACAGCTTCGGCGTGGCGCAGGAAGCGGCGCTCAAGATGAAGGAAACCTCGGCGCTGCATGCCGAGGCGTTCAGCAGCGCCGAGGTCCGCCACGGGCCGATGGCGATCATCAACGACGGCTTTCCGCTGCTGGGGTTCGCGACGTCGGACGATGCCGGCGACGACGTTCGCGCAGCGGCAGCCGAGTTCGCGTCGCGCGGCGCGGCGGTGCATCTGGCCGATGCGTCCGACGACGACAGCCACCCGCCGACGATCCGCAGCCATGCCGCGATCGAACCGATCCTGATGATCCAGAGCTTCTACCGCATGGTCAACACGGTGTCGCTGCGCCGGGGGCTGAACCCCGATCAGCCGCCGCATCTGCGCAAGGTCACCGAAACGCGATGAGCAGCTTCGTCTTCCGCGGCGGGCGCGTGCTCGCCGATCAGTGCCAGCACGACAGCTGCGCGTTCGAGGTCGAGGGCGGCGTCATCACCGGCTTCCATGCCGAGGGCGATGCCGAGACGATCGACCTCGACGGCGGCTGGCTGGTCCCCGGCTTCGTCGATACGCAGGTCAATGGCGGCGGCGGGGTGTTGTTCAACGACCATCCGACCGTCGAGGGCATCCGCGCGATCGGCGCGGCGCACGCGACCTATGGCACCACCGCCTTTCTGCCGACGCTCATCAGCGATCGGCTGGACGTGGTCGCCGCCGGGCTCGACGCGGTCGATGCCGCGATCGAAGCGGGCGTGCCGGGCGTGGTCGGCATCCATGTCGAGGGGCCGTTCCTGAATCCGGCGCGCAAGGGCATTCACGACGCGAACCATTTCCGCGCGCTGGACGATGCGGCGATCGAGCTGCTGACCCGCCCGCGCAAGGGCGTGGTGATGGTGACGCTGGCCCCCGAACGCAACGATACCGACGCGATCGCGCGGCTGGTGGCGGCGGGCGTGATCGTCAGCATCGGCCATAGCGACGCGACCTATGAACAGGCGCGCGCGGCGATCGACGCGGGCGCGCGGGGCGTGACCCATCTGTACAACGCCATGTCGCCGCTCAAGCATCGCGATCCCGGCGTGGTCGGCGCGGTGCTGGAGGACCAGTCGGTCTATGCCGGGCTGATCGTCGACGGCGCGCACCTGCATCCGGCGGCGATCCGCGTGGCACTGGCGGCGCGGCCGCTCGACCGGTTCATGCTGGTGACCGACGCGATGCCGACCGTGGGCGCCGAGAGCAAGACCTTCGTGCTCAACGGCCAGCCGATCCATGTCGAGAACGGCGTGTGCGTCGATGCCAATGGTACGCTCGCCGGCTGTGATCTCGACATGGCGACGGCGGTGGCCAACACGGTCGAACTGGGGGTCGCGTTCGAGGATGCGGTGGCGATGGCATCGACCCATCCGGCCGCGTTCCTGCGCCTGTCGCACCGGATCGGCACGCTCGATATCGGCCATAGCGCCGATTTCGTCTGGCTGGGCCGCGACCTGACGGTGCGCGGCACGTGGATCGCGGGCAACCGCATCGTCTGACCCCGGTTCGCCGGGACGAACAACAGCATCCGCGCGGGTCGCCGGGGGGCGGACGTGCGCACGAAGGGGCCGATCATGACCGCCATCCTGCTCACCGCACCGTTGCAAGGCTGGGCTAGCGCGCTCGACGACGTGCCCGACGCGGTGTTCGCCGGGCGGATGCTGGGAGACGGGGTGGCGATCGACCCGACCGGCGGTACGCTGCACGCCCCCTGTGACGGCGAGGTGCTGACGCTGCATGCCGGCGGCCATGCCATCACCCTGCGCGGCGAGGGCGGGGTCGAGCTGTTGATGCATATCGGCATCGACACGGTGCAATTGGGCGGCAAGGATTTCTCCGCGCGGGTTGCGGTCGGCGACCGGGTCGAGCGCGGCCAGCCGCTGATCGATTTCGACCTCGACGCACTGGTGCAAGGCGCGCCGTCGCTGATGACGCCGCTGATCGTCACCAATGCCGATGCGTATCGCATCGTCCGGCGCGAGACCGACCGGGTGGTCGGTATCGGGCAGCTGCTGCTGACGGTCGAGCCGGTCGCCGCAAACACGCCAGCGACGACGATGGAGGAGGGCGAGCGCATCGTGCGGCAGGTGCAGGTGCCCATGGCGCACGGCTTGCACGCACGCCCGGCGGCGAAGATCGGCGAGGTTGCACGCGGCTTTCTTGCCACCAGCTGGCTGGCCAAGGACGGCAGCGAGGCCCGTGCCACCGGCGCGGTCGGTCTGCTCGGGCTGGGCGTGCGGTTCGGCGACACGATCGACGTGATCGCCAGCGGCCCCGACGCCGCCGAAGCGGTCGCCGCGCTGGCGACGCTGATCGAGGGCGGGATGGGCGAGCGCGCCGAACGCGCGGCGGCCGAACCGGTGGTCGCGCCGCCGCCGCAGCCCGCCGTCGCACTGCCCGAGGGGCAGCTGGCCGGCACGCTGGCGGCGCCGGGCTATACGATCGGCATCGCCCGCTGGCTGCGCGTTGCCGAGATCGAGGTGCCGGTCGACGGGCAGGGCGCCGCGATCGAGACCGCCCGGCTCGATTCGGCACTGTCGGCGGTGCGCGAGAAGCTGGCGGCGACGACCGGTGAAGGGGCGGCGATCCGTGCCGCGCATATCGCGTTCCTCGACGACCCCGATCTGCGCGACGCCGCGAATATCGCCATCGCCGATGGCCGCGATGCCGGCCATGCGTGGCGCGCGGCGACGCGGGCGCAGGCGGCGACGCTGCGGGGCCTTGGCGACGCGCGGCTGGCCGAGCGCGCCGACGATCTGCTCGACCTCGAACGGCAGGTGCTGGGCGAACTGACCGGCACGGTGGCGGAGGCGGTGACCTTCCCTGCCGGGACCATCCTGCTCGCCGACGATCTGCTGCCGTCGCAGGTGATGGCGATCGATCCGGCCAGTGTCATCGGCCTTGCCGTCGAGCGTGGCGGACCGACCTCGCACGTCGCGATCCTTGCGGCGACGATGGGCCTGCCGGCACTGGTCGCGATCGGCGCGCCGCTGAACGACGTGACGGATGGCGCGACGCTAATCCTCGACGCCGATGGCGGCGTGCTGCACGTCGATCCCGATGCGGCGACGCTCGCCGAAGCCCGCGCCCATGCCGATCGCCGCATTGCCGACCGCGATGCCGCACTCGCCCGTGCCGGCGAAGCCTGCGTCACGCTCGACGGCGTGCGGATCGAGGCGTTCGCCAATCTCGGCTCGATCGAGGATGCGAAGGCGGCGATGGCCAATGGCGCCGAGGGGTCGGGGCTGCTGCGCACCGAATTTCTGTTCCTCGACCGCGACAGCGCACCCGATGCCGCCGAACAGGCCGCGCTGTACGGTGCGATCGCGGCCGAACTCGACGGGCGGCCGCTGATCGTGCGGCTGCTCGATATCGGCGGCGACAAGCCCGCCCCCTATCTGCCGATCGCGCCCGAGGAAAATCCGGCGCTGGGGCTGCGCGGCATTCGCGTCGCGCTGGCCATGCCCGACATTCTCGAAACGCAGTTGCGCGGTATCCTGTCGGTACGGCCGGTCGGGCAATGCCGGATCATGATCCCGATGGTGGCGAGCGTCGCCGAGATTGCCGCCGTCCGCGCGGTCGTCGACCGGTTGCGCGCCGACCTCGGCATTACCGACCGCGTCGAGATCGGCATCATGGTCGAAACCCCCGCCGCCGCGGTCACGGCCGCGACGCTGGCGGCGCATGCCGATTTCCTGTCGATCGGCACCAACGACCTGACCCAATATGCGCTGGCGATGGATCGCGGCAATCCGGCGGTGGCACCCGGTATCGACGGGCTGCACCCGGCAGTGCTGCAACTGATCGCGCATACGACCGAGGGGGCCGGACGGCATCGTCGCTGGGTCGGGGTGTGCGGTGGCCTCGCGTCGGACCGGTTGGCGATCCCGCTGCTGGTCGGGCTGGGCATCACCGAATTGTCGGCGTCGCCGCGCTTCGTGCCCGAATTGAAGGCGCTGGTCCGGCGACTCGATACCCATCGCTGCCGGCTGCTGGCGGTGCGCGCACTTGCGGCGGCATCGCCCGCCGAGGTGCGCACCATGGTTCGCGACTTTCTTCAGGAGTTGGGTGCATGAAGTCGATCGTCGAAACGCTGCAGCCGATCGGCCGTGCGCTCATGCTGCCGATTGCGGTCCTGCCGGTGGCGGGGTTGTTGCTGCGGCTGGGCCAGCCCGACCTGCTCGACATCGGCCTGCTGGCGGCAGCGGGCGATGCGCTGTTCAACAATCTCGGCCTGCTCTTCGCGATCGGCGTCGCCTGCGGCATCGCCCGCGACGGCAATGGCGCGGCGTGTCTTGCGGGCGTCGTCTGCTATCTGGTCGTCAAGAATGGCGGGCCGGTGTTCCTGACCGTCCCGGGCGAGGTGACGCAAGGCTTTGCTCCGGACGTTGCGGCGACCCTGTCGGCGGCGTGGAAGGCGAAGGCGTTCGCGAAGCTCGACGTGCCGATCGGCATCGTCGCCGGGCTGATCGGCGGCCATGCCTATAACCGCTATGCGACGATCAAGGTGCCGGAATATCTTGCCTTCTTCGGCGGACGGCGCTTCGTGCCGATCGTCAGCGGCGTGGCCGGCATCGCCCTTGCGGTCGTGGTGGGCCTGAGCTTTGGCGGCATCACCACCGCACTCGACCTGCTCAGCCGCGGACTGGTGGCATCGGGCAGCTTCGGCCTGTTCGGCTTCGGCCTGCTCAACCGGCTGCTGCTGGTGACCGGGTTGCACCACATCCTAAACAACGTCGCCTGGTTCGTGCTCGGCGATTTCGGGGGGACTACCGGCGACCTGCGCCGCTTCTTCGCCGGTGATCCGACGGCGGGGGCGTTCATGGCGGGTTATTTCCCGGTCATGATGTTCGGCCTGCCCGCCGCATGCCTTGCCATGTACAGGTCGGCATTGCCCGACCGACGCAAGGCGGTGGGCGGCATGTTGCTCAGCCTCGCGCTCACCAGCTTCCTGACCGGCGTGACCGAGCCGATCGAATTCTCGTTCATGTTCCTCGCCCCCGTGCTTTACGCGATTCATGCGGTGCTGACCGGGCTGTCGATGGCGCTGATGGACTGGCTGGGGGTGAAGCTCGGCTTCGGCTTCTCGGCGGGGCTGTTCGACTATGTGCTGAACTATGGAAAGGCGACGAAGCCGCTGCTGCTGGTGCCGGTCGGTGCCCTGTATTTCGCGCTTTATTACGGGGTGTTCCGCTTCTTCATCTTGCGCTTTGACCTCAAGACGCCGGGCCGCGACGCCAGCGCGCCGTCACTGACCGGCGCCCCGGCGACGGGTGGCGGCGAGCGGGGACGGGCATTCCTCGCGGCGCTCGGCGGCAGCGGCAATCTCGCCAGCATCGGCGCCTGCACCACCCGGCTGCGGCTGGTCGTCGCCGATCAGGCGCTGGTCGACGAAGCGGCGCTGAAGGCGCTGGGCGCGATGGGCGTGCTGCGACCCTCGGCGCGCGCGGTACAGGTCGTGGTCGGCCCGATCGCCGATCAGGTCGCGGAGGAGATACGCGAGGCGGGGAGCGGCGGGCCGGTCGCTGCGCCGGTCGCGGTGCCCGAAACGCAGGAAACGATCGCGGCGCCGACCCTACCCGCTGCCGTGGTCGAGGCGCTGGGCGGAGCTGGAGCGATCCTGCGCGCCGAACCGCTGGCCGGCCGGATGCGGATCGAACTGCGGGAGCCGGCAACGATCGATCCGGCGATGCTGCCTGGAATTCGGACCATGGCGCAACCGAGTCCGACGGTCGTCCATGTGCTGATCTGATTCTGCTCCCGGACATGCCAAAAGCCCTTTCATCCCGTGATGACAGGGCTTTTCGGCTCAGGCGCTGCGCAGGTTGGCCGATCGCAACACCGTGCTGTGGCCATCATCGCCGGTGACGGCATAGGTGAAGCCCGGCAGGATCGCGAAAGCCCCGACCTGTCCGTTCCGGTCCATCGCGAGAAAGCCGACCTGCACCCCGTTGAGCGCCGACCCGCGCAGCTTCGCGATATGTTCGACCGCCTCGCGACACGCCGCCATCGGCGACAGGCCGGCGCGCAGCGACGATACGACGCGGGCGGTGCCGGCGATGCGGGTCACCTCCTCGCCAAGCCCCGTCGCGGTGGCGGCACCGACGCCCGCCTCGACGAACAGCCCGCTGCCGACCTGCGGTGAATCGCCGACCCGGCCGTGCAGCTTGAACGCCATACCCGACGTCGTGCAGGCTCCGGCGAGCGATCCGTCGGGCGCGCGCGCGATCATGCCGATCGTGTCATGGTCGAGCGGCCCGCCCAGCGGCGCCCGCGCATTCTCGCTATTGGCGACCGGCTGATATTTCGACGTCTTCAGCCATTTGCGCCATTCGGCCTCGGCCTCCGGCGTAAGCAGTTTCTCCGCCGAAAAGCCGTTTGCCAAGGCAAACTGCCGTGCCCCATCGCCGACGAGGAAGGTGTGCGGCGTGCGCTCCATCACCGCGCGCGCGACCGAGATCGGATGGGCGATATCCTCCATCGCCGCGACCGCGCCGACATGCCCCTTGTCGTCCATGATGACCGCATCCAGCGTCACCCGCCGGTCGCGATCGGGATAGCCGCCCTTGCCGACCGAATGGTTGGTCAGGTCGGCCTCGGGCACCTTCGCCCCCGCCTCCAGCGCGTCGATTAGGCTGCCGCCACTTCTGAAGCGGGCGACGGCGGCATCGTTGGCGGCGGCGCCGAAGTCCCAGGTCGAGGCGATGCGCAGCACGCCGGTCGATCTCGGCTGGGCCGGCAGGGTGGCCGATCCGGCAACGGCGGCAAGGCCGGTGATGGCGGTGCGGCGGGTGATGGTCGGCATGGGTACCCCGTTTCACTGGTGTAGCGCGGTTGTGCGCAGTCACCGGGGGCGGGGCAAGCCTATAGCGCGATCTCGCGCAGCACCGCGTCGAGCACCGGAAAGCCGGCAGGCGTCAGCGCCAGCCGGTCGCCGTCGCGTGTCACCAGCCCCTGCCGTGCGAGCAGCGCCACCGCATCGGTCCGCACCACCGCATCGATTGGCCGTTCGCCCAGCGCCGCAACGCGGGCGAGGTCGATGCCCTCGCGCATCCGCAAGCCCATGACCAGCGCCTCGGTCACGCGTTCGTCGGGGGTCAGCGCGTCCTCGCGCTCGATACCATGGCCGTTGCGCTCCACCGCCGCGATCCAGTTCTCCGGCTTCTTGCGCCGAACGGTCGCCAGTCCCTCACGCCGGCCATGCGCGCCAGGGCCAATGCCGGCATAGTCGCGATAGCGCCAATAGGTCAGGTTGTGGCGGCTCTCCGCCCCCGGCCGGGCATGGTTCGACACCTCGTACAGCGGCAGGCCGGCGGCGGTGGTCATCGCCTGCGTCACCTCGAACAGGTCGGCGGCGAGATCGGGGTCAGGCAGGGTCAGCGCGCCCTTCGCCGCCAGCGTCGCGAAGCGCGTGCCGGGTTCGATGGTCAGTTGATAGAGCGAGAGATGCTCGGTCCCGAACGACAATGCGCGGGCGAGTTCGGCTTCCCATGCGCTGAGCGACTGGCCGGGCCGGGCATAGATCAGGTCGAAGCTGACCCGCGCGAAATGGCGCTGGGCGACGCCGAGCGCGGCCAATGCCTCGTCCACGCCGTGCGCGCGTTCGAGAAAGGCGAGCGCGTCGTCATGCAACGCCTGTACGCCCAGCGAGACGCGATTAACCCCGGCGGCGGCGATGTCGGCGAAGCGTGCCGCCTCGACCGAGGACGGGTTCGCCTCCAGCGTGATTTCGATATCGTCGCTCGGCGGCCATGCGCGGCACGCGGCATCGATGATCGCTGCGACGGTCGCCGGCGGCATCAGCGACGGGGTGCCCCCGCCGAAGAAGATCGACGCCAGCCGCCGCCCCGGCAGTGCCGCCGCCTCATGCGCCAGATCGGCGAGCAGCGCCTGCAACCACGCCGCCTGATCGACTGCGTCGCGGACATGGCTGTTGAAGTCGCAATAGGGGCATTTGGATACGCAGAACGGCCAGTGGACGTAGAGCGCCAGGGGGGAAGGTTGGTCGGGCACCATCGCCGTCCCATATGGGCGCGATGCGATCGATACAAATATTGGCGCCGCTTTTGCTGCTGACCGCCTGTTCGCCCGGCGTCGAGGCCGGTCCCGAACGCATCGTCGAACCGCGCGCGTTCGAAGGGCCGGCGCCGCGCGGCCCGGCGTTGCTGCGACAGGCGATGGAAGCCGGCCATCGTGCCGCGCGCGGCGAGGCGGGACTGCCGCCGCTCGCCTGGGACCCGGCGCTGGCCCGCGATGCGAAGACCTATGCCGATACGCTGGCGACGACCGGCCGCTTCGAACATTCGGCGCAACCGCGCGGGGTGCCCGAACAGGGCGAGAATCTGTGGACCGGCACGCGCGGGGCCTACCGCTATGACGAGATGGTCGGTCACTGGGTCGCGGAGAAGCGCGACTATGTGCCGGGCCTCCTGCCCGCCGTGTCGCGGACCGGCAAGTTCGGCGACGTCGCCCATTATACCCAGATCATGTGGCGCACGACGCAACGCTTCGGCTGTGCCGAGGCGAGCAATGCGCGCGACGACTATGTCGTGTGTCGGTACGTGCCGACGGGGAATGTCGCGGGGCAGCGGGCGTTTTGAGAGTTGGTACGGGGTAGAGGGGGGCGGCAAAATCGCGTTGCGCTTGAACCTCCGCCGCGTACCCCTGCGCGACCTCTGCGAAAGTTCGCTCTACCATATCCCCGCGAAGGCGGGGATCTAGGGTCACATCCGCAAACGGCTGCTGCACTTGGCTCTGGACCCCCGCCTGCGCGGGGGTACGGCTCCGGCGGACGCGAGCCTGGGGCGAACGCGTCCGGTCGATGGCTAACCCTACCCCCGCGCGCCGGCGATCATCTTGGCGGCGATGTGGCGGACGGCATGGTCGTCCTTCTCGCCGCCCTGGCTCGGATCGCCGAGCTTGTCGAGGCTGGCTTCCAGCGAGTCGAGCAAACCGGGATGCTGTTCCTCGACATAGCGCATCGTCCAGAACAGGAGATGCTCGACCGCGATCTCGCGGTGGCGGGTTTCGGTGATCGCATCGGGCATCGGAATTCCTTTCGGGGCGTCCAATGCGCAGGGTCGGGTGGGCGTTCCGCTTGGTACGCCCGACCCGATGCCAGACCGTTCGTGCTGAGTAGCCATTGAGCCTGTCGAAATGGCGTATCGAAGCACCGTTCGGAAGAATGCTTCGATACGGGTCTTCGACAAGCTCAGCCCCTAATCAGCACGAACGGCTTTGCGTGTGATAAAGCGGTTCAGAACACCGCCTTCACCAGTTGCGCGAACGCATCGGCGCGGTGGCTGATCGCATGCTTGTGGTCGGGATCGATCTCGCCATAGCTCTGGTCCATCCCGTCCTGGACGAACATCGGGTCATAGCCGAAGCCATGGTCCCCACGCGGCGGCCATACCAGTTGCCCGTCGACGCGGCCCTCGAACCACTCCACATGCCCGTCGG
Organism: Sphingomonas epibiotica; assembly: GCF_039615155.1. Taxonomy (NCBI): domain Bacteria; kingdom Pseudomonadati; phylum Pseudomonadota; class Alphaproteobacteria; order Sphingomonadales; family Sphingomonadaceae; genus Sphingomonas; species Sphingomonas epibiotica. The sequence goes on along the minus strand of NZ_JBDGHY010000003.1, from coordinate 157,206 downwards.
GCCATGCCAGCGCCAGCGCGCACACGAAATGCGCCGCGCGGCTATGGTCGGGGCCGGTCGCCTGCATCCGTTCCTCGACCAGCCGCATCGCCGCGTCGAAATCCTTGGACGGCCCCGCCCAGCGCGCCGAGAAGATGCCCGGATCGCCATTCAGCGCCTCGACGCACAGCCCGCTATCATCGGCCAGTGCCGGCAGGCCCGACAGGTCGGCCGCCTGCAACGCCTTCAGTTCGGCATTGGCGACGAAGGTCGTGCCGGTCTCCTCCGGCTCGGGCAGGTCGAGTTCGCCTGCCGAGATTGGGGTGACGCCATAGGGCCCGAGCAGCGCCGCGATCTCTCGGATCTTCCCGGGATTGTGGCTGGCGATGACCAGCTTGCCGGGCGTGAGCTTGCGGATCGCTTGGCGGTCTTGTCCCTCGCCACTCATCGTCCGGTCGCCCGAAGCTGTTCGGCGAAGATGCGACCGCAGCCGATGCGGGCGAGGCGCAGCAGGCGCAGCAGCGCCTCTTCGTCATAGCAGGCACCCTCGGCGGTCGCCTGTACCTCGGCGATATTGTTGTCGCTGGTCAGCACGAAATTGGCGTCGGCATCGGCCGCCGAATCCTCAATATAGTCGAGGTCGAGCACCGGCGTGCCGTTGTGAATGCCGCAGCTGACCGCCGCGACCTGTCGGCTGATCGGATCGACCTCCAGCTTGCCCTCACGCATCAGCCCGTCGACCGCGAGGCGCAGCGCCACCCATGCGCCCGAAATCGACGCGGTGCGGGTACCGCCATCGGCCTGGATCACGTCGCAATCGAGCGTGATCTGCCGCTCGCCCAGCGCCTTCAGGTCGACCACGGCGCGCAGCGACCGGCCGATCAGCCGCTGGATTTCCTGCGTCCGGCCCGACTGCTTGCCCTTCGCCGCCTCACGGCTGCCGCGGGTATGGGTGGCGCGGGGGAGCATGCCGTACTCGGCCGTCACCCAGCCTTCGCCCTTGCCACGCAGCCATGGCGGCAGCCGTTCTTCGAGCGAGGCGGTCACCAGCACCTTGGTATCGCCGAAGCCGATCAGGCACGAACCCTCGGCATGGCGGGTGAAGTTCGTCTCGATCGTGATGGGGCGCATTTCGTCGGGGGTGCGGCCGGATGGGCGCATGAGAATCTCCTGAAATTTCGCGAAGTCCTAGCCGTCCGTTCATCGCCGCGCCAGTCGCCGCGCGGTACCTCGATGATGACGGGTCCGAAGCGACGGATCCGCGACAGGGAGCGACGTCATGAAGATCATCGCCTTGGGTTTGCTGCCGATACTCGGCGGCTGCGTGATGGCGGTCGGCAACACGACCACCGAAACCGCGCCGGTCGCGATCGAGCGCGAGACGATCAGCTATGAAACCTCACCCTGTTTCGGCACCTGTCCGGTGTATCGGGTAACGATCCAGCCCGATGGCACAGGCGTGTTCGAAGGGCGGCGCTTTACCAAGGTCGTCGGCACCCGCGATTTCAAGGCGACGCCGGCGCAGTATCGCGCCTTTGCCGCAAAACTACAGCCCTACCGGCCGCAGGGCGAGCGGCTGGTGCAGCCGGGCCAGCCGGGATGCGACAATGCGCCGACCGACATGCCGTCGGTCGATGTCCGCTGGAACGAATTGTCGGGCGCGGTGCAGCATCTGTCCTTCTATTATGGCTGCCGGATGCGCGATCAGCGGATGAACGAAGCGCTGCGCTCGGCCCCGAACGAGCTGCCGATCCGTCAGTTTATCGAAACGCCCTGAACTCCTCCCCGGTACGGGGAGGGGGACCAGAGAAGCTGGTGGAGGGGGAGCGCGGCATACGGAACGGCAGCGTTGCGTGGCGAACCCCCTCCACCACCGCTGCGCGGGCGGGGAGGATTTGGGTTCCGCAAACCGCTCCGTCACCCTACATTCCCACGCATGACCCCGCCGATCCATGAACTGACCGACCGCGCCCGCGACGTGTTCCGGATCGTGGTCGACAGCTATCTCGCCACCGGCGCGCCGGTCGGTTCGCGCACCATCGCGCAACTCTCGGGCCTCAACCTCTCGCCCGCTTCGATCCGCGGCGTGATGCAGGATCTGGAAGAGGCCGGTCTGCTCGCCGCGCCGCATGTCAGCGCGGGGCGGATGCCGACCGAGACCGGCCTCAGGCTGTTCGTCGACGGCATGATGCACGCGATGGAGCCATCGGCACAGGAGCGCGCGACGATCGAGGCACAGGCGGATACCGCCGGCCCGGTCGAGGAGGCGCTGGCCGGCACCGCCGCCGCGCTGTCGGGTCTGTCGGCCAGTGCGGGCGTCGTGCTGGTGCCCAAGCGCGAACCGGTGCTGAGGCAGGTGTCGTTCGTGCCGCTGTCGGGCACCCGCGCGCTGGCGGTGCTGGTCGGGGCGGACGGATCGGTCGAGAATCGCGTGCTCGATATCGCGGCGGGGACCAGCGTCGCCGCGCTGGTCGAGGCGGGCAATTACCTGACGGCGCGGCTGTCGGGTCTGACCCTGCCCGAAGCGCGCGCCCGCATCCTGCGCGAAATCGGGCGGGAGCGTGCCGAACTCGACGCGACCGCCCGCGCGCTGGTCGAGGCGGGGCTGGCGATGTGGAGCGAGGATGGCGGGCAGCGTCCGGTGCTGATCGTGCGCGGCCAGGCGCGGCTGATCGACCCCGCCGCCGCCCACGACCTCGACCGCGTACGGCAGCTCCTCGACGAACTGGAGGGCAAGGAAGAGATCGCCCGGCTGCTCGAATCGGCGCAGGACGGCGACGCCGCGCGCATCTTTATTGGCTCCGAAAACAAATTGTTCGCATTGACCGGATCGTCGGTCATCGCCAAGCCGGTGCGCGCGCTGGACGGGCGCGTGGTCGGCGTGGTCGGCGTGATCGGGCCGGTCCGGTTGAACTATGCGCGCGTCGTGCCCATGGTGGATTTCACTGCCGCGACACTCACGCGGCTGCTCGGCTGACAGGACAAGAAGAGACCCGAATGAACGACACTCCCGCCAACGACGATACGAACGACCTGCGCGAAGCCACCGCCGAGGCCGCGCCCGAAGTCGCCGAAGCGGATCGCCTTGCCGAACTCGAAGCGAAGCTGGCCGATTCGCAGGCCGAAACCCTCTATGCCCGCGCCGATCTGCAGAATGTGCGCCGCCGCGCCGAAAAGGAGGTGGCCGACGCCCGCGCCTATGCCGCGACCGCCTTCTCGCGCGACATCCTCTCGGTGGCCGACAATCTGTCGCGCGCGCTGTCGGCGATCCCCGAGGATCTGCGCGGCGACGACCGGCTGAAGGGCCTCATCACCGGCCTCGAAGCGACCGGGCGCGAGTTGGAAAGCGTGTTCGGCCGCCATGGCATCACCAAGATGGTATCGGTCGGTGAGACGCTGGACCCCAACAAGCATCAGGCGATGTTCGAAGTACCGTCGAACGACGCCGCGCCCGGCACCGTCGTGCAGGAGATCCAGACCGGCTATATGATCCGCGACCGGCTGTTGCGGCCGGCGCTGGTCGGCGTGGCCAAGGCGCCGGAGGGCGGCGCCTGAACGAGACGGTCCGGCCCGACCTGGCCACGCCGCCCCGGTTCGAACGGATCGTCCATCCCGAGGCGATCGTCGAGCCGGCGGTGCTGGCGGCTTCGCTCGCGGCACTCGCCACCGGTGATCAGGACGGTACGGCGTTGCGCCGCGCCGCGACCGCGGTGCTGCGCGAAGCGATGGCGCGCGGCCGGACCGAGATCGAACGCCGGCTGCGCGCCCGTCCCAGCCATGGACTGGAGACGGCAGCGGCCTATGCCTATCTGACCGACGCGATCCTCGTCGCGCTGACCGGCTTCATCGTCGACCACGTCCACCCGAACCCCAATCCGACCGCGGCCGAGCGGATGACGCTGATCGCGGTCGGCGGCTATGGCCGGGGGGAGATGGCGCCGCATTCGGACGTCGATATCGGCGTGCTGACCCCGTGGAAGCAGACCGCCTGGTCCGAACAGGTCATCGAATCGATCCTCTATGCGCTATGGGATCTTGGGCTGAAGGTCGGCCATTCGTCGCGCTCGCTCGACGAAATGGTGCGGCAGGCGAAGGGCGACGTCACCATCCGCACCGCGCTGGTCGAGGCGCGCTATGTCTGGGGCGATACCGCGCTCTATGGCGAGGCGGCGCAGCGCTTCAAGCACGAGGTGCAGGAAGGGACCGCGCGCACCTTCATCGCCGAAAAGCTCGCCGAGCGCGATGCGCGGCACAAGAAGCTGGGCGACACCCGCTATGTCGTCGAGCCGAACGTAAAGGAAGGGAAGGGGGGGCTGCGCGATCTGCATGCCCTCTTCTGGATCGGCAAATACGCTTATAACGTCCGCCGCGCCGCCGATCTGGTCCGCGTCGGGCTGCTCAGCGCGCCTGAACTGCGCAAGTTCAACCGCGCCGAGGATTTCCTGTGGGCGGTGCGTTGTCACCTCCACCTCATCACCGGCCGCGCCGAGGAACGGCTGACCTTCGACGTGCAGACCGAGATCGCGACGCGGATGCGCTATAGCGACCGGGTCGGTAAATCGCGCGTCGAACGCTTCATGCAATATTATTTCCTGCAGGCGAAGCGGGTCGGCGACCTGACCGGCATGTTCCTCAGCCATCTCGACGAAACCTATGCCGCGCGCGGCAGCCGCTTCGGCTTTCCGCGGCTGCGGCGTCGGCCGGGGCGCTTGAACGGCTTCGTGCTCGACCGCGGCCGGCTGGCGCTGCCCAAGGACGATTTCTTCGCCGAAGACCCGGTGCGGCTGATCGAGATATTCGCGCTCGCCGACCTGCACGGCCTTGAAATCCACCCGCTGGCGATGCGCGCGGCGTCGCGCGATGCGCGGATGGCGGCGCAGGTCCGCTCGCACCCGCGCGCCAACCAGCTGTTTCTCGACGTGCTGACCTCCCCGCGCGATCCCGAACTGGTGCTGCGGTGGATGAACGAATGCGGCGTGTTCGGCCGCTTCATTCCCGACTTCGGCCGCATCGTCGCGCAGATGCAGTTCGACATGTACCATCATTATACGGTCGACGAGCACACCATCCGCATGATCGGCCTGTTGTCGCAGGTCGAGCGCGGCATCTGTCGCGAGGAGCATCCGCTCGCCACTGCGCTGTTCGGCGGCATCGTCCAGCGCCGCGCGCTGTTCGTCGCGGTGCTGTGCCACGACATTGCCAAGGGGCGCGGCGGCGATCATTCGATCCTCGGTGCCGAAGTCGCCGAACGGCTCTGTCCGCGCCTCGGCCTCACCCCGGCGGAGACCGAGACGGTGGCGTGGCTGGTCCGCTACCACCTGTTGATGTCGGCGACCGCGTTCAAGCGCGACCTCAGCGATTTCAAGACGATCCTCGACTTCACCGGCATCGTGCAATCGCCGCAGCGGCTGCGCATGCTGCTGGTGCTGACCGTCGTCGATATCCGCGCGGTCGGTCCCGGCACATGGAACGGGTGGAAACGGCAGTTGCTGACCACGCTCTTCGAAACCGCCGAGGAAGTGCTGCGCCTCGGCCACAAGCAGCGCGGCCGCGACGAACGCATCGCCGAAAAGCAGGATCGGCTGCGGCAGACGCTTGGCTGGGACAAGGATACGCTGGCGGCCTATGTCCGGCACCTGCCGCCTGCCTACTGGATCGCCGAGCCTGACGACGTGATCGCCGCCAATGCGCGGATGGTCGATCAGTCGGGCGATGCGCGGCTGACGATCGAGACCAGCGTCGACGAGGATCGCGGCGCGACGTTGGTGACCGTCCATGCCGCCGACCATCCCGGGCTGTTCTATCGCATCGCCGGCGCGATCCATGCGGCGGGCGGCAACATCATCGATGCGCGCATCCACACCACGCGCACCGGCATGGCGCTCGACAATTTCCTCGTCCAGAATCCGCTGGGTGGTCCGTTCGACGAAGCCGGGCAGTTGCAACGGTTGAAGACGGCGATCGCCGATGCGCTGGCGAATCGCATGAAGCTGACCGACCGGCTCGCCGCCAAGCCGCTGTCGCGCGTCCGCGCGGAAGCCTTCCCGATCGAGCCGAACGTGCTGATCGACAATGCCGCATCGAACCGCTTCACCGTGATCGAGGTCAACGCCCGCGATCGGCCGGCGCTGCTCCATCATCTGGCGCAGGCGCTGTTCCAATCGAAGGTGACGCTGCACTCTGCCCATGTCGCCACCTATGGCGAGCGGGCGGTCGATACCTTCTACGTCACCGACCTGACCGGCGACCGCATCACCGGGCAATTGCGGCTAAAATCGCTCGAACGCCGGATGCTGGATGCGGCGGCGGGCAAGGATTTCGGGGTGTTCGCCTAATCCCTTGCGGTTCAGTATGGATTGAGGCAGGATCGCGCCATGGACCTGATCCTGCTGGCCGTTCTGGCCATCGCCGTTCTGCTGATCGCCCTTGTCGCGGCAGCATCCAACCGTCGCAAAGCCCGCCGAGCCGGGGTGGATGACGGGGGCGGAGACGGTTTCTTCGGATGGTTCGATGGCGGCGGTTCGTCCGGCGACTGCGGTAGCGACGGTGGCGGCTGTGACGGCGGGGGCGGCGGCGGCGACTGAGCCACCCCCGGCGGACCCTATTGTTTGTACGCGACGAAGCGGGTGGTGACCGCCTGCTTCACATTGGTCGCTTCGACATTCATCTTCTTGCCGTCCGGCGCGACGGTTACGATCATCCGGCTGTCCGCCTTGCCGCCGATCGATGCGTCGAGCTGAAGCGCGTTGGGGCTCAGCCGCTTGGCCGCGATCATCCGCCCGGCAAGGTCGCCCTCGACCTTTACCGGCGGGCCACCGAGCGTCGCGGTATAGTGCGACCCCGTGCCATCGGCGAAGGAGAAGCGATCGCCCTCCATCCGCATCGTCACCGTCATCGTGTTGTCGGACCCCTTGTCGTACGAGGTCGTGACCCAGCTTCCGTCCAGGGGATGCGCTCCGGGAGCGCCATCGGCGCTGCGCCGCGCGGTGCTGCGATAGACGGCGAGTTCGCCATTGGGAGTGGCATGATCGGTATCGACCGACGTGAAGGTCTTGCCATCGGCAGAGATGCTGATCCGGTCGGTTTCGACCAGGCGCCCGCCCTTGCGATAGTGGAATTCGATGGTGCGCGGGTCGATCCGTTTCACTGCCGCCTCATCGAAATAGTTCTGGCCGGCTACCTTGTGGAAGCCGCCATCGGCGGGGATGCCCCATGGCGTACCGCAACTTGCACAGCGGAAATTCCTGTCGTTCAGCGTCACCACCCATGGCTTCTTGGGAAGCTCGGTGCTGCCGAGATCGACGCGCCAGCGCCCGTCGAAGACGCTTTGCGCCGATGCGGTTGCGGGAAGAATGATCGCCGCCAACGCGACGCTCATGCCAATATGCCTCATGCAATCCTCCAAGATTGCGGCCATGACCAGTACCGGCGAGTCGCGTTGCCGCCCCCCACGCATCGCTGGGCAAGTATAGGTGCAGCAAGAATTCTCCCCAATACCATAAAGTATATAGGATCGTCGTCCGCTCCGATCGCAGCCGAACGTCAATTCGGTGGAGTCGGCAAGAAAAAGCCGCCATGTCCACATGGCGGGACATGACGGCTTTCTGGACCGGTACGGTCTGGTCAGGTTATTTCGGTGCCAGCACCATCAGCATCTGCCGGCCTTCCATGCGCGGATAGGCTTCGACCTTGGCGATTTCCTGGGTCGCTTCGGCGACGCGCTGCAACACCGCCATGCCGAGCTGACCATGGCTCAGTTCGCGACCGCGGAAGCGCATCGTGACCTTCACCTTGTCGCCCTCGGTGATGAATTCCTCGACCTTCTTCATCTTCGTATCATAATCATGATCGTCGATGTTCGGACGCATTTTGATCTCCTTGATCTCCTGCGTCTTCTGGGTCTTGCGGGCGAGGTTGGCCTTCTTCTGCGCCTCGTACTTGAACTTGCCCACGTCGAGGAACTTCGCGACGGGCGGATCGGCGTTCGGCGACACCTCGACCAGATCGAGCCCGACCTCGGCCGCCTGCGCGATCGCTTCGCGCGTGTACATCACACCCAGATTCTCGCCCTCATGGTCGATCACGCGGACCTTCGGCGACTGGATGAACTCGTTGAATCGGGGGCCGTTCATCGGCGGCGGCGCATTGGGGCGACGCATCATGGGCGGACGGATAGGTGCTGCTCCTTCAGTGTTCGAAAGTCCTATATAGTCAATTCTGCGCGATTACGAAAGGTTCCGCGCAAGATCGGGCGCGAGCGCTTCGTTCGACAGCATCGCGACCAGTTCGTCGAGGGCGATGACCTGCTGCCCCTGGCTGCCCAGCCGGCGTAGCGCGACGGTGCGTTCCTCCGACTCACGCTTGCCGACGACGACCAGCGCCGGGACCTTCGCCAGCGAATGCTCACGCACCTTGTAGTTGATCTTCTCGTTGCGCAGATCGGTTTCGACGCGGATGCCGGCCGCCTTCAACGCCGCCGCGACCTCGTTCGCATAATCGTCGGCGTCGGACACGATCGTCGCGACCACCGCCTGTACCGGCGACAGCCACATTGGCATGCGGCCCGCATGATGTTCGATCAGGATGCCGAGGAAGCGTTCGAACGTGCCGAGGATCGCGCGGTGGAGCATCACCGGGCGGTGGCGGTTGCCGTCCTCGCCGACATAGGTCGCGTCGAGTCGTTCGGGCAGCACCCGGTCCGACTGGATCGTGCCGACCTGCCACGTCCGCCCGATCGCGTCGGTCAGGTGGAATTCGAGCTTGGGCGCATAGAACGCACCTTCGCCCGGCAGTTCCTCGAACTTTGCCTTGATGTCGTCGGACAGGTTCGAAGATAGTACCGCCTCGCGCAGTTCCGCCTCGGCCTTGTCCCACATCTCGTCGCTGCCGAAGCGCTTGTCGGGGCGCAGCGCCAGCTTCACGGCATAATCGGTAAAGCCCAGATCCTGATAGACCGAGTCGAGCAGCTCGCAGAAGTCGCGAACCTCCTGCACCAACTGATCCTCGCGGCAGAAGATATGTGCGTCATCCTGCGTGAACTGGCGGACGCGCATGATGCCGTGCAGCGCGCCATGCGGTTCGTTGCGGTGGCAGCAACCGAACTCGGCCATGCGGATCGGCAGGTCGCGATACGACTTGATCCCCTGGCGGAAGATCAGGACGTGCGCGGGGCAGTTCATCGGCTTCAACGCCATCATGTCGGCATCGGCGCTGACGATCGCGCCCTCGTCCTCGGTATTGGGGATTTCGTCGGGCACCACGAACATATTCTCGCGATACTTGCCCCAGTGGCCCGACTGTTCCCATTGCCGCGCGTCCATCAGCTGCGGCGTCTTCACTTCCTGATAGTCGTGCGCGTCCAAGCGGCGGCGCATATACGCCTCCAGCTGCCGCCACATCATATAGCCCTTGGGATGCCAGAAGACCGAACCCTGCGCCTCCGACTGGAGGTGGAACAGGTCCATTTCCGCGCCCAGCTTGCGATGGTCGCGCTTGGCGGCTTCCTCCAGCCGGGTGAGGTGGGCGTCGAGCTGCTTCTTCGACAGCCAACCGGTGCCATAGATGCGGCTGAGCATCGCGTTCTTCTGGTCGCCGCGCCAATAGGCACCCGACACGCGGGTCAGTTTGAACGCGGCAGGGTCGAGCTTGCCGGTCGATTCGAGGTGCGGCCCGCGGCACATGTCGAGCCACGCGCCCTGGCGATAGATGGTCAGTTCCTCGCCTTCGGGCAGTTCGGCGGCCCATTCGGCCTTGAACGTCTCGCCCTGCTCGGTCCAGCGATCGATCAGCTGCTGGCGGGTCACGACTTCGCGCTCGAACTTCTCGCCGCGGGCGATGATCTTGCGCATCTCCGCCTCGATCAGCGGCAGGTCCTCGTCGGTGAACATGCCGCGGCCGGGCGCGGGCGCGAAGTCGTAATAGAAGCCGTCCTCGGTCGCCGGGCCGAAGGTGATCTGCGTACCCGGATACAGCGTCTGCACCGCTTCGGCCATGACGTGGGCGAAGTCGTGGCGATGCAGTTCGAGCGCGTCCGCCTCGTCCTTGACCGTCACCAGTGCCAGCGACGCGTCGCCGTCGAACGGGCGGTTCAGGTCGCGCACCTGCCCGTCGACCCGCGCGGCGATCGCCGCCTTGCGCAGACCCGGCGAAATCGCGGCGGCGATGTCGGCAGGGGTAGTGCCCGGCGTCACCTCACGGACGGCACCGTCGGGGAGGGTGATGCGGAACAATGCGGACATGCGAAGCGACCTGCGATGCGAGGGGGATAAACGCCTGCCGACTAGCCGCTGGGCGCGGGGAGGGCAAGGATGCGTCGCCTCGTCACTCCACCGCCGCACCGGCATCGGTATAGGTGATGCGAATCCGAACCCAACTGCCGACCAACGGCCGACCACCGACCCGCGGCGGCAAAATGCGAAACTGCCACGCCGCCTGTCGCACCGCGCGCGCCAGGCCCGACCCGCTCGCCGATTGCCCGATCTCGCGGCAATCGGTCACCTGGTTGTTCGGGATCGTGCGGCACGCGACCTCGCCCCAGCCGGGCGGGGCGTTGCGCGGCAGATAGGTCGACAGCTCGGCATGGGTCGGGCGGCGATACCAGTCGGCGGCGTAGAGCCGCTCACCGCCACCGCTGCCGCCGCCGGCATCGGCCTCTGCATCGCCATCGCCACTGTCGCCGGTCGAGCTGCCGGTACCGACCCCTTCGGTCCCGCGCGTGCCGGGCGTGATCGCGGCGCGTGCGAATTCGCGACCGGTCATGGGAATGACCTTCGACCAGACGTCGGACGGTCGCTCGGCAGGGACCGGCGGGGGTGGAACCTCGGGCGGCGGGGTTACGGTGGCGATCGGCTTGACGGTCGCGGCACTTCCCGCAGCGGCCTTGCGCTGGACCTGCTTGGCCGGGGCGGCGGCGGGGGCTACCTGGTCGGCGGGCAGCATGTCGACGACCAACGGCGATTTTTCGCCCGGCGGCGGCGACATCAGCGTCGGGGCGATGCGCAGCAGCAGCCACAGGATCAGCGCATGAATCGCCACGACCAGCGCCAGCGTCGTCAGCCGACGCGACAGCGGCGGCGGGCTTTGCGCGGAGAACCGTTGCTGAAGTGCCTGCGTCGCCACGCCGATCCCCCTAGCGCAGCCCAAGCATCAGGGCGACGGGAAAGAAGGCCCTTGCCGTTCCGTCAGCGACGAAGTGCGTATCGCGGACGCGGATATCGGTCGGCACGCGGGACCGATCGTAAGCCGATACGCAGCAAGCTCCGCCTATGACCTTGCGGCGACCGTCGCCTTCTTTGGACCAAGAGCTGCACGCACGGCATGTGCTCCGTAGAGTTCCACTGTTCTGGAACTACCGACCGCCAGCGCCAGGGTGATGATTAGACCGCCAATGACCAGCAGCATCGCCCCTAAGGAATTTGCGTCGCCAAAAGCGATGTTCTGCATACCGACCAGCTTCGGCGAAAGAACCTGAAACAATATCGTCGCGACGATACTGTGGATCAGGTAGATTCCGAACGAGTATTTCGCGATACGTCGTAACGCAGACATGTGCAGCGGCGTCTTGATGCCGGACGAGTCGATGACGACCACCGAAAATACCAGGATGTAGACCAATAACAACCGTTCGATGCCATGGACGGCCGCGCCCCGGCAGAACAGCATGAAGGCCGCCAACAGGAAGGTCGCGATCGCAACGCCCCTCGGTATCTGAACGTCCCGGTTGCGTGACAACAGTACGCCGAAAAGAAAGGACGGGACGCAGCGGAGGATCCCGAGCGACTCTTCCTGGATGGCGGTGATGCTCGAATCCAGCTCCGTGGCGATATGGGAACATATCGCAAGCGCGGCGGCGAGTATCACCAGCAGCGCGAGATTGAGAGAGGGCAGCCGCCGCAAGATCCTGAGGGCCGGAAGAGCGAGACAGCACCCGAAAATCGCGCTTACCGCCCAACTCGGATAGTTGTACGTCGCGAATTCGCCGAAGCCCCAGCTGTGGGTCAGCGTCAGATGCGGGGCGAAGGACAATAGATCGTATCGATCCGGGTTCTTCGGGTGAACCAGGTCGAGGACGATTGCGACCGCCAGTATGAAATAGAAGGCGAGGGTCGCGATATGCAGCGGGTATAGTCTCGCCAAGCGATCGACGATGAACTGACGATACAGCTGCGGACCATAGGTTTTGCGATCGACCACGTTGCCGACAAAGAATCCGCCGAATACGAAGAAATATCGGTGAAACACGCGAAGTAACGCGAGACGTCATAGGGCAGATCGCCCTTGGTAAAATAATAGGGGAGATAGTGATACAGGGCAATGCCGAGGCACATCACGCCACGTAGCCCGTCGAGGCCGTGCAATCGTGTCGTTGGTGTTGCGGCTTGCACGGACATATCCCCTTTTCGCCCGAACTGTGAAGATCAGAACGCAGCCCGTTCCGTAGTGGCGATTTGTTCACGCCGCGTTAGTGGCCACGTCCAGAACCGGAGTCCCAAGCCTAAGCGTTCGTCCGCCACGCGTATCGATAACCGCTACAGACACGAATCGACTGCCTAACGCCTCGTACCCAGCGACATCGGAGTGCCGTCACCGCGCCCTTTGGCATTGATGCGAATGGTTGGCCCCGCACATCGGAAGGAGATTCAGCAGGATCGCCGTTGCTGCATCGAATCGCCAAGCATGTCTTGCAAGTGGCGAGTCTTTTCCGACATATTTCGGTCCGCGCCATCGGCGGCGATATCCGTTCCGAAATAATATTGACACCAGATATTCTGATCGGTGTCCCGTCGATCGGCACGGAAAATATCGAATACTGCATTCAGTAATTCAGTACCGGCGACCATGTCTTACCCCCAGACAAACTGACCCCTTTCAGCCCCGTCCGCCATGGTAACGGTTTCACTATATGAATCCTATAGTGATTTTAGGTGACTGTCCCACCACGGTTCGTCAGCGGGTCGATCGGTGCGGGGAAGGGGCGGGGCAGCGCCCATCCGAGCACATGCGCGTGCGATCGTTCGCCGGTTACGGCCGATGCCCGTCCTTGCCGAATATGGTCACCGGTTCTGCCAGGCCGATCGTCTGCCGGGATGCGTAGTCGGGCGTGTTGGGCAAGGGCGCGCATCGCAAACGTTGTGCCCGGCGTCCGCGTTTGCCGGTCGACCGGCGCACGGGCACCTCTCCGACAAGACGGTGCAGCGTCGGGTCACAACGTCCGCGGCCATTTGTGTCGATAGGGTGGAGTGACGCCAGCCGCAGTTCGCGGCATTATCGTCAAGTCTTTAAGAAGACTGGAGCGGGCGAAGGGATTCGAACCCTCGACCCCAACCTTGGCAAGGTTGTGCTCTACCCCTGAGCTACGCCCGCTCTGGCGTTCCGAACCGGCGGACCGGCTGGGGTGAGGCGGGCTATTAGATGGGGGTTTCGGATCGCGCAACCCCCTAAATCACTCTTTTCTGAATCATCCTGCGTGCCCACATAGGGAGGACGCTTTCAGGATAAGGAATCGCCGCTTGGCCACGCTAGGATTGACCGCCCCGGAAAAGGAAGCTGTGGAGGCGTTCCGTCGCGATGTCGTCGAACCGTCGATGACCCAACTGGTCGTCATCGATTTCTGGGCGGAATGGTGCGGGCCGTGCAAGGCGTTGACCCCGATCCTCGAAAAGGTGACGGCGGCCTATGCCGACAAGGGCGTCGTGCTGGCAAAGATCGACACCGACAAGAACCAGTTCATCGCGTCGCAATTCCAAATCCGGTCGATCCCGACCGTCTATGCGATGTTCCAGGGGCAGCTGGTCGCCGACCTGACCTCGGCCCGCACCGAGAGCCAGTTGAAGCAGATGCTCGATCAACTGCTGCGGCAATTGCCGGTACAGCCCGGCGAGACGGCTGGTCCCGATATCGAGCCGCTGATCGCGATGGGCGAGGAGGCACTGGCCGAAGGTGACGCAGCGCGTGCGCTGTCGATCTTCGATCAGATCGCCGATATCGCACCCGACGATGCACAGGTCGCCGCCGGCCGCGTCCGTGCGCTGATGGCGCTGGGTGAGCATGACGCGGCGCAGGCGGCGCTGGATGCGCTGCCCGAGGACGCGGCAAAGCTGCCCGGCATCGAACAGGCGCGGGCAGCGCTGGCGCTGGCGCGCGATGCACAGCCGGTCGACGATCTGGCGGGGCTTAAGGCCGAGGTCGAGGCGAACCCCGACGATCATGACGCGCGCTTCCGGCTGGCCGGTGGGCAGATGGCGGCGGGCGACCGCGACGGCGCGGCGGAATCGCTGCTGAAGATCGTTGCCGCCGACCGGTCGTGGAACGACGATGCCGCGCGCCAGCAGCTGTTGAAGCTGTTCGAGGCGGTCGGCCTCGAGGACCCGTGGGTGTCGCAGCAGCGCCGCAAGCTGTCGGCGATCCTGTTCGGATGAGCGCGCGCGTCTCCGTCTTCCCGCTGGCGGGGGCGCTGCTGTTTCCGAACATGCATTTGCCGCTGCACATCTTCGAGCCGCGCTATCGCTCGATGGTGTCCGACGCCCTGGCGCGCGACCGGCGCATCGGCATGATCCAGCCGCGCCCGGTCGGCAGCGATACCGAAAAGCCGCCGTTGTTCGATATCGGCTGTGTCGGGCAGATCGTCGATGTCGAGGCGCAGGCCGACGGCTGTTACGATATCGTGTTGCGCGGGGTGTCGCGGTTCCGCGTGCTGCGCGAACTGGATGTGACCACCCCGTTCCGGCAGGTCGAAGCGGAGCTGCTGCCGGTCGTCGGCGACACCACGCTGGCGCTGGCCGAGCGCGCGTCGCTGGAGATGGAGGCGCGTCGCTTCGCCGACCGGCTGGGCTATGCGGTCGATTGGGAATCGGTCGGGCGACTCGACGACGAAAGCCTGGTGAACGGTATCGCGCAGATCGCCCCGTTCGACGTCGCCGCCAAACAGGCGCTGCTCGAAGTCGACGCATTGTCCGACCGCGCGGAACTGATCGTACAGCTCATGCAATTCTTCGGCAGGCATGGCGATGACGAAGAGGCGACGCTGCAATGACCGCACAAACCGCGCGCGAAGGGGTGACGATCGATCCCTGGCTGTTGTCGATCCTCGTCTGCCCGGTGACCCGGACGCGCCTCGACTATGATGCGGCCGCGCAGGAACTGGTCTCGACCGCCGCCGGCCTCGCCTTTCCGATACGCCGGGGCGTGCCGGTCCTGCTGGTCGAAGCGGCGCGGGCGTTGTGAGCCGGGATCTGAGCGGCAAGTGGAGCGGTATATTCAACTATCCGCACACCAACCCGCCGACCGCGTTCGAGGCCGATATCGCGGATCTGGGCGGATCGATCGTCGGTACGATCCACGAACCCGACCTGTATTCGCAGCCGCCCGGCGCACTGATCGCCGCCGCGATCGACGGGCATGTCGAGGGCGCGCGGATCAGCTTCAGCAAATTCTACGACGATAGCGTCGGTTACGCCGATATGGTCGTCTATGCCGGGGTGTTGAGTGAGGATGGTTGCGAGATCAGCGGGCGTTGGGACATTCCCGGCGTCTGGTCGGGCAGCTTCCTGATGATCCGCCCGGCGAACGAACCGGCCGCGGCCGATGTCGGTGCGGTCGTCGAGCGGAACGGGCCGATACGGGGATAGCATGGCGCTGATCCATCGGTTGCTGGGAAAAGTGGCGCGGCTGGTGTGGCGCGTCACCCGACCGCGGACGATCGGCGTGCGGGCTGTGCTGCTGGATGCGGGCGACCGGATCGCGCTGGTCCGCCACAGCTATATCGACGGCTGGTATCTGCCCGGCGGCGGCGTGAAGAAGGGCGAGGCGATCGTCGATGCGCTCCACCGCGAACTGGCCGAGGAGGTGGCGATCGAAGGCGCGACGGTCGAACGGGTGCTGGGCGTCTATCACAGCCGGCGCGAGGGCAAGGACGATCATGTCGTCGTCTATGTCGCGCGGGCTGCGGTCGACACGCTGCGTGGTGCCGATCGGCTGGAATTGGCGGAAGCCGGGTGGTTCGACCCCGACGCGCTGCCGACGGGGACGACGCCCGCGACGCTCCGCCGGATTGGAGAGTGGCGGGCCGGTATGACCGGCGGGGGACCATGGTAGCAGCCACGCATCGTGCGAACGCTATTCCAACCCCATCGTCGCCCCGGACGTGATCCGAGGCGACGTTTTTACTGGCAGTAGAAGAACAAACGGAACCCCGGGTCTGGCCCGGGCGCCATGGGCGGGTCGGGCGCGATTATACCTGCGCCGACCGCCTCGCCTTAGTGATTGTCGCGCGGCAGGCCGCGGGTCTGGGCGATCTTCTGATAGGCCTCGGCGCCTTCGAGGATCGCGCCGGTTGCCATCTGGCCCACGACCGAACGCTGGATTTCTTGCCACGGGGTCTGCGACGCCGGATATTGGTAGCCACCTGCCGCTTCGAGTTCCTGCCGACGCTGCGCCAACTCTTCGTCCGACAGCAGTACGTCGGCGCGGCCCTTGCCCAGATCGATGCGGACCCGGTCGCCGGTGCGCAGCAGCGCGAGGCCACCGCCTGCTGCCGCTTCTGGCGAAGCGTTGAGGATCGAGGGCGAGCCCGACGTTCCCGACTGCCGCCCGTCACCGATGCACGGCAGCGCGCTGACGCCTTCGGTGATCAGGTATGCGGGCGGACGCATGTTCACGACTTCGGCCGCACCCGGATAGCCGATCGGGCCGGCGCCGCGCATGAACATCAGCGTTTCGGGCGTGATGCCAAGCGACGGATCGTCGATGCGGTGGTGATAATCCTCCGGCCCGTCGAACACGACCGCCGGCCCTTCGAACGCTTCCGGGTCGTTCGGGTTGGACAGGTAACGTTCGCGGAATTCGGGGCCAATCACGCTGGTCTTCATGACCGCCGCGTCGAACAGATTGCCCTTGAGCACGATGAAGCCGGCTTCTTCCTTCAGCGGCTGGCCGAACGGGCGGATAACCTTTTCATCCTCGATCACCGCGTCGCGGCAATTATCGCCGATCGACTTGCCGTTCACGGTCAGCGCGTCCTCGGCGATCAGCCCTGCACCCATCAGTTCGCGGACGACCGCCGGCACGCCGCCGGCGCGGTAATAATCCTCGCCGAGATATTCGCCGGCGGGTTGGAGGTTCACCAGCAACGGGACCTTATGGCCCTGTTCCTGCCAATCCTCGATCGGCAGGTCGACGCCGATATGACGGGCGAGTGCAGCGAGGTGAATCGGGGCGTTGGTCGAACCGCCGATCGCCGAATTGACCTTGATCGCGTTGTGGAACGCTTGCTTGGTCAGGATGTCCGAAGGCTTGAGGTCTTCGCGGACCATGTCGACGATGCGGAGACCCGTGCGATAGGCAATTTCTTGCCGGTCGCGATACGGGGCCGGGATCGCCGCCGAACCCGGCAACTGCATGCCCAGCGCTTCGGCGAGCGAGTTCATCGTCGTCGCCGTGCCCATCGTGTTGCAATAGCCGGTCGAGGGGGCGGAGGACGAGACGAGGCGGATGAATTCCTTGTTGTCGATCTCGCCGGCGGCCAGCATCTGCCGCGCCTTCCACACGATCGTGCCCGAACCGGTGCGCTCGCCCTTGTGCCAGCCGTTGAGCATCGGCCCGACCGACAGCGCGATGGCGGGGATGTTGACGGTCGCGGCGGCCATCAGGCACGCCGGCGTCGTCTTGTCGCACCCGATCGTCAGCACCACGCCGTCGAGCGGATAGCCGTACAGCACCTCGACCAGACCCAGATAGGCGAGGTTGCGGTCGAGGCCCGCGGTCGGGCGCTTGCCGGTTTCCTGGATCGGATGGACCGGGAATTCGAGGACGATGCCGCCCGCCTCACGAATACCTTCGCGCAGCCGTTCGGCGAGCACGAGGTGGTGACGGTTGCAGGGCGACAGGTCGCTGCCGGTCTGGGCGATGCCGATGATCGGCTTGCCCGACTGCAATTCCTCCTGGCTCAGCCCGAAGTTCAGATAGCGCTCGATATAGAGCGCCGTCATGTCGATATTCTCGGGGTTGTCGAACCAGGCGCGGCTACGCAGGGGGGGCATGTCGGTCATGGAAATTCCGGTTCAGCGAGTGGACGGGCATAGGCAATCAGGGTGCAGGCGGCAGCGTCGGCCGACACGGGCGCGGGCGGTCGAATCGGACGTGTAGCCCGTCATCGACCCGCATCCTCCCCCGTATCAAGCGCCGTTGACGCCATGCGTTGGCCCATATAGTCAGACAAAATCGAATTGAGCAAGCGATGCGACGGACCAAACCGTCCCGCAGCCGTAAAATGGGAGAAGACGAGGATGCCCGCCCCAATATCCGCGCGCACCGGCGCGGTGCCACAAGGCGCATCGGGCGCCAGTTACGCGCCGGCGCTGACGCTGCTGGCCAGCCTGTTCTTCATGTGGGGCTTCATCACCGTCATTAACAACACGCTGCTGCCGCATCTGCGCAGCGTGTTCGACCTCAACTATACCCAGACCACGCTGATCGAGAGTGTTTGGTTCATCGCCTATTTCTTCGCGTCGATCCCCTCGGCCAAGCTGATCGAGCGAATCGGGTATCAGAAGTCGCTGGTGATCGGTCTGCTGGTGATGGCGGCGGGGGCGCTGGGCATGGTGCTCGCCGCCAGCCTGCCCTCCTATGGCGTGACGCTGGTCATGCTGTTCGTGATCGCCAGCGGCATCACGCTGCTGCAGGTCGCGGCCAACCCTTACGTCGCGGTGATCGGTCCGTCGAATACGGCGTCGGCCCGGCTCAATCTGGTGCAGGCGATGAACTCGGCCGGCACGATGCTCGCCCCGCTGTTCGGGGCCTATCTGATTCTCGGCCGGTCGAAGGGCGGCACGTCGGAGGCCGGCACGGTGCTGACCCAGGCCGAACGGCTGGCCGATGCGCAGTCGGTGATCCTGCCCTATGTCCTCGTCGCGGTCGTGCTGATCGTGCTGGCGGTCATCATCGCGCGCTTTCCGCTGCCGGCGATGGGATCGGCGACCAGCCGCGTCGCAAAGGAAGAGCGCAAGAAGCATTCGCTGTGGAACCACCGCAACCTGGTGTTCGGCGTGCCCGCGATCTTCATCTACCTGATCGCCGAGATCGGCGTCGCCAACCTGTTCGTGAACTTTGTCAGCCAGCCCGATATCGCCAACGTCACCAACGAACTGGCCGGGCGCTACCTCACCTTCCTGTGGGGCGGCATGATGGTCGGCCGCTTCGTCGGCAGCTTCGTGATGCAGAAGGTCGACGCGGCCAAGGTGCTCGCCTTCTTCTCGATCGGCGCTTTCGTCGTGATGCTCGGCGCAACGTTCCTCAGCGGACCTGCGGCGATGTGGTCGCTGATCCTCGTCGGGCTGTTCCATTCGATCATGTTCCCGACGATCTTTACCCTCGGCATCAAGGGGCTGGGGCCGCTGACCGAGGAAGGATCGGGGCTGCTGATCATGGCGATCGCCGGCGGTGCGCTGGTGGTGGTGCAGGGTTGGCTGGCCGACCGCTATGGCCTGCAATGGTCGTTCCTGCTGACCGCCGCATGCGAACTCTACATCCTGTTCTACGCCGTATGGGGATCGAAGGTGACCAACCCGATCGACGACGTCCCCGCCGATACCGACGTCTTTGCATAAGGAATCTTCGATGACTCTCCGTCTGTTGCAGCGCGTCGTCCCGTCGCGCGCCGTGATCGCCGCGACCGATACGGCGGCGCACATCGTCCCCGGCGTCGACAGCGTCCGTGCGCTGGCACTGCGCGCGATCGACGCCGGCCACAGCATCGCCGACGAGGTTGCGGCACTGGGGCAGGGCGAGGCGGTCGATGTCGCCGCGCTGCTCGATGCCGGCGCGATCGGATCGCCGATCGATCACGAGGATCCGGCGCATGTGATCATGACCGGCACCGGCCTGACGCATCTCGGTTCGGCGGAAGGCCGCGACAAGATGCACCGCGCTGCCGCCGAAGCCGCGACCCAGACCGATTCAATGCGCATGTTCCTTGAGGGCGTCGAGGGCGGCAAGCCCGCCGAGGGTCAGGTCGGCCAGCAGCCCGAATGGTTCTACAAGGGTGATGGCGGACAGATGGTGGCGCCGGGCGGCGACTTCACCATGCCCCATTTCGCGCAGGACGGCGGCGAAGAGCCCGAACTTGCCGGCATCTATATCATCGGTTCGGACGGCACGCCGCACCGCATCGGCCTCGCGCTTGCCAACGAATTTTCGGACCATGTCACCGAACGCCACAATTATCTGTGGCTGGCGCACAGCAAGCTGCGCCAGGCATCGGTCGGCCCCGAATTGCTGGTCGGCACCCCGCCCGAGCATATCGAGGGGACGAGCCGCATCGTCCGGGGTGGCGAGACGATCTGGGAAAAGCCGTTCCTGTCGGGCGAGGCGAACATGTCGCACAGCCTGTCGAACCTTGAACACCACCACTTCAAGTACGCGCTGTTCCGCCGGCCTGGCGACATTCATGTCCATTTCTTCGGCACGGCGACCCTGTCCTTCTCGGACGGGGTGCGGACGCAGGAAGGCGATGTGTTCGAGATCGCGGCTGCGCCGTTCACCCTGCCGCTGCGCAACCGGCTGACGCGGGCGGGGGAAGAGGCAGTGACGGTGAAGCTGCTTTGACGACGGCGGACTAAGCCTCCCCTTAGACTGTAACGACAACAGTTAGAACCGTTCGTGATGAGTAGGGGCTGAGCGAAGTCGAAGACCCGTATCGAAGGACCAGCCATAGACGGTCCTTCGATACGCCATTTCGACAAGCTCAATGGCTACTCAGGACGAACGGGTCAGGCTCCATGTCATCGGGTTCCAAAGGGCGGCCGTTACCGCCCCCGTTCGCTTCGAGCGGAGGTTCGAGCTTGTCGAGAACCGTAGTCGAGAAGGGATTGCCCCGAACGACCCGTTCTCGACGGACGCTTCTCGACTTCGCTCGAAGCTGCTCGAACCGAACGGGTACCCTTTGGGGTGCCGACCCGGCTACCCCAGCAACGGCTCGATCCGGTCGAGCAGCGGCAACTGGCTCTTCAGCATCAGCGTGCGCGCCTCCGCGACCGGCATCCAGCGTGCCGCATCGACCTCCGGAAAGGTCGCACGGCGTCCGCTGCGCGGTGGCCATTCGATCTCGAACAGGATGCTGGTGATCGCGCCCGTATCGACATCCTGTTCGGCGGCGAAAGCGGAGACCGACTTTCCGCCTGCCTGTCGCACCATGCCGAGCGGTTCAAGCGGGCCGGTGACGGTCACCCCCAGTTCCTCCGCCACTTCGCGGCGCGCGGCGTCCTCGACCGCTTCATCGGGTTCGACATGGCCTTTCGGAATCTGCCACGCGCCGACATGGCGCCGTGCCCAGAAGGGGCCGCCGGGATGGACGAGCAGCACGGCCGGCGCGGGCGTTCGACGATAGAGCAGGATGCCAGCGCTATGCTGTGGCATGGATTTGTCCCCGATTTTCGGGCGATCGTATCCGTCGCCCCTGATTGATGGACAGACGCCGCTTACCCATGTTGCGTTCCATCGATGCCGCAACTCGACCTCTTCGCCGCCGAACCGGTACTCCCCGGGCTGACCCATGGGTCGGCGCTGGTGGCGGATGACGAACTGCCCGCACTGGCGGCGGCGATCGACGCCGCGCCGCTTCAGCCGTTCCGGTTCCAGCAATGGACCGGGCTGCGGCTGACCGCGTCCTATGGCTGGCATTATGATTTCGAACAGGGTCGGGTGGGGCGGGCCGAGCCGATGCCCGACTGGCTGCTGGCGGTGCGCGAACGTGCCGCGGCGTTTGCCGGGCTGCGGGCGGATGCGCTCGTGCAGGCGCTGCTGACCCGCTACGATCCCGGCGCAGGCATCGGCTGGCACCGCGACCGACCGGTGTTCGAACATGTCGTCGGCGTGTCGATCGGCGCGCCCGCGACGCTGCGTTTCCGGCGACGACGGCCCGAGGGGTTCGATCGCTTCGCGTTGCCGCTGGCGCCGGGATCCGCCTATCACCTTACCGGTGAGGCGCGCTGGGACTGGGAACATGGCATCGCGCCGATGGCCGAAACCCGCTGGTCGATCACCTTTCGCAGCCTGACCGATCGGTTCGTACGGAGTTTGCGCGATGCGTGAGTTGAGCCTGCACGTCGTTGGCGCCGACCATCCCAATCGCGGCGGCGGCAATCGCCGGTTCGAGATTCTGCTATGTGTGCCAGGCGAGGTGGTGACGCTGGTCCCCGAACCGCGCAACCCGGTCGATCGCAATGCGGTGATGGTGGTGAGCGCGCGGGGGGTGCAGATCGGCTATCTGACCGCCGACCGCGCGGCATGGATTGCGGCCATGTTGCGCAGCGGACGCGCGGTGGCGGCGATCTTTCAGCAGGCGACGCCGCCGGGTGCGGCGATCCGGGTGGCGTTCGACGGCGCGGTGCCCGTGCTGCCCCGGCCGGTCGTGCCGCAGAGCGATCCCGAACCCGATTTCTGGCCCGACGAACTTCCGCCCGACGATTGAGCTTCGGGCGCTACCGCCCGATCCAGTGTTTGCGCACGAACCATGCGACGATGCCTGCGCTCATGGCGATGCACAGCCCGACGACCCCGGCGAACGCCCAGGGTTCGTCGGCAAAGGGAATGCCCTTCACATTCATGCCGAGCAGGCCGGTGACGAAGGTCAGCGGCAGGAACACCATCGCCACGATCGCGATCTGGAGCGAGCGCTGGTCGAGCTGTTCGGCGCGCAGGTCGGTGAGCGTTTCGTGGATCAGCGCGGCGCGTTCGCGGATCGAATCGACCTCCTCCGCCATGCGCGCGGCACGGTCGGCGGCGGCGGCGAGGTGCAGGCGATCGTCCTGTTGCAGCCAGTCGCCGGGCAGCTGCCCCAGCTTTTCGAGCGCGGAGCGCTGCGGCACGAGGAAGCGGCGATAGCCGATCGCGCGGACGCGGGTGTGGGTGACGGCGCGGCGCTGTTCGAAGATGCGGGCGGGGTCGAGCGCCTCCTCGCATTCGTCGAGCGTGTCGCCGAGATCGGCGATCAGCGGGTCGAGTTCTTCGGTGATGGCGCTGGCAAAGGCGACGATCAGGTCGCCGGGATCGGCCACCGCGCCACCCTCGACCCGGTCGACGACGGTGTGGAACGCGGTCAGCTTGCGCCGGGTCACCGAATGGACCCGCCCGGCGCTGGCATAGAGCCGGACCGAGGCGAGCGGATCGGCGCTAGTCAGCACATCGTCGGACAGGCCGCGCAGGTTCACGAACGCCCCCTTGCCGATCGCGTCGCAGCGCGGGCGCGTCTCGACCGCGGTCAGCGGGTCGATGACATAGTCGGGCAGATGGGCATGGTCGCTGAGCCACGCGGCGACCGCGCCGCCATCGCCGTGCAAATGGATCCACACGAAGCCGCCGGTCGCATCGACCGCCGCCGACGGATCGACCGGCGTCGCGCTGCCCCCCTCGATATGCCATGCGCGGCACTTCATGCGAGGTCGATCGTCAGGCCCGGGAGCGGTTCGGCGGGCACCGGGCCGGCGATCCGCACCGCATCGGCGCGCGCCCGGTCGAGGATCGCGGGCGGCACGTCGGGCCGGTGGTGGATGCGGTCGGCCTGTCCCAGCCAGCGCGCCTCACGCAGGGTCAGGTCGTCGGGATCGGTCGAGCGCAGCCGGATCGTCTCGACCCGGCCCGCGACCGGGGCGGCACCCGCCAGCCACGCCGCGACCGCATCGTCGGCATGTGGCACCATCGGATCGAGCGGACCGCCGGCGGCGATCGCCGCTCCGATCGCGCGGCGGCGGTCGCCGCCATTGGGGAAGCGGATACGCAACTTCGCGCGGGCCGCGCCCAGCCCCTCGGCCAGTCGCCCGACCCCCGCGGGCAGCATCGCCTCGAGCCGCTGGCGGATCGCCGCCGCGAGACCCGCCGACACGCCGCCGGTCGAGATCGCGATCAGGATCGGCGAACGGTCGACGATCGCGGGCAGGGTGAAGTCGCAATCGGCGGGGCGGTCGACCGCGTTGACGAGGATGCCGCGCGCCTTAAGGGCATCGATCGCGGCGCGCGCTTCAGCATCGTCCTCGACCGCGACCACGGCGATGCGCGCGTCATCGGCATCGGCGACGACGGTCAGCCCGCTGCGTTCGAGCAGGCGGCGCTTGGCATCAGCCGCTTCGCC
This sequence comes from Sphingomonas epibiotica, assembly GCF_039615155.1. Lineage (NCBI taxonomy): Bacteria > Pseudomonadati > Pseudomonadota > Alphaproteobacteria > Sphingomonadales > Sphingomonadaceae > Sphingomonas > Sphingomonas epibiotica. The sequence goes on along the minus strand of NZ_JBDGHY010000003.1, from coordinate 133,109 downwards.
CTCGCCGATCAGGATCACGCTGCGCCCGGCGGTGCGCAGCAGGATCGGCAGCCCGTTCACAGCCAGGGCGGCAGGCGGTCTGCCTCAGCCAGCGCCTCGATCGGCGGGCGTTCGCGCACCACCGCGAATTGATCGCCCGACACCAGCACCTCGGGCACCAGCGCGCGCGAGTTGTAGGTCGACGCCATGGTCGCGCCGTACGCACCGGCGGTCATGAACGCGACCAGATCGTCGGCGGCGACCACGTCCATATCGCGGCCCAGCGCGAAGGTGTCGCCGGTCTCGCACACCGGGCCGACGATGTTGGCCACCGCCCGCTCGCCGGTCGGGGTGACCGCGCGGATGTCGTGATAGGCGTCGTACAGGCTGGGACGCAGCAGGTCGTTCATCGCCGCGTCGACAACGACGAACGGCGCAGTCGCGCCCTGCTTCACGCGGATCACGCGCGACACCAGCACCCCGGCGTTGGCGACGATCAGCCGCCCGGGTTCGAACATCAGCCGCGCGTCCCAGCCCGCCGTCGCCCGCGCGACCATCGCGCCATAATCGGCGGGGGAGGGCGGCAGCGGCTTCGCCGGATCATAGGGGACGCCCAGGCCCCCGCCCAGATCGGCATGGGTGATGGCATGCCCGGCGGCGCGCAACTCGCCAATCAGCGCACCGACGCGGCCGAATGCGGCTTCGAGCGGCACGAGGTCGGTCAACTGGCTGCCGATATGCACCGCGACGCCGCGTACCTGAATGCCCGGCAGCGACGCCGCATGGGCATAGGCGGCGGGAGCGGCGTGGTAGTCGATGCCGAACTTGTTCTCCTTGCCTCCGGTCGAGATCTTCGCATGGGTGCCGGCGACCACGTCGGGGTTCACCCGGATCGCGATGCGCGCGACCTTGCCCAGCGAGCAGGCGACGGCGGAAAGCATGTCGAGTTCGGGTTCGGATTCGATGTTGAACTGGCCGATGCCGGCGTTCAGCCCCTGCGCCATTTCGTCCGCCGTCTTGCCGACACCGGAGAACACGATCTTGTCAGGATCGATCCCGGCGTCGAGCGCACGGTACAGCTCGCCGCCCGACACCACATCGGCACCCATGCCGGCGCGGGCGAGCGTCGCCAGCACCGCCTTGTTCGGATTGGCCTTTACCGCGAACGCGACCAGCGGCTCGCCCGTGCCCAGCCCCGCCACCGCATCGCGGAACACGCGGACATGGCGTTCCAGCGTCGCGGTCGAATAGACATAGACCGGCGTCCCGACCGCATCGGCGATGGCGGGCAGGCTGACATCCTCGGCATGGAGCGTGCCGTCGCGCAAGGTGAAGCAATCCATGCGCCCGCCTTTAGAACGGCGCGCGCGCAATGAGAATGGTCGAAACTATCGATACCCGTTGAGTCTGATCCGGCACCGCTTCCACGCAAGTGGATCAACCACTAACGCGCGACGAAGCCGATCATCTGTTCGACCATCAGCCGCAACTGCGTATCGGCCTTGTCGATCGCGCCGTCCTCGACGGTGTTGATCGCGACCCCGATCGGCGTCGGCCAGCCGCGCAGCGCATGCGCCACGGTGCGCAGCGTGCCGAGCGTCGCCACCGCCGCCTGCCACCCCGCCGCCGTCGCGACCAGCCCGACCGGCATGCCGTCGAAATAGACGCGGTCGTCGCGGCGCAGCATCTCGACATGGTCGAGCGCATTCTTGACCAGCCCCGACAGCGTCCCGTGATAGCCGGGCGACCCGATGATGATCCCGTCGGCATCGCGCAGCGCGCGCAGGAACGACTGAATCCGCGCGTTGCTGCCCGCCGTTTCGGGTTCGTAGTTCGGAAAGTCGATCGCCGGCCCGGTCAGCAACGTCGTGCGTGCGCCCAGCATCTTGGCATGGCCCAGCGCGCGTTCCAGCGCGGCGGCGGTCCCCGAAGTAGGGCGCAGCGTGCCCCCCAGCGCGACGATATGCGGTTGCTTCATGCGCGCACCGCTAGCGGATCGGGCGCGGCGATGCCACCGTTGAGAAGGGGGTAGCTGGCAAACGCCGCCACCGCCCACATCCGTCATCCTGGGCCAGACCCGGGATCCCGCTACTTCGTTTGCAGTGAGTCACCGGAGCATGGTGGACATGGGTCCAACCCGTTCGTCCTGAGTAGCCATTGAGCTTGTCGAAATGGCGTATCGAAGGACCGCCCGAGGCCAAGTGCTTCGATACGGGTCTTCGACTTCGCTCAGCCCCTACTCAGCACGAACGGTTCTACCTATTGTCATCCGACGCCAGAAACCGGAACTGGAATGAATGCCGATCGGCCGCCCCGATCTATCGCGGCCGCACCGTCTCCCATGCTTCGGCGATATCGGCCAGCGACGCGGCGGCGTTCAGGAAGGGCTGCGAATCCTGTCCGATGCTGGCATTGACGATCTGTTCGCGCAGACCCGTATAAAGCCGCGACAGCGTCTGCGACAGGTCGCCACCCTTATCGAAATCGAGACCGGCTTCGAGCGCGAACAGGATCGCGGTCGCACGGGTCACGCGGTCGCCCTTCATCGCATATTGGCGGTTGTCGGTCGCCCATGCGGCGGAGCGGAGCGCACGGATCGCTTCCTCGTACAGCAGCGACACCAGCGCATGCGGGTCCGCGCCGCCGGTGCGCGCCGCCAAGTCGACCGAGCGATAGGTCTGGGCGGGATCGCCGGCCAGGGCGGTGGCATAGCGGGTCATTACTCGCTCCGCGTCCACATCTTGATCTGGTTTTCCATGAAGGTCTGCTGGGCCTTGTACGCGGCGACGCGGGCTTCGGATGCCGCGAATTGCTGCGTCATCCGGGTGGAGGTCTGGTCGGTCTGTTCGGCGACCTTGGCCTGTTCCTTGGCCAGCACGCCCTGTGCGTCGGCATAGCGCTTGTCGCTGGCGCCGAGGCCCAGCGTCGTGCTCTTGGCGGAGGCGGCGATGCGGTTCAGCGTGGCGGGCAGGCTGGTGCCGACCGTTTTGTCCGATCCGGTACCTTCGGCGAACATCGCCTCGACCGCCTGCGGATTGTTCGCCAGCGCGGCGGCCAGCGCGTCCTTGTCGACGCGCAGCGTGCCGTCATTATTGGTGGCGATACCGATCGATGCCAGCGTCTTGGGGCTGCCGTCGGTCTTGCCTGTCAGATCGGTGATGGTCAGCTTCTGCAACGACCGCTTGAGCGACAGCGCCGCCGGATCGGCGCGCAGGTCGCCGGTGATCGCATCGGTCGCCTTGTTCACCGATGCCAGCATCTCGTTATAGGCGGCGATGACGTTGTTTACCGCGTCCTTTAACGCGTCGGTCGGCGTCGACGAACTGAGCGTCACCGGGCCATCGGTCGTGACCGCCTTCAGCTCCATCTTGACCCCGTCGGCGCCGGTGATGGTGTTCGACGCACTGACCATCGGCACGCCGTCGACGCTGAACACGGCATTGCCGGCGCGGGTCACGACCTCGGCACCGTCGGTGGTGCTGCTGTCGAAATCGACGTTCAGCCGCTCCAGCCCCGGCGATGCGCTGCCGTTGTCGGGGGTCGCGGTCAGGGTGAATGCCTGGTTCGCGCCGTCGGTGCTGCGCAGGACGAGGCGCTGGCCATTGGCGTCGGTCACGACGCTGGCGGTGACCCCGGCCTTGGCGGCGGTGATCTTGTCGGCGACCCCCTGCAGCGACGCCGCGTCGCTCGACGTGATTGTGATCGGCGGGATGGTCGTCCCGTTCGACGTGAACGTGCCGTCCGAGCCGACGCTGCCCAGCTTGAGCTGGAGGGTACCGGTGCCGACCGATGCGGTGGTGCTGAACGATTCCTTGGTCACCGCGACCTGCGACGATGCCAGCCGCGCGACCGAGACGCTGGCGTTCAGGCTGGTGACGGTCTTGCCGCTCGCCACCGATACCTTGACCGCCGATCCGCTGCTGCTGAGCTGGGTCGACAGGCCGCCGGTCTCGGCCAGCGTCTGCAGCGCGCTGGCAAAACCGGAAATGCCCGATTTCAGTTCGGATACTGCCGAAATCTGCGCGGTCAGCGTCTCGGACTTTTTGGTCAGCTGCGCATTCTTGTTGGCGAACTGCGCTTCGACCAGGCTCTTGACCAGCGCGGTCGTATCGACGCCCGATCCGGCGCCCAGCGCGTTGGCGAGGTTGGGGGTCGTCGCCTTGGTCGTGGTGGTCGTCGGGGTCGACGCGGTCGCACTGCTGGTCGTGATCGCCATCGTCTACTCCCCGCGCGAACTCTCACCCCATCAAGCGGCAGAAGCGCGGGAATCTTTAGCCATCTTTAAGCGGAAATCTTTCCGTTCTCATCGAACCGCGCCTCGGGTGGCACGGTGACCGGCGGCTGGATGCCGCCCGCCTGCCGGTTGACGCCGAACACGAACGCCAGCACCGTCGCAATGGCGAGGTACAGGTCGTCGCGAATCTCCTGTCCCTGCTTGCTGGTGTAATAGACGGCACGGGCGAGCTGCGGATATTCGAGCATCGGGATTTTCGCTTCGGCGGCCAGTTCGCGGATGGCTAGCGCGGTCGCACCGCGCCCCTTCGCCACCACCACCGGCACTTGGTCGCGGCCGTGATCGTAGCGCAGCGCGACCGCGAAGTGGGTCGGGTTGGTCAGCACGACATGCGCCTCGCCGACCGCGGCCTTGAACCCGCCCTTCAGGATTTCGTGGCGGCGCTGGCGGATCTGTGCCTTCACATGCGGATCGCCGTCGCTTTCCTTATGCTCGTCGCGCACTTCCTGCTTGGTCATCTGAAGGCGCTGCATCCGTTGGAAGATCGCCAGCGGCACGTCGAGCCCCGCGATCAGCACCAGCCCGCCCGCCATCACGAACAACAGCGTCAGGAACGTACCGCCCAGGTCCGAAATCGCCTGTTCGACGTTCGACGACACGAGGCCCATCGAGCTGACCGCCGCCGATTTGAGCATCACATAGCCGATCGCGCCGAGCAGGATGACCTTCAGCAGCGACTTGCCCAGTTCGATCCACCCTTGCGGCCCGAAGATGCGCTTCAGCCCCGACGCCGGGTTGATCCGCGACCCCTTGGGCGCCAGCGCGCCACCGTTGAACTTGATGCCGGTCAGCCCCGCCTGCGTCACGATGCTGGCGACGACCGCGAAGATCAGCACGCTGCCGACCGGCATCGCCAGTTTCCACCCCGCCTCGACCAGCGGGCGCCATGGCTGGAAATCCTCGACATCGGCACGGCCGAAGCGGAAGCTGGCGGTCATCACCGCCTTGCACGCCGCGACCAGCGTCGGCCCGAACATCGCCAGCCAGCCGCACCCGGCCAGCACGACCAGCGCGGTGCCCAGTTCCTTGGATTTAAGGATGTCCCCGTCTTCGCGCGCCTTGTCGAGGCGCTTCTGTGTCGGGCTTTCGGTTTTATCCTCGCTCATCCAGCGCCTCCCAGCACCAGCCTCTGCGCGGCGTCGAGCGCCTCCTGCACGATGACCAGCATATAGTCGGTCATCGCCGGCAATGCGACGAACATCGCGATGACCCCGACGAACAGGCTGGCCGGCAACCCGACCGCGAACAGGTTCAGCGCCGGGGCGGAGCGCGACAACATGCCCATGACGAGGTTCAGGCAAAGCAGCAGGAACCCGACCGGCAGCGCCAGCAACAGCCCCGACAGAAAGGCGTAACCTCCGAAGATCGCGATATTCTCCAGCTTGGCGGGCGACAGCCACGCCGCACCCGGCGGCAGCAGCTCATAGGATCGCACGATCAGGTCGATCAGGATCAGATGCCCGTCGAGCGACAGGAACAGCAGCGTCAGCAACACCGACAGAAAGGTACCGAGCGCCGGGCTTTGCGCACCATTCTGCGGATCGACCATCGCCGCGAAACCGATGCCCATCGACATGCCGATGACTTCGGCGGCGATCAGGGGTGCTGCGAACGCGATCTGCAGGACGAAGCCGATGGCGAGGCCGACCAGCCCCTCCGCCGCAATGCTCAGGAAGGTAGTCAGTGAGAAGACTTCGGTCGGAATGGCGAAGGCCTGCGCATGCAGCACCAGCACCGCGATCGCCCCCGACAGCAGCACCCGCACCTGCACCGGCATCGCCACCGCCCCGAACACCGGCGCGACGATGAACGCCGCCCCGACGCGGACCATGGTGAAGAGCAGCGCCCAGAGCTGCGGCTCGACCGCGAGGCCGAAGCCTAGCATGCCGGTGTCTTCCTTTGCCGTGGAAGCGTTCTACCGCGCATCGCCTAGCGGACCAGATCCGGAATCCGCTCGAAGATGCTGGTCGTGAAATCGCTCAGCAGCCCCAGGATCATGCCCCCGAACACCGCCAGGCTGATGCCGACCACCGCCAGCTTCGGCACGAACGACAGAGTCTGTTCGTTGATCGACGTCGCCGCCTGGATCATGCCGAGGATCAGACCCGACACCAGCGCCGGGATCAAAATCGGCGCCGCGACCAGTGCCAGCACCCACATCGCCTCGCGGGCGACGGTCATGAAATAGCCCGCGTCCATCTGCGCTAACTCACGAAAGACGCGGCAAGACTGCCCATGGTCAGCGCCCAGCCATCGACCAGCACGAACAGCAGCAGCTTGAATGGCAACGATATGATCGTCGGCGACAACATCATCATCCCCAGCGACATCAGCACCGTCGCCACCACCAGATCGATGACGACGAACGGCAGGAAGATCAGGAACGCGATCTGGAACGCGGTCTTGAGTTCCGACGTGACGAACGCCGGCAGCAGGATTGAGAACGGCGTGTCGGCGGGCGAGGCGATCGGGCCGCTCTTCGCCATCTGCGCGAACATCGTCACGTCCTTGGTCCGGGTCTGCTTCAGCATGAAGCCGTGCAGCGGCAGGCTGGCATTCTGGATCATCTGGGTCGAACTGATCTGCCCGGCGGCATAGGGCTTGATCGCGGTCTCGTTGATCCGGCCGATCACCGGCGACATCACGAACAGCGACAGGAACAGCGACAGACCGATCAGCACCTGGTTGGGTGGCGTCTGTTGCAGGCCCAACGCCTGGCGCAGCACCGCCAGCACGATGATGATCCGGGTAAAGCTGGTCATCATCAGCAGGATGCCGGGCAGGACCGACAACAGCCCCATGATGATGAGGATCTGCAGCGACAGCGCCATCGGCGCGTCGTTGCCACCGCCCAGCTGCCCGAGCGCCCGGTCGAGCGCGTCGGCGGCACCGGGCGTAGGGGCGGGCGCGGCGGGGACGGCTTGCGCCATCGCCGGCACCGCGAGGAACAGCATGAGTGCGACGCCGATCGCGGCGAGCACCAGTTCGAACCGCCAATTCGCCCGCGCGCGCGAAGGGCGCGCAACCTGTACGACGCGTGCCGGGGCGGGTGCCGTGGTCATCGCCCGCCGCCGTGCGGCCGCTGCCGCCGGGCGATAGCGCATCCGGGCCAGCAACGGGTCGAACGTCGTGTTCAATCCCTTCACTTGTCGCCCCGGTCGAGCAGCGTCACGCCGTTGCGGCTGACCGACACCAGCAATTGTCGCCCCTGAAACTCCAGCACCGCGATCTTGGTGCCGGTCGACACCATCATCGTCTCGCGTACCTTGACCAGCCGTTCACCGTGGTTGCCGGGCATCCGCGCCTCGAGGCGACGCCACAGATACAGGCAGCCGATCATCAGCCCGCACACCAGCGGCAGGAGGATGACGAGCTTCAGGATGTACGACCACATCATCAGCGGCTGACCCGCTTGTCGGGGCTGACCAGTTCGGTCATGCGCACCCCGAAGCGGTCGCCGACGGTCACCACCTCGCCGCGCCCGATCAGCGTGCCGTTGACGAACACGTCGAGCAGTTCGTTGGCGCCGCGGTCCAGTTCGATCACACTCGATTCGCTCAGCGCCAGCAGTTCGCGCAAGCTCAGCTGCGTCGACCCGATCTCGACGGTCAGGCGGACGTCGACATCCTGCAACAGCTTGAAATTGGCGGCGAGCGACGCTTCGGCGGGGAAGCCGCCGGTCATCTCGTTCATTGGAATTCCTCTTCGAAACCGGGGTCGATGGAGTTCAGCTTGATCGCGGCCTGCCCGTTGGCGGTGCCGACCGTGCCCGTGCCCAGCCGCCGGTTGGACACCCATACCGGTACCTGCGGCCCGAAATTGATCGGGATGATGTCGCCTTCCTTGAGTTCGAGCAAGGTGGCGAGCGACACGACCGGTTCGGCCAGCACCGACCGTACCGGCAGCTTCACGCCCATCACCGCACGGGTCAGCCCCGACCGCCATTTCGAATCGGGCTCGCTGCGGCCATGGACCTTGGTCGACAATTGCGGCGCATGCGGTTTGAGCGCCGCGACCGGATAGAGGATGTCGATATAGGTCGGCAGCATTGCGTCGCCGACCTCGAGCGCGAAGCGGGTGGCGATCACCGCATCCTCGCCATCGATCGCGCCCATCATCGCCGGATTGGCCTCGGGCGTGCCGGGTTCGAAGGCGATGCCGGCCAGCGGCCCCCAGGCCTCGCCCAGCGGCGCGGCGATGGCGGTCGCCAGCCGGCGCAGCATCGCTTCGGCAGCGGGCGAGAATTCGACCGGCATCGGATTGGGCGCCTCGCCGAACCCGCCGAAGAAGATGTCGAGCGTTTCGAGCAGGAACGTGCCGTCGATGACCACGATCGCCGGGCTTCCCCCGGTCGACAGCGTCAGCGGCACCCATCCGGTCAGCCCGTGCGCACGGCGCGCGGCGCAATAGCCCGCGAACCGGTCGACCTCGACCGGCTCGGCCCAGCTCTTGACCCCGCGCCGGAGCAACGGCTCGAACACCTGCCGCAGCGACCGTGCCATGCGCGCCGACAGATGTTCGAGCGCACGCAGGTCGCCGAACGGATTGAGGTTCGTCGCCCCCAGGCTCGGCGCATGCGACGCAGCCGCCGTGCGGCGACTCCGTGCGCTGCCTTCGGGCGCGGTGGACGAGCTGTTAACCATGGACGTTTACTGAACCACAAACGTGGTAAAATAAACGTTACCGATGCCGCCAAAGCCTTCCTTTTGCTCCAGAGTGTCGTTGATCGCCTTCTTGATGCGCAACGACAGCTGTTTCTTGCCCTCCGGCGTGAACACCTGATCCTCGGTCGTCTCGCCCAGCGCGAGCAGGATCGCCGAGCGAATCGCGATCTCGTGGGTCTTAAGATTCTCGATCACCTTGTTGTCGTACGAGGTCGAGATCGCGACGCCTACCTGAATGAAGTGCGTGCTGTCGGACAGGTTGGAGGTGAACTCCTTCTCCATCGCATAATAGGTCGATGCCCAGCGATCGCCGCCCTCCATCTCGGGCGTCGGCCGGCTGTTCTCGTCGCCATGCTCGGCCGAACCGCCTTCGCCACCGCCTTCGCCACCGCCATGGCCGCCACCTTCGCCGCCGCCTTCACCGCCGGCGCCGGCCTTCACCTCTTCGGACTTCGGGACCAGCTTGGGCAGGTCCTTCTTCTCCTCGGGCGGTTCCTTCTCGCCATGGCCGCCGCCGCCGCCGATCAGGCCCGACGAACTGGCATACAGCCCGGCGCCGACGCCCCCGCCCAGCAGGGCGACGACACCGACGACCATGACCAATATCTTGACCAGCTTGCCTTTCTTCTTCGCCGGCTTTTCCTCCGGCGTCTCCTTGTCGCTCATGTCGTGGTTCCTCAGGCGATACGATTATCGGTTCGGGTGGATGGCGCCTGCGCGTCGGCAAAAGCAGAGCGGGGCGCGCGCGGTTGCGGCGATCCCTGATCCTGTGCCTGGCGCTGCGATGGCTGTTGCTGCGTGCCGACATCGACCTGCATCCCGCCAAGCTTCAGCCCGCGCGCCTCGGCCAACTGCACCAGTCGCGGCTGCGCGTCGGCGAGCAGGCGGCCGGCATCGGCGTTGTCGCTGCTAAAATGAACATGGATGCGGCCGTCCTCCGACGTGCGGATCGCAACCTCGACATCGCCCAGCGCGTCGGGCGACAGGCGGATGCGGGTCTCGCCCTGCGTCGGCGATGCGTCGCGCAGGGTTTCGATGCGGTCGATCATCCCCTCCATCCATTGCGGCTGGCGGGTGTCGAGCTGCGGCTGCTGGACGGTGGCCGGCGCCGCGACGGGGCGCAGCGTCGCGGCGTCGATCGACGGGGCGGCCGGCGTTGGCAGCGGCGGCGCGTCGTCGTCGCGGCGCGGGCGCGGGGCGGGGGCGTCGGCCAGCACGACCTCGGCCACCGCTTCCGGGGCGGTCGCGGACGCGACGCGGGTGACCGGCGGGGACTTGATCGGCTGCACGGTCGGTGCGGCGACCGACACGACCGGCGCGCTCGCCTCTCCGGCGATCGTTTGGCGATTGGCGGTCAGCGGCTCGGCGGTCGGTTGGGTGAGGGGCGCACGCTCGGTCGGCAGCGTGAAGGCGACCGCGGGTTGATCGATCACTACCGGATCGACCAGACGGGTCGCAGCGTCGACGATCGGCGCCCGGACGGGTTCGGCGATCGGCGCGCGTTCGGCCGGACGGGCGATGGATTCCGCCACCGGCACGCTCGCATCGGCGACTGGTGCTGGCGATGCTTCGGCGACAGGCGCCTCAATCGGGACAGCGCGTGGAGCGGCGCGGCGCGGCGCGGTCTGTACGACCGGCGGGATAGCGACCGGCGCGACCGTGTCCGGCGGGGCGGGCTGGGGCTGCATGGTCGGTGGAAGCGCCTGCGCCACGATGGGCGGCACCGACGGAGCGGCGTGCGCCACCGGTTGGTTGGGAGCGATCGACACATCGCTACCGACCGGGTCGGTCGCCACCGGCATAAACACCGTTTGTAGCTCGGCCGCGGCATCCGCCGGCATCGCTACGGAAGCGGCCGGCGTCTCGACCTGCCATGCGGCCCGGACCGGATCGACGACCGGCTTACTGGGCTGCGCGCGCCGGTCGACCGGTGCGAACCGCGCGGCGGGGGCCGGCGTCGACGCGGCGGGCGCGATCGACGGCTGGTCGGAGCGACGGATGTTGCCGATCGGACCCGGCGCAACCGGGCGGCGAGGCGTCGTGTCGGGCGTTCCGGTCGGCACGGCGATGGTGTCGGGGCGGAACGCCGCTTCGCTGTCCGCACGTTGGCGGGTCGCTTGGGTTCGAACGGGCCGGGTAGCGCTCGGCATCGTCGTGACCGGATCGGTGACGGGCACCTCCGGCGCGTCGCCGGCGGTGGCACGCGGCGCATCGATCGCAGCCTGCCCCGCCGGGGCAGCGCGCTCGGTTGCGATCCTGCCGCCATCTTGCGGCGTCGGCCGTGCATCAACGGGAGCGGCGGCGGGGATCGTCTGCGGTGGCGTCGTCGTCTGCGCGACCGTCGGTTCGGCGTCCGGCACCTTCGGGCCGATCACCTTCATTTTAGGCGCAGCATCCGCCGGCACCGGCGCGAGCGCGTCGGCCGGTATCGCGACCATTGGTGGCAGGTCGATCGGCGGCGCGTCGTTCGGCACGATCAGGATCGGCGCGTCGCCATCCTCCGCCGCTTCGGGTTCGTCGCTCTCTGGCGTCGGCAGCGCCGGTTCGTCGGCGGGCCGGCGTGCCCGCACCGGCAGCGGCGGCGCGAAGCGGGCCGGCATCGGCTGGATCGGCAATTCTGGCTTGGGTTCGGGTGGCCGCACAGCGACCGGTGCATCCTCGGGCAGCAGCTTCAGTGCGCCTACGACCCCGGCGGCGACCACGACCGGCACGGCATCGCGCACGGCTGGCGGCGGAGCCGGGTCGGCGGGCACCATCGCGATCGCCTCGCTCGCCGAGACCGGTAGCAACGGCGCGACCACCGGCTCGGGCGCGACCGGCATGGCCGGTACCGCCACATCGGCAGTCGCAACCGGCGGCATCTGCGCCACCGGCAACGCCTTGCCGCCTTCGGCAGCCGCCTGCCGCCCGTCGCCGGCATCCGGCACGATGCCTGCGAACAGCGCGGCGAACGCGTCCGCCGCCACGCCGGCCATCGGCGTCACCTGCATCGCGAGCGGGGAAGCGGTACTGGATAGGGCGGAGAGAAGCTGCATAGGTCGATCCGTCAAGCGTTCGACCGGTCGATCAGCAAGGATCGTGCCGATTGGGTCGGCGCACCGGCGGTGCATTTTCGAGGGCACGCAGTTCGCGCAAGGCACGCGCGGCATGGGCGCGTTCGAGCAGCTTTTCGACCGCGCTCTGATCGCGCTTTGCCGCCATCGTCGCCGACCGCGCATGTTCCAGCCCGGCATCGGCCTGTACCACCCGCTGCTCGACGACCTGCGCCGTGGCATGCAGCCGCTCGCGATAATGCGCGGCGGCGCCGAGGCCGGCGGCGGTCGCGCTGGGGGTCGGCACCGGCGATACCGCCTCGGCCAGCGTGCGGATGCGGTCGCGCAGCGCGATCTCGTCGGCAACGCGGGCGGCGGCGCGGGCTTCTTCGGCTTGGGTCAGGTTCAACTGCATCGTCCGCACGCGCAGCACCCGCGACAGCCGCTTGGCCTTGTCAGTCACCGAAAATGCCCACCAGTTCGGCGACCGCATCGTCGAGCGAGACGATCTCGTCCGAATCCTGCTTCACATATTCCATCACCGCTGGATGGGCGGCGAGCGCGCCGTCGATCGCGGCATCGGTGCCGGGGCGGTATGCGCCCATCAGCACAAGGTCGCGATTTTCCTCATAGGTCGCCAGATGGCGGCGCAGCACGCGCGCGGCGGCCAGATGCGGCCGGTCGGCGATGTCGGTCATCACGCGGCTGACCGACGGCCCCAGGTCGATCGCGGGATACACGCCGCGCTCAGCCAGTTGCCGACTGAGCACGATATGCCCGTCGAGGATCGACCGCGCCGAATCGACCACCGGGTCGCTATTGTCGTCGCCATCGGCCAGCACGGTATAGATGGCGGTGATCGACCCGCCGGTGCGAACGCACGTGCCCGCCCGCTCGATCAACCCCGGCAGCATCGCGATCGCGCTCGGCGGATATCCCCGCGCCGACGCCGGCTCGCCCAGCGCAAGGCCGATCTCGCGGCCGGCATGGGCGACGCGGGTCAGCGAATCGATGATGAGCAGGACCTTCTTGCCCTGTTCGCGAAACGCCTCGGCGATCGCGGTCGCCCGCAATGCGCCCCGGATACGCAGCACCGGCGAATGATTGGCGGGCACCGCGACCACGACCGACCGCGCCCGCGCATCGCCTTTCAGCTTGGTTTCGAGGAAGTCGGACACTTCGCGGCTGCGCTCACCGATCAGGCCGACGACGATGACATCGGCCTTGGCGGCGCGGACCATCATGCCGAGCAGCACCGACTTGCCGACGCCCGACCCCGCCATGATGCCGACGCGCTGCCCCTGACCGATCGTCAGCAGCCCGTTGATCGCGCGGACGCCGACATCCATCGGTTCGAGCACGCGGCCACGATCCAGCGGCGACTGGATACGCCCGGCCAGCGGCCAGCGGCCGGCGCCCCGGATCGGACCCTTGCCGTCGATCGGCTTGCCCGCGCCGTCGACGACTCGGCCCAGCATCGCCTCGCCGACCTCCGCCTCGCCCGGCTTGTCGCCCGGCCGCACCAATGCGCCGGGAAGGAGCGGCGCGGGGCCGCCCAGATTCATCATCAGCGTCTTGCCGTTGCGAAAGCCGATCGCCTCCGCCTCGATATGACCGCCATCGCCGGTGCCGACCTGGCACACGGTCCCGACCGGCAGCGACAGCCCGACCGCTTCCATCAACAGTCCGTCATAGGACGACAGCCGTCCCGCGACCCGCGCGCGCGGGCGGAACCCGGTCGGAGCCAGCGCCCCCAGATAATCGTCGGCGAAACGGTTCAGCATGATGCGGGCACCGGTACGGTTTCGATGGCGGCGCAGAGCTGCTCCAGCCACAGCGACGGCCCGTCCTCGACCACCGTCGACGCGGTTTCGAGGATGAAGCCGCCGCGCTCGACCGCCGGGTCGGCGACCGGGAACACCGCCTTGGGCAGCTTGCCCTCGACCAGCGGGATATCAGCCTCGTGCATCCGCAGGATCGACGATTCGGCGCTGTCGGCCAGCAATTCGGCAGCGGCATCGATGCGCTCGGCAAGGTGATTGGCCGACACGCCGACTTCGCCGACGATCTGCCGGACCAGCGTCAGCACCGTCTGGCGCAGCCGCGTCGCCATCGCCTCGCGATCGATATGCGTCGCGGTGCCCAGCGCCTCGGCCAGTCGGGCCAGCAGCGCATGGTCGCGCGCCTGGTCGGACTGGCTGGCGGCGGCAGCGGCGGCCAGACCCTCGGCATAGCCGGCGGCATGCGCTTCGGCGACCGGGTCCAGCGTGGTGGCCGCGACGTCACCCGCGCTGGCGCAGAACGGGTCCCAGCCCTCGGTCGGGTTGCTGTCGGGATCGGCCGGGCGGAAATGCTTGGGGCCGCCGGGCACCGGCGCTTCGGCCGCGACCGCCGCGCCGAAGTCGGCGGGGCGAACCGGCACCACGCCCGTTTCGACGAACGGATCGGGCGCACCGAAGGCGCGGGCGAGGATGTCGGCGGCGGCGACATGGCGGCTGGCGAAGCCGGCGACGAAGCCGCTCGGGGTGCCGCGCGGCGGGGCGCTCTCAAACATAGTCGTCGTCGCCGCCGCCCATCATGATCGTGCCGTCCTTGGCCAACTGGCGGGCGACGGTGATGACGCCCTTCTGCGCGTCGAGCACTTCCGCCAGCTTCATCGGCCCGCGTGCCTCGATCTCGTCGCGGATGCCGTCGGCGGCGCGCGCCGACATGCAGCCGAGGAACCGGTTGCGTCCGGTCTCGTCGACGCCCTTCAGCGCCCGCACCAGCAGGTCGCTGTCGACGTTGCGGATCAGCACGCCCAGATTCTTGTCGTCCATCTCCAGCAGGTTGTCGAAGACGAACAGCTGATCCTCGATCTGGCGCGCGATGTCGCGGTCGATCTTGGCCAGTTTCGGCATGACCCGGTTCTCGGTCGCCTTGCGTCCCGACGATAGGATCTTGGCGGCGTCCTTCGCCCCGCCCAGCTGCACGCCGCTGCCGCTGCTGCGCCCGGTCGAGCGACGTGACAGCATCGACTTCAGCGTATCGATCGCCTCGGGCGTGATCGGGCCGAGCTTGGCGATGCGGTGCAGGATCTGCGGCTGTACCGTCTCGGGCAGTCCCTCCAGCACCTGCGCGGCGACGGCGGGGTCGAGATTGGCGAGCAGCACGGCGGCGATTTGCGGATGTTCGTCCTTGATCAGGCTGACGATCTCGCTGGCGTCCATCCAGTCGAGCAGTTCGATCTGGCATGCGGTCTCGATCGGCGTGATCTTGGCCAGCACGCTCTCAGCCTTGTCGGCACCCAGCGCGCGGTTCATCACCGTCTCGATATGCGGGCGCGGATCGAAGCCGACCGTGGTGCGCTCGCGCGCCTTCTCGACGAAATCGTCGAGCACGACCGTCACCTCGTCCTCGCTGACATCGGCGACGGTGAACATCGCCTTGCCCAGTTGCTGCACCTCTTCTGGGTCCAGCTTCTGGAGGATCGCGGCGGCTTCCTCCTCGCCGACCAGCATCATCAGGACGGCGGCGCGTTCGACGCCGCTATGGATACGGGTGGGGGCGTTCACTGCTTGGCATCCGACTGGATCATGTCGCGCACGGCCAGCGCGGCGCGTGCCGGATTGTCGCGGGTGAAGCCGCGGACCAGCCCGACGCGGTCGTCATAGCTGCGCGCGCTCTCCAGCATCTCCATGCTGACCGGTTCGGGCTCGGCGGGTTCGGCCGGACCGGCGAGTGCGGCCTGCGCGGCGGCTTCCTGTGCGGCGATGCGGGCGGTTTCGGCGGCGGCCTCGGCCTTGCGCTTTTCGTTCATGGCCTTGACCATCGGGCGGACGCCCATGAACAGCACCAGCAGCGCGATGACCAGCGCGGTGCCGTTGCGTGCCGCCATCGGCACCCAATCGGCATCGTACCACGGCCGCGCCACGTCGCCGGCGACCGCATCGGGCGAGAATTTCCGGCTGATGACCGTTACCGTGTCCTGCCGCTGCTGATTGAAGCCGACCGCCGCCTTCACCAGGTCGTTGATCTGCTGGATTTCGGCCGGGGTGCGCGGCTTGCCGCCTTCGGGTTCGCGCAGCAGGACCGCCACCGACAGCCGCCGGATCGATCCGGGGGCAGCACGGGTGACCGACACTTCTTTGCCCAGGTCATAGGCGCGATTGAAATTCTCGCTGGTCTTGACCGGCGGCGTGGCACCCGGCGCGGTACCCGGCTGCACGGTGGCCCCGGCCGGACCCGGCGTCGCGGTCGCCAGCGTCGATGCGGCGGGCGCGGTGTTGCTCAGGGCGCCGGGAATGCCGCCGGGCGTCGCTTCGCCGGGGGTATTGCCCTGCCAATTGCCCTGCTCGGCACGGACCACGCCCTGCTTGTCATAGCTTTCGCGCGTCGCCTGGCTCTCGTCCAGATCGACATCGGCCTGGATTTCGGCCGAGAAATTGCCGGCACCCAGCAGCGGGGTCAGCAGCGTGTTGAGCTGCGCGCGATACTTGTCCTCGATCCGGCGCTGATAATCGATCCGCTCGTCCGACAGCGTGCTGGCATCGCTGCCGTCGCTCGGCTTGCTCAGCAGCGCGCCCATCTGGTCGATGATCGTCACCTGATCGGGCTTCATCCCCGGCACCGAACTAGCGACGAGGTTGACGATCGAGCGGACCTGCGCCTGCGTGAGACTCCGGCCGGGTTCGAGGCGGACGATGACCGACGCCGACGGCTGGGCATTGTCGCGCACGAACACCGACGATTCGGGCATGGCGAGGTGGACGCGGGCGTCCGCAACCGACTCGATCTCGCCGATCGACTTGGCCAGCTCGGTCTCGCGCGCCTGGCGCAGCCGCTCGCCTTCGACGGCGCGGCTGACGCCCATCGGCAGCTGGTCGAGGATCGCGTAACCGCCCGGCGCCGCCTTGGGCAGGTCCTGTCCGGCGAGCAGGATGCGGGCGCGATGATAATCGTCCTCGGCGACGGTGATCCCGCCCGAATCGTCGACACTGCTGTCGATCTTCGCCGCGGTCAGCGCGTCGACCACCGCCTGCTTGTCGCTGTCGGGCAACTGCGGGAACAGCACGCGCTGCGGCGGGGTGGCCAGCGCCATCCACGCCAGCGCCGCCGACAGCACCAGTCCGACGATGAAGATCATCGGCAGGCTGCGCTTGACGGCGGGGTTCTTCATGATCCCGCCGATCTGGGTCAGCGGGTTGGCGAATTTGGCGGCGGCGGGGGCTGCGGGGGCGGGAACGCCGCCTGCGCCGGTGGTGGCGAGTGCGTTTTCCATATCAGACCGGCATGCTCATAATGTCCTTGTAGGCGGACAAGAGTTTGTTCCTGACCTGCATCGTCGCCTCGAAGCCGACCGATGCCTGCTGGCGCGCCATCATCACCTTGGCGATGTCCACGGTCTCGCCGCGTTCGTACATCGCCGACAGGTCGCTCGCCTTGTTCTGTTGCGCGTTGACGCCCTTCAGCGCCTCGCCCAGCGTATCGGCGAAGCTCGCCGGCTTGGCCGGTTCCGCACTGGGAGCGGGGGCCGCCGCGACCTGCGCATTCGCCTTCGACAGCGCCTGATTGCGTTCGAGGATCTGCGCACGCAGCTGCATCACCCGGTCGACGCCCATCGCGCCGCCGACACCCCCGACGCTCATGCCGACGCCGCCACGGCTTGCGCGGGCGTCAGCATTTCGCCGGCCTCACGCGCCTTGGCGAGGCGGTAGCGGAGCGTCCGCTCCGAAATGCCCAGCCGCCGCGCGGTCTCGATCCGATTGCCGCCGCATTCCTCCAGCGTCCGGCGGATCGCGGCGAATTCGTGGATTTGCACGATGTTGGTCAGCGTCGCCGCGACCGGTTCGGCCACGCGCGGGGCGGCGGCCGGGCCGGCGCGATCGAACACGATGTCCTGCGCCTCGATCCGGTCGCCCATGCCGAGCAGCAGCGCGCGCTGGATCACATTTTCCAGTTCGCGGGCATTGCCCGGCCAGTCGTGCCGGACCAGCATTGCCAGCGCCTCGTCCGAAATCCATGGCAGCGTCGCCCGGCCGGCGGCATGGCGCACGACCATCGCGGCGGCCAGCGCCGCGACGTCGCCCGGGCGATCGGCCAGCGCGCGGGTCGACAGCGGAAACACGCTCAACCGGTAATAGAGATCGGCGCGGAAGCGGCCGGCGGCGACCTCTTCCTGCAGATCGCGATTGGCGCAGGCGACGACGCGGACATTGACCGCCTCGGCCTGGGTCGCGCCGATCGGCACGACTTCGCGTTCCTGCAACACGCGCAGCAGCTTGGCCTGCAACGGCAGGGGCATTTCTGCAATCTCGTCGAGCAACAGCGTGCCGCCATGGGCCGCGCGGAAAAAGCCTTCGCCCGCAGCACCCGCGCCGGTGAACGCGCCCTTCACATGGCCGAACAGCATCGCCTCCAGCATGGTTTCGGGCAGCGCGGCGCAGTTGATCGCCACGAACGGGCCGGCGGCGCGGCTGCTTTCGGCATGGATGGTGCGGGCCAGTACTTCCTTGCCGGTGCCGGTCGGGCCGTTGACCAGCACGGTGATGTCGGCGGCGGCAACGCGCCGGGCCAGCGCCTGCAGCGCGAGGCTTTCCGGATCGGCGGCGACCGCCACATGCCGGCCGCACAGCAGCGCCGCGGCAAAGGCATGGGCCAGTTCGGTATCGGCATGCGTGTAGCACAGGCGGGCGGGGCGACCATCGGCGAACGGGGTTGCGGCGACGGGTCCGTCGGCCAGCACCAGCGTGCGCGACGCGATTGGCGGCACTTCGCCTTCCATGATCAGGAACACATCGGCCGGGCCCGGCTTCTGCCCGGCATTGGCCAGCACGAACCCCTGCGCGCGCAGCGAAGACACGAGCGTGAACTTCGAGGCGAGCACGGCAGCAGATGGATAGATCGAGCGCATCGGTTGATGATTCCCCTGTACGGCACCTCTTTGCCGGCAGGCTGGTTAACTTCCGGTAAAATGACGTCCGATTCGGCTCTGTATGCCGCGTGCGCTCCCCTGCGCGCGCGAGGCGCCGATTTTTCCGCTTAAGCCCCGCCGATCGGTGCCGTTTCTCCGGGCAGCAGCTTCGTTCCCGATTGCTTCATCAGGGGGGACCACGGGGCGCTGGAAGTCAGACTGGAGGACACACCCATGACCGTTATCGGATCCAACATCGCGTCGCTCCGCGCCGCCAACGCCTCGACCAACGCCAACGACTCGCTGCGCGCCTCGATGGAACGCCTGTCGACCGGCAAGCGCATCAACTCGGCAAAGGACGACGCTGCCGGCCTCGCCATCGCCAGCCGCATGACAAGCCAGATCAAGACCATGGCCGTCGCGGCGCGCAATGCGAACGATGGTATTTCGATGGCGCAGACCGCCGAAGGTGCGCTCGGAGAAGTCACCAACATGCTGCAGCGCATGAAGGAACTCGCCGGCCAGGCTGCCAACGGTTCGCTGGGCGCCTCGGAACGCAAGTCGCTCCAGTCTGAAGTCGGCCAGCTGACCGCGCAGATCAACGACATCTCGACCAAGACCAACTTTAACGGCATCAACCTGCTCGACGGCTCGGTGAAGAACGTTTCGCTGCAGACCGGTGCACAGGCTGGTCAGACGACCTCGGTATCGCTTGCAAACACGTCGGCGACTGCGCTCGGGCTGAATGGCTACCGTGTTGAAGGTCAGGCAACCACCGGACGCATCAGCGCTGCGACCGTCGACGCTGGCGACATCCAGATCAACGGAAAGAATGCGTTCAGCGCCAACCTGACGGCCGGTACCGCCGAAACGACTGCGGCGGCAATCAACGCCAACACCGGACAGACCGGCGTGTCGGCATCGGCGTACAACACCCTGACCGGCGGTCCCGTCGCATCGGGCGGCGTCACCAGCGCGACCGGTTTCTCGGTGAACGGCACCAACGTTACCGGCGCGAATGCCGAGGAACTGGTGATGAAGATCAACCGCGACGTCGGCGGTGTTACCGCGCAGCTGAACAACGAAGGCAAGATCGTCCTGTCGAACGACACCGGCAAGACCATCACCATCGCTGGCGCAGATGCTGGCAAGGCGGGCTTCACCGCTGATACCTATGGCGGCTTCGTTGCGTTGCAAAGCTCCAACGGCCAAGCAATCGACATCAAGCGGGGCACTTCGGGCGCTGCTGCTGATTTTACGGCGCTCGGACTGAATGAAACTTCGGCACTCGACAAAGTGAAGGGTTCGACGGTCGGTCAGACCCAGGGGGCACTCACCGTATCCGACGACGTCAAGATCAATGGGGTCGCAATCGGTGCCTCGAACGATGCATCTGCGGCTTCGAAAGCCGCGGCGATCAACGCAACGACCGAAAAAAGCGGGGTGACCGCAACTGCCACGACCAAGGCGACCGTTTCGCTCGACTCGTCGAAGATCGCTGCAGCGAACGAACTCATCATCAACGGCGCTACCGTTGCTCTCAGCAACGTCGACGGCAATGCCGGTATGTCGATGTCGGACGTCGTCATGAACATCAACGCTGCCGGCATCAGCGGGCTCGTTGCATCGAGCGATGATGATGGTAACCTGATCCTGACCTCGTCGACGGGTAACGACATCACGCTGAAGGACAGCACCACTGGCACGTCGGCTGGCATGGTCACCAGCATGAAGGGTGATGACGGTGGCGCCTCGGGCGGTGCAATTGGTACCGGCCTGACCTTGCGCGGTCGTATTGAACTCAAGTCGGACACCGGAGCGGAAATTCGTGTTGAAGGTTCGACGACATCGCTTGCCAAGGTCGGTCTGGCCGCCCAAGGTGGCTCGGACGCCATGGTCGGCGGCGCGCTGAACGTTACGACCCAGGCGAATGCCTCGATGGCGATGACTGCGATCGACAAGGCGCTCGACAAGGTTTCGTCGATCCGTGGCGACCTTGGTGCGGTGCAGAACCGTCTGCAGGTCACCGTCAACAACCTGACCACCACCTCGTCGAACCTGCAGGAAGCCCGCAGCCGCATCGAAGACACCGACTTCTCGTCGGAATCGACCGCGCTCGCCAAGGCGCAGATCCTCGGCCAGGCCTCGACCGCAATGCTGGCGCAGGCCAACCAGTCGCAGCAGGGCGTGCTCAAGCTGCTCGGCTAATCCCGGCTCCGCTGCCGCCGTTCCCCCTTGCATGAAGGCGGCGGCAGCGGTCCTCCCGGTAACGGGACCGGCCCCCGGCGACGGAAACGTTGCCGGGGGTTTTCGGCGTCCGGCGCACGGCGACCGACTCTATATATAGCGCCCCCTAAATCCTCCCCGCCCCGCGGGGAGGGGGACCGCCGCGAAGCGGTGGTGGAGGGGGCGGGCCGCAGGCGGGACGCTCCCCTTCCGCCACTGCCGCCCCTATCCCCGCCCGGCCTGCGCTGGAATGACGTCCGGTTCGATTGGGATGAAACGGTTTCCAGGGCCGCTGGTCCATTGGAAACCGTGGCGGCCATCGATTCCCGCGTGCGCGAGACCGCTGCGTCAGATCTCCTCGATCACCACCCGGTCGAACAGCACATCCCCCGCACGCACCCGGTCGCCGGTCTGCACTCCGTCCGTCAGCACGAACGGCGCAGGCGTCAACATCACGATCGTCGATCCATGTTCGAACCAGCCCATCTCTTCCCCCTGCGCGACCGGCGTCGCCAGCGTCGCGACCGGGTCGGCGCGTTCGCGCAGCAGCCTGACGGTATCGAGGAAGGTCAGCCGGATCGCCGCGACCAGGATCGCCGCTACCGGCACCAGCAGCACCGGCGTCCCGTCGTCCAGCCGCAGCCGCACCGTCGCGCGTTCGTTGCGGCAATAGAGGCGGTCGACCCGTTTGAGCGCCGGCGGATTGACGTTGAAACAGTCGCCCGGAAAATAGCGCACCCGCTCGACCACCGCATCCTGCGGGCTGTGGAACCGATGATACATGCCCGCGGTCAGCCGCAGCGTCACGAAGCTCCCTCCGATATACGCCTCTCCCTCGCCTCCGGTCAGCTCGGCGATCGAATAGCGCCGCCCCTTCGCCTGCACGATGCTGTCGCTCGCAATCCGCCCGCTGGCGACGATGATCCCGTCCGATGGCGCCGACAGTTGCTGCGCATCCGCCCGGAACGTCCGCGCCCCCGGCCGCAACCGGCGGATGAACGCCGCATGCAGCGACGGCCACGTCGCCTCCGCCGCATCGGACAGGTCGACATCGCAGAAGGTGCGCCACAGCGCGATCGACGCCCGCGCCACCAGCGGCTGCTCCACCTTGCTGAGCCACCCCATCGCCCGTGTCGCGCTCCGCCGCGGCAGCCAGTTGGTCAGCGCATAATTGACCGATTCGATGTCGGTCAGCTTCGCGATCCAGCGCGGCAGGGCAGGGGCGGCGGGCGTGGGCGGAGCGGGGCGGATATCGTCCATGGCCGTCATCAATATTTCCCGATCGCGTCATATTCGCGTCAGTCATGACGCCACTCGCCATCGTCCTCGCCGCCGGCACCGCCGGTCTTTTCGCTACCAAGGGCCGCGCCCGCCTCGCGCTCAGCCGCGCCAAGCACGGCTCGCTCACCGGGCATGTCCGCTGGGGCCAGCGAATCGCGCGGCAAATCGCTTTTTACGATTATGACGACGCCCGCTTCTTCGCCGCCGACGACGCGCCCGCAGAGATCGCGGCCCAGCGCCGCGCCGGCTTCGACCGTCTGTCGGCGCTCTACGAAACGCGCTTCGCGAAGACGGTCGCGGCGACGAAGGAATTGGGCGAAGGGCTGTCCGACCTGCAATTCACCGGCCGCTACCGCGTCCCGTTCCAGTTCAGCCGGCTGGTCCGCGAACGCCTCGCCACCGGTGCCTTCTACGTATCGTCGTCGGGCGTCACCGCCACCGATCTCGACGGCAATGTCTTTTACGACCTTGCCGGCTCCTACGGCGTCAACCTGTTCGGCCATGATTTCTACAAGGCGTGCATCGCCGAAGGGGCCGCGCGCGTCGCCGATCTCGGGCCGGTGCTCGGCACCTATCACCCGGTCATCGCCGCCAATGTCGCCCGGCTGCGCGCGATCAGCGGTCTGGACGAAGTGTCGTTCCACATGTCGGGTACCGAAGCGGTGATGCAGGCGGTGCGTCTCGCCCGCTATCATACCGGTCGCCGCCGCGTGGTGCGCTTCGCCGGCGCCTATCACGGCTGGTGGGGCGATGTGCAGCCGGGCATTGGCAACCCCACCCCGGCCGACAATACGCTGACCCTGTCGGAACTGTCCGACCGCACGCTCCACGTGTTGGCGACGCGCAAGGATATCGCCTGCGTGCTGGTCAATCCGCTCCAGGCGATGCACCCGAACCGGGGCGCGCCGTCCGACGGCACGCTGATCGACAGCAGTCGTAGCGGGCATGTCGACCGCGCCGCCTATCGCGACTGGCTGGTCAAGCTGCGCGACGTGTGCACCAGGGCCGGCATCGCCCTGATCTTCGACGAAGTCTTCATGGGCTTCCGTCTGGCGAAGGGCGGCATGGCCGAGGCATTCGGAGTGCAGCCCGACATGGTGACCTACGGCAAGACGCTGGGCGGCGGCCTGCCGGTCGGCGTCGTCTGCGGTCGAGCCGACCTGATGAAGCGTTTCCGTCCAGAGCAACCCGCCGACATCTGCTTCGCGCGCGGCACCTTCAACGCGCACCCCTATGTGATGGGGGCGATGGACGTGTTCCTCGAACGCCTCGACAGCGTGGAAGTGCAGGCGATGTACGCGGACGTCGACGCCCGCTGGGACGCGCGCCTCGAACAATTCAACGCGGCAATGGCGGCCGCCGACCTGCCGGTCCGTGCCGCGGGCATGCAGACGGTCTGGACGATCCTCTATACCGTGCCGTCGCGCTACAACTGGATGCTGCAATATTATGCCCGTGCCGAGGGGCTCGCGCTAAGCTGGGTGGGCACGGGTCGGCTGATCTTCAGCCTGAACTATGACGACACGGCGTTCGCCGAGGTCGTCGCAAGGTTCGTGAAGGCGGCACAGGCGATGGACGCGGACGGCTGGTGGTGGAGCGCGCCCGGCACGACCAACAAGATGCTGCGGCGGCAGGTGTTGAAGGAAACGCTGTCGCGGCGGCTGGGGCGGGGTTAGGCGCTTCGATCAAACCTGGGCGCCCTCAACCTTCGCCGCCTTTTCCCTCTCCTGGCGGACGAGGGAGGGAGCGACACAGCCGCGGAAGGGTGAGGGTGGCCAACGCTGGTCACGTTCGACTCGAGCGGTTGGTCCACCATACGCGCTGCCGGTCAGCGCCGTCTTCGAGGTCCTTTTACCGCATCGGCTTGATCCGGTTTTGCCAATATGTGCTTCGACGCTTCGCCAAGATAATAACCGCGGCGACGATGAACGTGCCGGGGATTAACCAAAGACAAATAAAGAGAAGCAGTTCATCCCAGCGCCCGCTGTAAAGAAGGCGTCCGCTATGGAATAGCTCGATCCAAAGACATTCCCGACCGTAACAATACAAACCATAACGCTCAGGCCATCCTAGCCGGATCGAAAGCCACTCATATACGCCTACGGTCCCAACCCCGATCGCGACGATCACGGCTAAAAAGCAAAAGAACCGTACGGGTCCCATTTCACGATATAAGGCTATGAAATCGGATAACGAAGCCACTGCTTTCCCCATCGCATTGACGGCTGCGACTATGCTGTCTGCTCGTAACGAGAGCCTACCGGTTTCTACTCGACCGGCCAACACACGGCTTTTCTGCACGGCCCCGCCCTGTCAGGCTGGCCTCCATCCTTTCTCTGCCTCGACGGTCCTTACCCAAAACAACGCGGCCGGCTCGCATCACTGCAAACCGGCCGCTAGTGTGACTTTCGTGACGTCAGGCGGAAAACCGCCAGCCAAAGCCCGGCACAGGCAAAGCCCGTGCCGTCGGACGGCGCTTTTCGCGCCGCCGGCCGGGCGCGCCTTGAGGCTCGACGTAGCGTCGCTACGCCTTGCCCGGCGCTTAGTGTCGCGCCGCTTCCTGCAGATCGGTGTCGATCCGCGCGCCCTTCAGCAACTGCACCGGCGCTTTCCGATACAGAATGAAGTCGTTGAACGGATCGGTCACGATCTTCGTCGCCCATACCAGCCCGGTCATCACGTCGCGCTGCACGAACAGTTGCACCACCCGGAACACCAGCCCGCCGACCGCGAACGCCAGCCACAGCAGCGCCAGATGCCGCAGGAACCCGACGAACCCGACATGCGGTTCGAACACCCCGAAGAAGGTCGGGTCCAGCAGCAGCGGGATCGGCGTCGCCGCCCACAGGCCCATGAAGACGACCTTGCGGAACAGATTATAGCCGACCTTGATCTCTTCCTTATGTTCGTGCGTCGCCTGGTTCACATGGTCGTAGGTCTTGGGTTCGAAGAAGAAATGCCCCGATTGCCGCGCGGTCATCGCCACCAGCCAGCCAAGCAGGCTGGCGACCGCCGGGTCGATCCACACCACGACGTAAGCGATCAGGAACGTCGTCGCGCTGACGAAGTGCAGCGCCTGGTTGATGATGCTGTGATGGTAATAGCGATGATCGTCCCACCGCTGTTCCTTCAGCGCTTCCTTGAATCCGGGCATTGAATAAGCCTTTGATGAAAAGGGTTTTGGTTCAGGCGGTCGCAGCGTGTGCCGGTGTCGGGTGATTGTCCTGCCCGTCGACCGCACGACGGAAGCAGACCAGCGAGAAATGACCGAGCGGGGGCAGCGGGCGGCGCTCGATCAGCTCCGCTTGCGGGTTGCGCGCCGCCCAGTCGCCATAGATCGCCCATGGGAAATCGGTCCGCCAGCCAAGCCGGCTGGTGATCGGCATCAGCGCGCGCTCGATCTTGGCGCGCATCCCTGCTTCCGCGCCCAGCCGGGTCGCGATCACGATCATCCCGCCGGGACGCACTACGCGCAGGAATTCGCTGAGCGCGCGGTCGGGATGCGGCACCGCCGACACGACATATTGCGCGACGACCACGTCGAACGAGGCATCGGCGAAATCCAGCGCCTCGGCATCGCCGATCGCGATCCGCTCGACATGGTTGAGCTTCAGCCGGCGCACACGGTCACGCGCCTTGTCGAGCATCTGGTCGGCAATATCGATGCCGGTGATCCGGCTGTCGTGGCGGTAATGCGGCAGCGAGATGCCGGTGCCGACGCCGACTTCGAGGATGCGTCCGCCGACCGTTTCGGCGGCATCGATCGCGGCCCGCCGCCCGCGCCGGAATACCGGACCAAAGACCAGATCGTAGATCGGCGCCCAGCGATCATAGGCGCTCGCCACGCCGAGGCGGTTCAATTCCTGAGCCAATCCGTGAGTTTCCTTGTCCAGTGCCGCACCGGGCTTGTCTGGCCAGCCACAATGACGCCGGTCGATGACAGGGCGATGTCTTACCCATGTCAGCAAGGTTTCAGTTTGATGAGAGCGGGCGTCACACGCGCGAAATACTATTGTCGCGGTGACGCTATACAGGGTTCGCCATCGCAAGGACGGACGTCCGAACCACTATCGTGGGGAAATACGATGACGACGGCATTTGTATCCCGGACGGAACACCGGTCGGAAAAGGATTGCGGCAAACGGTCGCCGATCAAATCGCTGGCGCGCAAGATTCCCGACTGGATCAACGACCCGCAAAGCTATCAGGCCGAGGGTCCGAAGAAATCCTACCGCACCGTCTTCATCTCCGACGTCCATCTCGGCACGCCGGGGTGCAGTGCCACGCAACTGGTCGACTTCCTTCATTCCTTCGAATGCGAGACGCTGTATCTGGTCGGCGACATCGTCGATGGCTGGCAGATCCGGCGCGGCTGGTACTGGCCGTCGAGCCATAACGACGTCATCCGCTCAATCCTGAAGTTCGCGCGCCGCGGCACCCGCGTCATCTACATCCCCGGCAATCATGACGAGGCGTTTCGCGACTATACCGGTCTCGAATTTGGCGGCGTCGAAATGGTCGAGGAGGATATTCACGAAACCGCCGATGGCCGCCGCCTGCTCGTCCTGCACGGCGACAAGTTCGACGGCGTGGTCCTCTATGCCAAGTGGCTCGCGTTCCTCGGCGACTATGCCTATACCGCGCTGCTGAAGGCCAACCGGGTATGGAACTTCGCGCGGCGCAAGCTCGGCCTGCCCTATTGGTCGCTGTCGGCCTATGCCAAGCATCGCGTCAAGAACGCGGTCAACTTCATCGGTCGGTTCGAGGAAACCGTGGCGCACGCCGCCGCCGAACATGGCGTCGACGGCGTGGTGTGCGGCCATATCCACACCGCCGAGATCCGCCAGATCGGCGACATCATGTATTATAACGATGGCGACTGGGTCGAAAGCTGCACCGCGCTGGTCGAGGATCATGCGGGTGCGCTGTCACTGATCGACTGGCGTGCGCTGACCTGGGAAAAGGAACTGGCGAAGGCGAACGGCAAGGCCGCCGATGCCGGCCGGGCGGTCGCCACCGCGTGAGGATCGCCATCGTCAGCGACGCATGGAGTCCGCAGGTCAACGGCGTCGTCCGCACGTTGCAGACGACGATCGCCCGACTGCAACAACGGGGGCACGTCGTCGAAACCTTCACTCCCGACGGTTTCGCCACACGGCCTTGTCCCGGCTATCCCGAAATCCGGCTGGCCTTTGGCTGCGGTCCCGAACTCGGTCGCCGCCTTGCGGCCTTCCACCCCGATGCGATCCATATCGCCACCGAAGGACCGCTCGGCTGGGCGGCGCGGCGCTGGTGTCGCGGGAATGGCGCGCGCTTCACCACCTCGTTCCACACCAATTTCGCCGACTATCTGGCGATGCGCACGCATTTGCCCGCCGGCTTGTTCTGGCCGTTCCTGCGCCGTTTCCATGCGGCGGCCAGCGGGGTGATGACCGCCACCGCGCGCGTCGCCAAATCGCTCCATGATCACGGCATCGCCCATACCCGGCGCTGGTCGCGCGGCGTCGATCTGTCGCTGTTCAAGCCCGACGGCGCGCGGCTCGACGTCGCGACGCTGCCGCGCCCGATCCTGCTCCATGTCGGGCGCATCGCCATCGAAAAGAATATCGAGGCGTTCCTGTCGCTCGATACGCCGGGCACCAAGCTGCTGGTCGGCGATGGCCCGGCGCGTGCCGAGCTGGAGCGGCGCTATCCCCTCGCGCAGTTCGTCGGGGTGAAACAGGGAGCGGGCCTCGCCGCCGCCTATCGCGCCGCCGACGTGCTGGTCTTTCCCAGCCGTACCGACACCTTCGGCCTTGTGATGATCGAGGCGCTGGCCTGCGGCACTCCGGTCGCCGCCTATCCGGTGCCGGGGCCGCTCGACGTGATCGGGCTGGACGGCCGGGGCGGCGGCAGCGACCGTATCGGCGCGCTCGACACCGATCTGGCGGCGGCGGTGACGCGGGCACTCGCCGCCGACCGCGACGCGTGCGTCCGCATCGGCACCCAATATTGCTGGTCGCACTGCACCGACCAGTTCGTCGGCAATCTGGTCGACGCCGGACTGACGACGCAGGGGGTGGCGGCGACGGCGTAGGGCTGCGCCCTACATCGCCTTCCACTCGACGATCGCCCGCAGCCCCAGCACCAGCGCATCGTCGACGTCGCGCAACCCCCCGGGCCGGCGGACATATTGCACATCGGGTTGCAGCGTCAGGAACGGCGCGATCCGGTCGCTATAGGTCAGCTCGACCATCCCCTCCGACCCCGTCAGCGCCGGTTCGCCCGCCGGATTGGCCCGGCGATAGGGGGTGCTCAGGTCGGCGCTGGCCACGCCGATCGACACCTGGCTGTCGGGTCGTGCGGGCACGATGCCGCGTCCGGTCAGCCCGGCTTGAAACCCGCCCGCGAACGGCGTGGTCCGCCCGTCGGACAGTCCGGCGCGGGCAAAGGCGCGCCAATGCCCCGGCTGGTCGGCTTGCCCCGCCAGATCCTGTTCGATCAACAGGTAGACGCCGTGCGACGCGGCCGTCCCCTCGGCCAGCGTCACCCCCGGCGGGGCGACGCGCGGCTGGCGGCGGCTATAGGCCCAGCCGCCGATGGCGATCGCGGTGCGCCCCTGCAACCCGCCCTCGGCGACGAACAGCGTCGATCGGTCGCGCCCCGTATCGGCGGTGCCGCGTGGCGCGCGGATCGCCACCGCCTGCACATAATGCCGTTCGTCGCTGGCGCGCAGCCGGATGGCGAGGTCGGTGCGCGGAAAGATCGACGGCCCGTTCGGCCCGGTCGCGGCCAGTTCCGACCCGATGCCGAACGCCGGTGCGATCAGGTGCGCCGCGGCGTCGCCCGAATAGAATTCGCTGTTCAGGTCGTATTTGCCGACCAGCACCGACAACCGATCGCCGGCGAAACTCTGTTGGAACCATGCCTGGTACAGCAGCAGGTCGGGCGCCCCGACCTCGATATTATTCACCCCCTGCAACGTGCCCGCCAGATCGTTCGGCCGACCGCCCAGATTGTTGAGCAGGCTGGCGAACGCGCTGCCGCCCTGCCACCCGACCGCACGGTCGAGGTCGAGGGCGGCGAGCAGGTCGATATTGTCGAGATAGCGCAAGCCCCGCCCCTCGCCCGCCGCCACCGCCACGACATCGCCCTTATAGGCGAAATCGATCGACAGCGCGGATGCCGGTTCGGCGTCCTGCGCGCAAACGGCGGCGGGAATGCTGGCAAAAGCTAGGGCGGTGAGGCCGAGGACGGTTGCGCGGAACATGGCGGTTGCTCCTGTCGGTTACGCGTCGCCACCCGCCGCAACGGGTGGCGACCGGCGGAAAGGGTCAGGCGGCGTGGTCGAAGGCGTCGTCGTGCGGATCCGGGCCACCCTGCTGAAGATCGAGCGCGAAGCCACGGGCGCGGGACTGTTGGTCGGCAACCGAGTTTGGCTTGGCCTTTGCCGCCGGCTTGCGTCCCGCCGGCTTGCGGTCCTTGCGCCGCTTCGCCGCCGCGTCGGGGGTTCCGATCCGGAAGAAGGCGATGCTGTGCTGCAGTTCCTCCGCCTGTCCGGCCAGTTCCTCGGACGTCGAGGTGATCTGTTCGGACGCCGAGGCGTTCTGCTGCGTGACCTGATCGAGCTGTTGCAGCGCCTGGTTGATCTGCGACGCGCCGATATCCTGCTCGCGGCATGCGGCGCTGATCTCGGACACCAGTTCGGCGGTCCGGCGGATGTCGGGGACCAGCCTCGTCAGCATCTCGCCGGCCTGTGCCGCTGCCTGCACCGTGTCGCCCGACACCGCGCTGATCTCGGCAGCAGCGGTCTGGCTTCGCTCGGCCAGCTTGCGGACTTCCGACGCGACCACCGCGAAGCCGCGGCCATGTTCGCCAGCGCGGGCGGCTTCGACCGCCGCGTTCAGCGCCAGCAGATCGGTCTGGCGGGCGATTTCCTGCACGATGCCGATCTTCTCGGCGATGATCCGCATCGCACCGACCGCACGCTCGACCGCGACGCCGCTCGCTTCGGCATCTTGCGACGACTGGCGTGCGATCTTCTCGGTCTGCGCGGCATTGTCGGCGTTCTGCTTGATGTTGGCGGCCATTTCTTCCATCGATGCCGATGCTTCCTCGGCGGCGGCGGCCTGTTCGGTCGCGCCTTGGCTGACCTGTTCGGACGAAGCCGACAGTTCCTGGCTGCCGCCTGCGACATTGTCGGCGGCGGCCGAAGCGTCGCCGACCACGGTGCGCAACCGTCCGACCATCGTTACCAGCGCATGACCCAGCTGGTCCTTGTCCGACAGCGGCGTGTGATCGACGGTCAGGTCGCCGCCCGCGATCGTGTCGGCCAGTGCCGCCGACTTGCGCAGCCCGGTGACCATCGACACCATCGCATGGCCCAGCCGGTCCTTGTCCGACAGCGGCTTGTGGTCGACCGACAGGTCGCCCAGCGCGATCGTATCGGCCAGCGCCGCGGACTTGCGCAGCCCATCGACCATCGACACCATCGCAAAGCCCAGCTTGTCCTTGTCCGACAGCGGCTTGTGATCGACCGACAGGTCGCCCAGCGCGATCGTATCGGCCAGTGCGGCGGACTTGCGCAGTGCCACCGTCATGCGGTTGACGGTGTCGACCAGCTCGCGGATTTCGTCATTGCTGGTGACGACGACTTCGTTGTCGAGGTCGCCGATCGCCACTGCGTCCAGCGCGACGCCGACCCGCTGCAGCCCCTGCGCCACGACCTTGCTGACCCACAGCGCACCGGCGATCGCCACGGCAAAGGCCACGACCGCGATCACGATCAGCCACGTGCGCGCGCTCGCGTACAGCGCGTCGCCCTCGGCATCGGCCTGCTTCATCTCCTCGCGCTGCCGTTCGACCATCTCGTCGATCAGCCCACCGGTCTTTTCGGCGGCGACGCGCGCCGCGCCCAGCGAAATCACGCCGGCCTCGATATTCTTGTCGGCCAGCGCCAGCTCGACCGCCTTGTCGGCAGCGGCCTTATACTCGTTCCACGACGCGCGGATCTTCGCATATTGCTCGATATCGGTTTCGTCGGCCATCGGCGGCGCCTTGGCGACCAGTTCGTCGGCACGGGCGCGCTGCTTGCGCAGTTCCTGCACCTGCTCCGCCTCGATCTGCGGATCGTTGGACAGGGCCAGGTTCTTTTCGGCGACGATCGCGGACGTCGATGCATCGTTGAACTGCTGGATACGGTCGAGAGCGGTCGCGGGATCGTCGACCAGCGCCCCCATCGCGCCGCTCAGGGTCGATAATTGCACGACGCTGAAGCCGACGACGACCGCCAGCAACAAGAGGACGACCGCGAAGGTCGACCCCAGTTTCATCCTGATCGTAGCGCGCATGATATATTCCCGGTGCTGAAATGCCGAACCCCCTCGTTGGCGGGGGCGTGGGAACGGCATGCGCAAACGTTTTTAACAATTGATTGGACGGCTGTTAGGTGAAATCGAACCAAGCTTAACAGCAGCGAACGATATCGACTCCGATCCGGCGATATCGATCGCGAAGCGTGCGGTTGGCTGGAGTTGTTGGTTGCGTGAGCGTTGGAAAACAGTGGTTGCCCAGTGCGTTGGTGCACGTTCTACAAAAGGACGACTGCGCGCGGTGATCGCCGGCATTGCCTATTACGGTTAACGGCTTTTTTCGTCGCGGTGCTTGGCAAAGGACATTTCGTGTACCGTTTCCCGCAAATCGGGAACGGTGGGCGACCGGCCAGGTCGCTCGCCGTCCGTATCGGGATCACCGTTCGAATTCCAGCGCGTGGTCCTGTCGACCTTCGGCGAGCGTCGTGGCGATCGCCGCAACCGCATCGCGATTACGGCATCGCGGAATGGATTGAGGCCGTTGCGAAACTCGGCGCGTTCCGCCGCATACCGGTGGCACCCCTGCACAGGCAGGGCCACTGCGAACGTCGCTCAATCCCCTGGAAACGCTCGTACCCTCGCGCAGGCGGGGGGCAGAGCCACGCAAACCACGGCTTGCGGCTGTGGCCCTGCATTCCCGCCTGCTCGGGGATGGGAAGAAGCGGACTTCCGCAAAGGTCGCGTCTGCGCGAGGGTACGCCACAACATTGGTGATCGGGACCTTCGCAAAGGTCCCGATCAACGGGGAGCGATCAACGCTGTCAGATCCTCCTTGACCGACCGCCCCCGCCGATCGGCGCGGCGGTCAGCCCTCAGGCGGCACGGCCGAACGCCGCATCGTCGCCGTCCGGCCCGCCCTGCATTAGGTCGAGCGCGAAGCCGCGGGCACGGGCCTGCTGGTCGGCAACCGAGTTCGGCTTGGCCTTCGGTGCAGGCGCCTGTTTCGCCTTTGGCTTGCGGGCGGCGGGACGCTTGGTCGTTGCGACCGAATTGTCATCGACGCGGAAGAAGGCGATGCTCTGCTGCAGCTCCTCCGCCTGTCCGGCCAGTTCCTCGGAAGTCGAGGTGATCTGTTCCGAAGCCGACGCGTTCTGCTGCGTGACCTGATCGAGCTGCTGCAGCGCCTGGTTGATTTGCGACGCGCCGATATCCTGCTCGCGGCATGCGGCGCTGATCTCCGCCACCAGTTCGGCGGTCCGGCGGATATCGGGCACCAGCTTGGTCAGCATCTCGCCGGCCTGTGCCGCTGCCTGCACCGTATCGCCTGATACCGCGCTGATCTCGGCGGCTGCCGTCTGGCTGCGCTCGGCGAGCTTGCGGACTTCCGAAGCAACCACCGCGAAGCCGCGGCCATGTTCGCCGGCCCGCGCCGCTTCCACCGCCGCGTTCAGCGCCAGCAGATCGGTCTGGCGGGCGATCTCCTGCACGATGCTGATCTTCTCGGCGATCGTCCGCATCGCACCCACGGCGCGTTCGACGGCGACACCGCTGGCTTCGGCGTCCTTCGACGACTGGCGTGCGATCTTCTCGGTCTGTGCCGCATTGTCGGCGTTCTGCTTGATGTTGGCGGCCATTTCTTCCATCGACGCCGATGCTTCCTCGGCAGCCGCGGCCTGTTCGGTCGCGCCCTGGCTGACCTGTTCGGACGAGGCGGAGAGCTGCTGGCTGCCGGCCGCGACATTGTTGGCCGCCCCCGATGTGTCGCCGACGACCATCCGCAGCCGTTCGATCATGTTGTTGGTGGTTCCGATCAGGTCCTTGATCTCGTCGTTGCTGTTCGCGACCAGATCCTGGGTCAGATCGCCACCGGCCACCGTGTCGAGCGCGACCGCCAATTGCTTCAATCCGCGCGATACGATCAGGCTGACCCACACCGCGCCGCCGATCGCGATCAGGATCGCGGCGATCGCCACGCCGAGCAACATCGTCCGTGCGCTTTCGAAGCTTGCGGTCGTCACGATCTTCGCGTCGTTCATCAGCGCGGTATTGGTCGACACGATGTCATCCAGGCCGGCATACAGCTTCTTCACGATCTCGCGCGACCGGCTGATCGATGCGGCCCCGGCCTCCTCACGCTTCCCGGCCAGCGCCAGTGCCCGAACCTCCTGGTTCACCTGTTTGAACTCGTCCCACAAACCGGCGGTCGTCACCCAACGCGGCTTGGCGTCGCTCGGCGCCTTGTTCAATGCATCCCGGATCAGATCAGTCGTCGCATTGATCTTTGTGGTTGAATCCTGCTCCAACTGGCGGATCAGCGTGGGATCGGTGGCGAGTGCCATGTTCTTTTCAAGTCGGATGATTTCGTTCACCTCGACTTGCACTCGCAGCGACCGGGCCTGCCGTGCAGCCGGGCCGTCGATGACTTCAACGATGTCGGCATTCATTTGCGACATGCGGCTGACGCCGATAGTGACGACGGCAAGCAGCATCACAACTACAATCCCGAATGTTACCCCTAGCTTAGCTTTAATGGTCCAACGCATCATTCCCTCCCGACGATGAATCAGACTGAAGCCACAGACAATATTGGTGGCTGTAAATTCATCCCGACAGGGGATAGGGTACTGTCGTTTAACAAATAGCTGTTGTAGAATTAACTATTGTGGAACAGCTGTTAATAGCGATTGGGAAAATTCGGATATCTGGACTTCGGTGGTGGGAGCATGTCATTTCGCCGCGACAGCCCTGCTGTCGATCTCCGCGACAAAAATAAGCATAATCCAGTAGTTTGGTACGTTAGCGTACCTAATCGTCGAAGTCAGTCCGCTGATGGTGATCGCCGAACGTGTTCCGGCAAAGGTTAAGGAACAAAAATTCACCCTCGGTTTCGATGGCGTTGTCGTCCTCTGAACGCTACCGCTCGGCGCGACGAATTAAGGGGACAGGCAATGGCTGGCGGATTGGTGGCACTGCTCGACGACGTCGCGGCGATCGCGAAGCTGGCGGCGGCGTCGCTCGACGATGTGACCGCGGCGGCCAGCCGGGCAGGGGCGAAGGCGGCGGGCGTGGTCATCGACGATGCGGCGGTGACGCCGCGCTATGTCGTTGGCCTGTCGCCCGCGCGCGAACTGCCGATCATCGGCAAGATCGCGCTGGGATCGCTCAAGAACAAGCTGCTGATCCTGCTGCCGGCCGCGCTGCTGCTGAAGGTGTTCGCGCCCTGGGCGATCACCCCGATCCTGATGGCGGGCGGCGCGTTCCTGTGTTTCGAGGCGGCGGAGAAGATTCTCGCCCCCTGGCTCGGCGGCCATGCTGCGGAGGAAGCGGCGACCACCACCGACCCGGCCGAATTGGAACGGACGCAGGTCAGCGGCGCGATCCGCACCGACCTGATCCTGTCGGCGGAAATCATGATCATCGCGCTGAACGAACTGCCCGACATGCCGGTGTGGATGCAGGCGGTGGTGCTGGCGGCGGTCGGCATCGCCATCACCGTCGGCGTGTACGGCGTCGTCGCGCTGATCGTGAAGATGGACGATATCGGCCTTGCGCTGGCCCAGCGTTCCAGCGCCGCCGCGCAGGCGATCGGGCGCGGGCTGGTAAAGGCGATGCCGGTGCTGCTGAAGGCGCTGGCGCTGATCGGCACCGCCGCGATGCTGTGGGTCGGCGGACAGATCATCGTCCATGGCATGGAGGAATTCGGCATCGTCGCCCTGCCGCACCTGATCCACGACACCGCGCATCATGCGGCGGAGGCGCTGCCCGCGATCGGCGGCGTGGTGAACTGGATCGTCAACGCCGCGCTCTCGGCGGTGGTCGGCATTATCATCGGCGCGATCATCGCGGGCGTGCTCCACGTGATCCCGCGCAAACATTGATGGGCGGGAGGGGGAGGGACCGTCCTCCCTTTCCCCAACCGTTCGGTTCGAGCAGCTTCGAGCCTGTCGAGAAGCGCCTGTCGAGAACACGTTGCTTGGGCTCTACCCGTTCGTCCTGAGTAGCCATTGCGCCTGTCGAAATGGCGTATCGAAGGACTGCACACGCGCCTCGATACGGGCAGGACTACAACCCCGCCGCCACCGCCAGCAACGCCGCATCCATCGCCGCCGTCGCCGAGGTCCCCTCCGGTATGTCATTGGCATACAGAGCAAAGGTCAGCGTCTGCCCACTGGCGGCAGTCATCGTCCCCGCCAGTGCCGATGTGCCCGCCAACGACCCGGTCTTGGCGCGCAGCTTGTCCGCCAGCGCCGTCCCCTTGAACCGTCGCGCCAGCGTGCCGTCGACCCCCGCGACCGGCAGCGTCTCCAGCCACGCCGCGCCCCAAGGTTGCATCCGTGCCCAGCCCAGCAGCGCGACCATCGCCCGCGGCGTTACCCGGTTATAGGTCGACATGCCCGACCCGTCGGACAAATCCCATGCGGTGCGCGGCACGTCTGCCAACGCCATGATTGCAGAGACTTTCTTCAGTCCATCGGCGATCGACCCGCTCCCTTGCACCGCGCCAACCCGGCGCAGCAGCAATTCGGCGTGCAGGTTCTGGCTGACCTTGTTGGTGACCGCTATGTCCTCGCGCAGTGCTCCGGGCTGGGTCTGTGTCAACATCGGCGGCGAAACGCCACGCTGCACGACCGCTCCGTCCTCTGCCGCCCTGTAGGGCCGGTGTCGAACCAGTACCCGCCCGGTCACCCGGACACCCTTGCTACGTAACATCTTCGCCAACTTCCACGCGGCATAATGTGCCGGGTCGTCGATCCCCACCCGGATGCGCTCGCTCGCTCCCCTTGCGACCGTCCCCGACACCCTTAGCAGGTCGCTGCCCGGCATCCGGTCATAGGCGATGGCGTTGCCCGGACCGACCGTCACGCGGTTGTCGATCCGGTAATAATCCGAACCGCTTACCACCGCCTTGCCGTCCTCGACCCCGACGGTCAGCGCCAGTTCGTTGTCGTCCAGCGTCAGCGCGGAGATGCCGGTGCCATAGCGGGTGACGATGTTGTTCCATCCCATGCCCGGCGACCAGCGCTGGTCGGGAAAGGCGCTGTCGTCGCCGATCACGTCCCCAACCACTCGCGTACCTGCCGCCACCGCATCGGCCAGCGTGGAAAGACAATCGCTTGCGCAGTCCTCCGCCGACGACAGCCGCGCATCGCCGGCCCCGACCAGCACCACGTCGCGCCCCTCGATCCGGACCCCAGTCCGCGCGCCGTCCGGACCGTCCATGGGCAAGTTTGCGAAGGCAGCGATAGTCGTGAAAATCTTGGTATTCGAAGCAGGTACGAAGCGATTAT
This sequence comes from Sphingomonas epibiotica, assembly GCF_039615155.1. Classification (NCBI taxonomy): domain Bacteria; kingdom Pseudomonadati; phylum Pseudomonadota; class Alphaproteobacteria; order Sphingomonadales; family Sphingomonadaceae; genus Sphingomonas; species Sphingomonas epibiotica. The sequence goes on along the minus strand of NZ_JBDGHY010000003.1, from coordinate 96,163 downwards.
CGGCATCGATCGCCACGCGCTCGACCCCGCCCGCATCGCGCACGACCAGCCCGAAGCGCGTGCCCGCCGGCGCCTGTGCCAGCGCCGCGCGCACCGCGGCCTCGACCCCGGGATCGGGTGCCGCCGCGCTCAGCCACAGCGCCGCCCCCGCCATCCCCGCCCGCCGGTATCGCATGCGTCCTCCTATGCTGCCCTTCTCCGCATCGCCAGCGCGAACGCCAGCACGACCGCGAACGATAGGCAGGGTATTAGCATCGCGGTCTGGATCGACAGGATATCGTGGCTCAACAACCCCATAGCCGGGGGGAATAGTGCCCCGCCGATGATCGCCATTACGATCAGCGGCGCGCCCAGCGTCGCCTGCGGTCCCAGGTCGCGTACCCCCAGCGAAAAGATCGTCGGGAACATGATCGACATGAAGAAGCCGGTCAGCAGTAGCGCCCCGATCGCGACCATGCCGCCCGCCAGCGCCGCGACCAGCGTCAAGACGATGTTCGCCAACGCAAATCCCGCCAGCAACCGCGTCGCCGCGATCTTCTGCATCAGCAATGTACCTACCAGCCGCCCGGCAAGGAACAGCGTCAGGCTGATCGACAACAGATACGCCGCTTCGCGCTCGGGCGTGGCGGGACTGAGCGCCTTCACGAAATCGACGAAGAAGCTCCATACCCCGACCTGCGCCCCGACATAGAAGAATTGCGCGACCACCGCCCAGCGGAGCGTCCTGACCCCGATCACCGACTTCAGGCCGGCCAGCGTCCCCCCGCGCGTATCGTGCGCGATATCGGGCAACCGGACCAGTGCCACCGCAAGCGCAATCAGTACCACGACACCGGCGAGCACCAGATAGGGCAGCTGCACCATCTGCGCCTCGCTGGCCCGATACGCTTCGAGTGCGGCAGGGGCCATCGCATCCAGCGTCGTACGGTCATGCTCGACCCCGGAAAAGATGAACAGCGCGCCCATGCTGGGCGCGATCGCGCCGCCCAGGCCGTTGAACGCCTGCGCAAGATTGAGCCGTTGCTCCGCACGCGCAGGATCGCCGAACGCGACGATGTACGGATTGGCCGCCGTTTCAAGGAATGCCGCCCCTGCGGCCAGCACGAACAGCGCCCCCAGAAACCCGGCATATTCGCGCAACTCCGCGGCTGGATAGAATAGCAGCGCGCCGGCTGCGTACAGCCCCAGTCCGGCAAGAATACCGGCACGATAGCCGAAGCGCCGCATGATAATCCCGGCAGGCAGCGCCATGAGAAAATAGCCGAGATAAAAGACGAACTGGATGAATCCGGCCTCGGCCCGGTTCAATGCCAGCGCCTTCTGAAACTGGCGGATCAGGATGTCGTTGAAGTTGTTCGCGATCGCCCAAAGGAAGAACAGGCTGACCACCACCGCGAAACCGACGCCGAACCCCGGCGTGATGAACCGGTGCCCGCCATGGTCGGGTGCTGTATCGGGCGGCGGAGCGGTAATGGTCGGGATCGGCATGACTTCCTCTCTGCCCGGCGATTTCCGGGTTCATTCTTGTCGTTGTTAGCGCTAACGGTCCTCTTAGACGCCGGATGATGCGTCCTTGATATCAGGAGAGTCGGACAGTGACAGGCCCCACCCCAACGTCGTGCATACCGCTCATCATCCGCGACGCACGCGTGATCGTGACCTGTCCGGGGCGCAATTTCGTCACGCTGAAGATCGAGACCGACCAGGGCATCTACGGCATCGGCGACGCGACGCTGAACGGGCGCGAATTGTCGGTCGCGTCGTATCTGACCGACCATGTCGTACCCGTGCTGATCGGTCGCGACGCGCACCGGATCGAGGATATCTGGCAATATCTCTACCGCGGCGCCTATTGGCGGCGCGGGCCGGTGACGATGACCGCGATCGCCGCGGTCGATACCGCGCTGTGGGATATCAAGGGCAAGGCGGCGGGGCTGCCGCTCTACCAGTTGCTCGGCGGTCGCTCGCGTGAGGGCGTGCTGGTTTATGGCCATGCCAATGGCGCCGATATCAAACAGACGGTCGAGACGGTCGGCCGCTATCGCGAGGCCGGCTATCGCGCGATCCGGGCGCAATCGGGCGTGCCGGGGGTCAAGGGCGCATACGGCGTCGGATCGGGCGCGGGCAAGATCTACGAACCCGCCGACACCGCGCTGCCGCAGGAGACTCTGTGGTCGACGCCGGCCTATCTGCGCCACGCGCCCAAGCTGTTCGAGGCAATCCGCGTCGCGCATGGCGAGGAGATCGAGCTGCTGCACGACGTCCATCACCGCCTCACCCCGATCGAGGCGGCACGGCTGGGCAAGGCGCTGGAAGAATATCGACTGTTCTGGATGGAGGATGCGACCCCGGCCGAAAATCAGGAGGCATTCCGCCTGATCCGCCAGCATACGACGACCCCGCTGGCTGTCGGCGAGATCTTCAATTCGATCCATGACTGCCGGACGCTGATCCAGGAACAACTGATCGATTTCATTCGCACCACCGTCGTCCATGCCGGCGGTATCACTCATTTGCGGCGGATCGCCGATCTGGCCGGGCTGTATCAGGTCCGCACCGGCAGCCATGGCGCGACCGACCTGTCGCCGGTGTGCATGGGCGCGGCGCTGCATTTCGACACCTGGGTCCCGAATTTCGGCATCCAGGAATATATGGCGCATGCGCCGGAGACCGACGCGGTCTTCCCGCATGATTACCGGTTCGAGGACGGGTATCTGAAGGTCGGCGACACGCCGGGGCACGGTGTCGATATCGACGAGGCGCTGGCGGCGAAGTACCCGTACAACCCCAAGCAGCTGCCCGTCGCGCGGCTGGAGGATGGTACGCTCTGGCACTGGTAGGTGCGCGTTCCGGCCCGGCCTGTTGCGACAGGGCGGGCCAGGGCGCGTCATGCGTGGTCGGTCAGGCGGAAGATGCGCGCCATCGGTGTCCAGCGGCTGCCATCGGGCGCCTGTGGCAGCGCGCGTTGGAACTGGCCCATCCGCGCTTCCCACGCGACGACGTCGGGGTTGGCGAGGTCGGCGGCGGTCTTGGCTACCGGGTCGAACGCCTCGGTCACGGTCATCGTCATCACCAGGCGGTTGCCCGTGCGCCAGATTTCCATCTGCGAGATGCCGGCATCGCGGATCGATGCCAGGACGGCCGCGGGGACATTGCCCGGCCGATGCCAGTGTTCATACTCGGCGATGGCGGCGACTTCGTCGGCAAGGTCGAGGGTCAGGACATGGATCATGCGTTCGACCATCCGCCATCGATCACATGCACCGCGCCGGTGGTGTAGGACGACGCGTCGGAGGCGAGGTACAGTGCCAGTTCGGCGATTTCCTCCGCCCGGCCCAGCCGGCCCATCGGCTGGCGCGCGGTGAACGAGGCACGCGCCGCTTCCGCATCGCCGGTCGCGGCCATGCGCTCCTCCAGCGAGGGCGACTGGACGGTGCCGGGGCAGATCGCGTTGCAACGTATACCCTGCCCGACGAAATCGAGCGCGACCGACTTGGTCAGGCCGATCACCGCCGCCTTCGACGCGGTATAGACGAAGCGGTTGGGGACGGCGATCACATGGCTAGCGACCGACGACATGTTGACGATCGACCCGCCGCCCGCATCGATCATCGCCGGCAGTAGGGCGCGGATCAGCCGATATTGCGCACGGACGTTCAGGTCGAAGCTGAAGTCCCAATCGGCCTCTTCGGTGGTCAGGATCGTGCCGGCATGGACGAAGCCGGCGCAGTTGAACAGAATATCGACCGCGCCGACACTGCCCGCGAATTGCTTGATGGCCTGTCCATCCATCAGGTCGACGACATGCGCCTCGCAGCCTTCCAACGTCGCCAGCGCCTCGCCGTTGATATCAACCGCCAGCACGCGAGCGCCTTCGCGGGCGAACAGTTCGGCGGCAGCGCGGCCGATCCCTTGCGCGGCGGCAGTGACGATAGCGGTTTTACCGGACAGGCGGGTCATGCGGTCTCCGAAGAAGGAACGGGGGCGTCGGCGCGGACCAGACCGGCGTCGATCAGGTCGTGCCACAGGGCAGGGGGCAGGGGCAGGGCGGCAAGTGCCAGCGACTGGGTGACTTCCTCCGCATCGGCCATGCCGGGAATGACGGTGTCGACTGCCGGATGCGCCATGGCGAATTGCAGCGCCGCCGCCGCCATCGGCACGGCGTGGCGCGCGCAAATCGCGGCGATCGCATCGACCCGGCGGACGATAGTGGCTGGTGCGGCATCGTAATTATAGCGCGCGTTGCCGCCGGTACCGGTGGCGAGGATGCCGGAATTGTACGGCCCGCCAAGAATCAGCCGGACGCCCATCGCCTGACAGCGGGGTAGCAGCGAGTCGAGCGCGCCCTGTTCGAGCAGCGTGTAGCGCCCGGCGAGCAGGATCGCGTCGAGTTCGATCTGATCCAGCAGTTCCTCGCACACCGCGATCTCGTTCACGCCGATGCCGATCGCGCCGGTCACGCCCGCTTCGCGCAAAGCGCGCATCGCTGGATAGCCGCCGTCGAGGAAGGTCGCCATCTGCGCCCCGGCATCGGCACCATGGGTCATGGCCCCCAGATCATGCGCCAGCAACAGGTCGATCCGGTCGCGACGCAACCGGCGAAGGCTGGCATCGAACGAGCGGAGCACCCCGTCACGCGAATAGTCGAACGCGCTCTCGACCGGTTCGGGTGAGACGAACCCCTGCCGCTCCCTCCCCAGATCGCGGTCGGGTACGGGTTGCAGCACGCGCCCGACCTTGGTCGAGACAAAGGCGGTCCCATCCGGATCGCGCTCCGCCAGCGCATCGCCCAATCGCCGTTCGGACAGGCCGAAACCGTAATGCGGGGCGGTATCGAACGCGCGGATGCCGCGATCCCATGCCGCGTCGATCGTCGCCCGGGCGGCTTCCTCGCCGACCGGCCGATATAGATTGCCGATCGCCGCCCCGCCGAAGCCGAGCTTGGCGGGACGCTGCCCTCCGGTCATTGCGTGTCCTCTCTCCGCTTATATTCGCGAAGAAATTTCACCTGTCAAAACGAAATCAGTAGACTACGACCGAGCGGATGCTCTCTCCGGCGTGCATCAGGTCGAAGCCCTTGTTGATCTCGTCGAGCGACAGGACATGGGTGATCATCGGGTCGATCTCGATCTTGCCGTTCATGTACCAGTCGACGATCTTCGGCACGTCGGTGCGGCCCTTCGCCCCGCCGAACGCGGTGCCGCGCCAGTTGCGCCCGGTGACCAGCTGGAAGGGGCGGGTGCTGATTTCCTTGCCTGCTTCGGCTACGCCGATGATGATGCTCGTGCCCCAGCCGCGATGGCACGCTTCCAGCGCTTGGCGCATGACGTCGGTGTTGCCGGTGCAGTCGAACGTATAGTCCGCGCCGCCGTCGGTCAGCGCGACCAGATGCTGGACGATATCGCCGCTGACGTCCTTCGGGTTGACGAAATGGGTCATGCCGAAGCGGCGGCCCCATTCCTCGCGCGCCGGGTTGATATCGACGCCGACAATCATGTTCGCGCCGGCCATCTTGGCGCCCTGCAACACGTTCAGCCCGATGCCGCCCAGCCCGAACACGATGATATTGTCGCCCGGCGCGACCTTGGCAGTGTTGACGACCGCACCGACCCCGGTGGTGACGCCGCAGCCGACATAGCAGCTGGTCTGGAACGGCGCATCCTCGCGGATCTTCGCGACCGCGATCTCGGGCAGGACGGTGAAGTTCGAGAAGGTCGAGCAGCCCATGTAATGATAGATGGGCTGACCCTTGTAGCTGAAGCGCGTGGTGCCGTCGGGCATCAGCCCTTTCCCTTGCGTCGCGCGGATCGCGGTGCACAGGTTGGTCTTGCCCGACAGGCACGACTTACACTGGCGACATTCGGGGGTGTAGAGCGGGATGACATGGTCGCCGACCGCGACACTGGTCACGCCCGCGCCGACCTCGCGCACGATGCCTGCGCCTTCGTGGCCGAGCACCGAGGGGAACAGCCCCTCGCTGTCGAGGCCGTCGAGCGTATAGGCGTCGGTATGGCAGATGCCGGTCGCCATGATCTCCACCAGCACTTCGCCGGGCTTCGGTCCTTCGAGGTCGAGCTCGACAATTTCGAGGGGGCGCTTGGCTTCGAATGCGACGGCGGCACGGGTCTTCATGGGGCGTCTCCTTGGGTGGTCACCGACTAGCGGGCGCGGACGGGGGTCGGCAAGGGGGCGGTGCTGCGCTAAGGGGCGGGCGATGATCCCGCGTTCGCTTCTGCCCTGTGCCGCCCTGTTGCTATCGGCCTGTGCCGGCGGTGATTATCGTCCGGTCAGCGATGCGGTGGTCAAGGTCGGTGTGCCTTACAAAGTGCGCGGGGTGACCTATGCGCCGGCCGCCGATCCGACCTACGACATGCTGGGGCTGGCGAGCTGGTACGGCAGCGAATCGGGTGGGCGGACCGCCAATGGCGAGCGGTTCCGCCCCGGCTGGGTCACCGCGGCGCACACCACGCTGCCGTTGCCGAGCTATGTCGAGGTGACCGCGCTCGACACCGGGCGGCGCATTCTGGTGCGGGTCAACGATCGCGGGCCATTCACCGGGCGGGGACGCATCCTCGACCTGTCGCGCGGTGCAGCCGAGGCGCTGGGCGTGCGCGGGACCGGCGTCGTGCCGGTGCGGGTGCGGGTGGTGGCGCCCGACGAACGCGATCGGGCACGGCTGCGCAAGGGCAAGGGCGCCCGCGAACTGCCGCCGGTAAATGAACGGACGCGCGCCGATCTGCGCGCGCAGTTGCGGGCGAGCGGGCTGTAGCGTCGGTTCAAAGTTCACGAAGTTCACACTAACCACGCTGGTGTTGCGTAGTGTTCGCAATACCGAGCGGCGTTGGGGGAAAAGGCTGGCGAGGTCAAAGAGGGGGGGGCTGGAGAGCCCGTAGTGATACTGACGGCCGTTGGTCGTGTAGGACAGGACCTTTTTCCGACACCCGCAGACGCTCGCGCGACGGCGTAGACGCAAAAAGGGCGGCCCGTTGCGGGGCCGCCCTTTTCGTATCCGCCAGCGCCATGGGCGAAGCCCATGCCGTCGGTCGCTGCCTCGGCAGCGCCGGCCGCTCGCGCTGGGGGTTTGCCTCGGTCCAGCTTTGCTGGACCTTGGCTCAGCGCGAGTAGAACTCGACCACGAGGTTCGGTTCCATCTTCACCGGATAGGGCACTTCGTCCAGCGTCGGAACGCGGTTGAAGGTGACCTTGGTGCCGTCGGCGCCGATATACTCGGGGATGTCACGCTCGGCGAGGGTCTGGGCCTCGAGGACCAGCGCCATTTCCTGCGCCTTGGTGCCGAGCGAGATTTCGTCGCCGACATAGCAGCGGCGCGACGCAATGTTGCACTTCACGCCGTTGACGCGGACGTGGCCGTGGCTGACCAGCTGACGCGCAGCCCAGACGGTCGGCGCGAACTTGGCGCGGTACACGATCATGTCGAGGCGCTGTTCGAGCAGGCCGATCAGGTTCTGACCGGTGTCGCCCTTCATGCGCGACGCTTCTTCATAGGTGCGCTTGAACTGCTTCTCGGTGACGTCGCCGTAATAACCCTTCAGCTTCTGCTTGGCGCGCAGCTGGGTGCCGAAGTCCGACATCTTGCCCTTGCGGCGCTGACCGTGCTGGCCGGGGCCATATTCACGCTTGTTGACCGGGCTCTTGGGACGACCCCAGATATTCTCGCCAAGGCGGCGATCGAGCTTGTACTTGGCGCTGGAGCGCTTCGACATCGTAAATCCAATGCAATTGCAGTAACGTTTGACCATCCGAGTGGACGATCGCGGCTCCCGGTATTCGCCGCCGGTCCCGAGGGGCCGGGGCCACCGCTTCACCGGGAATGCGGGGCCGAATTGCGAAGCGGCGCGCCTAGCCGGATGCCCGGACAGAGTCAAGCTGGACAAGCCGCAGCGCAGCCGTCACAGCGCGGGGCATGACGATCCTGCCCGGCCCCGACTGCACCACCATGACCGAAGTCCGCGCCGGCGTCGATCAGGTCGATCGCGAACTGGTGGCACTGCTGGCGCGACGCTTCGCCTATATGGATGCCGCCGCGCGGATCAAGCCGGCGCGCGCGGCGGTGCGTGACGAGGCGCGCAAGGCCGAGGTGATCGCGAATGCGCGGGCGGCGGCGGCACAGATCGGCGTGCCCGATGCGGTGGTCGCGGACCTGTGGGAGCGGCTGGTCGAGGCGTCGATCGCGTATGAGATGGCGCGGTTCGACGCGACGCGGGGATAGCGCGCAAAGGGTCGGCAACCTTGGTCCCGGTCGCCATCGTCACCCTGATGCAAGTATGGGGTGACGGGTAGAGGGCGGCAGGTGTCGTTCCCTGAACCGCCTCCTACGCCGTAACCCCCTGCAACAGCTTGGGCAGCTTGCCCGTCTCGCCGCGCGCCTCGGCCATGAATGCGGCTTTCAGCGGCGGGATCGAATCGACCGCCGACAGGCCGAAGCGCCGCACCGCGCTCGCCGCCTTGCCCGGAATGCCGAACAGCCGCGTGAGACCATCGGTCGCCAGCGCCACCGCAAAGGTATCGAGACCGCGCCACCGCTGATAGCGTTCAAGCAGATAGGGGTCGCCGAGGTCGAGCCCGGTGCGCTTGCCCTCGACCAGCACCTCGGTCAGCGCCGCCACGTCGCGCAGGCCGAGGTTCAGCCCCTGTCCGGCGATCGGGTGGATGCCGTGCGCGGCATCGCCGACCAGCACCAGCCGCTCGGCGGTAATCCGCGCCGCATGGTGGAAGCCGAGCGGATAGCTCGACCGCGCCGACAGGTTCGAGAGGTGCCCCAGGAACCCGCCCATCTTCTTCGACGCTTCGGCGAGGAAGGCACGGTCCGACAGTTTCAGCATCGCCGGCCGATCCTTCGCATCGACGGTCCACACGATCGCCGAACGATGGCCATGGTCGTCATCCTTCAGCGGCAGGATCGCGAATGGACCCGCCGGATAGAAGATTTCATAGGCCACATTCTCGTGGCTTTCCTCATGCCCGAGCGTGGTGATGATCGCGGCGTGATCGTAGCTCCAGCGCGCGACGCGGATGCCCGCCGCCTCGCGCGTCGGCGAATTGCGACCCTCCGCCGCGATCAGCAGCGGCGCGGTCAGCGTGTCGCCGCCCGCCGTCGTCACCGTCACGCCATGCGCCTCGCGCCGGACGTCGATCGCTCGATCCTGGTAGCGCAAGTCAACCAGCGGCGATGCGTCCGCGGCGTCGTAGATCGCCTGCCGCAACCGCTTGTTCTCGTACATTACGCCGACCGGGTCGTCGGCGGCGTCGGGGATGAAGTCGAGCTTGCCGGGTTCCAGCCCGTCGGTCGCGCGGATCGCTGCGATCGGACAGCCCTCGTCGCCCAGCCCCTCGGCGATGCCGATCGCTTCGAACATGCGGTGCGTCGCGCTGGCAATGGCGGAGGCGCGCCCGTCGAAGCCCGGCGCCAGCGTCACTGCCGGATCGGCGGGATCGAGAATGATCGAGCGGAGGCCGTGCACGCCCAGCGATACGCCGAGCGTGCTGCCGACCAGCCCGCCGCCAAGGATGATGACGTCCGCCTGTGCCATGAAACCCGTCCCATCCTTAACCTATGTCCATCGCGACTTAGGGTGTGGTGCGGTTCACCGCAACGCCGCCTTGACGGCGATGCCCGGCGCGGCGCACATCGGGGCGGTATCGAACAAGGGTGGAACGAATGGCGACGAACGCGCAGCCGATGTTGTGGCGCGACGCGATGAAGGCGGGCGTGAGGCGCAGCGGCGCGATGATCGGGGCGACGTTGCTGTTCGTCGCCATGCTGCTGATCGCGATCGCACTGGCCAGCTATTCCTCGGCCGACCCGTCGTTCAGCACCGCGGCGGGCGGACCGATCACCAACAAGCTGGGATCGCCCGGCGCGCATCTGGCCGATCTGTTGCTGACGTTGGTCGGCGTGCCGGTGGCGATGCTGCTGCCGCTGGGCCTGATCATCAGCGTCCGGCTGTGGCGCGACGTGCCCGTCGGGCCGTGGCCGCGTATGGTGCGCGACTGCCTGATCGGCGTGCTGTTGATGGGCACGACGCTGGCGTTCGTGTCGGGTGAGGCGATATTGTCATTGCCCGCCGGCTATGGCGGGGTGATCGGCTGGAGCGTCGCGGCGGCGGTGCAGGGGCTGATTCACCTGATCAGCCAGCCCGATATCGAAATCTGGATCATCCGCGTGGTGGCGCTGGCGACCGGGCTGTTCGGCATCTGGCGCTGGGCCAAGGGGCTGACGATCGAGATTCCCGACGGCACCTTCCGCATGCCGAAATTCGAACGGCGCGCGCGGGCGGTCGATGCCGACACCGGCGAGATCGCCTATGACGACGACGATGCGCCGTTCGATGCCGCACCCAGCCGCTTCGTCGCCGATACCGAGGAAGAGGACGAAGACGAGGCGCCCGCCCGGCCGCAACCGCGCCGCGTTGCCGAACCCGACAATCGCGCGCCGCCGGTCATCGCTGAACGGGCCGCATCACCCGCGCTCGCCAGCGCACCGCGCCCGGCGAGCAGCGAGGGGCGCGACAATTTCGCGCTGCCCGCGATCGACCTGCTGGCACCCCCGCCCGAATCGAGCGGCCCGTCGATCGACAAGGCCGCGCTGGAGCGCAATTCGCGCCTGCTCGAAAGCGTGCTCGACGACTTCAACGTGAAGGGGCAGGTGGTGAAGGTCGCGCCCGGCCCGGTCGTCACCATGTACGAACTCGAACCCGAACCCGGCATCCGCGCCAGCCGCGTCATCCAGCTGGCCGACGATATCGCCCGCAACATGTCGGCGATCTCCGCGCGCGTCGCGACGATTCCGGGGCGCACCGTGATCGGCATCGAACTGCCCAACCAGCGGCGCGAGACGGTTTCCCTGCGCGAACTGATCGCCAGCCAGGCGTTCGCCGACCAGAATGCGCAACTCCCCATCGTGCTCGGCAAGAATATCGCCGGTGATCCGGTCGTCGCCGATCTGGCGCCGATGCCGCATCTGCTGGTCGCGGGTACCACCGGTTCGGGCAAGTCGGTCGGCCTGAACTGCATGATCCTGTCGCTGCTCTACCGGCTGACCCCCGACCAGTGCCGGATGATCATGATCGATCCGAAGATGCTCGAACTCAGCATGTATCGCGGCATCCCGCATCTGCTCGCCGACGTCGTTACCGACCCGCCCAAGGCGGTGCGCGCGCTGAAATGGGCGGTCGAGCAGATGGAGGATCGCTATCGGATGATGGCGTCGATCAACGTCCGCTCCCTCGCCAGCTTCAATGAAAAGGTCCGCGCCGCGATCGCCAAGGGGCAGAAGCTCGGCCGCAAGGTGCAAACCGGCTATGACGCCGAGAACGGCACGCCAATCTATGAGGAAGAGACGCTCGACCTGACGCCGCTGCCGCAGATCGTGGTGATCGTCGACGAACTTGCCGACCTGATGATGACCGCGGGCAAGGAAGTCGAATTCCTGATCCAGCGCCTCGCGCAAAAGGCGCGCGCGGCTGGCATCCACCTGATCATGGCGACGCAGCGTCCCTCGGTCGACGTCATCACCGGCGTCATCAAGGCGAATTTGCCGACGCGCATCAGCTTCCACGTCACCAGCAAGATCGACTCGCGCACCATTCTTGGCGAACAGGGGGCGGAACAGCTGCTGGGCCGCGGCGACATGCTCTACATGCCCGGCGGCAAGGCGCTGGCGCGCGTCCACGGCCCGTTCGTCAGCGACGACGAGGTGCAGGCGGTGTCCGATTTCTGGCGCTCGCAGGGCGCGCCCGACTATATCGACGCGGTGGTCAACGAGCCGGAAGGCGATGCCGGCTTCAGCCTCGACGGGGCGCCGACCGGCGACGACAGCCCCGAGGAACAGACCTTCCGTCAGGCGTGTCAGCTGGTTGCGGAAAGCCAGAAGGCGTCCACCAGCTGGCTCCAGCGCCAGTTGCGCGTCGGTTACAACTCGGCGGCGCGGCTGATCGAGCGGATGGAGAAGGAAGGGCTGGTGTCGCGCCCCGACCATGTCGGGCGGCGCGAGGTGCTGATGGACGCGGACGGGCGACCGACGGGGTAAGGGGGCTGCTTCCATCCCCATCCGTTCGGTTCGAGCAGCTTCGAGCTTGTCGAGAAGCGTCCGTCGAGAACCCGGTCGCTTGGGGGGCCCTTCTCGACTTCGGTTCTCGACAGGCTCGAACCTGCGCTCGAAGCGAACGGGGTAAGTGGAGCAGGAGGGGGGCAATACCCTCCACCACGTTCGTCCTGAGTAGCCATTGAGCTTGTCGAAATGGCGTATCGAAGGACCGTTCGCAGCCAAGTGCTTCGATACGGGCCTTCGACAAGCTCAGTCCCACTCAGCACGAACGGGTGGGGGCGGCACAGGGAACGGATCCTGTCGTCATCCTTTGGCAACCCGCCCCTAAACCACACGGACACGCCATGACCGACCTCCCCCTCAATAATGGCCGCACCATCCCGGCGATCGGCTTCGGCACCTACAAGGTCCCGGCGGAAGACTCCGCCCGCCTGTCGCGCGAGGCGATCGATGCCGGCTATCGCCTGATCGACACCGCCGCCTTCTACGCCAACGAAACGGGCGTCGGCGAAGCGACCGGCGGCAGCGACATCTTCGTCACCACCAAATTGTGGCGCGACGCCATGGGCTATGACGGCGCGCTCAAGGCGTTCGACGCCAGCGCCGCGAAGCTGCCGCGCATCGACCTGTTCCTGATCCACTGGCCGATGCCGTCGGAGGACCGCTATGTCGACACGTGGAAGGCGCTGGTGCGGTTGCGCGAGGACGGGCGGGTCGGATCGATCGGCGTGTCGAACTTCTCGCCCGATCATCTCGACCGGATCGTCGATGCCACCGGCGTGGTGCCGGCGTTGAACCAGATCGAGCTGCATCCCCATTTCCAGCAGCGCGCGGCGCGCGCGGCGCATGAACGGCTGGGGATCGTCACGCAAAGCTGGTCGCCACTCGGGCAGGGGACATTGCTGACCGATCCGACGATCGTCGCGATCGCCGAGGCGGCGGGGGCAACGCCGGCACAGGTGATCCTCGCCTGGCATTTGCAGGCCGGGCTGGGTGTGATCCCCAAGGCGTCGTCCCGCGCCCGGATCGAGGAGAATCTGGCAGCGGAGAAGGTAACGCTGACGGCGGAGCAGATTGCGAAGATCGACGCGATGGACCGCGAAGGCGGTCGCCTCGGCCCAGACCCCGACACGCTCTAAATCCTTCCCGACACGGGGAGGGGGACCATCCGAAGGATGGTGGAGGGGGGTGTCGGCATACGCAATGGCAGCGTGTGCCGCGATCCACCCTCCATCAGCTTCGCTGGTCCCCCTCCCCGCAGGCGGGGAGGATTGCTAGAGCTTTCCACATGCTCCCCATCCACTCCGTCCTGCCCGACCTGCTCCAGACATTGCGCGACCGCACCTCCGCCGTCCTCGTCGCGCCGCCCGGCGCGGGCAAGACCACCGCCGTCGCCCCCGCACTGCTCGCCGAATCATGGGTCACCGGCGAAATCCTGCTCCTCTCCCCCCGCCGCATCGCCGCCCGCGCCGCCGCCGAGCGCATGGCCGCGACCGCCGGGGAGCCGGTAGGTCAGACCTTCGGCTACGCCACCCGCATGGACAGCAAGCGGTCCGCCACGACGCGCGTTACGGTGATGACCGAGGGCATCTTCGTCGCCCGTATCCAGGCCGATCCCGAACTGGCGGGCGTGTCGGCGGTGCTGTTCGACGAAGTGCATGAACGCAGCCTCGACAGCGATTTCGGTCTTGCCCTTGCGCTCGATGCACAGGCGGCATTGCGGCCCGAGCTGCGCATCCTCGCCATGTCGGCGACATTGGACGGCGAACGCTTCGCGGCGCTGATGGACGACGCGCCGGTGATGGAAAGCGAGGGGCGGTCCTACCCGCTCGACCTGCGCCACATCGGCCGCAATGCCGAAGCCCGGATCGAGGATTCGGTCGCCGCCGCGATCCGCCGCGCGCTCACCGAAGCGGAGGGTGGCATCCTCGCCTTCCTGCCCGGCGTCGCCGAGATCGAGCGCACCGCCGAGCGCATCGCCGTGCCCGACGGGGCGGTACTGCACCGGCTGCACGGCACGCTGCTTCCGCAAGAACAGCGCGCCGCCATCGCCCCCGATCCGGAAGGGCGCCGCAAGATCGTGCTGGCGACCAGCATCGCCGAAACTTCACTGACCCTCGACGGCATTCGCATCGTCGTCGATTCGGGGCTGGCGCGGCGTCCGCGCTACGACCGGGCGGCGGGGATGACCCGCCTGACCACCGAACGCGCGTCGCAGGCCGCCGTCACCCAGCGTGCCGGGCGTGCCGCGCGGCAGGGACCGGGCGTCGCCTATCGCCTGTGGGAGGCCGCCGCCACCGCCGGGCTGCCGCGTTTCGACCCGGCCGAGATATTGGAGGCCGACCTGTCGGCACTGGTTCTCGAATGCGGCAAATGGGGGGTGAGCGATCCGACGACGCTGCGCTGGCTCGACCCGCCGCCCACCGCGGCGGTCGAGGAAGCGCGTGCCCGTCTCGCCACGCTGGGCGCGATCGATGGCGATGACCGCCCGACGCCGCACGGCCTCGCCATCGCCGCGCTGCCGCTGTCGCCGCGGCTGGCGCATATGCTGATCCGCGCGGGCGAGGGCGGCTTTGCCGGCGCGGCGGCGGAGGTCGCGGTGCTGCTCGGCGAGCGGGGCTTGGGCGGCAACGACACCGATCTCGACCAGCGCCGCCGCCGTTGGCGCAGCGAACGCGGCCAGCGCGCGGAAGCATCGCGGCGCCTCGCCGACCGCTGGCGCAAATTGGTCGAGGGCCGCGACGATCCCCCCGCCGACGCGCTCGCCCGCAGCGTCGCGCTCGCCTTTCCCGATCGGATCGCGAAGCGCCGCGACGCGGCGGGCGAACGCTGGGCCTCGGTCGGCGGGCGCGGCTTCACGCTGGACGCCGCCGCGCTCGGATCGGCGGAATGGCTGGCGGTCGCCGAGACGCAGGGGCAGGCGGCGGGTGCGCGCATCCTGTCGGCGGTGGCGATCGAACAGGCGACGGTCGAGCAATTGTTCGGCGACCGGATCGAAACGCGGCGCAGCGTCACCTTCGATCCCGCCACCCGGGGGGTGATCGCGCTGCGCGAACGCCGGCTGGGCGCGATCCGGCTGTCATCCGGGCCGGATGCGGCGGCGTCGGGTGAGGAGATCGCCACGGCGCTGGTGCAAGCCGTGCGGCGCGACCTGTCGCTGCTGCCTTGGGAGGGGGCGGAGACGCTACGCCGCCGATCGGCCTATGTCGCCGCGATGCTGGGGCAGGACGATCCGCTCGGCGACGCGGCGCTGATCTCAACGATCGACGATTGGCTCCCCCCGCTATTGACCGGCAAACGGCGGCTCGACGCGGTGACTGGCCTGCACGATGCGCTGGAGCAGCAGGCGGGATGGGACTGGATGCAACAGGTCCGCCGCCTCGCGCCTGCCCGGTTCGAAAGCCCCGCCGGGTCGAGCCATGCGATCGACTATGCCGCAGAAGGCGGCCCGCGCGTCGAGCTGCGTGTGCAGGCGCTGTTCGGGCTGGCCACCCACCCCATGGTCGCCGGGCAACCGCTGACGCTCAGCCTGACCTCGCCGGCGGGCCGGCCGATCCAGACGACGCGCGACCTGCCGGGATTCTGGGCCGGGTCGTGGCGCGACGTGTCGAAGGAAATGCGCGGCCGCTATCCCCGCCATCCCTGGCCCGACGATCCGGCGGCGGCGTCGGCGACGCTCAGGACCAAGAAGGCGGATGCGCGGCGGAATTGAACGAATGCAAACCGTTCGTCCTGAGTAGCTGCTGAGCTTGTCGAAGCAGCGTATCGAAGGACATTGGTCAGGTGCTTCGATACGGGCCTTCGACTTCGCTCAGTCCCTACTCAGCACGAACGGATCAAGTTTGCTCAACCCTGGCCATGCCCCTTGGCCAGATATTCCTCCGACCGCATCTCCTCCAGCCGGCTGATCGTCCGGTCGAACTCGAACCGTCCGTCGCCGCGCGGATACAGGTCGGCGGGCTGCGCGTCGGCCGCCGCCAGCAGCTTGACCCGATATTCGTACAGCGCATCGATCAGCGTCACGAACCGTGCCGCCTCGTTACGGTTCTCCGGGCCGAGGATGGGGATGCCGACCAGGATGACGGTGTGAAAGGTCCGTGCGATCTCCAGATAATCGGGCGCCCCGCGGGCCTCGCCGCACAGCCGCTTGAAACTGAACACCGCGACGCCCTTCAACGCCTTGGGCACGTGCAGCGTACGTCCGCCGATATCGAGGTCGCACGACGGCACATGGTCGCGATCCTCGACCGCGAAATCGGTCAGGCGGAAGAACGCTGCCGACAGTGCCTCGGTCGCCGCCGGGCCATTGGGGACCAGCCACGTATCGACCGCGCCCAGCCGGTCGCGACGATAGTCGGTCGGTCCGTTCAGCGGCAGCACGTCGAGGTTCGATTCGAGCAACGCGATGAACGGGAGGAAGCTGTCCCGCTGCAACCCGTCTTTGTAGAGATCGACCGGCGGGCGGTTCGACGTCGCGACGATGGTCACGCCGTGCGTCATCATCTCGGTGAACAGCCGCGACAGCACCATCGCGTCGGCGGTGTTGTTGATGACCATCTCGTCGAACGCGAGCAGCTTCAGGTCCTTGGCCAGCGCCTCGGCGACCGGCGGCACCGGGTTGCCGGCTTCCTTGGCGCGTTCGGTGGCGAGGCGGGCATGGACCTCGATCATGAAAGCATGGAAATGGACGCGGCGCTTGGCCGGTTCGGCGACGCAGTCGTAGAACAGGTCCATCAGCATCGACTTGCCGCGCCCGACGCCACCCCACAGGTAGACGCCACGCGGGACAGGCGCATCCTTGCCGGTCAGCCGGGCGAACAGGCCGCGCCTGGGCGGTGCGTCAAGTTCGGCGGCAAGGCGCGACAGGCGCTCGGCAGCGGCGCGCTGTTCGGGGTCGGGGCGGAGTTCGCCGGCGGCGACGAGGCTGTCGTAACGGGTGAGGACGGTCATGGCAGGATTACTCCTCCTGAATGACCCCTCCGGTCGTCCTGAGTAGCCATTGCGCTTGTCGAAATGGCGTATCGAAGGATCGTCGCCAGTGGGAATAGTCCTTCGATACGCGTCTTCGACAGGCTCAGCCGCTACGCAGGACGAACGGATGGTACGAACGGATCAGATGATCCGCTCGACTTCCATCTTCTTGATCTCGGCGATCGCCTTGGCCGGGTTCAGCCCCTTCGGGCAGACATTCGCGCAGTTCATGATCGTGTGGCAACGATACAGGCGGAACGGATCCTCCAGTTCGTCGAGACGCTCGCCGGTCATCTCGTCACGGCTGTCGGCCAGCCAGCGATAGGCCTGCAGCAGGATCGCCGGCCCCAGGAACTTGTCGCTGTTCCACCAATAGCTCGGGCACGAGGTCGAGCAGCAGGCGCACAGGATGCACTCGTACAGCCCGTCGAGCTTGTTGCGGTCCTCCGGCGACTGGAGCCGTTCCTTGCCGGCGGGTTCCGGGGTCACGGTCTGCAGCCATGGCTTGATCGACGCGTACTGCGCGTAAAAGTGCGTGAAGTCCGGCACCAGATCCTTGATGACGTCCATGTGCGGCAGCGGCGTGATGCGGATATCGCCCTTGATATCCTCGATCGCAGTCGTGCAGGCGAGGCCGTTACGGCCGTCGATGTTCATCGAGCACGACCCGCAAATCCCCTCGCGGCACGAGCGGCGGAAGGTGAGCGAGGGGTCCTGCTCCGACTTCATCTTGATGAGCGCGTCGAGCACCATCGGCCCGCATTCGTCGAGATCGATCTCGAAATCGTCGTAGCGCGGATTCTGGCCCGAATCCGGGTCGTAGCGATAGACCTTGAATTTCTTGATCCGGCCCGAGGTCGGCGACTTGTGGGTCGCACCCTTCGTGATGCGACTATTCTTGGGCAAACGGAATTCGGCCATGGTGCTCGCTCGGTTCGGCTTGTGGGACGGCAAACCCGCCCGGTCTGCGCGTCAGATACATGACAGGTAGGATTGCCGCAAACGCGAACAAGGGAAAATGCCACGGAAATCCTCCCCGGCACGGGGAGGGGGACCAGCGAAGCTGGTGGAGGGGGAGGGCGGCGCAACGCAAACGTGCCGTATGCGGCCACCCCCTTCACCACCCCTTCGCGGCGGTCCGCCTCCCCGTGCCGGAGAGGAGCTTCTTATACCGCCGGCAACCCTTCCAGCAGCTTGTCCAACGTCGCCGGGTAATTGCGCACCCGCACGCCGGTCGCGTTGTAGATCGCGTTGGTCACCGCCGCGCCGGCGCCGCCGATGCCCAGTTCACCGATCCCCTTGGCGTGCAGCGGGTTGGCATGGGGGTCGCGTTCGTCGAGGAACACGATGTCCATGTGCGGAATGTCGGCATGGACCGGCACATGATATTCGGCGAGGTCGTGGTTGACGATGCGTCCGTCGCGATCGTCATGCACCGCTTCCTCGGTCAGCGCGGTGCCGATGCCGAACACGATGCCGCCGATGCACTGCGACCGCGCGGTCTGCTGGTTGAGGATGCGTCCGGCCTCGAAGGTCGAATGCCAGCGCGTCACGCGGACCTCGCCGGTGACGGCATGGACCTTCACCTCGCAGAAATGCGCGCCATAGCTGGCCTGCGTCGTTTCCTTCTCCTGTTTGCCCGGTTCGATCGATCCGGTGGCGGTGATGCCGTCCCCGACCAGTTCGCCGATCGCCACCCGGCGGTTGCCGGCAATCGCATGACCGTCCTTCAGCGTCAGGTCGTCGGCGTCGACACCCATCGCCTTGGCCAGCTTTTCGCGCAGCGCCTGCGCGGCCAGATAGACCGACGACCCGCTGCTGCCCGCACCCCATGAACCGCCCGATCCGGCGCCCGGCGGCGACTTGGTATCGCCCAGATGCACCGCCACCCGCTCGACCGGCAGGCCGAGCATTTCGCCCGCAATCTGGGCAAGGATGGTATAGGTGCCGGTGCCGATATCGGTCATGTCGGTCTCAACCAGCGCGCGCCCGTCGGGACCGATCGATACCGCCGCCTCGCTCGGTTGCAGCATGTTGGTGCGCGTCGTCGCCGCCATGCCGTGTCCGATCAGCCAGTCGCCCTCGCGCTTGCCCCCCGGTGTCCGGTTGCGCTGGTCCCAGCCGAACGCCTTCGCCCCGGCGTCGAGGCAGCGCGTCAGCGACCGCGTCGAATAGGGAATATCCTTTTGCGGGTCCTTCGCCGGATCGTTGATGCGGCGCAGTTCGATCGGATCGATGCCGATCTTCTCCGCCAGCTCGTCCATCGCGTTTTCTTGCACCAGCAACCCGACAGCCTCGCCCGGCGCGCGCATCGATCCCGACAGCGTCCGGTTCAGCTCGACCAGATCGTGCTTAATGACCCGGTTTTCGCCGCCATACAGGAACTGCGTCGCCTGTCCGGCCGGCTCGAAATAGCCTTCGCCCGGAAGGTTCGAACACAATGTCTCATGCCCGACGCCGGTCAGTTTGCCATCGGCATCGGCGGCGAGCCGAAAGCGCTGCTGCGTGTTCGACCGGCGCACCGTCGCGTCGAATACCTGCTGGCGGGTCATCACCGTCTTGACCGGGCGCCCGACCGCCTTGGCCGCGATCGCGGTCGCGACCGTGTCGGGCGAGATGCCGAGCTTAGACCCGAAGCCGCCACCGATATAGCGCGCGACGATCCGCACCTTCGACTGACGCTCGCCCAGTGACTTGGCGAGCTGCTGCTTGTCCGACGACGGCATCTGCAACGATCCGTACAGCGTCAGCCCGTCGTCGTCCCATACCGCGATCGACGCATGCGGCTCCATCGCCGCCGAATTCTGCGACGGCGTGCGCCATACATCGTCGATGGTGAAGGCGGCGTCGGCCATCGCCGCTTCCAGATCGCCCTGGCTGTGATAGGGCGGCATCGAACCGGGGGGCGGCTTGATCGCATCGTCGACATGATCGTCGAAGGTGAATACGCCCTCGGCAGGTTCGTAGCGGACCGCGACCAGTTGCGCGGCGTCGCGCGCAATCTCATAGCTTTCCGCCACGACGATCGCGACCGGCTCGCCGAAATAGGCGACGTCCTTGACCCCCTGCGTCGGGGCCTCGGTCTCGCCGCCTTGCTGGGCATTGCGGATGAAGGTCTTCAGGTCGACGACGACGTCGACCACGCCGGGCAGCGCCTTGGCGCCCTCGGCATCGATCGCGGTGATCGTGCCGGCGGGAAAGGTCGCGCGGACCAAAAATCCGTAGGCAAGGTTCGGAAAGTCGTACTCGGCCGAATAGGTGGCCTGTCCGGCGACCTTCAGCGGCCCGTCGATCCGCTCGATCCCCTTGCCGATGATGCCCTGTACCCCCGAATCGAGCAGGCTCTGCTCGACGGGCTTGTCCATGCGCAGTGCGTTGGTGGTCATGCGGTCAACTCCCGCAGCGTCGCGATCAGCGTCCGCCGGGTCAGAGGGATCTTGAAATCGTTGCTGCCAAAGCCCTTCGCATCGCGCAGCAACAGGTCGGCGGCCTCCCCGAACAGCGCGTCGGACGGCGCATGGCCGATCAGGGCATTCTCGACCGCATTGTCGCGCCACGGCATCGGGCCGAGCCCGCCAAAGGCAAGCTGCGCCGAGGAAATCTTGCCGTCCTCCTGCCCGACGATGCCCGCGACCGACACCAGCGCGAACGCATAGGAAGCGCGGTCGCGCACCTTGCGATAGGTCTGCCTGCCCGCTGGCGCCGGCGGTAGTTCGACATGGGTGATAAGTTCACCGACGCGCAGCACATTCTCGACGTCCGGCGTGTCGCCCGGCAGGCGGTAGAAGTCGCCGATCGGTATCCGCCGCCGCTCGCCATCGCTGCCCAGCGTCACGATCGTCGCGTCGAGCGCGCGCATCGCCACCGCCATGTCGCTGGGATGCGTCGCGATGCAATGCTCGCTGGTGCCGAGCACGGCAAGGATGCGGTTGAACCCCTCCTGCGCGTCGCATCCCGATCCCGGCACCCGCTTGTTGCAGCGCGCCGCCGTCTCATAGAAATAATAGCAGCGCGTCCGTTGCAGCAGGTTGCCGCCGGTCGACGCCTTGTTGCGCAACTGCCCCGACGCCCCGGCCAGTAGCGCGCGGCTGAGCACTTCATAACGTTCGCGGATGATCGGATCGGCCGCGAGGTCGGAATTGGGCACCAGCGCGCCGATCCGTACCCCGCCGCCTTCGATCTCTTCGATATCGTTCAGCGGCAGGCGGCTAATATCGACGAGTCGTGCGGGCGTCTCGACCTGCAGCTTCATCAGGTCGAGCAGGTTGGTCCCGCCGGCGATGAACTTCGTATCGTGATCGGCACCCTCGCGAACGGCGGCTTCTGGGCTGTCGGCCTTGGCATAGTCGAACAGTTTCATTCCGCTGCCTCCGCCTGAGCCGGTTGCTTGGCATCGGCGACTTCGCGGATCGCATCGACGATGTTGGGATAGGCCGAACAACGGCACAAATTGCCGCTCATCCGTTCGCGAATTTCATCATCGGTGAAATCGGGATCGTCGAGCGTGGCGCTGACATGGCTCGGCCAGCCCTTCTCGACCTCGTCGAGCATGCCGACCGCCGAACAAATCTGCCCCGGCGTGCAATAGCCGCACTGGAACCCGTCATGCTTGACGAACGCCGCTTGCAGCGGATGCAGCTTTTCGGGCGTACCCAGCCCCTCGATCGTCACGATCTCGTCATCCTGATGCATCACGGCGAGCGTGAGGCAGGAATTAATGCGGCGGCCGTTCACCAGCACGGTGCACGCCCCGCATTGGCCATGGTCGCAGCCCTTCTTGCTGCCGGTGAGCGAAAGATGTTCGCGCAGCAGGTCGAGCAGGGTGGTGCGAATGTCCACCTCCGCCTGATGCGGCTGGCCGTTGATGGTGAATTGCATGGGTCGGCGCTCCGTTGGTCAATGCGGCTAACGTTCGCGATCGAAACCGTTTCCTCTTGCGAAGGGATCGCAGATGTTGGGGTTGGTAATGGCGGCGATGTTAGGAGCAGGCGCGATGGCCGAGGAACGACCACTGGATGCGACTCCGATCGTGATCGCGCATCGCGGCGCCAGCGGATCGCGCCCCGAACACACGCTCGCCGCGTACGAACTGGCGATCGAACAAGGTTCCGATTTCATCGAACCCGATCTGGTGCTGACGAAGGACGATGTGTTCGTCGCCCGCCACGAAAACGAGATTTCGGGCACGACCGACGTCGCCGCCCATCCCGAATTCGCCGGCCGCCGCACGACGAAGACGATCGACGGGCAACCGATCACCGGCTGGTTTACCGAGGATTTCACGCTGGCTGAACTGCGCACGCTGCGCGCGAAGGAACGCCTGCCGCAGCTTCGACCCGACAACACCCGCTATGACGGGCAGCAGCCGATTCCGACCCTCGCTGAGATCATCGCCCTTGCCAAGCGTGCCACTGCGCAGACCGGGCGGACGATCGGCATCTATCCCGAAACCAAGCATCCCAGCTATTTCGCGTCGATCGGCCATCCGATGGAGGCGCATCTCGTCCGCGAACTGCGTGCCGCCGGGTGGGACAGCGCACAGGCGCCGGTGTTCATCCAGTCGTTCGAAGTCGACAACCTGAAAGCACTCAAGAAGCTGACCGGCATCCGCCTGATCCAGTTGATGGACGGGGAGGGTGGCCCGGCCGACCACGCGGTCGATAGCTACCGGACGATGGCGACTCCTGCCGGGCTGAAGGCGGTCGCGACCTATGCCTTCGGGATCGGGCCGAACAAATCGATGGTCGGCGTGGGCAAGCCGTTGGTCCATGACGCGCACGTCGCGGGCTTGCGCGTCCACCCCTGGACCTATCGCGCCGAAAACGCCTTCCTGCCCGAAGTCTATCGCGTACCCGGCGGCCCGGAAGCCCATGGCCGGGTGGGGCAGGAGATCGCCGACGCGGTCGCGGCGGGCGTCGATGGTTTCTTCACCGATTTTCCGTTAATCGGGGCACAGATCCGCGACAAACCATATTGAAGGACGACCGATGCGATTGGGGTGGGTGATGCTGGCGCTGGCGCCGCTGACCGGGGGCTGCGTCAGCACGGTGTGGAACGTCGCGACCGCGCCGGTCCGCGCCGGGGCGCAGGTGATCGATTGGACGACGACCAGCCAGTCGGAAGCCGACCGAAATTACGGCCGCAAGATGCGCAAGAAGGAAGCCCGCGAAGGCCGCGAGATGCGCAAGGAAGAAGCAAGGCGGCGGCGCGAGCGCGACGACGACGATTGAGCCGACAAACCGAAACCGTTCGCGCTGAGTAGGGGCTGAGCCCTTCGACTGCCTGCCTGCGGCAGGCGCTCAGGACAGGCTTCGGTGCTTCGCACCGAAGTCGAAGACCCGTATCGAAGCACCTGCCACCGTCCTTCGATACGCCCCTTCGACAAGCTCAGTGGCTACTCAGGACGAACGGTGGCGGTGTCTCTGTTCCCCGCCAGCGCCTCCGCCACCGCGCGCAGCACCACCAGCCGGGTCTGCACGCCATAATGGCTGCTCACCACTTCGACCGCGCGGCAGCCGGGTTCGCCCGGCACATGGCAGCCCATGCCGTTGACCAGCCCGTCGCTGGCGCTCCAGATCGCGGTGGCCGGGACGGGCAGGGGGCGGCGAACCTCCTCGGCCAGCGCCAGCACCGCCGGATCGTCGACCGACTCGCCGCTGATCCATTCGTACAGCCGCCAGACATGGGTCGACCGCGCCGGCCCGGCATAGGGGCTGGCGACGGTCACCACCTGTTCGACCAGGTCGGGCCGGCGATGCGCCGCGAAGCGCGCCATGATTCCGCCGAAGCTGACCCCGACCAGCGCCACCGGCCGCCCGCTGGCCTGCGCGACGGCATCGATCCGCGTGAACAGATCGGTGCCGTCCGGCCCAATGCTGCGCTGCCCGAAATTGCGCCCTAGTTCCCAGCCATGCGCGTCGTGGCCAAGCTCCCTCAGATACCGGCGCAGGAGGGTGTTCGAGCGATCGCTGTTGAACAATCCGGGCAGCACCATCACCGGCTCGCCCTTCGCGCGCGGTGCCCCCGCCAGCGCCCGCCGCCATCCGAACGGCACCCCCGCCAGCGCGATCGCCGCGCGCGGCGTCTCGATCACGAAGCGTCCGATCGGCGGCGGGGCGAGGCTGGTCACAGCCAGGTCGTAACCGTCACCGGAAACGGCGTCCATGCCCCCATCGGCACCCCCGCCGCTCTGAGCGCGGCCCCGGTCCATGCATTGCACGTATGCACGGCGCTGTACCGCCCGCGCGCGACATAGAAGGCGTCGGACGGTCCATAGCCCTGCACCGACTGCCCGGGCGCAAAGCTCGCGCGGATAAAGGTGACCAGCCGCCGATACTGGTCGGCCGACAGCGTTACCGGATAGACGCCAGGCTCGCCCCTCGGTTCGGGTAGATGCCCGACGTGCATCACTACCGCATCGCTGCCGGTCGCGGCGGCAAGGATCGTTGCCGGCTTCACATCCGACCAGGTCGGCGTGCCGAGATAGAAGCCGCGCTCGCCCCAGCCGATCGACAGCCAGCCATGGCCGGCATAGCGCGGATCGGCCAGATCGTCCGCCCGTACCAAATCGTCGAACGACTGGCCGGCCGCGTGTTTGGGCAGGACGATGCCGGTATGGATGCCGTTATCCTCGACATAGATGCGGATGCCTTGTTCGGGCAGCATCTCGCCCGATCCGGCCGGGATCGCCCCGCCGATCAGCCCGGCCGCAAAATACCCGAGCACGACCAGCAGCACGGTGCCGACCAGACCGCACAATCGAAGGGACCATTTCCGTAGCATCGTTCCCCATGCTACTAGTTGCGGATGGCCAGTGATACCCATGTGCTCGACCGCCCGCCCGAGGGCGCCAATGCCGACTGGACGATCCCGCAGGGATGGGACGCCTATAGCGCCGAGGATCACGCCATCTGGGACACGCTGTACGCGCGGCAGATGCAATTGCTGCCCGGTCGCGCGTCGGATGCGTTCCTGCGCGGGCTGGACGCGTTGAAACTGTCCGAATCCGGCATTCCCGATTTTGAGGAATTGTCCGACCGGCTGGAAGCGCTGACCGGCTGGCGCGTCGTGGCGGTACCGGGGCTGGTCCCCGACGACGTGTTCTTCACCCATATGGCCAATCGCCGCTTCGTCGCCGGCAATTTCATCCGCCGCCCCGACCAACTCGATTATCTGCAGGAACCCGACGTCTTCCACGACGTGTTCGGTCATGTGCCGATGCTCGCCGATCCGGTGTTCGCCGATTATCTCGCGGCATACGGCCGCGGCGGCCTGCGCGCGCTTGAACTCGGCTCGCTCAAGCAGCTGGCGCGGCTCTACTGGTACACGGTCGAATTCGGGCTGGTGCAGGAAGCCGATGGCTTGCGCATCTATGGCGCAGGTATCGTGTCGAGCGCGTCGGAAACCCGCTTCTCGCTCGACGATCCCAGCCCCAACCGGATCATGCTCGATCTGGCGCGCGTCATGCGCACCGATTACCGGATCGACGATTTCCAGCAGACTTATTTCGTCATTCCCAGCTTCGACGAACTGTTGCGGCTGACGGTCGAGACTGACTTCGCGCCGGTGTACGACTCGATTCGGGATGAGCGCGATATCGCGGTGGATGAAATCCTGCCCGAGGATGTCGTGCTGACCGAAGGCACACAGGATTATGCGAGGTCCAAACTTTAAATTCTCCCGCTCCGCGGCGAGGATTTCAGAGGTCCAATGCCCAGCCGTCGCGGCCCTTCGGATCGATCGGCCCGGTTGGTACGAATCGCTCCGTCCCCGCCGTCAGTCGCAGCACACTCCAGTCGCCGCGCCGGTCGACTTCCTCAAGCACGCAACAGCACGCCGCATAGGCCGCGACGACATCGCCGCGCTGCGTCTCCAGCAACCCGGCCAGCACGATCGTCGCCCCTGGCGCGGCGATCGCCGCTACCTCGGGCGCCATCGAAATCAACGGCCCCGCAAGGATGTTGGCGATCAACAGGTCATAGGGTGCCGCTGCCGTGATCGCGTCGGACAAAGCCCCGTCCGCCACAACCAACTCGACCCGCGCGACCGCATTCAGCCGGGCATTCTCGGCGGTCACGTCGATCGCCACCGGATCGATATCGGTTGCGATCACCCGCGCCTCGGGCCACAATTCACGTGCCGCGAATGCCAGCAACCCCGTGCCGGTGCCCAGGTCGATCGCATTGGCGAACGTCTCGCCCGCCAGCCGGTCGAGCATCGCCAGACAGCCGCTGGTCGTCTCGTGATGGCCGGTGCCGAACGCGCGGCCGGCATCGATCAGGAACGCCCGCTTGCCCGCCGGCACGTCCCCCGCCTGCGCGGCGGTATGGACATAGAAGCGCCCTACCGACAGCGGCTCCAGCCCAGCCTGGCTCATCGTCACCCAGTCCTCGTCACCCAGCGCCTCGATCTGCGGCGCCTGTCCGGCAGCACTCGGCACCAAAGCCGCGATCGCGGCGATCGCGGCGTCGTCCGGTTCGGCCTCGAAATAGGCATCGAGCCGCCACGTCTCGGTATCGTCTTCGACCGTCTCGGTGGTCATCAGCACGGGCGCCGGATCGATGCCGAAATCTTCGGCGGCATCGATCGCCTCGGCCTCGGCGCGGGTGCAGGGCAGGGTCAGTTTCCAGCTCATCGGACATAGCTCGCGCCGTTGACGTCGAGCACCGCGCCGGTCATCGATTCGGGCGCGTCGGTCGCGCAGAACGCCGCCATCACCGCCACTTCGTCGGGCATCGCCACCCGCCCCAGCGGAATATCGGCCAGCAGCTTGTCGCCGCCGCGACTAGCCACATAATCCTCGGCCATACCGGTCATGGTGAAGCCGGGGCAGATGGCGAAGGCGAGGATGCGCTCCCGGGCATAGGCGCGGGCGATGGTCTTGGTCATCGCGACCATGCCGGCCTTGGCCGCGGCGTAATGCCAGTGCGCGGGCGAATCGCCCCGGTGCGCGGCGCGGCTGGCGATGTTGACGATGCGGCCGGGAATGCCCTGCTCTTGCCAGTGGCGCACCGCCAGCCGGCTGAGCTCGGCCGCGGCGGTCAGGTTGATGCGCAGCGTCCGTTCCCATGCCGCGACCCAGTCGTCGTCTGACTGTTCGATCGGGTTCGCCTCGAACACGCCGGCATTGTTGATGAGAATGTCGATCCGCCCGTCCAGCCGGTCGAGCGCACGGGCCCACAGATCGGCAGGCGCGGCGGGATCGGCGAAGTCGGCGGGCAGGTCGCCGCCGGTCGACTGGACGGCAATGCTATGGGCGTCGCGCAGCCGGTCGGCGATCGCCGCACCGATACCGCGCGATCCGCCGGTCAGGAGAATATGAGCCATGCCCCGCCGTGTAGGCGGCGGCGGAGCAGGGGGCAACGGGGCGACGCACCGCGGACCGCCCGCACTGCTACTGTCCCTATGCGGCGACCTTGCCGATGAAATCGACCGTGCTGGTCTTCAACGACCCCAGTTCACCGTCGAGCGCGGTGAAGCCGTCGCCGACGCGGTCGATTTCCGACGCGACGGTTTCGGTATCCTCGCGGATCGTGGCGATGGTCGACGACATCGAATCGGCGGCGAGCGCGGTTTCGTCGACGGCGGCGGTGATCGCGGTTACGGTCTGTGCCTGCACTTCCATCGCGCCGCGAATGCGGTTGGCGCTTTCCTGCACTTCGCTGACGGTCGCGCGGATCGATGCGTTGGTCTCGACGGTCGAGCGCGTCGCCGCCTGGATCGCCGCGATCTTGGCGGCGATGTCGTCGGTCGCGCGGGCGGTCTGGCTGGCGAGGCTCTTCACCTCCTGCGCCACCACTGCGAAGCCGCGTCCGGCATCGCCCGCGCGGGCCGCTTCGATCGTGGCGTTGAGCGCGAGCAAATTGGTCTGCCCGGCGATGTCGCGGATCAGGCCGAGGATCGATTCGATCGACTTGGCATGGTCCGACAGCGTTTCGGACATGCCGACCGCGGTACCCGCCTGGACGGACGCGCGCGTCGCGATCTCCGCAGCGGCCTCCACTTCGGTCCGCGCATCCTCGATCGCACGGATCAGCCCGGCGGCGGTGGCGGCCGCCTCGCGCATCGCGACTGCCGATTGCTCGGCGGCGGCGGCGACTTCGGACGCCTTGCCCAGCATCCCGCGCGCACTGGCCGAGGTGCGGGTGGCGTGGACGCGCAGCGAATCACTTTCGCGGCTCGCACGTTCGACGGTCGCACCGATATTGTCGCGGAACTCGTGCGCCAGCCGGTCGCGCGAGTCCTGCAGGTCATGTTGCGCATAGGCATTGTAAAGCGACACGAACACTTCGCATTCGAGCGAGCGCAGCCGGAACAGCAGTTCGGCGGCGTCGCGGAAGCCCGTTTCGTCGGCGATCCCGCGGCGCAACACCTCCAGCATCGTGCGTGCGCCCGCGTCGCCCATCGACAGGATCGCGGTCAGCGGCACGTCGTTCGAGAACGCCCGCGCAATCGTCCGTTCACACGACTCGACCCAGGCGAGCCCGGTGAGGTTGGTGAGCCGGTTGCGCAGGTAATTGACGCCCAGTTCGATCATCCGCGCATAGTCGTTCGACATGCTGTTGCGTCCGCCGACCTTTTGCGACTGGTCGAAATGCGCGGCGGCGATCAGGTTCGCTTCGGGTTCGATGACCTGCCACAGCGCGCGGGCGGCCTCGACATCGGCCGACGAGATGTTGAACAGCCGAAGGCGCTCCTGCAAATCGATCGTCCGGCTGACGCTTTCGGCTGCAGGAAGTGTCTTGGTCGGCACGTTGCGAATCCCCTGTTCCCCTGCGCGACGTGGCCCGCTGGACCGATGCGCAGCGCCGTTGGTACCGGGCAGGCGTTAACAGTCCGTTGACCACCCGCATGCGGAATGGCGTTTCGAGGATGCGCACTTGCATCGGCGGGTGGGGTGCGTAGATAGGCGACAATCGCTGGAAGACCGTATCTGCACGCGGTCGCACTGCCTGAGGAACGCCCGACTTGGCCATGGTCCGCCCCAAAGCCCGCCCGACATCGCCGCATCTTCAGATTTGGCGCTGGGGTCCCAATATGCTGGTGTCGATCCTGCACCGCGCCACTGGCGTCGCCATGGGCACCGTCGGCCTCGCGCTGTTGGTGTGGTGGCTGGCCGCGTTGGCCGGGGGCGAGGACAGCTATGCGCGGTTCCTGTCGTGGTTCACCGGGCCGTTCGCGATTATCGGCTATGTCGTCGGCATCGGCCTCAGCTTCGCGCTGTTCCAGCATATCGGCAACGGCGTGCGCCATTTCTTCATGGATATCGGCGCCAATTTCGAACTGAACAGCAACCGCAAGACGGCGGTCGCGACGATCGTCTTCGCCGCCTGCGCCACCGCGGCGCTGTGGGCGTGGCTGCTGGTGGGGAAGCAGTAATGGGTAACGGAACCAGCATCGGTCGCGTCCGCGGCCTCGGATCGGCAAAGGCCGGCGCGCATCATTTCTGGCATCAACGGCTGACGGCGATTTCGAACCTCGTCCTCATGCTGTGGTTCGTCCTCTCGCTCGCGCTGCTGCCATCCTATGATTACGACACCGTCTATGGCTGGGTGTCGTCGGCTTGGGGCGCGGTGCCGCTGCTGCTGCTCGCCACCTCGGTCTTTTATCATGCCAAGATGGGCCTGCAGACCGTGATCGAGGATTATCAGCATGACGAAACGCGCGTCGTCGCGCTGGTCGTGCTAAACCTCGTCTATGGCGCGGGCTGGCTGCTTGCCGCCTTTTCGATCCTCCGTATCGCTTTCACCGGGACGCCCGAATAATGGCCACCGACGCTTACAAGATCATCGACCACACCTATGACGTCGTCGTCGTGGGTGCGGGTGGTTCGGGCCTGCGCGCCACCATGGGCAGCGCCGAGGCGGGGCTGAAGACCGCCTGCATCACCAAGGTGTTTCCGACCCGGTCGCACACCGTGGCGGCGCAGGGCGGTATCGCCGCGTCGCTCGGCAACAACACGCCCGATCACTGGACGTGGCACATGTACGACACGGTCAAGGGGTCGGACTGGCTCGGCGATCAGGACGCGATCGAATATATGGTCCGCGAGGCCCCGGCGGCGGTGATCGAGCTGGAACATGCCGGCGTGCCGTTCAGCCGCAACGAGGACGGGACGATCTATCAGCGGCCGTTCGGCGGTCACATGCAGAATATGGGCGAAGGCCCCCCGGTGCAGCGGACCTGCGCCGCCGCCGACCGTACCGGCCATGCCATGCTCCACGCGCTGTACCAGCAGTCGCTGAAGTATGACGCCGACTTCTTCATCGAATATTTCGCGCTCGACCTGATCATGGAGGACACGCCCGAGGGCAAGGTCTGCCGTGGCGTGATCGCGCTCTGCATGGAAGACGGGTCGATCCACCGCTTCCGCGCCCATTCGGTGGTGCTGGCGACCGGCGGCTATGGCCGCTGCTATTTCTCGGCGACCTCCGCGCATAGCTGCACCGGCGACGGTGGCGGCATGGTGCTGCGCGCCGGCCTGCCGTTGCAGGACATGGAATTCGTCCAGTTCCACCCGACCGGCATCTACGGCGCGGGTGTGCTCATCACCGAGGGTGCACGCGGCGAGGGCGGGTATCTGACCAACAAGGATGGCGAGCGGTTCATGGAACGCTACGCCCCCTCGGCCAAGGACCTCGCCTCGCGCGACGTCGTCAGCCGGTCGATGGCGATGGAGATGCGCGAAGGGCGCGGCGTCGGCAAGGACGGCGACCATATCTTCCTGCACCTCGACCATATCGATCCGAAGGTGCTGGCCGAACGCCTGCCGGGCATTACCGAAACCGGCAAGATCTTCGCCGGCGTCGACCTGACCCGCCAGCCGCTGCCGGTCACCCCGACAGTCCATTACAATATGGGCGGTATCCCCTGTAACTATCACGGCGAAGTCGTCACCATAAAGGACGGCAATCCCGATGCGGTCGTGCCGGGCCTGTTCGCGGTCGGCGAAGCGGCCTGCGTGTCGGTACACGGCGCCAACCGTCTCGGCTCCAACTCGCTGATCGATCTGGTCGTGTTCGGCCGCGCGACCGGTTTGCGTCTGAAGGAAACGCTGAAGCCCAACACCCCGCACAAGCCGCTGCCCAAGGATTCGGCCGACCTCGCGCTCGCGCGCCTCGACAAGTTCCGTAACGCCAGCGGCAGCAAGCCGACCGCGCAGATCCGCCTCGCCATGCAGAAGACGATGCAGAAGCACTGCGCCGTGTTCCGCGACGACGCGCTGCTGAACGAAGGCGTGACGATGATGGACGATATCTATCGTTCGTTCGCCGATGTGAACGTCACCGACAAGTCGCTGATCTGGAACACGGATCTGGTCGAGACGCTCGAACTCGACAATTTGCTGGCGCAGGCAATGGTGACGATCCGTTCGGCGCAGAACCGCAAGGAAAGCCGCGGCGCGCATGTGAACGAGGATTTCCCCGATCGCGACGACGCCAACTGGATGAAGCACACCATCGCGTCGTTCGACGGCTGGGGCGGCAATGGCGGCATGACCGCGATCGATTATCGCCCGGTGCACGACTACACGCTCACCGACGAGGTCGAGTATATCAAGCCGAAGAAGCGGGTTTACTGAACTCGGCTTCGCTGGTTCGAAAAGGGCGATCGGCTTGGCGGCCGGTCGCCCTTTTTTGATTCACGCGAAGGCGCGAAGGGCGCGAAGAAGCGGCAGGTTCGCGCGGAGGCGCGGAGACGCGGAGCGTCCCGCGAAGGGAAGTCCCTGACCTGACCTGACCTGACCGGGCCGTACCCGGGCGAAGGCCGGGGTCCAGTTGGGGGACGTCGGGAAGCTACCGAAGCCTTCCCAACTGGACCCCGGCCTTCGCCGGGGTACGGCTTGGGTTTGGCGCCGTCTGCCCTTCCCAAACGGTCTCGACCAAATCCGGGGCGATGGAATAGCCACACCGCCGCAGCGAGGCTCGCCCAACCTCCCGCTACAACCCTCCGCGTCTCCGCGCGAACCCCTCTTCGCTTCGCTCCCTTCGCGCCTTCGCACGAATCAATTCCCGAAAACCCGGAACCAACCCCCGCCCCCCCGGTTACCGCCGCCGACCACAACAGGGGGACTCCCGCCATGCCCGACACCAATGTCAACGACTACCCGTTGCTCGCCCGCCCGCACGTCCATCTCGCCGGACCGGTCGACCATGCGATGTACGAGAATTTTCGCAACCAGGTGCAGAATGCGCCGGCCGACGGCCCGCTGGTCGTGTCGATCTCGACACTGGGCGGCGATCCCGAAGTCGCTCGCGCCATGGGCGACGATATCCGCCTGTTGCGCGACTATACCGGGCGCGAGGCACTGTTCCTCGGCAAGGTCGCGGTCTATTCCGCCGGCTCGACTTTCATGTCGGCCTTTCCGGTCAACAAACGCTTCCTGACCAAGGGCACGCGCCTGATGCTTCACGAGCGGCAAATGACCAGCACCATCGAATTGTCCGGCCCGCTCAAGATGCTGGTCGCGACGCTGAAGGCCAAGCTGCACGAGATCGAGACCTCGGTCGAGATCGAGGAAGAGGGTTTCCGCGCGATCGTCGCCGGATCGCAGGTCCCCTTCGAGGAACTGGTCGAGAAGGCGCCGGCCAACTGGTATATCGGCGCGGAGGAAGCCAAGGCGCGCGGACTGGTGCTCGACGTGATTTAGGCCCTCCGCCTCCCACCCGAGCCGTACCCCCGCGCAGGCGGGGGTCCAGAGCCAAGCAAAGCAACGATAGCGTTTGGTACTCTGGACTCCCGCTTGCGTGGGGCTACGCCAAAGGAGGCGGGGCAATCCAACCCACTGGCCACGACGCCCAAATTCCCCCATCATCGGAATATCATGGCCGATAACGACACCATCCTGACCGCTGCTCGCGACTGGGCCGGCGCCCCGCTTGCGCTGGCGACCGTCACCTCCACCTGGGGATCCGCACCCCGCCCGCGCGGCAGCCATATGCTGGTCCATGCCGACGGCCGGTTCGAAGGATCGGTGTCGGGAGGATGCGTCGAAAGCGACATTCTCGCCACCGCCGCCGACGTCATTGCCGGCGCCCCCTTCGTCATCAAGCGCTACGGCGTAGCGGACGCCGCCGCATGGGAAGTCGGCCTGCCGTGCGGCGGGGAGATCGAGGTGATGGTCCAGCGGGTCGACCCGCAAGGCTTCGATCCGGCGCTGTTCGACGCGATCGACGCGGCGCGGGCGGAGGGAAGGGCGATCACCCTGTCGACCGATCGCACCACCGGTCGCACCACGGTCGGTGCGGTCGATGGCGCCTTCGCCAATCGCTACGATCCGCCGCGCCGGTTGCTGATCGTCGGCGCGGTGCAGATTGCGCAGGGACTGGCCGGCATGGCACGCGAACTGGGTATCGCCACCACCGTCATCGACCCGCGTGCGCGCTTCCTGACCGAGGAACGCTTCCCCGGCGTCACGCTCGACGATCGCTGGCCCGACGAAGCATTGCAGGCACTGAAACCCGACGCCGCCACCGCCGTCGTGACGCTCAGCCACGATATAAAGATCGACGACCCCGCCCTGATCGAGGCGCTGAAGACCCCCGCCGCCTATATCGGCGCGCTGGGATCGCGGCGCAGCCATGCCGCGCGGCTCGAACGCCTGACTGCCGTCGGCGCGCAGGGGCTGGAGCGGATCGACGGCCCGGTCGGGCTCGACATCGGGGCGATCGGCCCGTCCGAAATCGCGCTGTCGATCGCGGCCGCGATGGTAAGGAGCTTTCATGCACGCTGAAGATGCCGTCCTGATCCTGCTGGCGGCGGGGCGTTCGCGCCGCTTCGGCGATGCCGACAAGCTGGCGCAACCGTTCCTGCACAAACCGGTCGCCTATCATGTCGTGACCGCATTGGAGGCGATCCCGTTTCTCGGCCGGGTCGCGGTGATCGACGGGACGACGCTCGACTTCGCCTCGCGCGGGTTCGATGTGATCGTCAACGAAGCCCCGGCGGACGGCATGTCGCGTTCGGTCCAGCTGGGCTTACGCGCCGCCCGCGCCAAGGGGGCGAAGGGCGTGGTCATCGCGCTGGCCGACATGCCGCGCATCACCGCCGCCCATGTCTATCGTCTGCTCGACACTGCGCGCGACGATGTGGATGCGGTAGTGGCGTCGAGCGACGGCACGAAGCCCTGTCCCCCGGCCGTATTCGGCGCGGGCCGCTTCGATTTCCTCGAATCGCTCGAAGGGGACGCCGGCGCCCGCGACCTCGTCCGCGCCGGTCGCCATGTCGTGACCACGCCTGCCGAACTGATCGACATCGACACCCCCGAAGACCTCGACCGCCTGCGCGCCATCGCCGAAGCGCCGGACGAGCATGACGCGATCACCTTGCCGCGTCCCGAACCCTGGTGGCATCCCAGGGCGGAATGATTTTCCTACAGCGGGTAAGCTGGGTAGTTCGGTAGAAATGGGTTCACGCGAAGGCGCGGAGGCACGAAGAAGAAGATTGTTTTCGCGCAGAGGCGCAAAGGACGCAAAGAGGGCATGCTCGCCGCGCAGCGGCTCTCGTTCTACAAGGCCGAAGACGGGAGAAGGGCTTCGCCAGACAAGCCGCAGCCGCCTGCTCCACGACCCCTTTGCGCTCTTTGCGCCTTTGCGCGATCAGATCCTTTCTTCATCTCCGCGCCTTCGCGCCTTCACGTGAGAACGTTCTTTCTACGGTCAGCCCTCAAACCTAGCACCAGCGAAGGCCGGAATCGCAAGCCGCTCCTGCCCCGCGCCCTGACGGGGAGATGCCAGCCTCCACTGGCATGACGTGCACTTCGAGAAAGGCAACGCACCGCAACGAAAACGCGGCAAGTGTGAACTTAGTGAACTTTGGCCTTACGCCATCGCTGCCGCCGCGCCCTTCAGATCCTCGACGAACCGCGCAAACTCTTCTTCCACCTGCATTTTATCCGGCAGCCGCAGCAGGAAGCTGGGATGCACCGTGATCCACGCCGCCCCGCCATCGGCCAGCGTCAGCACCCGTCCGCGCTCGCGCGAAATCGTCACCGTCTTGCCGGTGAGCGACCGCGCCGCCGTCGCCCCCAACGCCACCGTCATGCGCGGGCGCAGGATGCCGCGCTCCTGTTCGATCCACCAGCGACACGCATCGATCTCCCCCACGCCGGGCTTGACATGGATGCGCCGTTTCCCGCGCGGCTCGAACTTGAAATGCTTGACCGCGTTGGTGACATAGACTCGCGACCGATCGATCCCCGCCTCGGCCATCGCCCGGTCGAACATCTGCCCCGCCGGCCCCACGAACGGCCGCCCGGCCATATCCTCCTGGTCGCCCGGCTGTTCGCCGACCACCATCATGTCGGCATCGACCGGCCCTTCGCCGAACACCGTCTGCGTCGCCGGCTTCCATAGTGGGCAGCGCTGGCATCCCGCCGCCTCGTCGCGCAGCGCCGCCAACGCGACCTCGCTATTGCCGCCAGTGGCCGCCCGTGCCGTCTCGATCATCGCCGCCTCGCGTGCCTGTGCCCCCGCGATCAGCGCCGGGACCAGCGCGGTTTCGGGCATGTTCTTCCAATATTTGCGCGGCATTTCCTTCAGCATCGCGCCCTTTTTCAGCCGGGCGGGATTGAAGATCGATGCGTAGTACGTCTTCCACACTTCCTCGACCGGATCGCCATCAGGCGCGTCGGCCTTGGTCGCTGCCGGACCTTCGTTCAGCGTCTCGCCATCCCAGTGGAGCGATAGTTCGGGCGTCAGGATCGACCAGCGCATCGCCGCGAACCGGTCGACGAAGAAGCGGGCATTGTGGCGGACGATGTGATGTTCGGGTTCGAACCATGCGACGAAGCGGGTCCTGTGCTCCTCTTCGACCTCCCGGAACCGCAGGAACGCCCGCATCTTGTGGATGTCGCGCCGGACCGCCTTGGCCATCTCCTCCAGCCGACGGAGCGCCGGATCGGCCTTGTCGTCGATCAACCGCGGCTCGGCGATCAGCCGGGTGAGCATCGCATAGAGCAGCGCGAAGCGTTCGGGATCGGCATGCATTGCCACCGTCCTCGCCAGATCGATGAACGGGCGCGGCACGCGCGGGGCGGGGGCATTGCTGTCGACGATCGCCTCGTCGCCAAACAGATCGGTGGGCAGGTCGCCGACCTGCCACACCACCTCCGACGGCGCGACGCGTTGCGCGGCGAGTGACCGGGCCGCATCGCGCCACCCGTCGAAATCATCCGCCGCCGACAGCGCTGCGACGCGCATCAGTCGCGATCGTCGCCTGCTTCCGACGACTCGGCAATCTCCAGTTCCTTGGGCTTGCGCTCCTCGAACACTGTCGCGATCCGCGCTTCCTCCTCGTCGCTCAATTCCTTGGCGGCGGCGGGAAACATTTCTTCCTCTTCCTCGTCGATATGATGTTCGTAGCGGTGCCGCATCTCGGCAAAGCGCTGGTTCCATTCGTTGCTCGCCGGATCGAGCTTGGCGATCTCGCCCAGATAGTCGTCGATTTCCTTATGCTCGGACACCGAATGCCGCGCCTCGTCGCGCAGGTCGGGATTGGCGAGCATCGTCGCGTACAACGCCTCCTCCTCGGCGGCGGCATGCGCCGATACCTCGACGCGGAACTCCTCGAACAGTTCGGCGCGTTCGTCGCCGCTCGCCGCGTCGATACGCTGGAGCAGGTCGCGGTGCCGGTCGTGATCGGCCTTCAGGTCGGCATAGATGCGGGCGTCGGCCATGGGGAATTCCTTTGCTGGTTCGGCCAGACCAACGGCGACGATGGATGGAGGTTTCTCTTGCGAGCGGTTTTCACCGTCAGCCGAACAGCTCCATCTGGTCCGCCTTCTTGGGCGCCACCATTGGCCGCAACTCGGCGCGGTCCGACAGCACCACCGGCCGCCAGTCATCGGCGACGATGAACGGCCGCAGCTTGGCGATCGACACCGTCAATCGCGCGACATCGGCCAGCGCCAGCCGCCGCCACCGTCGCGCGGTCAGGATCGCATTGACCGCCTTCACACCCAGCCCCGGCACGCGCAACAGCATCTCGCGCGGCGCGCGGTTCACATCGACCGGAAAGCGATCACGAAACTTCAGCGCCCAAGCGAGCTTCGGATCGATATCGAGCGGCAGCATCCCCGTCGCATCGTCCGCCGCCGCGCGCACCTCGTCGGGGCGATAGTCGTAGAAGCGCATCAGCCAGTCCGACTGGTACAGCCGATGTTCGCGCATCAATGGCGGCCGTTGCAGCGGCAGCACCGCCGACGCTTCCGGGATCGGGCTGAATGCCGAATAATAGACACGGCGCAGCGCGAAGCGGTCGTACAATGTCGCCGCCTTGCCGACGATGTCGCTATCGGTCGCGGCATCGGCGCCGACAATCATCTGCGTCGACTGACCCGCTGGCGCGAATTTCGGTGCCGACTTGTAGCGTTTGCGCGCGTCGCGCCCGTCCTCGATCGCATGGGCGACGTCCTTCATCGCCCCCTCGATCTGCGACCCGGACTTCTCCGGCGCCAACCGCTTCAGCCCGCCGACGGTCGGCAGTTCGACGTTGATCGACACCCTGTCGGCATAAACACCCGCCAAATGGACCAGTTCGGGGTCGGCGTCGGGAATGGTCTTGAGATGGATGTAGCCGCGAAAGTCATGATCATCACGCAGCGACCGCGCGACCTCGACGATCTGTTCCATCGTATAGTTGGACGATCCGATGATCCCCGATGAAAGGAACAGCCCCTCGATATAGTTGCGGCGATAGAAGCTGAGCGTCAGCGCCACGACTTCCTGCGCGGTAAAGCGGGCGCGGCGGACGTTCGACGATTTGCGGTTGATGCAATAATGACAGTCGAAGATGCAGCTGTTCGTCAACAGAATTTTCAGAAGCGAGATACACCGCCCATCGGGTGCATAGGCATGGCAGATGCCCATGCCCTCGGTCGATCCAATCCCCTTGCCGTCGCGCGAATTGCGCTTGGCAGTGCCCGACGACGCGCACGATGCATCATATTTGGCGGCATCGGCCAGGATCGCCAGCTTTTCGCGAGTGTCGAGTTGCGCCATACGTTCAATATATGTTCTGGCAACCGAGCGGCCAAGGGGTAATCAGGTCAATGCCTTGGCCAAAGCCGACCGTAGCGCGGTGACTTCGGCATTCAACGCGGCGAGCCGTTCGGGTGCCATGCCGCTGCGAGCAACGATCATCGGCGCGAGGCAGCCACTCTCCGCCCAGCGCGTTCGGCCCGCTTCGGTCAGGCACACCCGCACCTGCCGTTCATCGGCCGGATTACGCACCCGCGTGACCAGCCCCGCCGCCTCCATCCGCTTGGCCAGCGGTGTGATCGTGCTCGGCTCCAACGCCAGCCGCTCGGCGATCGCCCCGACCGTCCGTCCCTCCTTGGCATCGCTGAGGGTCATCAGGACTAAGAATTGGGGGTAGGTGATGCCCAGTTGGTCGAGCATTGGCTTGTATGTGCGGTTGATCGCGATCGTCGCAGCATAGAGCGAGAAGCAGAACTGGTCGTCGAGGGGCAGGGGATCGGCCATGACACCAGCATAACAGGTTTTGTTGTCGCGATAAATATTTCTGGACAGAGGAGGTTTGTATGCGTAGATAGTTATCGCGATAAATAATGGAGTGATCAGAATGTCCGTCGATGTGAAGTACAGCACCACCGCCACGGCCACCGGCGGTCGCGAAGGCCATGCCCGTAGCGAGGACGGTCGCTTCGACGTCAAACTGTCGACCCCGCGCGAACTGGGCGGTGCCGGCGGTGACGGTAGCAATCCGGAGCAGTTGTTCGCGGCTGGCTATGCCGCCTGCTTCATCGGCGCGCTGAAGGTCGCCGGACAGCAATTGGGGACCAAGGTACCCGCCGACGTCGCGGTGACCGCCACGGTCGGCATCGGCCCGCGCGCGGCGGGCGGGTTCGGTATCACGGCCGATCTGCAAGTCGCGCTGCCGGGAGTCGATCGCGTCGATGCGCAGAAGCTGGTCGATACCGCCCACAGCATCTGCCCCTATTCGAATGCGACGCGCGGCAATGTCGATGTCGGATTAACTCTCGCCTGATCCCGATATTGGACTGTCCAATATTCGATATTGGCAAGGGGGGTTCGAATATCCTATCCCCGTCCGCGAAATCCGATCTCGGGTCGGTGCGGACGGGGAGGGTGGCAGTTGCTGATGACACAGACGATGCGGTGGTTCGGTCCATCGGATCCCGTAAAGCTGGCCGCCATCCGGCAGGCGGGGGCGACCGAAGTCGTCACCGCGCTGCATAATATTCCCAACGGCGCCGTGTGGCCGCGCGAGACGATCGCCGCGCGCAAGGCGATGATCGCCGAGGCGGGGCTTGGCTGGACGGTGGTCGAAAGCCTGCCGGTCCATGACGATCTGAAGACGCGCGGCCCCGGCTGGGACCGCTATATCGACGCCTATCGCCAGAGCCTGACCAATTTGGCGGCGGAAGGCATCAACGTCGTCACCTACAACTTCATGCCGCTGCTCGACTGGACGCGGACCGACCTTGCATGGTCGTTGCCCGACGGCGCGCGCGCGCTGCGCTTCGAATGGGAAGCGGTCGCCGCCTATGACATCCATATCCTTCAGCGCCCCGGTGCCGAGCGCGACTATCGCCCGGCGCTGGTCGAGGCGGCGGCGCGCCGGTTCGCGGCGATGGACGATGCGGCGCGTACGACGCTGGAGGCGACGATCCTCGCCGGCCTGCCGGGCGCGGAGGAGAGCTTCACCTCCGCAAAGTTCCGCGATGCCATCGCCAACTATGCCGGGATCGACGCCGATCGGTTGCGCGACAATCTGATCGCCTTCCTCGATGCGGTCTGCCCGCATGCCGAGGCGCTCGGCATCCGCATGGTCGTGCATCCCGACGATCCGCCCTTTCCGATCTTCGGCCTGCCGCGCGTCGTCAGCACCGAAGCCGATGTCGCCGCGCTGTTCGATGCCGTCCCCAGCCCCGCGAACGGACTGTGCTTCTGCACCGGGTCGTTCGGGGTGCGCGTCGACAACGACCTGCCCGGTATGGTCCGCCGGCTGGGCAGCCGTATCGGCTTTCTCCACCTCCGCTCGGTCGACCGCGAGGGCGGCGACATGGCGTTCCACGAGGCCGAGCATCTGCGCGGCGATGCGAACATGGCGGCGGTGGTCGCGGCGGTTCATGATGTCTCGCGGGGGGAAGGGCGCAGCATCCCCATGCGGCCCGATCACGGGCACCAGATGCTCGACGATCTCGGCCGTCGGACCAACCCGGGCTATTCGCTGCTCGGGCGGATGCGCGGGCTGGCCGAGTTGCGCGGGCTGGAACTGGGCGTCGCCCATGCGACAGCGGGTTGAGCGCTGCCCTATTGTAACCGCCGGGCGGCTATGGGATCGGTCGGGGCGATGAAGCAGCGCACCGAAAAACTCTATCAGCGGGTCTCGACCGCCATCGCCGCCGCGATCGACGAGGGCCGCTATCCGGTCGGCACGCGCCTGCCCGGCGAACGCGACCTTGCCGAAACCTTCGCGGTCAGCCGCCCCACGGTGCGCGAGGCGATGATCGCGCTCGAAATTCGTGGCCTGGTCGAAGCACGACACGGCTCCGGCCTGTACGTCATCGCCACTTCCGCCGACACGTCGTCGCCCGCCGAGCTGGACGTCGGCGCGTTCGAGCTGATCGAGGCGCGCATCCTGTTCGAAGGGGAGGCGGCGGCGGTCGCGGCGACGGTGATCGATGCCGAGGCGCTGGCCGATCTCGACGCGTCGCTGGCCGCGATGGCGGCGGTCGACCCGGCCGATCCGGCTGCGATCGAGGCCGATCGCCGCTTTCACCTGCGCATCGCCGAGGCGACCGGCAATACGGTGATCGCGGCGGTGGTCGAGATGCTGTGGAACCTGCGCGACCGCGCCCCGCTGAGTGCGCACATGTTCGCCGAGGCGCGGCGCGAGGGTGTGCATCCCCGCGTCGAGGAACACCGGCTGATCGTCGACGCGCTGCGGGCGCAGGATCCTGCGCTGGCGCGGCAGACGATGCGCGACCATCTGCGCCGCGTGGTCGACGACCTCCTGGCCGCGACCGAGGTCGAGGTGCTGCGCCGCGCACGGTCGGAGATCGAGACGCAGCGCGGCATGGTCGCCCGGCGCCTGCGCGTCTGATTCCGGTGACCAGGCCGCCCGCCGGCACCACCATCGCCGATGTCGCCGCCCGGGCGGGGGTATCGATCCGCACCGTGTCGCGTGTCCTCAACCGCTCTCCACTGGTCAATGCCGCGACGCGAGAGGCAATCGAGGCGGTGATCGCCGGGTTGAACTTCCGCCCCAGCGCCCGTGCGCGCGGCCTTGCCACCGGACGCTCCTATCTGCTCGGGCTGGTCCATAACGATCGTAACGCGCTGGTGCTCGACCCCCTGCAACGCGGCATGGTCGGCGCGGCGGCGGCCCGCGGCTATGAACTGGTCGTCCATCCGGTCGCGATGGCGGGCGATCCGGCGGCGGACGTCCGCGATTTCGTGCAGCGTTCGCGGGTCGACGGCGTAGTCGTCGTGCCGCCGGTATCGGGGCTCGCCGGAGTCGCCGATGGACTGGCGGGAGTGCCGGCGGTGGCGCTGTCGTCGGTCGCGCTATCGGGTTATGACGCGGTGCTGGTGTCTGACGAACGCGGGGCGGCGCGCGCGGTCGCCGACCATCTGGTCGCACTCGGCCATCGCCGTATCGCGCTGCTGTCCGGCCCCGCCGCCGCCCATTCGGCCCGCGAGCGTCGGGCTGGCTTTGTCGAAGGCCTCGCCGCACATGGCATCGCGCTGTCGGCCGAGGCCGAAGGCGATTACGGCTTCGACGCCGGGGTTGGCGCCGCGCAGATGCTGCTGGCCGCCAATCCCCGCCTGAGTGCGATCTTCGCCGCCAACGACGTGATGGCGGCGGCGGTGCTGAAGGTCGCGGCGGGCATGGCGCTGTCGGTGCCCGGCGACCTGTCGGTCATCGGCTTCGACGGCAGCATCCTCGCGCGGATGCTCACCCCGGCGCTCACCACCGTCCACCGCCCGATCGCCGACATGGCGGCGGCGGTGACCGAACGGCTGATCGACCGGATCGAGGGCGCCGCCGCCGACGCCCCGCTTACCGCCACTTTGTCGCTCAGGATCGGCGGTTCCTGCGGTCCGGTCAGCCGCTGACCAGTTCGAAGAACCGCACCGCCGCGCGATATTCGGCCGCCCGCGCCGCGCGGGTCTCAGCGGCGAGCGCATCTTCGCCCCATTGCTCGGCCTGCCAGTCCTCGTCGACATGCGCCGCCGCCCACGCCG
The DNA here is from genome assembly GCF_039615155.1 of Sphingomonas epibiotica. Lineage (NCBI taxonomy): Bacteria > Pseudomonadati > Pseudomonadota > Alphaproteobacteria > Sphingomonadales > Sphingomonadaceae > Sphingomonas > Sphingomonas epibiotica. The sequence goes on along the minus strand of NZ_JBDGHY010000003.1, from coordinate 53,890 downwards.
CATCGGCGGTGATCGCCCCCTCGACCACCGCCAGCCCCAGCAGCAGCGACCCGGTCAGCCCGACGATCGGCGACAGCGGCGCCAGCACCCATGGTGACAGCGCCACCACCGCCTCGCGTAACCGCGCCAGCGTGCGCGGCGGCTGTTCGACCGGCATCACTCCGTCGGTGATGGTGAAGGTTACGTCGAACCGTGTACGCGCCCAGTAGAGCACCGAGTCCCATGCCGCCGCCTGCCGCTCGGCCAGCGGGCCTTCGCCGCGATAGCAGAGCAGGTCGCTGCCGCCATAGATCGCCAATCCGCCCGCAAATGCCGCCGGATCGGCCGCCACCCGTTCGATGGCGGCATTGGCGAGGCCGGTCAGCGGCATCGCCCGCGGGTCGACCGTCTCGCCGACGTCGCGCCATTCCTGCGCGATCGCTTCGGCCAATGCGGGATAGGGCACGACCAGCGGCAGCCGCCCGGGCGTGCGCACCGGCCGGGCGTCGAGCGCGATCTCGCCCGCGGGCGAAACCGTGACGTCTTTCCAGAACCGCTTCACCGGCTGCGCCACTTAGCGGTCAGCCCGCGCGGCACCACCGCCATCGCGTACAGCGCCGACAGCACGATTGCCACGCCCAGCACGCGCATGCCCGTGTCGGGGGCGCGCGCCAGCACGATCACACCGAACACCGCTCCCATCGCGGTGACGATGCGGATCGCGACCAGAATCAGCCAGCGATTGCGCGCCAGATGGTCGGGCGTCATGGCATCTCCAGCAGGGCAGGAAGCAGCGCGGCGTCGGCGCACAGCCGGTCGGCACCGGCGGCGGTCAGCTCGTGCGGCGGATGATAGCCCCATTCGACGCCGATCGCCCGCGCCCCCGCCGTCCGTGCCATCGCCATGTCGAAACCGGTGTCGCCGATCATCACGGTCTTGTCCGGCGCGCCGCCCACCTCGGCGATCGCCGCGTGCAGCATTGCCGGATGCGGTTTGGACGGATGCCGATCGGCGGTCTGGAGCGTGACGAAATGATGCGCGATCCGGTGATGGTCGAGCAGCAGCCGCAATCCGCGATCCGACTTGCCGGTCGCCACCCCCAGCCGCCACCCCTGATCGAGCAACGCCACCAGCGCATCGCCGATACCGGGAAACAGCGGCTCCTCGCGCAACCGGCCATCGACGCGCATTGCCCGGAAATGCTGCTTATACCCTTCCGCGACCGCCTCGTGCAGGTCGGGGGTGCTGTACGGCACCAGTTGTGCCACCGCCTGCGGCAGGCTCAGGCCGACGATCCGGCGCACCTGACGCGCATCGGGCGTCGGCAGGCCGGCATCGGCAAAGGCCAGCGCCATTGCGGTACAGACATTCGCCTGCCCATCGGCCAGCGTTCCGTCGCAATCAAACACCGCCAGCCGGGTCATACGGCACGCATCCATGGCGCCAGCGCATGCCCGCCCAGCGCAGCCGCAACGCGCGCGCGAACGTCGGCGGGTTTGTTCTGGCTCAGCTTGGTCGTGCCTCGCCACGCGGTCGGCACCAGTTCGAACCCGGCGATCGCATCGAGCATCGCCTCGGCCTTGCGCGGATCGATCTGGTCGACCGCCCATTGCGGCTCGGCCTCAAAGGTCGCGGCGAGCGCGTCGATCTGGTCGCGCAGGCCCGCCCGGTCGATCGCGTGCACCACGCCCTCGACCTCGACCGACAGATAGTTCCATGTCGGTACCTCGTCCGGGCCGGCGCGGTACCAGCGTGGCGAAATATAGGCATGCGGTCCCTGCGCGACGAACAGCGCGGTCGCGCCGTCCAGATGCGGCGTCACCATGTTAGCACGCGCGACATGGAAACGCAGCGTGCCGTCGTCGGTCGTTACCACCGGCACCTGCGCCGCCCGCGGCCCGTCGGGTGTCGTCACGAACAGCACCCCGAACCCTTCACCGCGCACGAACGCGCGCGCGGCATCGTCGTCCATTCGAAAGGCACGATCAGGATGCATCAGTCGCGGGACCCTCGAGAGCGCCGCTCGCCACGCCGTTCCTTGCGATAGGTCTTGGCATGCGCCTTCGCCTTGGCCTTCAGGTCGGCCTTGGTCACCGGCGGCGGCGTGTCGTCGATCATCGCATTGCCGAGGCTCAGGTCGAAGCCCAGCAGGTCGATGCTCTCGGCGAAATGATCGGGCAGATCGGCGGTGACATCGACCTTGCCGCCATCGGGATGATCGATGCGGATCCGCCGCGCGTGGAGGTGCATCTTGCGGCTGACCCCGCCGGTCAAGAACGCGGCCTGCCCGCCATATTTGCCGTCGCCGACGATCGGATGGCCGATTGCCGACATGTGTACGCGCAACTGGTGCGTGCGCCCGGTAAAGGGTTGCAGCTCGACCCATGCCGCGCGGTTGCCGACGCGTTCGATCACTCGGTAGCGCGAACGGGCCGGCTGGCCTTCCGCCTCGTCGACATGCATCTTCTCGCCGCCGGTGCCCGGCTGCTTGGCCAGGGGCAGATCGACGATCCCATCGGAAATGTCGGGAATGCCGACGACCAGCGCCCAATAGACCTTCTTGGCGGTCCGCCCCGAAAAGGATTTGGCGAAGAACGCCGCCGCCCGCGCGGTCCGCGCGATCAGCAGTGCGCCCGACGTATCCTTGTCGAGTCGGTGGACCAGCTTGGGGCGGCTCTCGCCATCGAACTGTAGCGCGTCGAGCAGCCCGTCGACATGGTCGTGGGTCTTGGTCCCGCCCTGCGTCGCAAGGCCCGGCGGCTTGTTCAGCACGATGGCCTGCTTGTCCTGGTGGATCACCAGCGACCGGGCGAATTCGGTCTGTTCCTCCGACAGCGGCGGGCGCGGGGACTTCGCCTTGGGTTGTGCGACGATCGCCGATTCGGGCGGCGGCACGCGCAGCACCTGTCCGGCGGTGAGGCGCGCGCCCGGCTGCGCCCGCCCACCATCGATACGCAACTGCCCGGTCCGCGCCCAACGCGACACGGTGTTGAAACTGGTGTCGGGCAGATGCCGCTTGAACCAGCGGTCCAGCCGGATGCCGTCGTCATCGGCCCCGACCGTGAACTGCCGGACGTCATTGTCGCTCATGCCGCTGCCCCCCGCGTCAGTTGCAGCCCGACGAACAGCGCCGTGCCCGCGCCGATCACCGACAGCAAAGCATAGCCGAGCGCATCGACCATCGCCCCGCGCTCCAGCATCGTCACCATGTCGAGCGAGAAGGCCGAGAAAGTGGTAAACCCGCCCAGCAGTCCGACGCCGATCGCGAGTCGAACCGCCTCGCTCCCACCGCCGCTACGCGACAGCGCGCCCATTAACAGCCCCATCGCCAGTCCGCCGAGCAGATTGACCCCCAGCGTTCCCCATGGATAGTCCGCACCGAACACAGCTGCGGCGACGCGGCCAAACAGATAGCGCAGGGCTGACCCGAGCGCTCCGCCGGCCATCACGATCAATATGTTTCCCATTATTGCTTTGCGCCTAGCCGATCGCGGCGCGCAATAAAACCGGTCGCAATGATACTAAGGTATCGGTCGGGTCCCCAAACTGCATTAATTTCCGCTGAATTGCCCAATAGTTAACGCGTCGCATGCGCGCCAACCGCTTTAGCCGGTTCCGTACCGGCCGGCCCGACTCTTAGGCTGCATGGCATGCCGCCCTTCGAATGAAGCCTTGCCCCTTGCTGGCACCGGCGACGATCGTTACAATATGCTGCGATGCACAACGAAGCCGTATCCGAGTCCCCGGCCGCTACCGCAGCCGATCGCGCAAGCGAGGAACAGCGCGCGTCGCTAAGCGACATCATCCGCTTCGCTTTGATGCAGCGTATCTGCCTTTCGGTACGCTACAACAATATGGACATGCTGCTCGCGCCGCACATGCTGTGGACCAAGCATGGCGATCTGCATGTCGACGCGGTGACGGTCGAACGCGCCGGCAGCGCGCCGAAAATGTTCAAGATCGGTACGTTCAAGCTGGCGGGCCTCGGCAATGTCGCGCTCACCTCGCGCACCTTCGTGCCGCAGCCCGATTTCGACCCCGCCGATCCCAAATATGCCGAGGCGCCGGTCGCGTCGGTCCAGCGCTGAACCGGGACGATCGCGCGCACGCAATCGCTTGCGCATCCCCTGCCATCGGGCCATGGACCGCGGGAACCGGGCTGCGATCAGGCACCCGTGGACGATAGCGGGCGAGGATCAGTGACCAGCATCGGTATCTTCGGTTGGCAAGGCCGGATGGGGCGGGCGATCACCCTCGAGGTCGAACGGCTGGGCGAAACGCTGGCCGGCGGCATCGATCAGGGTGGCGATCCCGCCGATCTTGCCGCGCGCGCCGATGTGCTGGTCGATTTCTCGGCCCCCGTCGCGTTGGAGGGCAATCTCGCCGCCGCCCGCGCGGCCGCGACGCCGATCGTGATCGGTACCACCGGCCTGTCCGACCGGCATCATGCCATGATCGATGATGCCGCGCGTGAGATCGCGGTGCTTCAGACCGGCAATACCTCGCTCGGCATCGCGCTCCTCTCGCGGCTGGTCCGCGACGCCGCCAGCCGCCTCGGCCCCGACTGGGATATCGAGATCGTCGAAAGCCACCACCGGCTGAAGGTCGACGCACCATCGGGCACCGCGCTGATGCTGGGCGATGCGGCGGCGCAAGGGCTGGGAACGACGCTCGCCGACAGCGGCGTGATCGGTCGCGCCGGGCTGGTCGGGGCGCGTGCAGCAGGTACGATCGGCTTTGCCGCACTGCGCGGCGGCACCATTGTCGGCGATCATCAGGTGGTGTTCGCGGGCGAGGGTGAGCGGATCGAGCTTGGCCACCGCGCCGACGACCGCGCACTGTTCGCCCGTGGGGCGGTACGCGCCGCACTGTGGCTGGCGGACGCGCCGTCCGGCCGCTACACGATGGATGCGGTGCTCGGCGTTTGAAGAAGGCGGATATCTTCGAATTCTTCCGCCGGTTGGCGGAGGACAATCCGCACCCCGAAACCGAACTTGAATCGGTCAACGACTATACGCTGCTGGTAGCGGTGGCGCTGTCGGCACAGGCGACCGACGCCGGCGTGAACAAGGCGACCCGCGCCTTGTTCGCCACGGTTGATACGCCCGAAAAGATGGTCGCGTTGGGGCTGGACGGCCTGAAACAGCATATCCGCACCATCGGCCTGTTCAATACCAAGGCCAAGAACGTGATCGCGCTCAGCGAAGCGCTGATCGCCGACCATGGCGGGCAGGTACCCGAGGACCGCGACGCCTTGGAGAAGCTTCCCGGTGTCGGGCGCAAAACCGCCAACGTCGTCATGAATACCGCCTTCGGTCACGAGACCTTCGCGGTCGACACCCATATTTTCCGCGTCGGCAACCGCACCGGCCTCGCGCGTGGCAAAACGCCGAGCGCGGTCGAATCGGTGCTGGAGCGCGTCGTCCCCCAGCCGTTCCGGTTGCACGCGCATCACTGGCTGATCCTGCACGGCCGCTACATCTGCAAGGCGCGTCGCCCCGAATGCTGGCGCTGCCCGGTCGCCGACCTGTGCGCCTTCCGCCCAAAGACCCCACCCCCGGTGCAAAAGGCGGCGAGCGCCTGAAAACGGCTGGTCATGCCGCGAAAGCTTTGCTAGTCGCGTGCCTCCACGGCCAAGCACCCGTAGCTCAGCTGGATAGAGCGCTGCCCTCCGAAGGCAGAGGCCAGGGGTTCGAATCCCTTCGGGTGCGCCATTTTCGTGTTTTCCGGTGATGGTCATTATCCCGGCGCCGTGACGCCAGACCGGACGGTTTGTCAGCAGATTCGTATTGGTCTTCGCGCCTCCGCGGGTCGCGGTCGGCCATCTGTTGGCGGAACGCGTAGCAAGACTTCTTATCGATGAATGGCGGCACCGGGATCGGTACCTGCTCGCTTTCCGGCAGTGTTTCACCAGTGAGTAAGGCCTGCCGACTGTCGAGGGCATAGCCGATGTAGGCGTTGTTGGTCAGGATGCTATCCAGCGTCCCGCTGCCGAACCGTTCGCCCCCCATGCGGTAGCCACGCTTGGCCCGCTGTCGGGCATAGGCCGTGAAGCCGATCGGACCTTCGGTCGGTCTTTGGAGGTACGTCAGGACGATGCAGCGGGCCATGTCGACCGTTTCGGGATCATGCGCGTCGCACTGATGACGACCCGCTCCGGATGGTCCGCCCGCGGGGCGTCCATCCGGATGCAGGAGGCGCGCAGATCGTGCTGCCTCAGAAGTCGAGCCGCGCAGTCACCGAAACGGCGCGGCCGGTCAGCATATGGGCTTCGACGATGCCCGATGCCGGCAGCGTCGCCTGCTCGACGGCCACGATTGCCTTGGTGTCGAACAGGTTGCTGGCGTTGAGCGACAGCAGCAGTCGATCGATGGGACGCACCTGGACGAAGGCATTGGTGGTCACATAACCCGGCATCTTCAGCTGGTTGACGTTCTGCGCATAGCTGTCGGTGGTGCCGATGAACACCGCGCCGACATTGACGCGACCAACGGTTACCTGCGGGGTCGCCTGGAAAATGAAGTTCGCCTGACGACGCGGCCGGTTGCCGACGATTTCCGGCGTCGCGACATTACCGGAAATGTTGGCATCGGTGTAGGTGGCACCGGCGTTCAGCGAAAACGGTCCGTGCGTGAACCCGCCTTCGAACTCGATCCCCTTGGCGGTGTATTCGCTGATGACGGTCTTGATCGCCTGGATCTCGAAATTGCTGTCGGTCACCTTGGCCCAGAACGCGGTCGCGTTCAACGTCAGCGGACCCTGCCGGTACTTCACGCCGCCCTCGGCTTGCTTCACCGCATCGACCGCGGCGTCGGGCACGTTCAGCGCGCCGCTGACCGTATTGATGATGGGCGTGTACAACAGGCGATCGGCATTTGCACGATTGCCGCGGCTGTAGCGCGCGAACACCGCCAGCGGCTCCGCGATGCGGAAGTTGATCCCGGCCGAATAGGACAGCGCGTCGAACTTGTAGTCGACGAAACCGGGTGCCGTCGTCGGCACCACCGACACCCGCGTTTCGGCCGCCGAGATCACGCCGTCGCCGTTCATGTCGCGCGTGACGTTGCCGACACGCCCGCTGCCCAGATCCGCACTGAAGAGCTGCCCCTGCGCCTTGCCGTAATCGTAGCGGATGCTGGCGCCGATCGAGACCCTTCCGATATGATAGTTGGCCGACGCGAACGGCGCGTTGGTATTGTAGGTCATGTCCGTGAAGCGACGCACCGCACCCCCGAACAGCGCCAGATTGTACGAATAATAGCCGTTCTGGGTGATACGCTGTCCGGCCGGACCGATCAGGTCGATCAGTGCGGCGCTGCCGTCACCGCGCACCTCGGAGATGGCCGTGGTGATGGCGAGATCGGTTTGGATCGACTGGCGCGAGGCATAGAAGCCGACCGTCGTCGTCAATTCGGCGTCGCCGACCGGCCAGACCCGGCTGGCGCGAATGTCGTTGGTGACGTTGTCCAGCTGGGACACAAGGTTGAGCGGCGTCGCGATCGCAAGCAGGCCGTTGCCGTTGAGCGCGGACGGATTGGCGATGACCTGGCCACTTTGCGGGCCGGTCGCATAGGCCGCCTGCGTGCCGGGACCGGCGCCCAATATGCCTATGACTGCCGGAGCAGGCAGATATTTGGTCAGGAGCGGCGCGGCCTGGCTGCCCGAAAGGTCCGCGTAGCGGAACTTCTCGGTCACGGTCCATCCCGCCACGTCCGCCCGCAATTCGACCCCGAACGTCTTCGCCATGGAATGGCGGCCGTCGGTCAACCGGCCGATCGTGGTGTTGTTGTTGCGGTCGACATAGACGTTGGTCGGATTGAAGCGTGTCGAAATGGTGCCGCTGTTCGCATCGAACGAGGGCACTTCCGAATAGGACGGCGCATCGTTCGTCCCGGTGACGCGCATCGGGACGACGTCATATTCGGGCGTCCGATCGTCCAAATACTTGCCGTAAAAGCGGATATAGCCGCCGGAAAATTCCTTGGTCACGTTCAGCTTGATCTGCCCGCCCCTGAAGGCGTCATAGCCGGTCCGGCGCGGTCCTTCGCCCTGGCGGAAGAAGCCGCCGACATGGAAGCGCAGCGTATCGCTGACATGCGCGCCATAATCGAAATCGGCGCGGTACAGGTTGTTATCGAGGCCCGACGACAGCGCGATGGCGCCGCCGTCGACTTCGCCGGTCTTCGAAATGAAGTTGATAATGCCGCCCGGCGAATTGGACGCGAAGGTCGAAGCCGATCCGCCACGGATAACCTCCACCTGCGCGAGGTTCAGGTCGGCACGGACGAAGGAATCGGCACCCCAGCCCAGGATGTCGCCGAACTCCAGGATCGGCAGGCCGTCTTCCTGCAACTGGATGAACTTGGCGCCCGACGTTGCGATCGGCAGGCCGCGGATCGAGATGTTGGCAGCGCCATCGCCGCCGTCCGCCTCGGAGCGTATGCCGGGTACGTCGCGCAGCAGGTCGCCGATCGACGCGGCGCCAATCTTCGAGATATCGGCTTCGCGCAGGACGCTGGTCGACGTCGCGCTGTCCAACCGGTCGCGACCCTTTGCAACGCCCGTCGTGATGACATCGGCGGGACCGGCCTGGGCAGGATTGCGCGCGTCGTTTGGCTCCACGGTTCTAGCCATCGCCGTTCCCGAGGCGGACGCGGCCAATACTGCCATCGTTGAAACAAAAATCGATCGCTTCATCCTGACACCACTTTCAATATTCGATTTAAATCATCGAACTATCAGGTATCGGGAAAGTATTGATGATCTATGTAGAATAGATTAGAGATAAATTTGCAGTTAAGTGACTTTATATTCGAACAACTATCTATTTTTACGTGAGATTTTTCGTCGTTCAGGGTTTCTTCCATGCTGGCGGGGTAGGATAGAATTGTGAGCGTAAGCCAGAGAAGGCGTGAGCAAACTGCCGGTGCCGGTGAAGACCGGTGGGTCGCAGGGTTGTAGGCGTCGAATAGCTTCGAACCGCGCGCGCCGATCGCGGCCGCTAACTTATCGATCGGGGGCAGGGACGTCGCGAGCAGCGTTGCGGCAACGCAAATCCCGGGCATCATGCTCATGGTCGCGTCAGTTCATCTGGCCGCGCAGGAAGGTAATCAGCTTCGAATTGCTTACCGGGCGTTCGAGGATGGGCAGGATGACCAGCCACCCATTGCCGCCATTGCTCAGGACGACGATGCCGTCACCGCTCGCAGGATCGATCGCGGCGAAGGTGACGCAACACAGCTCGACAGGATGAACGAACGACGGGTTAAAGGACCGAGGCGTTTCGGCCGAACGACCAGTTGCAGGGCGCATAGCTACCGTTGGGCCGCTCTCGAAACGACGATTTCCCAGCAGTCCGAGCGCCCACCTTCGTCATGTCGGTTACGCCATCCTCGAAGAATATGGTGACGGTCGCGACGGAGGTCCGCCCGGATCAGCCGCGCGCGATGCCGCTCGCGAACGGATCGCTGCTGCTTGCGCGTCCCGCGCGGTCGTGGCGTCCGGCGAGGCGGCGGCGCCAACCGGGTACCGCGCTGCTCGACAGCGTCACGTCATACCAGCCAAGCGCACCATCGAGCGACCAGCGATGCCGTCCCCCCAGCAGAACCTCTTCCGACGCACCGCCGCCCGGCGTCAGGCGGCGCACCCGCAGCCCCGGTGCGGTGCCGACTCGTAGCGTCAGCCCGGCATCGGACAGGCTCCACGCGATCGCCATCGCCGGATCGTCGCGCCGCCCGACGAAATGGCGGTGGAAACCGTTCGGCCCCAGCACCCACAGGTCATAGCCACCGTCGGCGGCATAAGGCCAATGGCCGTCGATCCGGTCGCCGGCGGCCACGCTGAAACGTCGCGGTGGCTGATCGAGCGCTTGTCGGTCATAGACATGGAACACCGCGCCCGCGCCGTCGGCGGCGAAGTGGAGGTGCAGCCCGGTCGCATCGCCGCGCTCGATCACCTCAGCCCGATAGGGCAACGGGCGCGACCGGCGAATGCCACCTTCCTGCCACGGCGCGGCGGCGGGCGGCGCCCCGGGATCGACCTGCCCCTCGATCGCTGCCGCACGTCTTGCATCGGGCGCCGGGTCGGGCAAGGTCGGGGTTGCAACATCGGCCGCGGCAAAGTCGAAGGTCGAGGTCAGGTCGCCGCAGATCGCCCGCCGCCACGCCGAAATATTCGGTTCGTGGATGCCGAAGCGCGCCTCCAGAAAGCGGATTACCGACGTGTGGTCGAAGGTCTGCGAATTGACCCAGCCGCCCCGGCTCCATGGCGACACGACATAGAGCGGCACGCGCGGGCCGAGGCCATAGGGGCGGCCGCGATAGTCGGGCAGGTCAATCGCCGCATCGCCGCTGCTCGGCACGTCGTGATATTCGCCGGTCAGGTCGATGGTCGATCCGCCGAACGCCGTGCCATCGGCAGCGCGCGACGGCGGGGCGGGGGGCGGCACATGGTCGAAGAACCCGTCATTCTCGTCGAACATCACCAGCAACACGGTCCGCGCCCAGACCTTCGGATCGGCGGTCAGCGCATCGAGCACGCGGGCGGTATAGTCCGCGCCCTGTGCCGGGCTGGAGGGGCCGGGATGTTCGGACCCGGCGGCGGTGGCGATGACGTAGGACACTTGCGGCAGGCGACCGGCGAGCACATCGGCCTTCAGCAACTCCGGCCCACGCGTGGTGAGCGCGCGGTCCTTCAGCACCGCATCGCCGCGCCCGGCATGCGCGTCGCGGAAGGTCGCGAAACCGGCCAGCGGGTTGTCGGTGAAATTATCGGCCATGTCCTGATAGATGCGCCAGTCGACGCCCGCCGCCTGCAGGCGTTCGACCGTCGTCTTCCAGCGATAGGGATCGGCCGCACCGCCATTTTCGACAAAATTGTCATGGGAATTGCCAATCGCCGGCCCGCCATGGGTGCCGTGTGGATCGTTCGTGCCGCTCCACAGGAACAGGCGGTTGGTGTTGGTCCCGGTCTGCACCGCGCAATGATAGGCGTCGCAGATCGTGAACGCCTCGGCGAGCGCGAACTGGAACGGGATGTCGTCGCGGCGGTAATGGCCCATGGCGCGCGGGTGCTTCGCCTCGGGCCAATGCGCCATGCGGCCATCGTCCCATGCGCGCTGGGCATCGGGCCAGCTATGCGGCGTGCCCTCCATGCGCATCAGCTCGAACTGGCGGGCAGTGTCGAGATGGAAGGGGGAGACGATGCGGGGGCCGCCAGTGCCGGCGCGGTCACTCTGTTGCCAGACGGTGCCGGTGGGGGTGGGGATGGGGAAGCGGTCGCCGAACCCGCGCACGCCTCGCAACGTCCCAAAATAATGGTCGAAGCCGCGATTTTCCTGACACAGGATCACGACGTGCTGCACGTCGGCGATGGTGCCGCTGCGTCGGTCGGGTGCGATCGCCGCCGCACGCGCGATCGATGCGGGCAGCGCCGCCGCGCCGGCCAGCGCGGCGCCGGTGGACAGGAGGGTGCGGCGTGACAGGTCGACCATGGGAACTATCCTCACAGTGAACCGCGATGGTCGGTCCACCAAAAAATGCCGTTCGTCCTGAGTAGCCATTGAGCTTGTCGAAATGGCGTATCGAAGGACCGCTTCGGGGCAGATACTTCGATACGGGTCTTCGACAAGCTCAGCCCCTACTCAGTACGAACGGTTTGGTTCGGCCAGGTTGGCTGCCTCAGAAATCGAACGTCAACGCCGCCGTGACGGTGCGCGGCGTGCCGAGGAACGCCGAGCCTCCGTCCGCGCCGGCAAGGTAGCGGCGATCGGCGAGGTTGGTTGCCTGTACCGTCAGCGCCATGCCCTTCAGCAGCGGTGTGACCTCGCCCAGATCGACGCCGGCATAGGCGTCGACGGTGGTGAAGCTGGGCGCGGCGGCGGTGCCGTCGCTGCCGATGAAGCGGTCGCCGACGAACTTGGCGGCGCCGCCGATCTTGAACACGCCGCGCGCATAATCAGCCGCCGCGACCCACATATTGCGGGGCGAGTTGATGACCTGCCGCCCCGGCGTCACGCCGATATCGGCGTCCTGCGCGGCATTGCCGGTGCCGATATAGGTCGCGTGGTTGTAGGTGTAGTTGCCCGACAGGGTCAGCCCCTGCGTGACGCGGTAGGCGAGCGCCGCCTCGATACCCCGGCTCTTGATCCCGCCGACGTTCAGATAGACGCTATCCTGTTCCTCCAGATAATCGATGCCGGTGACCAGGTTGGCGGAGATCGACTGGATGCGGTTGTTGAACTTGATGTCGTATGCGGTCAGCGACGCCTTGACCCGCAGCGTCGAATAGCGCGCGCCGATTTCGATGTTGTTGGCCGTTTCGGGGCGGATGCGGTCGATCACTTCGCGCGGTTCGCCCAGGGGGCCATTGCCGATCGCGGCGAAGTTCTGCGAATAGCCGGCGAACGCCTCCAGCCCGTCGATCGGTGCATGATAGACGATGCCGGTCGAGATCAGCGGGCGGCTGTTCGAGTTCAGCTCGGTCACGGCGCGGTCGTTCAGCAATTCGGCGCGGCGCTGGTCGAGGAAGAACTGCTTGACGCCGAACCGCGCGGTCAGCGGGCCATAGGTCACCGCATCGTCGACATAATACATGATCTCGTCGAGGTCGTAATCGGTGCTGAACTGCTGGTAATAGGGCTTGCCGTCGAAAGCGGGGCCGACCAGCGCGTTGGTGATCTTATGCCAGTCGCGCGTCTGGTTCGCGCGGCCGCGTTCCCACCACAGGCCACCGCGCAGCGTGTTCTCGAACCCACCGAAATCGTGCGTCCACGCCGCGTCGGCAGTCAGGCCGCCCCTGTCGTTCTCGTAATGCGTATGGCGGTACGACATGACCGGCGTCGAATTCGCCGCATAGCAGGCCGGCGCATAGACTGCCGGGATCGCCGCCGTGCCGGTGCACCCGGTCAGGAACGTCGCCTTCGCCCCCGTCGGCGTCACGAAATAATAGCGACCGAGATTGCCGCCGCCGATCTTCGTCGGCTGGCTGCCGGTAAATTCGCTTTCGGGATTGCCGGTGCCGTCGTCGCGGACATCGACCAGATAGGGCGGCGCGAAATCGCCGCGCCCGCGCATGCGGTGGTAATAAGCGGTGCCCGACAGCTTCACTTCGCCGAGATCGGTTTCGCCGCGCAGATAGGTGAAGAAGTTGCGGCGCAGCGCCCGCGAAGTCGATCGATAGCCCTGATCGATATAGGGAATGCCGGTCCAGTCGTCGGTATAGGCATCGTGGTTCGGATCGTTGGCGAACATTTCGGGGCTGACCGACCCGAATTCGGCTTCGTCGGCATCGTCATAGCTGACCCAGCCGGTCAGCTTCACCCGGTCGATATTGCTGACGATCTTCGCATCGACATGGTCGCGGCGGGTTTCGCCGGAGCCACCGATCCAGTCCTTCACGCGGCTGGTCGAGGCGCTGACGAAGGCGCGGGTGTCTCCGGCGAACTGGCCGGTATCGACGCGACCATAAATCTTGCGCGCGCCGAAGTCGCCGCTGGCCAGCGTGAAGCGATAGCGGGTGTCGCGCGCCGGATCGGTCGTGACGTAATCGAGCGTGGCGCCCAGCGCCTCGTTCGAGCGCGACGAGATGTCGGCCGTGCCCTGCGATACGATCACCGTCTTCAGGTTCAGCACGTCGAGATAGCGGTTGGCGCGCGATCCGCCGCCATAGCCGGAGCCACCATTGGGCAGGCCGTCGATCGTCGATCCGATCTGCTGGCCGCCACCGCCGCCCGAGCTGAAGCCGCGGATGCTGATCGAGGTCGCCCAGTCCGACGAACCGAACGCATCGCCTTCCGCGACGAACACACCGGGCAGTTCCTTGATGACGTCGTTGACGCTGGTCAGCGCCGATTGCCGGTCGAGCATCGGCTCGGTCACCTGCGTGTTGGCGAAGGTCGTGGCGCGGCCGGTCACGACAATCTCGCCGCTGCGTGCCTCGTCCTGCGTGCCGCCCGACACCTCGGTCGTGGTCGCATCGGCCGGGGCCGTCTGCGCATAAGCGTGCGTCGTCCCCGCCGCGATCGCGAGGATCGCCGCACCCGTGATGAACTTCATGATGTCTCCCCCGCGGTCCCGCCGCTGATGTCCCGGCCGGTCGTCCGGCTCCCGACCCGCCTTTGGCGGATCTTGATGACGGGTGTGTGACGGATGATGAAGGTGGCCGAGGAAATGTGGATATCAAAGCGATATCATCATGATTCAGCCGTAAACCGTCGCCGGAACCACAGTGCCGACAACAACGCACCCCCGCCTAGCACCAGCGCCGTCGCAAGCGTCGCTCCGGTAAAGAACCCCAGCCACGGCGCGCGATCGTCGGCCAGCTCGCGTAGGAGCAACAGGCCGACACTGCCGGCATAGCCGAACGAATCGCCTAGATAGATCAGGAAGCCGGCATTGCCCGGCGACTTGCCCAGCGCCATCATCCGGTCGAACAGCACCGCGCTGAACGGGGCATAGGCGCTGTAGATGCCGATCCCGATCCACACCGTCCATGCGACCGGCCCGATCATGCCCAGCCGGAACAGCAGCGTCGCCCCGCCCAGCGCCAGCGCGCCGAACAGGATCGCGCCATGGATCGCCAGCAACGCACGCAGGTTGCTGCGGATCTTAGCCAGCAACGCCATGCCGATCAGCACGACGATCGTCACCGGTACCTCGGTGATCGAAAAGATCGCCGCAGGCGCGCCGTTGCCGAGGTCGCCCCAGATCTCGGCGGCGAAATTGTCGCGGAAATCGCGCAAGCCCGTCAGCAGCGTATAGCCGAGGATCAATAGCGTCAGCGGCAGCGCATGCGCCCGGACATAGGCACGTCGCGCCGTGCCATCCATCGCCACCCGCACGCCTCTTGCCGCGCGATCGGCGGCATCGGGCGGTGGGGTCCGCGCCAGCACGATCAGCGCCACGACCAGCACCGGCGCGAACAACAATCCGGTCACTGCCGGCATCCAGAAGGGCGACAGGCCGTGCTGCACCAACAGCGCGCCCGCGGTCTTGGTCGCGCCCGACGACAGAATGAAGCTGGCGGTCAGCATCGCCGCCAGCATTTCCGACACGCGCCGTCCCTCCAGATAGCTGAAGACGAGCCCCCAGATCATCCCCAGCGGCAATCCGTTCAGGAACAGGCACACCGGCCCGAACCGCGGCGGCAGCAGCGCGAAGCCTAGCAGCGCCGTCCATGCCGCACCAACCAGCGCGAGGATCAGCCGCGCGCGTGCGCCGGTCGCATGTTCGGCGACGACCTTCACCCCCAGCATCTTCGACAGCGCATAGCCGATCGCCTGCGCGATAATCAGCGTCGCCTTGTAATCCAGCCCCGGCCACCACGCGCTCTGATCGGTGAAGCCGACCGCCATGATCGGCTTGCGAAAGGCGTACATCGCGAAATAGACGCAGAAGGCGGCCATGCCCGCCGCAAACAGGCTGAAACGGGGTGGAGCGGGCGTCGGCAAGGGCTGGCAATCGTTACGAACGGCTTGTGCGCTATCACGCTGATATGTCGGTTCGATGACCTTGGCAGGTCAGACCATGCGCCCCATCTGTCCGCCATGGCCCTTGCTCGCTGGATCACGCCGCACCCGACCGGCATCCATATTCCGGCGATCGACATGTGGATCGACCCGTCCGAACCGGTCGAACGCGCACTGGTGACGCACGGTCATGCCGATCACGCGCGCGGCGGGCACCAGACGGTGTGGGCGACGCCCGAGACGCTGGCGATCATGGACACGCGCTACGGCCCGCAGAACGGCGTGGCGGTCGCCTATGGCGAAACCCTCCGCATGGGCGAGGTCGACATTTCCTTCGTCCCCGCCGGCCATGTGCTGGGATCGGCGCAGATCGTACTCGACCATCAGGGCGAACGCGTCGTCGTGTCGGGCGATTACAAGCGCCGTGCCGATCCGACCTGCGTTCCGTTCCAGCCGGTGCCGTGCGACGTGTTCGTGACCGAGGCGACGTTCGGCCTGCCCGTCTTCCGCCATCCCGAGACCCGCGACGAGATCGACAAGTTGCTCGCGGCGCTACGCACCGAACCCGAACGCTGCGTGCTGGTAGGGGCCTATGCGCTGGGCAAGGCGCAGCGGGTGATCGCCGAGGCGCGGGCGATGGGGTTCGACGATCCGATCTACCTCCACGGCGCGATGCAGCGTTTGTGCGACCTCTATGTCGATCTGGGCGTCGACCTGGGCGAGTTACGACCCGTGGCGGGCGCGACCAAGGCGGAGTTGCAGGGCCGGATCATCGTCGCGCCGCCCTCGGCGCTGGGCGATCGCTGGTCGCGGCGGCTGCCCGACCCGATCACCGCGATGGCCAGCGGCTGGATGCGCGTCCGCCAGCGTGCCCGCCAGCGCGGCGTCGAACTGCCGCTGATCCTGTCCGACCATGCCGACTGGGACGAACTGACCCAAACCCTGACCGAAATCGCACCCAAGGAAGTGTGGGTCACGCACGGCCGCGAGGATGCGCTGGTCCATTGGTGCATGACCCGCCAGATCAAGGCGCGCGCGCTCGATCTGGTCGGCTTCGAGGACGAGGACGACTGACGCGAAGCCGACGTCCCCGCTGCGTCAGGCCGGCAAACGATAGGGCGCGCGATAGCGGGGCGTGATGAGCGCATTGGCATCGGCGTCGCCGGTGAACTGTCCTGCCGCCGCGTCCCAATGCACCTTCCGCCCGGTTTTCCAGCCGATATTGCCCATCTGGCAAACGATCGCGGTATTGGCGGCGGACTCGATCGGGCAGGCCGGGGTGCGCGTGCGATCCTTGACGCAGGCGACGAAGTCGGCGGTGTGGCGCTCGATGCCGTTGTCGCTCGACTTGGTCACCGGTACCTCGCGCGTCAGCGGCTTGCCGTCGCTGATCTCCGGAAACACCTGCCACTGACCGCGATCGACGACCAGCGTTCCCGTTTCGCCGACGAACGCCACGCCATGGTCGCGCCCGCCATAGGGGCCGTGGCTGATACCGACGGCATGTTCCCATTCGACCGAATAGTCGCCGAAATCGAAGATCGCGGTCTGGGTATCGGGTGTCTCCATCGCGGAATCGGGATAGCCATAGGCACCGCCCAGCGAACTGACCGACTTCGGCACCGATGCCTTCATCCCCAGCAGCGCGATGTCCATCAGGTGCACGCCCCAGTCGGTCATCAACCCGCCGGCATAGTCCCAATACCAGCGCCAGCTGAAATGGAAGCGGTTGGGATTGAACGCGCGCGCCGGCGCCGGTCCCAGCCAGCGATCATAATCGACGCCCGCCGGTACCGCCTGATCGGGTTGCGGCGCGACCCGCTTCATCCATCCCATATAGGCCCATGCCTTGACCTTCCGCACCCGGCCGATGCCGCCGCCCTGGACCAGCGCGATCGCGTCGGCCCAATGCTGGTTGCTGCGCTGCCACTGGCCGACCTGTACCACGCGGTTGTGCCGTTGCTTGGCGGCGACCATCGCCCGGCATTCGGCGATCGAATTGCCCAGCGGCTTTTCGCAATAGGCATCTTTGCCCGCCGACATCGCATCGGTCAGTTGTAGCGCGTGCCAATGATCGGGGGTGGCGATGATGACCGCGTCGACCGACCGGTCGTCGAGCATCCGGCGATAATCGTCGTACAGCCGCGGCGCACGCCCCGACGCCTTCTTCAGCTCCGCCCCGCGCTCGGCCAGTACCCGGGCATCGACGTCGCACAGCGCGACCGGCACCACGTCCGATCCCTTCAGCATCGCGCTCAGATTGGACCAGCCCATGCCCTTGCAGCCGATCAGGCCGACCTGAAGCTTGTCGTTGGCCGAGGTCCGGCGCCGCTGGGCAAATGCCTCGTTCATTGGCAGGACGCCGGCGGTGGAAGCGGCGAGGCCGCCGGCCAACAGGGTACGGCGGTCGAAGCGCGCGGTCATTGCCATCTCTCCCAACATGTTATCGTCGGGATCGTACCGGGAAACGACCGCGTCGCAACCCGGTAAGGCTTTGTCGGGTCATTCGATTCTACGAGCGAAGCAGCCGTTCGATCTCGCGCGCGCGGATCAGCAACATGGTCGGGTCGAACGCCTCGTGGCGCGGCGTCCGGTCGGCGATGCACAGCGCGCCCAATGCGAAGCCGTTGCGATCGAGCACCGGAACCCCGGCATAGAAGCGCACGAAGGGCTGGCCGGTCACCGTGCGGAAGGTGGCGAACCGCGGGTCGCGCGTGGCGTCGGGCACGATCAGCGGTTCGTCGGGGCGCTGGACCGCGACGGCGCAGAAGGAGTCTTCCAGCGGTGTTTCATAGACATCGGTCCCGATCGCGCCGAGCAGGATTTGCCGCCGACCGGTGACGATCGACAGGCCGGCCATCGCCGTCTTGTACTCCGCCGCGGTGAAGCCGACGATCGTCGCCAGTTCGGGGTCGCGCATCCGCCCCAATACGCCGCTGCGATCAATGGCCAGATCGCGCACGGCGCGGTCGCCGTCGCGATACAGCTTGTTGATGCCGGCATGCGGCCAATCCCGGAAGCTACCGAGCGCCGAAGGATGATATCCCATTCGCTTTCTGCCTCTGCCTCTGCCTGAATACTAGATACAGGGTATGTCGACCGGACAGGGACCGGTGCCGTCTACCGATGCTTAAAATGTGTGAACACTGGTTAACAAACAGTAAATCGGCCGGGCATCGCATCGATTGTAGAAGCAGAAAGCAAAGTAAAATCGACATTTACAAGTAGAGGAATCGATAACGACATTAATGGGCGGTTCATTTTGCGACATGTCGACTGATGCAGGATAACGACCGGCGGATGGCACATGGCACCGGGTTTTCGATGCGGCAGTCGGTCCCGATCCACGGCTGGCGACGGAGGGATAGATCGTTCGCAGGCGTACCCTCGTACCAAAAGGTGATGATTGGAAAACGAGCGAAATCAGATCTTTGCCCGATCGATCGGCGGGATCGGTGGTTTCGTGGCGCGTTGTATTAATGCTTCGTTCGCGAATGGCGCACACAGGGTGGCCGCCGTTACGTCGTTCAGGAGAAGTATCCCGTGGTTCGCTGGTTCAAGGCCGACGCGCCCATCCGGGTCAAGTTCGTGGCGCTTGCGATCCTGAACGGATCGCTGGCGTCGCTTCCGCTCGCGGTGGCGTTGTTGTCGCCGTCCGCCGGCGGTCCGGCGATGCCCTATGTCGCGGCGGCGGTGGCGAGCGTGGTGTCGATCGTGCTGGTCTCGCTGGTCGCGCGCAAACTGATTTGCGACCCCTATGTCACGACGGTCGTGCGCATGGAGGCGCTGGCGGCGGGCGAGTTCGATGCGCCGATCCCCTTTTCCGACTATCGTGACTGTGTCGGCCGGATGGCGCGGGCGATGGCGACGTTCCGCAACAATGGCCTCCGGCTGGATGCAACGTCGAGCATGCAGCAACAAGTGGTCGCGTCGCTTGGCGCGGGATTGACCCGCCTCGCCGACAACGACCTCAGCCACCGTATCGACACCGCGTTTCCCGACGAGACCGAGCAGCTGCGGCACGACTATAACCGGGCGATGGGTGCTGTCGCCGACGCGTTGCAGGCAGTCGCGTCGGCCAGCGACAGCATCAACGAAGGCGCGCTCGACATCAGCCGCGCGTCCGACGCGCTGTCGCAACGCACCGAACAGCAGGCGGCCAGTCTCGAGGAAACGGCGGCGGCGATGGATCAGATCACCGGCACCGTTCGCCAGACCGCCAGCGGCGCGGCGCAGGCCAAGCTGGTCGTCGATCAGGCGCGCGAGGAGGCGAACCAGTCCGGGGCGGTGGTCGACCGCGCCGTCCATGCGATGGGGTCGATCGAACGCGCCTCGAACGAGATCAGCGACATCATCAGCGTGATTGACGGCATCGCCTTCCAGACCAACCTGCTGGCGTTGAATGCCGGCGTGGAGGCGGCACGGGCCGGTGATGCGGGCAAGGGGTTCGCGGTCGTCGCCAGCGAAGTCCGCGCGCTGGCGCAGCGCTCCGCCGATGCGGCGCGTGATGTAAAGCTCCGGATCACCGCGTCGAGCGAGCAGGTCGACACCGGCGTCGCGCTGGTCAACGAGACCGGCAACGCACTGCGTCGGATCGTCGATCGCATCGGCGAGGTCAGCGCGCTAGTCCACCGCATCGCCGAATCGTCCGAACACCAGTCGATCGGGCTGCAACAGGTCAATACCGCCGTCTGCGAAATGGACGCCGTGACCCAGCGCAACGCGGCGATGGTCGAACAGGCGACCGCCGCTGCGCGGACGCTCGCCGATCATGCCGATCAGCTTGCCGGACAGGTCGGCCGCTTCATCCTGCCGCGTGGCGCCGGTCGTGCCGAACCCGGCCGGACCGGCAGCGTCGTAGTCCATGGCGACTTCCGTAGCGACCGCGCCGCCTGATCCGAATTGCCGGGGTTATGAGCAGCACGGCTGGTTCAAACATCAACAGCGAAAGCATAATCCTGCGGTCGTGACGACAAAAGGCGGAGTAACGATCGCCCCCGTCCATTCAGGTGTCGACGGCCAGCCGATAGGCCGCCGGTGCAGCCGGCCGAGCATACGGCATGGCGCGTCGAATGGCGGGGCGGGGTCGCCAACTATCTGCGCGAGAACGCCTGCCGCCGGTGTGACAGGATGGGATCCGTGCCAAAGCCGCTGGCTTTGCCGCACACCGTTCACCGTGCCATGAAAACGCTACGTCGCGTCACAAGCGGAAAAAACCAACAATATGCCGGTAATAAAACACGAGATAAGTCGGCGTATAGAGGTGCTGCGTCCGCTTAATCGTTGTTATCGATAGAAAACGCTACGGCATGGAGTCGGTGGCAACACCGTACGGTTCCGTTCTTTGCATTGCCGGAAATTTCGCCTTAACCATTCCCCATCGGCCACGAACCTTGCGGCCGGGACGAACAAAGCCTTGCTTTCGAGCATTCATCTTGGGAGTGCCCTGACCCCGCATCGCCAATTCGTCGCCCGATCTTGCGAAGACGCGATGCCGGCCCGTCATGCCCTCCCGCAGTCGATGGGGATTTGACGCATGCATCATCGTGAATATCTTGCCGACGGCGCCTCGACGTTGACGTCGGCACTGCTAGTGCTCGAACCCGATATCGCCGACGATACCTCGACCAACGCGACGCTGACCGTGGGGGCGCCTGCGACCGTATCGACGCTCGGCACGATCGGTGACCAGGATTTCTTCAAGGTGCAATTGGTCGCCGGAAAGACCTACGAAATCGGCATGTTCACCAAGGCCGGTGGCCCGACCGGCGTACCGCTCGCCGATAGCTATCTCGAACTCTATGATGCGTCGGGCAAGATCATCACCGCTGCCGATGGCGGGGCCAGCACGACGATCAACACTGTGAATAGCGGGTTCGACGCGATCCTGACCTATACTCCGACCACTAGCGGGACCTATTTCGTCAACGCCCGCGCCTATGACAACACGCCCGCCGACGGCACCAAGGGCGACCTGATCGGTGACTATTCGGTGTCGGTCAACGACGTGACCGGACAGCCGCGCTACGTCCCCTATTACAGCACCGACAACCCGCTCTACGCGATCGACTGGGGCACGCAGGTAGACGGCACCGTCCGCAACCCCGATGGCAAGGAAACCGGCCATATCACCGGCAATCCGCAGGAGACCGCGGATGCCAAGGGTACCGGCATCACCGGCAAGAACGTCGTCACCATCTATTTTGCCAAGGCCGGTGACCTGTACGTTACCGAAGACCCGACCTCGCCCAGCCTGCCGCCCGCGACGGTCGCGGTCGGCGCCAAGGATTTCGAGCTCAAGGCGATCTGGACCGCGCTGAAGGAGTTCGAGAAGGTCGCCGACGTCGTCTATGTCGAAACGCAGGATCGTGCCGCGGCAGATTTCGAATATTTCACCTATCAGGGTACGCCGGGACCCGGCGTATCGCTGCTGGGATCAATGAGCCCGCCGCAGGAGAAGGACGAGGGTACGGCGCTGTTCAACTCCGGCGACAATCGCTGGAACGCCAAGAATCTGGCGCAGGGCGGCTTCTCCTTCGTCACACTGATCCACGAATTCGGCCATGGCCATGGTCTTGCCCATCCGCACGACAATGGCGGCCATTCGGGCGTGATGCGCGGCGTCGAGTCCGAAGGGGCGGGGTCGCCGACTATACGACCGGCGATTTCGCGCTGAACCAGGGCGTCTTCACAATGATGTCGTACGAAGATGGCTGGCAGGATTCGCCCTATGGCAACGCGCCGACCGATGCGGGCTATGGCTATCTCGGCGGGTTGATGGCGTTCGACATCGCCGCGATCCAGGACAAATACGGCGTCAACGAAGATACCGCGACCGGCAACGACACCTATACGCTCAAGGACGTCAACGCGGCGGGCACCTATTATTCGTCGATATGGGATGCCGGGGGCACCGACCAGATCGTCTATGACGGTGCGCGCGACGCGCTGATCGATTTGCGCGCGGCGACGCTGCGCTACGAAACCGGCGGCGGCGGGCGCGTATCCTATGCCGAGGGCATCTATGGCGGCTACACCATCGCCAATGGCGTCGTCATCGAAAATGCGCGAGGCGGATCGGGCAACGACAAGCTGTACGGCAACGCCGTCGCCAACACCCTGATCGGCAATGCCGGCAAGGATCTGTTGCAGGGCGGCGCGGGCAACGACCGGCTGGAGGGCGGCGCCGGTGACGACTGGCTCGACGGTGGAGCCGGCGCGGACACGCTGATCGGCGGAAAGGGCAGCTCCGACGTCTTCTTCTTCGGCAGCGACATCGGCGCGTCGCGCGACTCGATCCTCGACTTCGGCAGCGGCGATCTGCTGGTCACCACCCGCAAGATCGCCGATAGCGACAATGACAATGTCATCCTCTTCGGTCGCAACAAGGTCCTCGACCTTGGCAACGGTGCATCCGTCGCGATGAAGAACGAAGCCGGCAAGACGATCACCACGCTCTACTATAACGGATCGTATAGCGAGGACGGCGTCGACTATTATCTCTACAGCCTGTCGAAGACGGCCGGCACCGCGGGCTTCGCCACCAAGCTCGCCGATTACGACCTCGCCTGACCTGTGCTCCGGCCCGCCACGCGCGGGCCGGAGTTACGCTGTCGCTAGAGCGGTTTCCGACCGATCTGCGCCATCACGATTGCGTCAGGAAGGTTGCCGGCGAGGAGCGGCGCGAAGCAGGGGCTGGTCTGCCCCTGCAAGCGTCGCAACGACGTCCGGCGGCCTTCCTGACGAAACCCCTTCGGGGCGGGCCGATTTTCGTCTGTGGCGGCGTCCCTCGTCAGTCACGGGGGCCATGCCCCGCTCCTTCCTCGCTCCTAACCACAAACAAAAAATCGGCTCCGTCGTGACGGTGCAGATCGGTCGGAGACCGCTCTAGAACATAATGACATGAGGCCAATCCGTTCGTCCTGAGTTGCCATTGAGCCTGTCGAAATGGCGTATCGAAGGACCCGTGCCACAGGTGCTTCGATACGGGTCTTCGACTTCGCTCAGCCCCTACTCAGCATGAACGGTTCTACTTATTGTCATCAGACTCTGGTGTGATTCATCGCAATCGAACCAGATGTCCTCCCGGCGCAGGCTGGGATTTCCTGGTGATGGCACGAGACAGGAGCCGCACAAGGCCCCAGCCTCCGCTGGGGCGACGGTTCCGGTCAACTGGATCAGCCGCTGAACGGTGATACCGACTCGACAGACTCAATGCCGGTTCGGGACGGACGGGTTGAGCTCGGTCATTACGTTCTACGCCCGGCACTCGAACGCTGCCGCCCGCTCGGTATCGCCCGCCCCGGCGATCGGCCGGGCGACCAGTGGATAGGGGCAGAGCGGGCGGGTGCGGCCGGGCCATGGCGTCGTCGCTCCCGCCGCCGCCTCGATCCGGTCGGGAGCGCTGCCCGCTTCGACCCAGCGGACCAGCGCGGCGAAGCCGTCGAACTGGTCGGTCGCCGGCCCGCCCGCGCAATGCGCCATGCCCGGCACCGGGAAGACCCGGACGAATGACGCCGCCCGGCCGTTGCTGCGCCGGTCGACATGATTCCACCAGTCGATCGTGTCGTTAATCGAGAAGACTGGGTCCGACACGCCGTGCGGCACGATCATCCGCCCGCCGCGCGCGCGGAACCGCGTCAGGTCGCTCGACCGTGCCGCGATATCCATCCATGCCGACCGGGGGAAACCGGGCGCGGTCGCATCGATCGCCGCCGGATCGCGATCGAAGTCATAGCCGAGCTGATAGTCCATCCCCGCCTGCGGCGTCGGCCCCAAGGCACGCGGCGGCGTCGAGAAGATCGTCGCCAGCGCCGGTGCGCCCATCGCCGCGTTGATCGCCGGAATGGCTGGGGTGGTCAGACCCAGTTTCCAGATCCGCCAGCCATTGTCGCTGAGCCCCGCATCCCATGGGAAGCTGGCATAAAGGGCGTTGCCCCGGCTGTCGCGCGGTCCGCCGAACCCCTTGACCAGCGCATCGATCTGACCGGGGGCGAGGCAGCTTTGCTGCTTCTGCCCGCTGCATTGTCGCGCGCGCAGTTCGCGCACCACCTCGGCCGTTCCGCACTGCGCGAAATTGCCGACCAGCCCGTCGCTCAGCCCGTCCTTCGCATCGCACGCCGCCAGCACCGCGCTGCGCGCCAGCGACAGGTCGGCATCCGAAAACGCCTGCGCCAGCCGCGCGATCGGCACGCTCGTCTCGCCCGGTGCGCGGACCAGCGCGGCATAGGTCTGTGTGTCCCACGCCTCGGCGATCGCCGCCTTTGGCAGCGCGAAACCGGGCGCGGCGGCAAGGATGCCGTCGAACGCCTCGGGATAGCGCTGGGCAAAGGCCATGCCTTCCTGTCCACCCTTCGAACAGCCGGCGAAATAGCTGTGCGCCGGCTCGCCATGATAATAGCGGCGCAGGATCGCGCGCGCCGTGTCATAACTGGCCTTCAGCGACGCATGGCCATAGTCCGCCCGCGCTTGCGCATCGAACCCGAACGACACCGCGCCGCCGCGCGCCGGATCGGCATTGGTCGCGTTCGAATGGCCCGAATCCTGGCTGATGACGGCATAGCCCTGCGCCAGTGCGACCGCGCCGCCGGTGGCGGGGCCGACCGCATTGCCGATATCGCCATTGGTCCCGCCGCCGCCCTGGAACACGAACCGCCGGTTCCACGCATCGGGCAACCGCATCCGGAACCGGATCGCATAACGCTGTCCGTCCTGCCCGGTGCGTTCGTGCAGCACCCCGGTCACCTCGCAATGGGCTGGCAAAGGCGGGGTCTTCGCGCCCGGTCCGGCGTCGATCGTCAGCCGGCGGCGCGTTCCTCGGCGGCCAGGATGCGCAGCGTCGGGTCGCTCCATCCGCCCGCGTTCACCAGCGCGGCACAGCCCTGCGCCTTGGCCAGCGTCGTCGTTGCAGCGGGCGTCGTCGGCGTGGCGCAACCGGCCAGCGCCGATCCGGCCAGTATCGCGCCCAGCGTCATCGCCCGTCGCATCGCCCTCGCTTCCATCGTCATGCCACCTGATAGACGGTGATGCGCACCGCCGCGCCGTCCGCCGGATCGGCCGCCCCGACCGTGCCGAGGAAGATCGCCTCGTTAAGCCATTGATGCTTGCCTAGCGGCACCTCGAACTCGGGCGTCGTGCGGATATACGATCCGCGTATCAACCCACGATTGCGGATATGGATCAGCGTCCCGTCGCGCTCGCGCATCAGATAGCTCGCCTCCAGCACCGTCGTGCCGTCGGCCCGGACCAGTTGCCAGTCCATCCCCTCGGGCAGGATCGTGCCGGAAAGGCGGGGGCCGCTGAACCGGCCGCCGGTGATCGGGATGCGGATGCGTTTGCCCAGTGGAGTCGCGCCGACCTCCTCGGTCTTGCCCAGCGTCACGATCGCTTCATAGGCAAAGGTCAGGCCGATGCTGGTCAGCCGTTCGGGCGCCGCCTGTGCCGAGCCCGGGAGTGCCGCTGCCCCGGCCAGCGCCGTCGACACGCCGAGCAGGCCGCGCCGGGTCCACCCGTCGGCTTCCGAAACCCGCATCGTGTCAGCCATGCTGCATCCCTCCAACCGGTCATCGCCGGATTGCTATGATGCATGGCTAAATGACTGATGATTGCAAGCCGGCAAATCACTCCGCCGGTGGTGTTGCCTTGACGAAGGTGCGTTGCAGCCACCGGTCGAACATCTCGACCCAATGGCCGGCGGGCATCGTGGGCGTGCCGACACCGAAGCCGTGGCCGCCTTCGGTCGGGAAATGCGCCTCGACCGGGCGTCCCGCCCTGCGCAGCGCCGCCATCATCAGCAGGCTGTTGTCGGGCACCACCGCGCCATCGTCCATCGCATGCAGCAAAAAGGTCGGCGGCGTCGCCCCGGTGACATGCTGCGCCGGGGACCGCCGTGCGACCGCCGCCGCATCGGGGTTCGGGCCGAGCAGCTTCTCCGCCGACTGCGCATGGGTGAAGGGCGGGGCGGCGGCGATCACCGGATAGATCAGCGCGGCCGCGTCGGGCCGCGCGTCGATCCGGTCGGTCGCATCGCGTGGGGGATAGACGGTCTGCGCGAAATCGGTCTCCAGCGTCGCCGCCAGGTGCCCGCCCGCCGAGAAACCGACCACCGCGATCTGATGCGGGTCCAGCCCGTCGCGGGTCGCGGCGGCGCGGACCATGCGCAGGGCGCGCTGCGCATCCTGCAACGGCACATCGGCCCGGTTCGCCCACCCTTCGCCCGGCAGGCGATAGGTCAGGACATAGACGGTATAGCCGAGCGCGGTCAGCCGCCCGGCGATGTCAACGCCCTCATTGCCGATCGACAGGAAGGTATAGGCACCGCCCGGAATCACCAGCACCGACGCCCCGTTCGCCCGTTCCGGCTTGAACACACGCAGCCCCGGCCGATCGATATTGCGCAGGAACGTCGCGGGATCGTTCGCCGGCACCGCGCCCGCCTTGAACCCGCCGCCCGGCGGCGTACCGGTCCATAACGGCACGAACGGCGCCGACGTCCATGCCGCGGGCGGGGCGGGACGTTCAGCCACGGTCGGCGGCGACGTCTGCGCCGATGTGCTCGGCGACAGCAGCGCCAGCGCGACCAGCGACGCGGCGCGACGGGAAAGCGAACGGACGGTCATCGGGCGATTCCTGTGATGGGGTCATGCAACGGCGCCGAAGGCCCGGCGAAGCGCGGCGATCTTGGCGGCGGTGAAGCGCTTCGCCAAGCCAGTTTCGACGCATGAAATCCTCCCGGACGAAAAGGGTGGTCGACCCCCCGACCTGCCTATGGCGTCCGGCTCGTCATGAATCTACGCAGTTCGGCAGGAGAGTGTGATGACGACAGCAACGCAACCCAGCTGGCCGCTCGACGCCTGGTATGACGTGGCAAGCGCGGGCGAGGTCGGCGACCAGCCGCTCGCTCGCCAGGTCACCGGACAGCGCATGGTGTTCTTTCCGCCCCGCAAGCGGCGGCGTCATCGCGCTGGAGGATTTCTGCCCGCATCGCGGCGCGCCGCTTTCGCTCGGTTTCGTGCGCGGCGACACGCTGGTGTGCGGCTATCACGGCCTTGCCGTCGATTGCCGCAGCCGACCCGACAACATGCCGGGGCAGCAGGTCGGCAGGTTTCCCCCGGCCCACGCCTTCCCCGTCATCGAACGCTATGGCTTCATCCGGGTCTGGCCCGGCGATCTCGAACAGGCGCCGGCGGACAGGCTGCACCCGCTGCCCTGGGCCGAAAGCCCGACTGGGCCTATGGCGTCGGACTGTTCCATATCGCCTGCGATTACCGGCTGATGATCGACAACCTGATGGACCTGACCCACGAAACCTATGTCCATGCCAGCAGCATCGGCCAGAAGGAGATCGACGAAGCCCCGGTGAAGGCTGACGCGACGGACGACGAGGTCGTCACCAGCCGCCACATGAAAAACATCCCCGCGCCGCGCTACTGGCGGATGGCACTGCGCGGCGCGGGCCGGCCGGAGGATGCGCTGGTCGTTCGCTGGCAAGTCTGCCGCTTCGCTTTGCCCAATCATGTGATGATCGAGGTCGGCGTCGCGCCGGCCGGGCAGGGCGGCTATCATGGCGATCGTTCGCAAAAGGCGGTGAGCATCGTTGTCGATACTATCACGCCCGAGACCGAGGCCTCGCACCGGTATTTCTGGGGCATGGCCCGGCACTTCGCGGTCGACGATGCCGCGCTGACCGACGTCATTCGCGAAGGGCAGCGCAGGATCTTTTTGGAGGATCTGGAGATGATAGAGAGGCAACAGGACAATCTGTCGCGTCATCTCGACCGCAAATTGCTGAAGCTCAATATCGATGCTGGCGGGGTCCGCTCGCGCCTGATGATCGATCGCGCCATCGCCCGCGAAACGGCGGCGACCGCGTGAGCCAGCCGCGCTACGACGTGCTGATCGTCGGTGGCGGTCATGGCGGGGCACAGGCGGCGATCGCGCTGCGCCAGCGCAACTTCGCCGGGACCGTCGCCATCGTTGGCGACGAACCCGATCCGCCGTACGAACGGCCGCCGCTGTCGAAGGACTATCTCGCCCGCGACAAGCCGTTCGAACGCATCCTGATTCGCCCGCTTGCCTTCTGGACCGAACGACAGGTCGATCTACTGCTTGGGCGGCGTGTCGTTCGCGTCGACGCCGATGCGCACTTGGTGGAGACGGCCGACGGCGCGACCATCGGCTATGGCGTGCTGATTTGGGCGGCCGGCGGTGCACCGCGCCGGCTGACGTGTAGCGGTCACGACCTGCCCGGCGTGCATGCCGTGCGCACCCGCGCCGATGCCGACGCGATCATGGCCGAACTGGGCGCGGTCCGGCGCATATGCATCATCGGCGGCGGCTATATCGGGTTGGAGGCAGCGGCGGTTCTAATCAAGGCTGGCAAGCAGGTGACGCTGCTGGAGGCGCAGGACCGGCTGCTCGCTCGCGTCGCCGGTGCGCCGCTCTCCGCTTTCTACGCATCCGAACATCGCGCCGCCGGGGTCGATCTGCGCTTGAACGTCGTCGTGGATTGCATCGAACCGGTCGATGGCGGCCTGTCGGTGCGCACGGCCGATGGCGCCGCCGTCGACTGCGACATGGTGATCGTCGGCATCGGCATCATGCCCGCCGTCGAGCCGTTGCTCGCGGCCGGTGCCGCCGGAGGCAACGGCGTCGATGTCGACGGACAGTGCCGCACGTCGCTGCCTGACATCCATGCGATCGGCGATTGCGCCGCGCACCAAAACACCTTTGCCGACGGTGCGCGACTGCGCGTCGAAAGCGTGCAGAATGCCAATGATCAGGCGGTGACCGTCGCCACGCTTCTGACCGAAGGCACCGCGCCGCCCTATGCGGCCCTCCCGTGGTTCTGGTCGAACCAGTATGACCTGCGCCTGCAGACGGTCGGCCTGTCGATCGGCCATGACGATCTGGTCGTGCGCGGCGACACCGCGGCGCGGTCCTTTTCGATCGTCTATCTTCGCGCCGGCCGGGTGATCGCGCTCGACTGCGTCAACGCGACCCGGGACTATGTCCAGGGCCGCAAGCTCATCGAACGCGGCGCGACGCCGCCCCGCGCCGCGCTCGCCGATGCAAGCGTCGCGCTCAAGGATTTGCCATGAGGCTCAAAGGCCCCCATGCCGACCCTCACGATCACCACGCATAGCGGCGACACCCGCACCATCGCCGCCGATTCTGGTGCCAGCGTCATGCGCGCGATCCGCAACGCCGGCATCGACGAGATGTCGGCACTGTGCAGCGGTTGTTGTTCGTGCGTGACCTGCCACGTGCTTGTCGATGAATCGCAACTGGATGGCCGGTCGCCGATGAGCGCCGGCGAGGACGATCTGCTCGACATATCCGAACATCGCACCGCACGCTCGCGGCTGTCGTGTCAACTGCCGTCGCTGGACGGCCTGCGCGTCACCATCGCCCCGGAGGATAGAGCGAAGCCATGACCGCCGATGCCGCAGCCGCGACGTCCGATCCCTGGAACCTCCTCGCCTGTCTCGCGGTGATGACCGCGGGAATGCTCGGTGCGGCGACCTCGGGCGGGATCGCGCAGCTATCTCTGTGGCGTGTTATCGTCGGCCTCGGCCTCGGCATCGGCTGCAGGCTCGCGGCGACCAACGCTGCGGTTGCGCCCGCGTCCTTACCGGTACCCCGACGATCCGCGAGATCGACCTCAATCCGGTGATCGTCCATCCGGTCGGGCAGGGGGGCGTCGCCCTCCACGCGCCGATCCGGGCCGATTGCCGTTAATCGACCGCCACCGCCCGCTGCTCGATCCGCTCCAGCAGGTCGAGCAGCACCGCCTTCTCCGCCTTCGTGAAGCCGGCGAGCAGCCGTTCCTCATGCGCCTCGATCCGGCGGATACAGTCGTCGAACATCGCCGATCCGGCGGGCGACATCGCCAGGGTGAAGGCGCGGCGGTCGGCCGGATCGGTCTCGCGCACGATCAGGCCGCTTTCGATCAGTTCGTTGATGAGCGGCACCATATTGGCGCGCTTGATGCCGAGCAGCCGCCCGACCGTCCCCTGGTTGATCCCCGGATTGTCCGCCACCACCGACAGGATGCCCATCGGGATCTGGCGGATACCGGTCCCCTCCAGCGTGACCGCGAAATCGGCCGCGAAAACGGCCGAAGCACGGCGCAGTCGATAGCCGACCAGCTGGCCGAGAGTCCGGGTATGGGGCACGGCTTCGCTCATGTGCGTGCGAAGCCATGTTCCATCGGCCGCGTCAAACCGGAATCGCCTGCGGTCGCGCTATTGCGGTTCGCTCCCCGCCAGGCGGAAACGGCGCGGTGAAACGCCGAAATGGCGCGTGAAGAAGCGTGTAAAATAAGCCGGATCGGCAAAGCCGGCATGATAGCCGACCTCTGCCACCGATAAATGGGTGTAGAGCAGCGCACGTTCGGCATCGAGCATCGCCCGTTCGTCGAGCATCGCGGCGGGCGACATGCCGGCAACGCGGGTGCAGGCGACGCGGAAACGGCTTTCGCTGGTGCCAACCAGGCGGGCGAGGACAATTCCAACGTCGCGCGCATGGCGGTGCTGTTCGCCGGCCTGCGCGACACGGTGCCGGGCGGCACGATCAACCGGCTGTGCGGATCGGGCCTGAATGCGGTCGGCAGCGCCGGTCGAGCGATCCGCAGCGGCGACGCCATCGCGCTCGGCCATCCGCTCGGCATGTCGGGCGCGCGATCGCCAAGACGGCGGTAGAGGAACTTTACCGCACCGGCGGCCGCTATGCCATGGCGTTCATGCGAATCGGCGTCGGACAGGGTATCGCGCTGATGCTCGAACGGGGCGGATGACCCGACCGGTTACCGCGCTATTCGGACGCTATCGATCGAGCGAGCGTCAGGGCGTCGCGAACGGAGGTGCGGCGATCGGGTCGCTGGTCAAGCACGATCCCGAAGCCATGAACCGAAACGGCGAAACATTTTGAACTGCGGTTAGGCATGGAGCGGGTGAAGGGAATCGAACCCTCGTCGTAAGCTTGGGAAGCTTCTGCTCTACCATTGAGCTACACCCGCTCGGGCCCTCCGCAATTACCCTGCGGCGCCGTGCTGTCAAGTCGGCAGGAGCAGTGAGGCATCGCCATAGGAATAGAAGCGATATTCCTGGGCGATGGCGTGGCCATAGGCCGCCTGCATCCGTTCGCGCCCCATCAAGGCCGATACCAGCATGAACAAGGTCGATTTTGGGAGGTGGAAATTGGTCATCAGGCCGTCAATGCCACGGAAACGGTAACCGGGCGTGATGAAGATCGCGGTGTCGCCTTCGAACGGCTGGACCTGTCCCGCTTCGTCGCAAGCGCTTTCGATCAGGCGCAGGCTAGTGGTGCCGACCGCGATCACCCGGCCGCCGGCGGCGCGGACGGCGTTGAGCCGGGCGGCGGTCGCGGCGTCGATGCGGCCCCATTCGGCGTGCATCCGGTGGTCGTCGGTATCCTCCGCCTTGACCGGCAGGAAGGTGCCCGCGCCTACATGCAGCGTCAGCGTCGCATGGCCGATCTCAGCGGCTTCCAGCGCTGCCATCAATTCCGGCGTGAAGTGCAGCGCGGCGGTGGGGGCGGCGACGGCCCCGGCTTCGCGCGCGAACAGCGTCTGGTAATCCTCGGCATCGCGCGCATCGGCACCGCCGCGCTTCGCGGCGATATAGGGCGGCAGCGGCATGCGCCCGGCGCGCTCCAGCAGCAGTTCGACCGGTTCGTCACCGGCGAAGTCGAGCGCGAAGCTGCCATCCTCGCCGCGGTCGCCGGCGATCGCGGTCACGCCCGCACCGAAATCGATCGTGTCGCCGTCGCGCAGCCGCCGGCCGTTGCGCACGAACGCGCGCCAGCGTCGCGGCCCCTCGCGTTTATGCAGCGTCGCGCCGATCGTCGCATCGCCGCGCCGCCCCTCCAGTTGCGCCGGAATGACGCGGGTGTCGTTGAACACCAGCAGGTCGCCCGGCCGGAGGCAATCGGGCAGGTCGCGCACGCCGCGATCGAGCGTGGCGTCGCCATCCAGCACCAGCATCCGCGCCGCATCGCGCGGGGCGGCGGGGCGTAGCGCAATCCGGTCGGTTGGCAGCTCGAAATCGAACAGGTCGACGTGCATCGGACGCGAACTACGGCCGGGTGTTAGCGGGCAGGCTTAGACTGGACCCGCTTCGGCGCGGCGGCAGCGGGTTTGGCGCGCGGCGCGGTGGCAGGCAGCGGTGCGACCGTTTCGGGCAGCGCGACCGGTGCTTCGGCCTGATAGGGCGGGGGATTGTCGCTGGCGACATAGGCGTGGACGATGCGCGAAGGGTTGGCCGGCGGCTCGCCCTTCTCGATCGCGTCGACATATTGCATGCCGTCGATCACCCGCCCGAACACAGTGTATTTCTTGTCGAGCGCGAGGCGCGGGGCGAGCATGATGTAGAACTGGCTGTTCGCGCTGTTCTCGTCATTGGCGCGCGCTGCGGCCACCGCACCGCGGACGTGCGGCAGATAGTTGAATTCCTTCTCTACGTTGGGGAGCTTCGACCCGCCGGTGCCGTCGCCGTCGGGATCGCCGCCCTGCGCCATGAAGCCGTCGATCACGCGGTGGAAGGTCAGGCCGTCATAGAATTTCTCGCGCGTCAGCGTCTTGATCCGCGCCACCATCTTGGGCGCGACATCGGGACGCAGCCAGATCGTCACCCGCCCGCCGGTCGACAGGTCGAGGATCCACAGGTTGCGCGTGTCGGTCGTCGATGGGGGCGGGGCGCGTCCCGGCACGTCCATGACCTGCGCCACGGCAGGCAGCGCGAACAGCGAGGCGAGGAAGGCGAACAAAAGGGCGATACGACGCATGGAGTTCCCGAAACACGCGAGGGACAGGGGTCAGGCAGCGGCGCATAGACCATGTCGTCGCTTGCGCCAATCTGAACATCGATACGCCGCCATGGTGCGGTTTCGGCAAAAGGGATTGGCAAACGGTCGAACGCCCGGCTATCACCCCATGCGACTGGACGGAGAACCGATCGGTCCGGCGTCGCTTCCACGAAGGCGACCGGAGAGGGGCAGGGCGCGAATGCGCTCGACACAAGGGCTGTTGAATGGCGACTGACGACGATCAGCACGTACCCGCAGGCGGCGCGACCGCGCTGGACGGCGGGCCGGACAACCCCCGCAGGCGCGACTATCTGTCGATCGGCGCGGTGGCATTTGCCGGAGTCGGCGCGGGCGTGATCGCGCTGCCGCTCATCAACCAGATGTCGCCCGCCGCCGATACGCTGGCGCTGTCGACGACCGAGATCGACCTGTCGGCGATCGAGCCGGGACAGGCGATCAAGGCGACGTTCCGCAAACAGCCGCTGTTCGTGCGCAACCTGACGCCCAAGGAAATCGCCGAGGCGGACGCGGTGCCCTTGATCGACCTGCGCGATCCGCAGACGCTCGAAGAGCGCACCAAGACCGGCAAGAACAACTGGCTCATCACGCTGGGCGTCTGCACCCATCTCGGCTGCGTGCCGCTGGGTGCCGGCGAAGGCGAGAACAAGGGGCCGTTCGGCGGCTATTTCTGCCCGTGCCATGGGTCGGCGTACGACACCGCCGGGCGCATCCGCTCGGGTCCGGCGCCGCAGAACCTGCACGTTCCCGAATATGCATTCACGTCCGACACCGTCGTGACGGTCGGCTGAGGAGAGAGTCATGAGCTTCCCCTGGGCCAAGCATTACGAACCGAAACAGCCGCTGATGCGCTGGCTGGACGAGAAGCTGCCGCTTCCCCGTCTGGTCTACAACGCGGTCGGCGCGGGCTATCCGGTACCGCGTAACCTCAACTATTTCTGGAACTTCGGCGTGCTGGCCGGCGCGGCGCTGGCGGTGCAGATCATCACCGGCATCGTGCTGGCGATGCATTATGCGGCGAACGGCGCGGTCGCGTTCGATTCGGTCGAGCGCATCATGCGCGACGTGCCGTCGGGCTGGTTCCTGCGCTATGCCCACGCCAATGGCGCGTCGATGTTCTTCATCGTCGTCTACACCCACATCGCCCGCGGCATCTATTACGGGTCGTACAAGGCGCCGCGCGAGATGGTGTGGCTCCTGGGTGTCGTCATTTTCCTGCTGATGATGGCGACCGCGTTCATGGGCTATGTGCTTCCCTGGGGGCAGATGAGCTTCTGGGGTGCGCAGGTCATTACCGGCTTCTTCTCGGCAATCCCGGGGGTGGGCGAGACGATCCGCGTATGGCTGCTCGGCGGCTATGCGCCGGACAATGCCGCACTCAACCGCTTCTTCTCGCTCCACTATCTGCTGCCGTTCGTGATCGCGGGCGTCATCGTCCTGCATATCTGGGCGCTGCATATTCCGGGTTCGAACAACCCGACCGGCGTCGAGGTGAAGGGGCCGCAGGATACCGTGCCCTTCCACCCCTATTACACCGCCAAGGACGGCTTCGGGCTCGGCGTGTTCCTGATCGTGTTCGCGTCGCTGATCTTCTTCGCACCGAACCTGCTCGGCCACCCGGACAATTACATCCCGGCCAACCCGCTCTCGACGCCGGCGCATATCGTGCCCGAATGGTATTTCCTGCCCTTCTACGCGATCCTGAAGGCGTTCACCGTCGACTTCATCCTGCCCGCGAAGCTGTGGGGCGTGCTGGCGATGTTCGGCTCGATCCTGCTGCTGTTCTTCCTGCCATGGCTCGACAAGTCGCCGGTCAAGTCGGCCAATTTCCGTCCGACCTATCGCCTGTTCCTGATCGTGCTGCTGGTCGACGTGCTGGTGCTCGGCTATCTGGGCGGGGCGGAGGCGACGCCGATCACCGTGCTGCTCAGCCAGATCGCGGCGGGATATTATTTCGCCCATTTCCTGGTCGTGCTGCCGATCGTGTCGGCGATGGAGCGTCCGCGCCCGCTGCCCAATTCGATCACCGAAGCGGTGCTGAAGGGCGAAGGCGGCACCTCGCCCGCGCAGACCGCCGCCCATGGGTCCGTCCTTCCGGGGCATAACAGCCCGGCCGCGGCCGAGTAAGGGAATCACGATGCTCTCCTTCGCTTCCCGTTTTCTCGCCCGCAACCTCAACCTCGTCGTCGGCGCGGGCTTTCTCTTCGCGCTGCTGCTCGGTATCTTCTCGACCGTCGGTGGCATGCTGCACGACGAGCCGGTCCATTCCGCCGAGCACGAATTTCACCTAAAGCCGCGTGAGGCGGGGCTGCAATCGGCGGGGCTGTTCGGCACCTTCGACAATCAGCAGCTCCAGCGCGGTTTCCAAGTGTATAAGGAAGTCTGCTCGGCCTGCCATTCGCTGCGGTTGGTGTCGTTCCGCGATCTCGCTGCGCTCGGCTATGACGAGGGGCAGATCAAGACGATCGCCACCGACTGGCAGATCGAACAACCGAGCGTGAACCCGGAGACGGGTGAGGCGGCGACGCGCAAGAACCTGCCGTCCGACCGCTTCCCGCTGGTCTTCGCCAACGACGTCGCCGCCCGCGCCGCCAACAACAATGCGGTGCCGCCCGACCTGTCGCTGATGACCAAGGCGCGCGACGACGGCCCCGACTATGTCTATTCGCTGCTGACCGGCTACAGCGCGCAGCCCGCCGAATTGCTGCGCAAGTTCCCCGAGGCGAAGACGCCCGAGGGACTGCACTTCAACCGCTATTTCGCGACGCTGAACCTCGCCATGGCGCCGCCACTGACCGGGGACGACCAGGTCCAGTATCAGGACGGCACCCGCGCGACCGTCGACCAGATGGCGAAGGACGTCGCGGCGTTCCTGACCTGGACCGCCGAGCCGAACCTGCAGAAGCGTCACACCTGGGGCGTGGCGGCGGTAATCTTCCTGCTGATCTTCACCGGCCTCGCCTTCGGTGCCTATCGCAATATCTGGCGGGGCATGAAGCATTGATCGTTGCGGATGCCGCCGGGTCGGCGGAGATCGCCCGGCGCATCCGCACCATCCCGGATTTTCCCAAACCCGGCATCCAGTTTCGCGACATCACCACGCTGATCCTCGATCCCGAGGGCTTGCGGCTGGCGGTCGACGCAATGGTCGCCGCAGTCCGCGGTCCGATCGATCTGGTCGCGGGGATCGAGGCGCGGGGCTTCGTCTTCGCGCCCGCCGTTGCGCTGGCGCTGGGCGCGGGCGTGTTGCTGGTGCGCAAGGACGGCAAGCTGCCCGGCGCGACCATCGCCGAGGATTATGCGCTCGAATATGGCACCGACCGGATCGCGATCCATGCCGATGCCTGTGCACCCGGTGCGCGGGTACTGCTGGTCGACGACCTGATCGCGACCGGCGGCACGGCGCGGGCGGCGGTGCGGCTGTTGCGCAAGGCGGGCGCGGTGGTCGAGCAGGCGGTATTCGCGATCGACCTGCCGGACTTGGGCGGCGCGGAGTCGCTGCGATGCGAGGGGATCGGGGTGTCGGCGCTGGTGGCGTATCCGGGCGAGTAGAAGCAAGACGATTTCAAGCAGACTCGTTCGTCCTGAGTAGCCATTGAGCCTGTCGAAATGGCGTATCGAAGGACCTTTGGTGGCGGGTGCTTCGATACGGTCTTCGACAATCTCAGCCGCTACTCAGCACGAACGGGTAGGCTTTGGGTCATCATGCCCTACCCCCGCGCAGGCGACCGGACCGGCACCCCCGCTGCCGCCAGCGCGGCGTGCGCCTCGGCCACCGAAGCCTCGCCGAAATGGAAGATCGACGCTGCCAGCACCGCACTCGCATGACCCTGCGTAATGCCGGCGACCAGATGGTCGAGCGTCCCGACCCCGCCCGAAGCGACCACCGGCACCGATACCGCATCGGCGATGGTGCGGATCAGGTCGAGGTCATAGCCGTCGCGCGTCCCGTCGCGGTCCATCGACGTGACCAGCAACTCGCCGGCCCCCAGTTCGGCGAGGCGGAGCGCATGTTCGACCGCATCGATCCCCGTCGCGCGCCGGCCGCCATGGGTGAAGACTTCCCAGCGCCCGTCGCTGCGCCGCGCGTCGACCGAGGCGGTGACGCACTGGCTGCCGAAGCGGTCGGCGATATCGGCGACCAGTTCGGGCCGGGCGACGGCGGCGGAATTGACCGCGACCTTGTCCGCCCCGGCCAGCAGCAGCGCGCGCGCATCCTCGGGCGAACGCACCCCGCCGCCGACGGTCAGCGGCATGAAACATACCTCTGCCGTCCGCCGCACCACGTCGATGATCGTGTCGCGTCCCTCATGGCTGGCACCGATATCGAGGAAGGTCAGTTCGTCCGCACCCGCCGCATCATAGGCGCGCGCCTGTTCGACCGGATCGCCCGCGTCGCGCAGTTCGACGAAGTTCACGCCCTTCACTACCCGCCCGGCATGGACGTCGAGACAGGGGATGACGCGCGCCCGCACGGTCATGCGGCGGCGACCCGGATCGCTTCCGCGAGGTCGAGGCGACCGTCGTACAGCGCGCGGCCGGTAATGACGCCCTCGATCCCCGCCTTGCCCTTCAGCGCATGGATATCCTCAATCCCGGCCACGCCGCCGCTGGCGATGACCGGGATCGATACGGCGGCGGCCAGCGCGGCGGTCGCCTCGACATTGCAGCCCTTGAGCATCCCGTCGCGGCCGACATCGGTGAACAGCAACGCGGCGACGCCGGCATCCTCGAACCGGCGGGCAAGATCGGTGACCGAGACGGTCGACACATCGGCCCAGCCGCGCGTCGCGACCATGCCGTCCCACGCATCGACCGCGACGACGACCTGCCCCGGACAGGCGGCGGCGGCCTCGCGTACGAAATTGGGGTCTTCCAGCGCGGCGGTGCCGATCACCACCCGCGCCACGCCCAGATCGATCCAGCGATCGACATTGGCGCGGTTGCGGATGCCGCCACCCAGCTGCACCCGGCCCGGAAACGCCCGCAGGATCGCGGCGACCGCATCGCCATTGATCGATTCACCGGCAAAGGCGCCGTCGAGATCGACGACGTGCAGATGGTCCGCCCCCGCATCGGCGAACAGCCGCGCCTGATGCGCCGGATCGTCGCCATAAACGGTAGCGCGGTCCATATCGCCCTCGGCCAGCCGGACGATCTGCCCGCCCTTCAGGTCGATGGCGGGGAAAACGGTCAAGCCACCGACGCGCTGCGTCGCGGCGGACATCAAGGACGCCATTCGAGAAACCTCTCCAGCAGCGCGATGCCATAGCGCTGGCTCTTTTCGGGGTGGAACTGCACACCCAGCAGGTTGTCGCGACCGATTGCCGCCGTCACCGGGCCGCCATGATCGGTGGTAGCCAGCACCTGATCGCCGTCGAACGCATAGCTGTGCAGGAAATAGGCTTCGCCCGGCATCAGCAGCGGGTGATCGCGGACGGGCACGACATCGTTCCAGCCCATATGCGGCACGGTGACGCCGGGCGACGCGGGCAGGCGGCGGACACTGCCCTCGATCCAGCCGAGACCGGCATGGACGCCGAACTCCTCGCCGGTCGTGGCGAGCAACTGCATCCCGACACAGACGCCGAGGAACGGCACTCCGCCGTCCAGCGCTCGTTCGCGCATCGCCTCGACCATGCCGGGGATCGCGCTCAGGCCGTTCATGCACGCCGCGAACGCACCGACGCCGGGCAGGACGATCCGATCGGCGCGCCGCACCGCTTCCGGATCGGCGGTGATCGACAGGTCGGTCGCGCCCGCCGCCTTCAGCGCATTGGCGACCGAATGGAGATTGCCCGCGCCGTAATCGATCAGTGCAATCAAAACAGCGCGCCGATCTGGTCCGTGGCCAGCGTCATGGTGAAGGCGACGATCTCGACCGTCGCGACGCCGTTGACGACGAACGGGTCGGTCTCCGCCACCGCGCGCACCGCGTCCTCTTCGCCGCGAAACAGCAGCACGCCCCCGGTCGGCGGATTGCGGCGCCCGGCGAGCAGCATGACGCCCTCGTCCATCGCCTTCTTGATCCACGCGACATGTGCCTCGCGGTGGACGTCGACTTCGTCGAGCGGCTTCACATAGGTGAGCATCGCAAGGCTCATCGGCTGCATCGGACGGGCTACCATGTCACAACACTCCCTTGGTCGACGGGATGGCATCGCTCTTGCGCGGATCGATCTCGGTCGCAGTGCGCAGCGCGCGCGCCAGCCCCTTGAAGATGCTTTCGGCGATATGATGGTTGTTGGTGCCGTACAGCGTCTCGATATGCAGCGTGATGCCGGCGGCCTGTGCGAAGCTGTGGCAGAAATGGCCGAACATTTCGGTATCCATCGTGCCGAGTTGGGCTTGGGTGAACTGGACTTTCCACACCAGCCACGGCCGCCCCGAAATGTCCAAGGCGACACGGGTCAGCGTCTCGTCCATCGGCGACAGCGCGTCGCCATAGCGGCGGATGCCGCGCTTGTCGCCCAACGCCTTGGCGAACGCCTCGCCGATCGCGATGCCGGTATCCTCGACGGTGTGATGCGCGTCGATATGCAGGTCGCCGACCGTGCGCACGGTCAGGTCGATCAGCGAATGGCGGCTCAACTGTTCGAGCATATGGTCGAAAAAGCCGACACCGGTCGACACGTCATAGGTGCCGGTGCCGTCGAGATTGACCGTGACGTCGATCGACGTCTCGCTGGTCCTGCGGGCGATGGTGGCGGTGCGCATGCGCGGTTCCATAGCGCCTGTGGGCCGCCATGCAACGCAACGAATCTTGACGGGCGGGCAAACGCCGCTAACCCAAGGCCCATGACCCAGTCCGTCGCCGATAGCCTGATCCCGTATGACGAGATCGTCCAGGAAGCTTTGCGCGCCGTCGTCGGGCGCGTGCTCGGGCAGGTATCCGCCAGCGGCGGCCTGCCCGGCGAGCATCACTTCTATATCACCTTCAAGACTCAGGCCCCCGGCGTCGACATCCCCAAGCGCCTGATCGAACGGTTCCCGGACGAGATGACGATCGTCATCCAGCATCGTTTCTGGGACCTGACCGTGGACGAGGCGCGCTTCTCGGTGGGGCTTAGCTTCGGCGGTATTCCCTCGACGCTGGTCATTCCCTTCGCCGCGATTACCGGCTTCCACGATCCGGCGGTTAATTTCGAACTGCGGTTCCAGGCGAATGACGAGCCGGGCGACGAACCCGAACCGCATGATCCGCCCGAAAACGACGCGCCGATCGCGACCAGCGAGGACGGGTCGAACGTCGTCGCGGTGGATTTCAAGCGCAAGAAGTGACGATCGAGGTTGTCGCGACGCCGGGTGAAGCCGAGCGCGAGGCGATCCTGCGCATCCTGTCCGCGCATAACGACGCGGCGGTCGGCCCGACCGCGCGGCGGCAGGTCGCGATCGTCGTCCGCGACGATGCAGGTACGATCTGCGGCGGGCTGTGGGGCAAGATCGGCTATCGCTGGCTGTTCGTAGAGTTCCTGGCGGTATCGCCCGAGCATAAAGGGCAGGGGACCGGCCGCGACCTGATGCAACGTGCCGAGGATCTGGCGCGCGAGGCGGACTGTATCGGCATCTGGCTCGACACGTTCAGCTTTCAGGCGCGCGGTTTCTACGAAAAGCTGGGCTTCGCGCATTTCGGCACGATCGGCGATTTCCCGCCGGGCCATTCCCGC
This sequence comes from Sphingomonas epibiotica, assembly GCF_039615155.1. Lineage (NCBI taxonomy): Bacteria > Pseudomonadati > Pseudomonadota > Alphaproteobacteria > Sphingomonadales > Sphingomonadaceae > Sphingomonas > Sphingomonas epibiotica. The sequence goes on along the minus strand of NZ_JBDGHY010000003.1, from coordinate 12,934 downwards.
TTCTTCCTGTCGAAACGGATCGACTGACGCGGCCACGGGTTCTCGTCGCATGACAGATACCCGTACCGAAACCGATTCGATCGGCGCGATCGAGGTTCCCGCCCACGCCTATTGGGGCGCGCAGACCGAACGATCGATCGAGAATTTCCCCTTTCCCCCGTCCGAACGGATGCCGATCGGCATCGTCCATGCGTTGGCCATTGTGAAGCAGGCGGCGGCGCGGGTGAACCGCGCGCACGGCCTCGACGCTCGAATCGCCGATGCGATCGAAGCGGCGGCGGGCGAAGTGATCGCCGGCAAGCTCGACGACCAGTTCCCGCTGGTCATCTGGCAGACCGGCAGCGGCACCCAGTCGAACATGAACGCAAATGAAGTTATCGCCGGGCGCGCCAACGAGGCGCTGACCGGCACCCGCGGTGGCAAATCGCCCGTCCACCCCAACGATCACGTCAACAAGGGCCAGTCGTCGAATGACAGCTTTCCGACCGCGCTGCATGTCGCAGCGGTCGTCGCGCTCAACCGCGACCTGATCCCCGCGCTCGACCGGCTGGCCGGGTCGCTGGAAGCGAAGGCAACGGACTGGTCCGATATCGTCAAGATCGGGCGCACCCATTTGCAGGATGCGACGCCGCTGACGCTGGGGCAGGAGTTTTCGGGCTATGTCGCGCAGTTGCGCGATGCGAAGCGTCGGTTGCAGACGGCCGAAGGCGACCTGTTGCGGCTGGCGCAGGGCGGCACGGCGGTCGGCACCGGGCTGAACGCCGCACCCGGGTTCGCCGAGGAAGTCGCGGCGGAAATCGCCGTGATCACCGGCCATGCCTTCGTCACCGCGCCGAACAAGTTCGAGGCGCTGGCATCGAACGATCCGCTGGTGCAGTTGTCGGGTACGCTCAACACGCTGGCAGTCGCGCTGACCAAGATCGCCAACGACATCCGCCTGCTGGGATCGGGGCCGCGCTCCGGGCTGGGCGAGATCGACCTGCCTGCGAACGAACCGGGCAGTTCGATCATGCCGGGGAAGGTCAATCCGACCCAGTGCGAGATGCTGACGATGGTGTCGGCGCAGGTAATGGGCAATCACCTGTCGGTGACGGTCGGCGGCATGCAGGGACATTTGGAACTCAACGTCTTCAAGCCGCTGATGGGCGCGGCGGTGCTGCGTTCGATCGACCTGCTGGCGATCGGCATGGTCAGCTTCGCCGAGCGCTGCGTCGACGGGATCGAACCCAACCGCGCGCGGATCGGGGAACTGGTCGAACGCTCGCTGATGCTCGTCACCGCATTGGCGCCGGAGATCGGTTACGACAATGCCGCGAAGATCGCCAAGCATGCGCACCAGGAGGGGCTGACGCTGCGCGAGGCGGGACTGGCGCTGGGGCTAATCGATGAGGCGACGTTCGACCGGCTGGTCCGGCCGGAAACGATGGTCGGATAGGCGCGATCGCTGTCCTACAGGGACGGCTTGTGCGATGCCGCTGGCGGGCTTTCGCTTCCTGCTTTTTGACATGACGGTTCGGTGTTGGGCGTAGTGCACGCAAGCTGCACGAGTGTGAACTTTGTGAACTTTGGCATTGGCCCGCGGTCGGCAGATGCGGGCCGTAGGGAACATTCGAGCCCTTCCTGCGCTGTATTTGTATAATGTTAGCGAGGAAGCCATGGGCGCAACGACGATAGGGGCACTGGTCGGTGCCGCCATCGACAAGATGAGTGGCGATGACGATTCGAGCATCGATGGCGCGATCAAGGGCGCGGTCGTCGCCAATGTTCTGAAAGTCGTCGTGCCCATGGCGATAACCTACGCCGTCGGCTGGGCCGTCTTGCGAGGTGCCGGCGAATTGAAGGCGCAATTGTTCGAAACGGAGGACGCAGCATGATCGGACGGATTATTGGCGCACTGGTTGGGCGCGAAATGGATCGTCGTGATGGTCGCGGTGGGGCCAAGGGCGCTGCGATGGGCTGGCTCGCCGGCAGCGCGATGCGTCGCATGGGGCCACTCGGCATGATCCTTGGCGGCGGCTATGTCGCCAAGAAGGCCTATGACCGCCGCAAGCTCGACAAGATGCGACGCGGCTATTGAGAGGTTCGCGGTTCCCGCCGATGGCGAGAGCCGCACCCGCCCGGCCAGCCGGGACGGCATCGGATACCGGGCAGCCGGATCATCGCAAGGGGCGACGGATTGCCGTCGCCCCTTGACGCCGTGCATCGCCCCGCGCGATGAGGCCCCGCCATGAGCCATCTGCCAGACCCCGACCTTCACGGTTTCAAACGCCGGGGAGTGTTGTTCGTCCTGTCCTCTCCCTCCGGTGCCGGCAAGTCGACGATCGCACGCAAGCTGCTGGCGGCCGAAAACGACCTGTCGATGTCGGTTTCCGCCACCACCCGCGCGGCGCGCGACGGGGAAGTCGACGGCAAGGACTACCACTTCGTCGACCTCGAGGAATTCCGGCGCATGGTGTCGGATCACGAATTCCTCGAATGGGCGCATGTCTTCGGCAACCGCTACGGCACGCCACGCGCACCGGTCGAAGCGATGTTGAGCGCGGGCAAGGACGTGCTGTTCGACATCGATTGGCAGGGCGCGCAACAGCTGTTCCAGATCGCCGGCGGCGACGTTGTCCGCGTCTTCATCCTGCCGCCGTCGATGGCTGAACTGCGGCAACGACTGGTATCGCGCAACACCGACAGCGTCGAGGTGATCGACGCCCGCATGGCCCGCGCCGCGGCCGAGGTCAGCCACTGGGACAGTTACGACTATGTCCTCGTCAACGACGATGTCGAGGATTGCTTCCGCAAGGTGCAGACGATTCTCGCCGCCGAACGCCTGCGCCGGTCGCGCCAGACCGGGTTGATCGGCTTCATCCGCAAATTGCTCCGGGCACCGGGCGAATAACGTTGTGACCCCCGCCACTCCGGCGCAAGGCCGGGGTGGCGATGGGTGAAGCGTTTAGCGTCCTTACGGCTGCGCGACCTTGATCTCCGCCGCATTGGGTGCGACTGGTGCACCCGCCGGCCGCTCCGAAAAGACCGGCTCGCTGCCCGGAATCGTCCCCTCATCGGCAATTCCGGCGGCGTAGGAAGCGCTGGCATCGGTGCCATCGGCCTGATGGGCGCGGGGCGGGGGCAGCAGCTTCGGTTCGTCGGTCCGCCGACGCGGCGTAGATCCGCGCAGCGACAGCAACATGCCTGCCGCCACGCCGACACTGCCGAGGATCGCCATCGTCGTCCACGGCCGCATCTGCGCCTCGAGCGCTAGGCTCTGCTTGCGGACATGGATATCCTGGTTCGACCGTTCGCGTCCGCCCCTGCGCGGTTCGAACAGATTGTCCTTGGCACCGGGCGTTGCGGGGGTGTCGATGGTCTGCGCCTCTTCCTTGAAGAACAGTTCCATAAACCGGTCGGCGCTGCGGGGCAGCAGGTTGCTCATCTTGGTCATCGCCATGCCGGTGCCGCCGACGGTCAGGTCGCGCTTCGGATGGGCGGCGGCGAAGCAGATCGCCTTGGCGACCAGTTCGGGGTCATAGACGACCGGCGGCACCCGTGCGGGCTTGTCCATGCGGTTGCGGGCATGTTCGGGATAGGGGGTGTTGATCGCCGCGGGCTTGATGAGCGTTACCGACAGCGGCCGTCCCTCGGCCTCCATCTCCATGCGGAACGCCTCGGTGAAGCCCTGTACCGCATGCTTCATCGCGCTGTAGGCGCCTTGCACCGGCACCGTCCGGTCGGACAGGATCGATCCGAGATTGACGATCGCCCCGCCACCACGTGCGGTCAGTTCGCGCGCTGCATAGAGCGAGGCGGCGACGGTCGCGAAATAGCCGACGTCGAACACCCGGCGCTGTTCGTCGATGCCGGTATCCTCCAGCCGGGCATAGAGCGCGACGGCGGCATCGTTGACCCAGGTATCGAACCCGCCGAATGCAGATCGTGCCTTGGCCCCGATCCGTTCGGGCGCATCGGCGGCGGTGATGTCGATCGCGAGAAAGTCGGCCTTGCCCCCGCGCAGCCGGATCGTCTCGACTGCTTCGCGCAGCGCATCCTCGTTGCGCGCGACGAGCAGAACCTTGGCCCCTTCGCGGGCGGCACGGCGGGCGGTGGCAAGGCCGATGCCCGACGAGGCACCGGTGATGACGATCGTCTGTTCGGACAGCGGCTTGAGCGTGACGGCCATGAGGGGAACCTCCGAATGTCTGGATGGCGCGCTCAACGCACGGCAACCCTCCGGGGTCCGGCCATCTATTGTTCGAGGTCGACCATACGCTGCGGCAGCACTGCCATCACCGCGCGGCGCGCATCGCTGTCGATCGCGGTCCAGCGCGCGATCTCATCGCGCGTCCGCCCGCATCCGAGACACCAGCCGGTGTCGGTATCGATCGAACAGACCAGTACGCAGGGGCTTTCGATCGCTTGCGGCGCGACCGATTCGAACACGTCGTCCACCCGATCAGACCGGGATGCGGACATTCAGGAAGGCGGGGAAGGGGCCGTTCCAGCCGCCATCCTCGACCGCGTCCTGCTGGACATAGCGGGCCGGGCGTTCGTCGCGGCGTTCGGGCGCCCGTTCCTCGCGGTCGCGGCGCGGGCGGCGTTCCTCACGCTCGGCACGCGGTGCACGCTCGCGCGGTGCTTCCGGTTCGGCGGCAGCAGCAGGACGGGTGCGGCGGCCACGGCGCGGCGCTTCCTCGACCGGTTCGGCCTCGACCGGCGCTTCCACCGGTTCGCCGCCCATCTCAAGCACCGGAATCTTCTGCCCGGTCAGCTTCTCGATATTGGCGATATTCTCGGCATCGTCGGGCGTGACCAGCGTATAGGCGACGCCGGTCGCACCACCGCGACCGGTCCGGCCGATGCGGTGGACATAATCGTCGGGATGCCACGGCGCGTCATAGTTGAAGACGTGGCTGACGCCCTTCACATCCAGCCCGCGCGCCGCGACGTCGGATGCGACCAGGATCGACACGTCGCCCTGCTTGAACCGCTCCAGCTCGGCGATGCGCGCCGACTGGTCCATGTCGCCATGAATCTCCGCCGAGCGGAAGCGGGCACGCTGCAGGCTCTTGTTCAGCTCGCGCACCGTCGTCTTGCGGTTGCAGAAAATGATCGCGGTGCGGACGTCTTCGTGCGCCAGCAGCGTGCGCAGCACTTCGCGCTTCTTGGCGGCGGCGACCGGCACGACGTGCTGACTGATGTTCAGGTTGGTCGAGGCCGGGCGCGACACCTCGATCGTCTTGGGATTGTCGAGGAACTTGTCGGCCAGCTTCTTGATTGGCGGCGGCATCGTCGCCGAGAACAACAGCGTCTGGCGCTGCTTGGGCAGCTTGGTGCAGATTTCCTCGATATCGGGAATGAACCCCATGTCGAGCATGCGGTCGGCTTCGTCGATGACCAGCATCGAACAACCGGTCAGCAGGATCTTGCCGCGGGTGAACAGGTCCATCAGCCGGCCCGGCGTCGCGATCAGCACGTCGACGCCCTTTTCGAGCGCCGCCAGCTGGTCGCCCATCGACACGCCGCCGATCAGCAGCGCCATCGACAGCTTGTGGTTGGCGCCGTACTTCTCGAAATTCTCGGCGACCTGCGCAGCGAGTTCGCGCGTCGGTTCGAGGATCAGCGAGCGGGGCATCCGCGCCCGGCTGCGTCCCTGTGCCAGAATGTCGATCATTGGCAGCACGAACGACGCGGTCTTGCCGGTACCGGTCTGGGCGATCGCGACCAGATCGCGCATCATCAGCACCGACGGGATCGCCGCCGCCTGAATCGGGGTCGGTTCGGTATAGCCCGAATCGTTGACGGAACGCAGCAGTTCGTCGGACAGGCCGAGATCGGCGAAGGTCATTGCGGTTCCATGGCTGGGGAACGCAACAGGCCCGCGCTCCGGTAAATCGGACCGCGCGTCGCGGAAAATGCCGGAAAAGTCAAGTTTTGCGTGGCGGTCGCCTGCAATTCAGCGCGCTGGCACCAGCGCGCGGAACTGTGCGATCCGGCACTGGCCGCCGGTGCGCGACCGGATGACGTCACGCGACGCACACATCCGCCCGTCGCTGCTCGGCTTTATATACATGCCCGAATAGAAATCGAGCGAGGGGCAGTCGTCGGCCAGCCGCGCGCGCACCCGCCCGCCGCCATTGAGCAACAGGTCGACGCTATCGGTACGGCTGATCGTCACCGCCGCGACATTCTGAACGGGCAGGCAGCGGTCGGTGCGCTTTTCCACCCACTGGATCGGCGGCAGGGCGCGCGGGGCGCTGAACGCGACGGGGGCGAAGGGGGCGCGGGGGACGCGAATGATCATCCGCTGGATGCGTACCTCGGTCCGCACCGTCGCCTCCGCCGCTGGCGTGTCGGCAACGCGACGCTGCGCAGCGCCGGGCAAGGCCAGCAGAAGCAACATCATGGTCGCTGCGGGAAGCGGCAGGGCGGTCACGCGAACAACATCTCTGATCGGAATTTAACCACAGATGAACTGGTCGCAAGGGGGTAGCGATGCTAACCGACCGACCATGATGCCGTCGCCCGTCGCCGCGATGGTCGCCGATGCGCGTGAGGCGTTGGGCGACCGGATCGTCACCACCGATGCCGATCGGATCGCGCCGTGGCTGACCGATTGGCGCGGCCGCTATCACGGGCAAAGCGCCGCGCTGTTCGAACCTTCCGCTACGGAACAGGTCGCCCGGCTGGTCGCGCTGGCGGCAGGACATGGCGTGCCGATCGTGCCGCAGGGGGGCAACACGTCGATGGTCGGCGGCGCGACGCCCCCCGCCGATGGGTCGGCGGCGCTGTTGTCGCTCCGGCGGATGGACCGGATGCGGCGTATCGATCCGGGACAGGCGGTCGTCGAGGCCGGCGTCATCCTCCAGACCCTGCACGAGTCCGCCGCCGACACGGGACAGCGATTCCCGCTGACGCTGGGCGCGCGCGGGAGCGCCACGATCGGCGGGCTGGTGTCGACCAATGCCGGCGGTACGCAGGTGTTGCGCTGGGGCAATATGCGGCGGCTGGTGCTGGGCGTGGAGGCGGTGCTGCCCGATGGTTCGATCCATGACGGGCTGGCGGCGCTGCCCAAGGACAATCGCGGCTATGATCTGACCCAGTTGCTGGTCGGGGCGGAGGGGACGCTGGGCGTCGTCACCGCCGCGACGCTGAAGCTGGCCCCAGCCATTGCCGAACGCGCCGTCGCCTGGGCCGGGATCGCTGATCCCCAGGCGGGGCTGGACCTGTTGCGACGCATGCAGGCGGCGACCGACCGGATCGAAAGTTTCGAGATCATCCCTGCCGACACGCTGGCGCTGGCCGTTGCGCATGTGTCGGGGGCACGCGCGCCACTGGCCGGCGAGCATCGGTGGCAATTACTGATCGAGGCAGTCGCAGCGCCGGGCGAGTCGCCGCCCGCGCCCCTGCTCGAAACATTGCTCACCGAGGGTTTCGCCGCCGGTCTGGTCGAGGATGCCGTGATCGCCAACAGCGAGGCGCAGGCCGAAGCTTTCTGGCGCCTGCGCGACTCGCTGTCGGCGGCGGAGAAATCGACCGGCCCGGCGGTCCAGCACGATATCTCGGTGCCCGTCGACACCATGCCCCGCTTCATGATCGAGGCGGCGGCCGCGGCGGAGGCACGCTTCCCCGGCACCCATGCCACCGCCTTTGGCCATTTGGGCGACGGCAATGTCCATTTCCATGTTCGCGCGCCGGCCGGGGCGGATCCAACGCGCTGGTATGCCGAGGATGCACTGGTCGTCACCCGCTTCGTCCATGACGCCGTAACTGCGGCGGGTGGGTCGATTTCGGCCGAACATGGCATCGGCCAGATGAAGCTGGGCGAGCTCGAACGGCTGGGCCCGCCCGCGCGCCTCGCCGCGCTGCGCGGGATCAAGGCCGGGCTCGACCCGCTCGGGCTGTTCAATCCGGGCAAGCTCGTATCGCTTGCGCCCCGCGCGGCCAACCCATAGACGGTGGCACGAGGTACGCCCGGGGGGGCGGCCGTCCGGCCAAATCGTCGGGCAGAATTGAGTATCTGGAGACCCTGAAATGGCCAGCGCGCCGCAGAATCAATCGCTTCCGCTGTTCTATAATAATCTCGAACCGCTTTCGAGCCAGACGCACGGCAATTGGAAGGTCCGTTCGTCGGATCGTGCGCCGTTCCTGACCGGGCAGCATGCGATTCCCGTCACCGTCGAGGAATTCCCGCTGGTCCAGCGCCGGATGCCGATCGTGTTCTCGGTCGGCGACGATCCCGTGCCGCTCGCGCTGATGGGCCTGAACGAAGGGGTCAACACCTTCCTCGACGACGAAGGCCGGCTGCTCGACCAGGAAACCTATATCCCGGCCTATATCCGTCGCTATCCCTATCTCCTCGCCCGGCTGCGTCCCGATTCGGACGAGCTGTCGCTGTGCTTCGATCCGACGTCGGACGTGATCGGCCCGTTCGAGGATGGCGAGCCGCTGTTCGACGGCGATCAGCCGAGTGAAGTCACCAAGCAGATCCTCGCCTTCAACGAGCAGTTCGAGCAGGCCGGCCAGAAGACCGGCATGTTCATGAAGGAGATCAAGGATATGGGCCTGCTGATGGACGGCGAAGTGTCGATCCAGCAGGAAGGCAGCGACCAGCCGTTCGTCTATCGCGGATTCCAGATGGTGTCGGAAGAGAAGCTGAACGAGCTGCGCGGCGACCAGCTGCGCAAGATGCAGCAGTCGGGCATGCTGCCGCTGATCTTCGCTCACCTCTTCTCGCTGTCGCTGATGCGGGACGTGTTCGCGCGTCAGATGCGCCAGGGCAAGGTGCAGGCACAGCCGGTCGCGGTGCCGACCTTCTGATGGCCGCGTCCCGGCCGTTCCATGCCCAGCGTTATGCGCGCGGTGCGATCTTCTTTCATTGGACGATCGCGCTGCTCGTGCTGGTCAATCTTTGGATCGGCCTGGTCGGCGGGTCGATGGGCGTCCACAAGGCGGTCGGCATCACCGTGCTGGTGCTGACCGTCGGGCGCATCGTCTGGCGCATCGCCAACCCGCCGCCGCCGCTGCCCGCCCATGTCGCGGGATGGGAGCGGTTGGCGGCGAAGTGGACCCATCGTCTATTCTACGTCCTGCTCGTCGTCCTTCCGCTCAGCGGATGGGCAATGGTGTCGGGTGCCAAGCGCTACCCGCTCGACTGGTTCGGGCTGTTCCCGATCCCCTATTTGCCAATCCCGCCCGCGGTCGCCGGGGCAGGGCATGAGGCGCACGAGCTGCTCGGACTGTTGATGGCGGGACTGGTCGCGCTGCACATCGGCGCGGCGTTGCGGCACCAGTTCCTGCTGCGCGACGGCATCGTTTCACGCATGCTGCCGGGCGGTCGCCGGACGCGCTGAGGCGCGTTGCGATAAAGTCACGGTCAAATAGAAAAAGGCTCTTGAAGCCGCCCGCGCTGCTTCCTAAATACTGGTTACACGGTTCGATGTCCCCCCTTTCGTTGGACCGTGCGGCGCGTTTCACGCGCCTCCTCCCTGAACCTTGGCCACTCCGTGTTTTGCACGGGGTGGCTTTTTTCTTAGACTATTCCGCTGCGATGCGGCGCGTGCCATCCAGTGCGAAATCGACCATGAGATCGAGCACCGCCCGCACCAGCGCGACCATGTCGTCCAACCCTTGGCCGGGCCGGTCGAGCGCCGCGTCGAGATAGAGGCTGCGGTCGATCTCCATCTGCAACGCGTGAATGTTCGCGCGCGGCCGGGCATGTTCCGACAGGATGTGTCCACCGGCATAGGGGTGGTTGATCGCCAGCGGCAAACCATGGTTGCGCACTACCGCCGCGACCATATCGGTCAGCCGGCCGGCCGCGGTCCGTCCGTAGCGATCGCCCAGCACGATCCGCGCGGGATCGAGTCCCACCAGCGGCGGCATCGAATGCAGGTCGAGCAGGACGGCGACGCCGAACCGTGCCTGTGCCGCCGCCAAAGCCGCCGCCACCGCCGCATGATAGGGCGCATGATCGCGGTCGATCCGCTCGGCGACTTCCGCCCCGGTCAGCTTGCGCCGCCACATATTCTCGGCCCCGCCGCCCCGGCGCGGGATCAGGCCGATGCCGCTGCGGACCTTGTCCGATGCCGACAGGCCGGCGATGCGCAGCTCGGCACCGGCATCGACCTGGGGATCGCGGTCGCGCAACGGCGAGCGATTGAGGTCGATCCAGCCGCGCGGGCGCATCGCGACCAGCATCGTCTCCTGTCCGAGTGCGCCCAGCGCGACCGCATCGATATGGCGATCCTCCAGCGCCGTCAGCCGTGCGACCGGCACCGTCAGCAACGCCTGCATCGCCGGTGGATAGTCGCGTCCGGCATGGGGCACCGACACCACCACCGGCGACACCGGATCGGCCGGGCCGATGCGGCGGAAGGACGGGGAAGGGGCGGGGATCATGTCCCGTAGAGGATCACGGCCCGCCGCACTTGTCGAGCATATCGCTGGAAAATCTTAACCCGGCCGGGCATAATGTAGCGGCTCGGGTCGAAGGGGTTGGGATGTACAGGATTTTGCTGGCCGAAGACGACCAGGTGATGCGCGAGTATCTTACCCGCGCGCTGGAACGTGCCGGCTATGGCGTCAGCGCGGTCGATCGCGGCACGGCGGCAATCCCGCTGCTGCGGACCGAATCGTTCGACCTGTTGCTGACCGATATCGTCATGCCCGAAATGGACGGTATCGAACTGGCGCAGCGCGCCGGCGAGATGGTACCCGACCTGCGCGTCATGTTCATCACCGGCTTTGCCGCGGTCACGCTGAAGGCCGGGCGGCAGGTGCCGCACGCCCGCATTTTGTCCAAGCCGTTCCACCTGCGCGAGCTGGTGGCGGAGGTCGATCGGCTGTTCGCGGAAGAAAGAGTGCCGACCAGCAATTAAGCGCTTGTCAGGCGGCAATCGCGCCGCTAACAGCGCCACTCCGGTTTCGCTCTCTCCGGCAACAGAGAGAGCGCCGGGCGCGTAGCTCAGTGGTAGAGCACTGTGTTGACATCGCAGGGGTCGCAAGTTCAATCCTTGCCGCGCCCACCATTTAGAAAGCCCGCTAGGTCAATGACTTAGCGGGCTTTTTCCATGCCTACGACCTTGCCGTCGCCGCTGCCGGTCGCGGTAAAGCTGCGGTAAAATGCGCCCGGTGCCAGCTTTTCGACCTCGTCGATAATCGCTTCGATCTCGCGGCGGGCGGCCGAAAGATAGTCCGGATCGAACGGCGCATAGATATCGCTGACGCTGTCGAATCGGTCGTGGCCCAACATCATTTCGATTTCGCTCCAGTCGGCCTTCGCCATCCGGTCGCGCAGCAGCTTCGCCATGGAACGCCGGATCAGCTTCGTCCCGGCCTCGCCGTCGCCGGGCAGGGACAGCCGTTCGGCCATCGTGTCCCATGCCGAGCGGATGCTGTTGATTGGGATCAGGAACCCGGTCGTCGCGTCGAGCCACGGTGCGAACTGGCGCGCGACCGGGATGATCGGCCGGTATTTCTTTGTCTGCCGGCGGTTCGCCGGGTTGAGCGCGAGAATGCGCCGGTCGCTGTTCCACTGCCGGCGGTCCGGCGTGGTCGAGATATCAAGGATCGCGTCAGGCCGGGCGAGGGTCGCCACGGCGGCGCGCAGGAAGTTTAGCAGATGGCCGCGATAGACCCTGTGCCGGGCGAGCCACTTGGCGGTCGTGTCGGGCTTTTCGTCAAGCGCGAGCGCGTAGCGGAACATGCTGGCGATCTGGGCGACGCTCGACCGATGCTGCGGCGTGCGGTTCAGTTCGCGGACGGGGGTCGCCCGAAATTTGGCGGCGGCCGGCGTGTCGCCGCGTCGGTGCGCTTCGTTGATCGCGGCGGCCAGTTGCAGGACGCTGTTCTCAATCGTCGCCAGCGAGCGTTCGCGGGTCTTTCCGGTCGGCGAGACGATCGGCTGCGCCAGTGCCCATCTGCGGAAGCGCTCGACCCATGGCCCGTCGATCTGCGAGCAGCGGACCGCGACCTGATCGGTCGCGACCAAGTAGGCGACGACGTGGTTGAGGCGGGCGCGGATGGCCTCGATCGACGGCTTGTCGGCGGCCAACACCAGATAGTCGGCGATAGCGGATGTCAGGGCCGCGCTGCCGCTGCCTTGTCGGACTTGGCCGCAGGTCGGACAGATTGCTTCGCCCTGGGTGTGTTCGAGGTAGTGGCGATCGAGCGCAAGCCGCCCGGCCTCGTCGCTGCTTGTGCCCGCGCTAACGCTTCGCTCGCGCTTTCGCTCGACATCGTACCAGCAGATTTCGAGGTTGGCTCGATCAGGCCGGCGGATAAGCTTGTATTCGCCCCGCTGGTAGATCGGTTTCGGGCGCTTCGTTGCCGGCATTGGTCTCTCTGGCATTCTTCAACGGCGAGTCGGAACGTCGCATAGGCTCCTGTCGAGACGAACAGGTCAAGGTCGGCGGCCGAAAGCTGCATGCCCTTGCCCGATTCAATCTTGCGGGACAGGCGGCGGTCGAGGTCGGGAAGGGTCGTCATGCGGCGGCTCGATTGCTGGATTGGCGCAGGCGAAAGGCGGCGTTGGCGTGGGCCACGTCGAGGATGTTGCTGATGTGGTCAGGCGGGCGGGCGTGCCATGCGAGCGCTGCGACGGCTTCAGCGAAGTGCGCGGCCTCGGCATCCTCGCCATGGCGATCGGCCAACGCGCGGGCGCGATCGGCGGCAGCGTTCAAGTCCGTCCGCAGTTCGTGCGGATAGGTGCCTTCGGTGCCGCCGCTGACGATCCAAGCCGTCTCGGCATCATAGGGTGGCTGGCCGGCGGCGATGCTGTCCCATTGCGCGACTAGCGCCGTGGCGACGCGCAGACGGGCGGCGGCCTCGGCTTCGGTCAAGCGGCCTTTCTCGACGTGCTGCGGGTCGACTGTTCGACGCTGTTCGAGGATGCGGCGAGCAGCTACCGCAAGCGCGGGCCAGTCCGAAGCCAAGGCCGGCATGGGTG
>NZ_JBDGHY010000029.1:0-1545 GCF_039615155.1 Sphingomonas epibiotica | reverse complement strand
GGGGACCGGTGAGAGGATGGTCGAAAACGTACGCTCTCATGACTGCCATCCGAAACGCTGGCCGAGTTTACCTCTTCGCTGGCCGTGAGACCAGCGTTCGCATTGACCTTGGCGGGTGTGCCGCGGACGCCTGATCGACGACGATTGATCATGCTCTCATCCGCGGGTTGGTTACCGCACTACCCGTATCCGTCGCTGGGCCTATCCTCCGTCTAAGTTCGGGCGTCGGACGAACCTGCCCCACCGTACACCGTGGATTGCCCATCACAGTCGGGTGCCCGCGGCACGCCGGCCAAGGCTATGCAGTTGGTGCGCTGGCGCCTCCTCTCGGAATCGATGTACCTGGATCAGCCGGCTATCGCTGGCGATACCCGACGGGCGATGTCCCAGGCATAGCCGACCAGTTCACGAGCGATCGCGGTGGTCACCTTGGGCTGGGGCTTTCCGGTGGCCGTCAGGCGACGGTAGCGCTGGCACAGGCGAACCTGCGCCTTCCACCCGATTGCCTGGATGTCCTCGGGCAAGTCGATGACCCGCTCACGGTAGCGTCGCTCCTCGCGAGCGGGCAGCCGATACGACCAGCCCGCCTCGATCAACATCGTCCGTGCCTGCGCGTTGCCCGCCCGGGTAATCCGGCCCCGCTTGGTCCTGGCACCGCTGGAGTGCTCGGACGGCACCAGGCCGACATACGCCATCAGCTGCTTGGGATTGTCGAAGCGGGTGAGATCGCCCACCTCGGCGACCAGCGTCGCGGCGCTGACCAGCCTGATACCGCGCAGTACCTGCAGATTGCGGACCAGTGGCGCGAAACACCATGCATCCACCGCTTCAGCCAGCGCCGCCTCCAGGCGCGCGACCCGTGCCTGGGCCTCCAGCACCCGCTTCTGCATTTCCTCGAATGCCAGCTGTTGGTGGGGAAACTCAAACCGCTGCTCGGACAGCCACCGCCAGTACATTTTCGTCCAGGCCGCCTTGCCGCCAAAACGACGATCATGCCGCAACAGGAAGCTGCGCACCGTCTGCTTGGCCCCGATGGCATCGTCCTGCGCGCTGCGTCGCGCGCGAATGAGATCGCGTACCGCCTCGTGCGCTTCGTCCGGCACCCAGATCGCGGTGAGTTCGCCGGCGCGTAGCAGCCGCGCCAGGGTCATCGCGTCACGCCGGTCCGTCTTCACATGGTCACCCGGGCGTCGCGGCATCATCGAGGGGGCAATGACAATGCAATTCTGTCCCAGCTTTGACAGCAGCCGATGCAGGCCATATCCACAGGGACCCGCTTCGTAGCAGACGTTCAACGTTACGCCCGGTCCCGTCAGCCGCTTGACCAGCTTCCTGATCGCATCGTCCTCGTTGGCGACCGTGCCGACGAAACGCACCTCGCCTCCGCGTTCCCCATCGGCAACCGCGACCGCGATGGTTTCCTTATGAACGTCCAGACCAACGTATTTCACTGCCTCCGTCATGGCTCGCCTCCGCTGCTGACAAATCCATCTTCAGCATCTCAGATTCGAGCCTCCGAGGCTCCGGCAGTCATGGGGTCTAAGC
>NZ_JBDGHY010000028.1:0-1605 GCF_039615155.1 Sphingomonas epibiotica | reverse complement strand
GAAGCCGTCGCTCGCCAACCCGGAGCGGCGCTGCCTTGTCCCGTTCACCCATTTCGCCGGACCCCACCCCGAGGGCGGGACTGGCGACGATGGCAAGCCCCGGCAGATGTGGTTCTTGATCCCCAATGAGCCGATCGCGTTCTTCGTCGGCATATGGCGACCGACTGTGCGTAGCGAAGCCTACGCCTTCGCCGAACGCGATCGTCTCGCCATGGCATCCCAAGGCGATGCCGGTAATCCTCCATCTGCGTGACTTCACCACATAGCTTGACGGGCCCCACGAAACGGCGCTGGCGCTGGTGCGACCCTATGATGGATGATGCGGACCGCGCTGCCTATGCGACCGGCGTGCTTCGCACCGGGAGCCGGATCGAGGGGCGACGCTGGTATCAAGACAATACCCTCGAACCTATCCGCGACGAGACGTTGCGCGAGGGATCGGTGCATAGCTTCATGAATAGGCAATCAGTACTAAGTTCAATTAACCATGCCATAACGGTTTCAATGCGACATGTCGGTGCGCTGAAGGCGCACCGAGGTAAAATATGAGCAGCATCTCCATCAATGATGTCATGGCTTTGCGGAACGCTGTCCTCGACAAGAACGCGGCGCTTCGGAACGTAGCAAGCAACCCGAACTCTGTCTCCGTGTCCGGGGCTGCGAAAGGAGCGGCTTTTGACGCAGCGATGCACACCGCGCTGGGAAAGGCGGATAGCCCAAATTCTGTCTCAGGCGTGGGCGGAGCGGCGGCCGTTTCGCAATCAGGACACGCCGATCTAGGCGGCTTCGCCGCTACTTTTCAGACGCAGCTTCAAAAAATTAATGCGATCAATGCGCGCGCTGGTGCTTTGACGGTTGCCTACGAACGCGGAGAGGAAACCGACATCGCGAAGGTGATGCTTGCGCGGCAGGAGTCCTCAATCGCATTCGAGGCGACGTTGCAGGTTCGCAACAAAGTGCTGTCCGCCTACAAGGACATTATGAGCATGCCGGTGTAGCGCAATCCCGAAAGCACCTCCCTGAGTCGTTAATCCCTGCTGAGAAATACGTTCACGCACCAGCCTCCGCCTACCTCCATTAGCTTCCCTTCGGCTTACGAGCACTGTTGTGCATGGACACGATCTTCCAGCTGCCGCCCACCTTTTTAAGTACGCTTGAGGCAACACCGAGCCGTTCGGCCGCCTCACCGGTTTTGGGCTGAATCCGGTAACGGTAGGTTTCGGTTGCAAGGGCAACCGGTCCCTCGAAGCGGACGTCGACCTTGTAGTCTGAGAAACGGAACGATTTGAACTGCTTCAGCTCGGGACCGAGATGATGAGCCAAGTACGTGGTGTAGCTGCCCTCAGATGCTCCTGTCTCGAAAATCTGCGCGTTGGTCGTGAACAGTCGCTCGGTTCCAGCGGCGTCAAGCTTTTCGATCGCCTTCTTGTACGACGACAGCACAGCCTTCACGGCGCGCGCATCAGCGGCTCGAGCGTCAGACTGCGCCCACGCCGCGGCGGGCAGAGCAATTGACAACGCCATGATCGTCTTCATCCCGATGTTCATTCCTGATCTCCCAAAATAAAACTCTCCACTTTAGGCTATCGCCGTTTGAGGCAATAC
>NZ_JBDGHY010000027.1:0-2009 GCF_039615155.1 Sphingomonas epibiotica | reverse complement strand
ACCTGCAAAAAGGGCTTGCAATGTAGGATTCTAAATCGTTCACCCTTTGTTCCGCACTCATGGTGAGTCGGGCTTGGGTGGTCCGCCGCAACGGTCGGGCCGTCCATGCTGTAGATGATCGTCATCAGGAGAATGCATGCGTACGTTGCTTACCGTCATTTCGGCCCTTCTCTGCACCACGCCGCTCGCGGCGCAGGAGATGAAGGCTCCCCCACTCCCGACACCGCAAAACTCCAAGGGGTCGGGCAAGGACCTCCAGGTCGAGTACCTAGCCCAGCAATACGGTATCTCGGCCGCGGAGGCGGCAGAGCGTGTCGACGTCCTCCGCGATGTCCAGCAAATCGTGGACGTCGCGGTCGCCAGCGATCCGGACGGCTTCGCGGGCCTGTGGGTGGAGCACACGCCGACGTTCAAGATCATCGTCGCATTCACCGGCCAGGACGAGCGCAAGGCGTTCCTGGATCAGATTCCGGCGAAGCTGCGGCGCTATGTGCAGCTGCGCAACGCGACCAAATCGCTCGCGGCGGCGCAGCAGGACCTGGATGCGATCTTGAAGGCCATCACCGCCGCCAAGCTTCCCTTCGAGACGTATTTCGAGCCGAGAAGCCAGAATTATGTCGTCACGGTGAAAGACCAAGCGGCTGCTCAGACGGCCCGGGGCTTGATCCCCCCGACGTTGCGCTCGGCCGTGAAGGTCGAGGTGGGGCCGATTCTACAAACCTTCCAGACCAACGTGCGGCCAGGCGATGCGGTCTATGGCGGATGGGAGCTGGTCGACTCGACCGGGCGCGCGACCTGTAGTTACGGTTTCGCCGGAAGGGACAGCAACGGCCGGGACTCGATCCTGACCGCCGCCCACTGCCGGACGAACCCGCCCTACGTGGTCGGGTCCGATGGTAGCCACCTGGTGCAACTGCCGGCCGCAACGGAGACGCGTTATGGCGACCTCTATGATTTCCGTTATCATCCGGTGGTCGGCCTTAGCACCGGGTACTGGGTCTATTTCCAGAACTCCAAGGCGGTGACCGATTACCCGTCCTACGTGAACACGGTTCCGGGCTTCTATGGAGATGGCTATTTCACCACCCGGGGTACGCTCAAGCAGTCGTCCTACAACTCGAACCACTATATCGGAATGCCCGTGTGCAAGAGCGGCATGACGACCGGCTTCACCTGCGGCACCGTCCAGTCAAGCTCGGTGTCGGGCACCGATGATCGAGGCGTGAGTTATTCGAGCTTCGTGAAGGTCAGCGGATCGAGCCAGCAGGTGATCGCCTTCGGCGGCGACAGCGGGGCGCCTGTATTCTCATACCCGAACGGCTCGTACGAGATCGTCGCCTATGGCATTCTCAAGGGAGGCAGCACCGACGCTTATGGGCGTCCCTGCACCGGGAGCGCTTGTTCGTTCTCATATATGCCGATCGATCGGGTGAACGACAGGGTTCCCTTCCTGATCCACACCACCCAAGGGCTATTGGTGCCTTGAGCGCCCGAGCGGTCCCGATGATGTTGGCGTTAGGGGCGCTCGCCGCCTGTAACGCTGACCGGGAGAAGAAGGTATGGCCGTTCGCGGTTGGCCAAAGCTCGGGCGTGACGGTCGTGACCGAGCTGCCGGAGGCCGCGAACCGGTTGCGGAACGCCACACGGGATTATGGCACCTTCTTCGTGAAGGATGGCTGCCTTCAGGTCCGCGTCGGCTCCACCGTCCTGACGCCGGTCCTGCCGCTAGGATCGACCCTCGACGCTCGCGGCGACGCGATCGTCGTGGGAGGTAGGCGGTTTCCGATCGGGCGGGAGTACAGCCTGCCCTTTGCTTCGGAGGTCGGCGCCGAAGCCGGCGAGGCGGCCGCCTCGATCGGCTTGCCCGATAGATGCTCTCAACGGCTCCTTAGCATGGGCTCGCCCGGGTAGGTGTAGGGGCTTGCAATCGTAGCGGTGTCTGCTCGCCAACAGCGCTATTTCCTGCTCACGCTATCTGCCACTGGCGCGTGGCACCGTGCTCGAATTAG
>NZ_JBDGHY010000026.1:0-2608 GCF_039615155.1 Sphingomonas epibiotica | reverse complement strand
GCCACCGCGTCACGCTTGAACGCTTCGCTGAAATTCGCCTTCCCCATCATCGCCTCCTGTCCTCAAAATTAGGATCGAAGGCGTCCAGAAATCTAGGGGCTACTCATTACGTACATTTTGATTGAGTATCACTACCAGACACGACCGACGTCGTGTCCCGCTCAACTCGAATTGGCATCGCGGCAGTCTCGATAACGGGGCTAGCATATTCCAAACCGGAAAAGATAAGCGGCTGTAGCTTATAAGCGATCTCAACGAACATGACGGGCTGATCGACACCCGCAGCGATTTGATTATCGGCAGGCCCCATGCCCAGGACAGCCTTGCCCCGTTCTCCGTCATTCTCGATGCCCCACGACGATCGGTGCGGAAGCGATCCATAGCATCGCTGCCAGTGAAGCCATTGGCCCCCGTCCTGGTTCAGTTCCACGCTGGTTAGGATTACCCGCCCCCGCTTCTTCAGATCAAGTTCGGACTGCTGAACGCTGGCGCTCAATAAAGCGTCGTTGATTTGACGTTCGGTAACCTTTTCCGGGCCGCTCATGCCCATATTGCCGAGCCTGCCGGCGTTGTCAGCGATAAGGAGGGCCGCTTGGCTCAGACGCTGGCGTTGCAGCGCGATATTGGCGAGTTCAAGCAACCCGAGGATCGCGAATATCATCAATGGGAATGCCAGCGCGAATTCGATGACCGTAACGCCATGCCGCGCGCGGGCAAATTCCTGAAAACGAACGCGTATCACAGGCAGGTCCGTTCCGGCTTGGGTAGCTGCTGATCGAATGGCTGGTTACGTAACGCCGTCCTGGCTTCGAGTTTGCCCGTCCTCGTCCAATTCAGGACCCCGGTGGTCGGCAACCGATCGTAATCAATTGCCGCTGTGAAAACTACAACGTCGCGAGCACCGCCATCGCTGTCGTTCACGCCGGCCTCGTCCCAAGTCCCGTTGTTGTTGCCGTCCTCGAACACTTCCTTGTTGTCGCAACGGCCATTGCCGTTTGCGTCCACAAAAAACTCCTTGCCGGTAGTTGCGCCGGCATAATCCCGGAAGACTTTACGACTAAACGATACGTTGGCTGTCGGCGCCAGCCGACGGACCATATCCAAGACCCGATTCTCCAGCAGGGCCCTCTGTTCGTTTGAACTCGCGGTCTCCATAGTTCGAGAACGGCCAACCCGCTGCATCTCGCCTTCCAGCACGGCTTTAACATAGGCGGTATAGCCAATTTCCATTCCGCCGAGCACGAGGAATAGGAAGACTGGCATGACGAGTGCAAACTCCATTGCACTTACCCCGCGTTTTGTCGCCTTGAAACGACGAGCAGCTGATGAAGGTGACGCTGTCCAGGACGGAAGATTGTCGTTCATTTGACGAGCCGCAATTGGGAGATACGACCAGCAATATTACTGAACGCTTCGCGCAACTGGGCGGCATTCTTCGCCTCAAAGGCATGGTCGGGGTTCGCGCAGTCGGACAGAAGCGATGTCAGCGACGTTCCGAAGGCGATGACCCATACCGTGATACCCTTCGCGCGCGCCACTTCGCATAGGCTGGAGAGACGACGCTCGACGATAGCATTCTGTTCTGGCGCGGTAGGCAGGCGACTGGCGGGCGTTCGGCGGCGATCCAGCGCGGACAGTCCATAAGCATCATAGTCACCAATATTGGTCTCTGTCTGACCATCGGTCATGAAGATCAGGTGGCGTGCGACCTTGCCGGTCGAAGGTGCCTGGTTCTCGCTCGCAAAAATTCCCTGTGCGGATAGAAGTCTCAGTCCCCATAGGAAGCCTATATCATGATAGGTAAGGCCTGCGGGTTTGAGTTGGTTGAGGTAGCTGTTGAGCGTCGATGCGTCGACGGCTTCCAGCTTGCGGGCATAGGTCGGACAGGCGGCGCGAAGCGTCGGACTTGCGCTCGGCGTGGCATAGTTTGCACTTGATCGGACGGTCGTGGTCGGCTGACCCCAACTCGCCGCCGGTAGCGTATCTTGATTGGTTTGCTTGCGCGAATAGATCAATCCTGGCAGCATCGGACGCCACTGCGTCGCGGGTACGCGGTTTGTCGGGACACCGTCTACATCTAGATCGTAACCGGCTGCCGCCGTACTTGCGTTATCGCCGCCGGTTTGCCGCTCTTCAATGCAAGCGTTTCCTTGATCCCATCTCACGTCACGCGACTTATAACCGTCCGCAATCATGACGCTGAACGTTCCGCCTGATAGCGATCCATCCGCTTTCACACTTCGAAGGGTGCCAAGGCCATATTCCACCGGTTTGTATTTCCACCAGATTCGGTCCGAATAGGTAACCTGTCCGGCGTTGGGATTAGGTCGCTGGGTTACCGTCTGTTCGTCTGTGTAGGAATTGTAAGTGTTTTCCGTGACCGTGCAGACGTTATTAGCTAATTTTGCAATATTCTCGGTACCGCTCCTGACCCGGGTTTCGGTCCACGATTTCGATCCGTCGGATGCGCTGGTCTCCGGCCCTTTTGTCGTCTTGGACGAGAGCTTATTCGCCGGAGCAACGCAGTTTTCCGGCGGAATGGTATAATTCCTCGTGGAGCTGGTTCCACTGACATACCGCCAACTCGACCATGACGTAGTCGTGTCGC
>NZ_JBDGHY010000025.1:0-3196 GCF_039615155.1 Sphingomonas epibiotica | reverse complement strand
GGTTCGCATCCCGAGACTTAACCGGATCGGGATGCGAGCACTTATGTTATATTTTCGGTCGATGCTCCAACCGGCTTACTTGTCCTCGCTGGCGCGGAGCGAGTTGTGAATCGCCGTCGCTGCCTGCGCGGCCTGACCCATTGCAACGCTGATCTGATCGAGACTTTCGACGACATCGCCAGCCGCGTACAAACCGCTAACCGAGGTCTGTTGATGGGCGTCGGTGACAACGCAGCCGCCTTCGCCAAGCTTCACGCCGATCCCGGCGACGAGTTGCGTATGCGGCGAGGAGCCAAGTGCCGGATACAGGGTATCAAACGAGAGGCGACGCCCATCTGCCAGTCGAACCGCGATCTGATCGCCTTCGATCGATATCTGGTTCACCGCTTCCTTGATGACGTCGACACCGAGCCTAATAAGCCGCGCCTCATCCGGCCAGGAGAGTTCGGGCGAGCGCTGCGCCAGCAGCGTCACCCGCGCGCCATAGGGGCGGAGGAACTCGGCCTCGGCAGCACCATGATCGTCACAGCCCAGCACAGCGATATTGGCGCCCTTCGCTTCGTAAGCGTCGCACACCGGGCAATAGCGGATCAGGCCGCGCGCCAATGCAGCATCGTGCGACGCCTGAGGCATTGAAGGCCGGTGATTTCGGACGCCGGTCGCCAAGATCACGGTACGGCCTTGCCAGCTTGTCGTTTCCGTCGCGACGGAGAACCCGTCCTCGACGATCGCCAGGCGAACCACCTTGCCCTGCTCGATCGTCGCGCCGTAAGCCTGTGCTTGCCGTTTCATCCGCGATAGCAGATCAGCACCACCAATCCCGTCTGGAAAGCCCGGCAAATTGTGTGACCGCGGAATCGAACTCGCACGCCCCGCTCCCGCGTCGATGACGACACAGTTGCGTAGAAAGCGCCCGAGATAGGTCGCGGCCGTCAGTCCGGCGGGGCCACCGCCGATGATGATGCAATCCACGTTTTCCTGCGACGTCGACGTGTCAGCTGCTGTACGCATAAAGCCATTCTCCCAAGCCGGCTCTAGCGCGCGCTCTATTCACATTTACGTGCGCACGGCGTTCGTCCCTCACACGCCGGGTGTCGCGTAGGATGATTCCTGTCCCGAATACGCCCGGCAGTCGTCATCCAAGCAAAGTCGGATGGTGTCGCTGCGGCTACGCTTCCCGTACGAACAAGCTCGAACAGATCGGCGCGTCAGTGGCCGCCATGACCGCCGCCCCCACCATGACCGAAGCCGCCGCGATGGCCAAAGCTGCCACCGTGTCCATAACCACCGCCGTGAAGTCCGAAGCCGATCCCAATCGAACCATAGAAGGGCGACCCATAGCCGGGATAGCCATAATAGGGATCGTAATAGCCCCCGCCCCCCCGATAGCGCGCATTATATGCCAAATTTTGGGCGGGCACCGCGATCATGCAAGCTTGCACATTTTGCGCGGCTGGGCCGCCGGGTCCCCCGGGACCGGGCGTGGCTGGAGGCGCGTCCGGCGCTGACAAGGGCTGCGCTACGAAAGCTCCCGGCGTATTACACGGCACTGCGAAATAGCCGATGTTACGGCTGGGCGGCCCATAGGTCGCGCACCCGCCGAGCGCCGCTGCGAGTCCGGAAAGTGCCGAAAGCTTCAGAATCTGCGGTGACATGCGAAAGCCTCCATCGCTTGGGCCTGGATCACGATAGTCGCCAAGGCTGCAAGGCGCATGCACCGCCTCAAACGCTGCTGCGGATCCAGGCGCTGGCCGGAACCACCGACTGACCAGGCGCACCAGAACCGCTCATATTATTAAATACGCAATCGGCGGTGAAATCCCTCAAGGCACGCCGCCCAATCACTCCATCACTGCGAGCAGATCGTCGACCGTCGTGGTCGCGAACGCGGTGAAGCTGTCCGCCACTGCGTAGGGGAGCAGTAGATCGCGGCCGACGACGAGCGCGCCGCAGCTGTAGACGACATTAGGAACATAGCCGTCGCGCTGTTTAGGGCTGGGAGCCAGAACCGGGCGAGGCGTCCGCGCCAAAAGCTTCGAGGGGTCGTTTTTGTCGAGCAGGCAGGCGCCGATGCAGTAGTTGCGCACCGTGCCAACCCCGTGCGTCAAGACGAGCCAGCCCTCGTCCACCTCGATCGGTGAGCCGCAATTGCCCATCTGGACAAACTCCCACGGATACCGCGGCTCGATCAGCTTGGCGCCACCGCCCCAGTGGAGGATGTCGTCCGATCTCAGTAGCCAGATGTTCTTGTTGTCCTGGCGACCGAGCATCGCGAACAGGCCATCGATCCGACGGGGAAAAAGCGCCATCCCCTTGCCCAATGAGGCATCGCCGGTAAGCGCGCGCATCTCGAACGTTCTGAAGTCGGTCGTGGTCAGCAGCTCCGATCGCGCCTCCGCGCCGCTGAACGCAGTGTATGTACCATGGTAGGCGAATGTGCCGTCGCCTTCGTCAAAGCGGACCAGCCTGAGATCCTCGATCCCCTGGCGTTGGCTAGGCAGCACGGGAAACAGCACAGTTTCCGACAAGGTCTCGCTGCCGTCATACCGAAGCCGGGCGAGGTCGTCTGTATCGGCACGCTCGATAATGGGCTGCATCGACACCGAGCTGGGATCGTCCACAACCAGCGTGCCGCCCGGCTTCCACCGCCCCGTACGGAAGGTAACTGAAGACAGATGGCCCTCGCCGATCCCGCGCAGCGAGAGGATAAACCGAACCTCGCCATCGCCAACGTCGCTTTGGTCGGGATGCAGCACGGCGCTGGGATTGAACAACGCCGCGCTCTCATAGGCGTATTCCTGACTGAAATAGGCTCCGATCAGTCGGCGTCGCGCATCGTCGCAGCGATCGGCGCCGTCGAAGTGATCGGCGACCTCGTCAAAACGCCGCCGCAGCATCGTGTCGACGTCGCGGTGGTTCTCATCCAGGGACGCGGTGACGCCCTCCAGCTGACGGGTCAGCTCCGCCTCGCCGAGCGACAGGATCAGATTGACCGTTTCCTGAGTGCGGGTCGTGCCAGCGTCGAAACCTCGCGGATAGCCGGGCTCAAACGGCCTGACCAGGGTACGCGACGGGTCGGGCCGTAGCGTCACATGAGGAAAACGGAGCTTAGCGCGCTGGATCATGTCTGGCTTTCTCGAATTGCGGTATGTGAATGGGCGGGCTTGGCCATCAAAGCGGATCCTCGTGGAATCAT
>NZ_JBDGHY010000024.1:0-3257 GCF_039615155.1 Sphingomonas epibiotica | reverse complement strand
GTAAGCGTCCGGCGAGAGCCGTCTGCATAATGCGGAACGGTTCAGGCAAAATCTCGACCGTGCTACGGTCCTTGGATGATTGACGCGCCACCTGAACCGATCGACGCCGCACCGGACGATTTGCGCTCCCTATGCTCTACGTTGACGGGGTATGGTCTTGTCGGAACGCGCGGCCTGACTTGGGGTCTCTGGCTTCTGCGGGGGAAGCACCCACCACTGCTGGTCACCAGCGTGAGCCGAGATATCGTGTTCAAATTCGAGGTTTTCACCCTGGCTCTTCGTACGCCAGAACAGCTTCATACTGCCGCTCGCGAAAGCCGACCGCAAATGGAAGAGATGGTCGAGCAGTTGAAGGCTGCTGGTGCAGAATGGGCTGCCGCTCAGCCCTTGCCCGAGCATTTCGAACCAGAAAATGTGAGTAGCTGGCCTTTTGCAAATTGGCGCGTCGATGTTCTATGGAAGCGAGAATGGACGATCCCTCTGGAGACAGTCCCTGACGAATGGTGGAAGAACCCAGCAACCCATTTCGGAGCAGCGCCGTTCGGGTTCACTCACGCATGTTTGGTAGCGAGAGGTTTGTTATTTACTGGCGATGACGGCTCGAGGCTGCTGATCAGCCAAGGTGAGATGCCGCTTGATCTGCTTGTCACGCGTGATGAGGAGCAGATTCAAGCAGAGCTCGAGAGCACGCTTGCTGTAGAAATGACCCGCTGTCTGGTGAATCCTGCACCGGAAACCTGAGCTGTTTGGTCTACCCATGACCACGGCGCAAGTTCGCCGATACGGTTGGCAGGGTGCCCATCGGCGATGCGGGTGAGCACATCGCGCAGCCAGGCTTCGGGATTGATGAAGTTGAGCCGGGCGGTCTGGATGAGCGTGTAGATCGCCGCAGCCCGCTCGCCGCCCTTGTCCGAGCCGGCGAACAGGTAGTTCTTGCGACCGAGCGCGACGGGTCGGAGGCAGTTCTCGGCGCGGTTGTTGTCCGCCTCTAGCCGCGCGTCGTCGCAGAAGCGGGTCAGCGCCTCGCGTCGCTTCACGGCATAGCGGATGGCATCGGCCAGCGCCCCCTTGCCCGAGATGCGCCGCATCGTGTCCCCGGCCCAGTTGAAGAAGCCGTTCACCGCTGCCCTCACGACCTGCCGGCGGTCGTGACGCTCGTCGAGCGGCAGCCCGCGTCCCAACTCCTCCATTTCGTATATCAGGTCGATCATGCTGACGCCGGTGCGGGCCGTGGTCGAGCCGGTCCCCTTCCACACGTCGTAAATCTTGCGCCTGACGTGCGCCCAGCACGCCACCTCGACGATGGGTCCGGGCTGCCGGCGTCCATCGTACAGCTGCTCGTATCCCGCATAGCCGTCCGCCTGCAGGAAGCCGCTGAAGCTGGCGAGATGCGCGCGCGGTCGCTCGCCCTTGCGGTCAGGCGTGTAGAAATATGCCGCTGCCGGCGGGCCAATGCCCTGCCATCCCCGGTCGTCGCGAGCATAGACCCAGAGCCTGCCGGTCTTGGTCTTGCCGCTGCCCGGCGCCAGCACGGGGACCGGCGTGTCGTCAGTGTGGATCTTGTCGGCCGCGAATACATGCGCGCGGATGTGGTCGACCAGTGGCTGGAGCAGCCAGCTGACCTGGCCGACCCAGTCCGCCATGGTCGAGCGGTCGAGGTCGACGCCTTCGCGGGCGTAGATCTCCGCCTGACGGTAGAGCGGGAGGTGGTCGGCGTACTTGGACACCAGCACATGCGCGAGCAGGCCGGGACCAGCCTTGCCGCGCGGAATGGGCAGCGCCGGAGCCGGCGCCTGGGTGATGGCGTCGCAACGCTGGCAGGCGAGCTTGGGCCGGACGTGGCGCACGACCTGGAAGCGGCCGGGCACATACTCCAGCACCTCGGTCACGTCCTCGCCAAGCGCCGACATCGTCCCGCCGCACGCGCCGCAGCCGTCAGCATGCGGAGCGGCGTGGACGACCTCGTGGCGCGGCAGATGGTCGGGTAGTGGCAGGCGCTTGGGCTTGTGCTTCTCGCGGACAGGTGCTGGCACGCCAGCGTCAGCGGATGCGCTGGTCGCCTCGCCCTCGACCGTCTCCAGCTCTTCGAGCCGGAGCTCCAACTGCTCGATCTCGCGCGTCAGACGCTCGGACGACTGGCCGAATTGCATGCGCCGAAGGCGCGCCAGCTGGACCTTGAGCTTCTCAATCTCCAGCGCGGTCAGCTGGATGGTCGCCTTGGCCGCGCGAAGCTCGACCGCGGTGCTGGCCAGTTCGGCAACGGTGGCTGCGTGCTGGGCCTGCAACGCCTGTGCGAAGGCGCGCAGTTCGTCCGGGTCGGAGGGGAGATCGACCATCGCCAGCGACATGGCCCATCCTACCACCGGCCCGACTCAGGCCAAGCGAAAACGACGAAAAAGTGCCGCTCAGACGAGGCTCGGCGCGGTCACCGGAGCCGGCGCCACGGTGCGTCGCCAGTCGATGCCCTCGATGAGCAGCGCCAACTGCGCAGGGCTGAGCACGATGCCGCCGTCGACCAGTGGTGGCCACACGAATCGGCCCTTCTCCAGTCGCTTTGCGAACAGGCACATGCCCGAGCCGTCCCAGTACAGCGCCTTCAGATAGTCGCCGCGCTTGCCCCGGAACACGAACAGATGACCGGAATAGGGGTCAGCGGCGAGCACCTGGCTGGCAAGCGCGGTCAGCCCGTCGAAGCCCTTCTGCATGCTCACCGGCTTGCAGGCGAGATAGACCTTGGTGCCCGGCGCCAGCGCTATCACGACGCGTGCCCCAGCGCCCGCAGCACGCGGGCGAGCGCCTTCTCGTTGACGTAGCTGTCGACGGACAGTCGGACTCCGCTGGCCAAGTCGATGTCGATGCCGCCGGGCCGCGCCCCCGGATGCGGGCGGATCACGTCCTCCGCAGACACGGGAGGTGACGACGGCTTGGCGGGTGCCGGCGCTGGTGTTGCCGGCATCAGCGCCATGCTCGGCTCGGATGCCGTGTCGACCACCACGCCATACGGGATGAACTCCAACGGCTCGCTGGCGATGCCTTCCGCTTTTCGCTGCGCCGAGCGCCAGTTGTAGATGAGGCTCTCGGCAATGCCGAGCCGCCGCGACACCTCGCGCACTGTCACGCCCGGCACAGACGCCTCGGCGACCACCGCCGCCTTCTCCGCCTCGCTGTACGTGCGCCGGCGCTCCGTCCGGGTGATGACCTCCATCCGCCCCATCTCCTGACCTCCTTCTGGACTCCAGAAGGAGACCACCACAGGG
>NZ_JBDGHY010000023.1:0-4996 GCF_039615155.1 Sphingomonas epibiotica | reverse complement strand
GGCCCGGCCCGTAGGGCAGCCCCTTGGCGATCAGGGTGCCGGCCCGGTCCTTCGGCACCAGCCGGTCGAAGGTCAGCAGGGGCGAACAGGCCGCGGCAAGCGCCCCAAGCAGGGCAGTGAGCCCCAGACCTGCGCTGCGTCGCTTCATTCCGTCCCAACTCCGGTCGCGCGGTCCGTGCGCCCGCTTCGCCGCACCCATAGCCGATGCCGTGGCGCGGGGCACGTCCTGCGACGCTTTCCAACGCCACCCGTGCGACGCATAGGGGCGGGATGGCCGACCCCGTCCTCTACAGCTTCCGGCGCTGCCCCTATGCGATGCGCGCGCGACTGGCGCTGGCCGTCAGCGGCGTGCGCCATGAACTTCGAGAGGTTCGCCTCTCGGCCAAACCCGAAGCGATGCTCGCGCTCTCGCCGAAGGGGACGGTGCCGGTCCTGCAGACGGCCGACGGCGTGGTAATCGATTAAAGCCTCGGCATCATGCGGTGGGCGTTGTCGCGAGGCGACTCCGACGACTGGCTGGCGGGCGACGATCCCGACTTGATCGCCAGCAACGACAGCCGCTTCAAGCACCATCTCGACCGGTATAAATACCCCGATCGGCACGGTTCGAGCGCGGTCGAACGTCGCGATCTTGGTCTGCGGTTTCTGGAAGAACTCGACGCGCGACTGGGCGCGGCCGGACAGCTCAGGGCCACACGACCTGGCCTTGCCGATGCCGCGATCATGCCGTTCGTCCGGCAGTTTGCCGCCGTCGACCGCGACTGGTTCGACACCCTGCCGCTGCCACGGTTGCAGCGATGGCTCGCGGACCATCTCGCCTCCGACCTGTTTCAGTCGATCATGTACCGGGTCGCGCCATGGTGTCCGGGTGCGCCGGCCGTCATCATGCAGTCCGGCCATTCGCTAAACGACTGATGTTATACGGTAGTATTATCTGGCACTGCCGGGCAATCTAACGTGTGCCCGCAGGCGTTGTTTTCGGTTCCGAGCCATTCTGAACCTGCGGAACTACAGGATTTCATGCTGGCGTAATTTCAGTCGCCGATCCGAGCGGACAAATTAGGTCATTTTGAATTTGCTAGGTTGTTGTAGCAACGCGTCTTCGCTGATGACCAGTCGATGTAACGAAAGGTAATGTTGCTTACGAGGAAGTTGCCAGAACAGTCTACTGCCTAGTGAAGCAGCGCAGACCCGTCCCAAAAAGAATATGCGTATAATTATTGGATGATGCGTTTTGCGTGTTGTGATCTATTCGATCACACGCTGTAACAATAAAGGCATTGAGCGTGTCCCCGGCCCAAAAACGGACTTGCGCATCGGCACCCGTCTCGCGAGCCTTGTCCCATAATAAAACAAGAAGACAGGGGTTTGCTAACATGTTGAGTTTCCGATCGGCCGTGCTGTGCGGGGGCGCCGTCCTCGCCATCGTCGCTACGACCCTCTCCACCGCCGCGGAAGCCCAGACGGCGCCTTCGGTGTCCAGTCCGAACATTGCCGACGATCCCGACGCCAGCGGTGATATCGTGGTGACCGGCTCGCGCATCCGGCGCGATCCGCTCGACCAGCCGTCGCCCGTCATCAGCGTCGATGAACAGGCGATCGCGCGCACCGGGCTGTCGTCGATCGCCGACGTGTTGCAGCGCATTCCCAGCTCGGCAGGCGGGTTGAACACCAAGTTCAACAATTCGGGCAATTTCGGCAACCCGCCGGACGGCGGCGGCGTCGGCGCCGGATCGGCGGCGATCGACCTGCGCTATCTGGGGGCGAAGCGGACGCTCGTGCTGGTCGATGGCCTGCGCTACGTCAACGGTGCCTCGGCCAGTGGCATTCCGGCATCGGTCGATCTCAACTCGATCCCCGACGTGATGATCGGGCGGGTCGAGGTGCTGCAATCGGGGGCTTCGCCGCTCTACGGATCGGACGCGATCGCGGGTGTCGTCAATATCATCACCAAATCGAGCCAGCGCGGTTTACGCGCGCAGGCGCAATATGGCCAGTTCCTCGAACAGGGGGATGGCGAGACCGAAAATTACCAGCTCAGCTGGGGTAACGGATCGAACCAGCCGGTCGACTTCGTCGCCGGCGCCTTCTACATCCGGCAGCGCTCGGTCAGCGCCGCCGACCGCGATATCTCGTTGTTTCCGAACCCCGGCCAGACCAGCTGCGCCGATCCGATCGGCGGTTGTTCCAGCTATACGCCGCTTGGCCGCTTCCTCGTCAACGGGCAGAATCTGACGCTGCGCGCACCGGTCGTCGGTCGCACGCCGGTGTATGACCCGACGCTGGCGGGAGGCGATTTCAAGGCGTTTACCGCTGGCGACCGCTTCAACTTCGCGCCGTTCAACTATTTCCTGACGCCCAGCGAGCGCTATGGCGGCTTCGTCAACGCCCGCGCCGAATTTTCCGAAGCACTGAACCTGCGGGTGAAGGCGGTGTATAATCACCGCCAGTCGCAGAACCAGGCAGCGTTCCTGCCGCTGCCGATCGGCCCGGATGCGGGCGGCGGCCCGCTGACCCGCACCATCTCGATCGACGCGACCAACCCGTTCAATCCGTTCGGCCGTACACTCAACGGCGGCGACAACGGCCAGCCCGCAACCTATTCAGCGATCTTCCGCCGTCTGGTCGAGGCCGGGCAGCGAACCTACAGCCAGACCGTCGACACCATGTCGCTCACCGGCACGCTCGACGGCCAGTTCGAAATGATGGGCCGCAGCTGGTATTGGGATGCCAGCGCGGTGGTCGGCTATAACGATGCCAAGCAGTTGTTCACCGGCAACGTCAACGTCGCGCGGCTGCGGTAGGCGCTGGGCCCCGTCGGCCAGTGCACCGGCGACTGCGTCCCGCTCAACGTATTTGGCGGGGTCGGATCGATCACGCCGGCGATGCTGGGGTTCATCGGGTTCGACGAGCGCGCAAGCAGCAATCAGGTGCTGAACGACTATACCGCCAATCTGTCGGGGCAGTTGTTCGATCTGCCGGGCGGTCCGGTCGGTATCGCCATCGGCTATGAGCACCGCTATCAGTCGGGCAGCTTCACCCCCGACCCGTTGATCCAGGCGGGGCTGGGCGCCGACATTCCGGCACAGGCCGCGCGCGGCAGCTTCAACGTCGACGAAGTCTATGGCGAAATCCGCCTGCCGATCCTGAAGGACGTGCCGTTCTTCAGCAGCCTCGAACTGAACGGCGCGGTTCGTCATTCTAACTATTCGACGTTCGGCGGCAATACGACGCTCACCGGGAGTGGCCTGTGGAAGCCGGTCGCGGATCTGTTGCTGCGCGGTTCCTATGCGGAAAGCGTCCGTGCCCCGTCGATCGGCGAATTGTTCGGCGCGCAGTCGCGCTTCGACCAGTCGCTGCCCGATCCGTGCTCGAACGTCGCGGGCAGCCTGTTCCGTACCAGCGCGACCGCGCGCGCGAACTGCATCACCGATGGCGTCCCGGCCAGCGGCAGCTATGCCGAGCCCGCCGGGCAGTTGCCGGTCCTGACCGGCGGCAATGCGGCGTTGCAGCCGGAAAAGGCGCGCACGCTGCTGTTCGGGGGTGCCTATAGCCCGGCATGGGCCCGCAACGGCTTTGCCAGCGCACTGAGTCTTGAGGTCAATTATTACGACGTGCGGGTCCGTGATGCGATCGCCGCCATATCCGCCAATGTGCTGCTCGGTCGCTGCGCGCTGACCGGCGATCCGCTGTCCTGCGGGGCGACGACGCGCACCGCCAATGGTTTCGTCTCGTCGATCAGCGGCCTGTTGCTCAACACCGGCGGCATCCAGACGCGCGGGATCGACGCGACCTTCACGCTGCGCACCCGCGAAACCGGCGCGGGCGTGTTCGGCCTGTCGGTGATCGGCAACTATCTGCTCAGCTATCAGGAAACCGTGCCCGCCACCAACGGCACCACGACGACCCGCTATCAGGGAACCGAACGTGGCAGCCCCGATCAGGCGTATCCCCGGTTCAAGGGGCTGGCGACGATCGACTGGGCGGTTGGGCCGGTCACGGCCTCGGTCACCGGTCGCTTCATCGACGACGTTCGCGAAATCCAGAATACGACGGTGCTCAAGGAACGGCTGTACGGCGATGTCCAGCTCGGCATCCGTCCGGCATGGATGGACAGCCGCTTCGCGCTGACGTTAGGCGTCAACAACGTGTTCGATCAGGACCCGCCGGCCTGTTTCTCGTGCAGCCTCAACAACTACGACCCGACGACCTATGACGTGCCCGGCCGCTTCGGCTATCTGCGCCTGTCCTACGGCCTGTAAGTGAAAAGGAGCGGGCGCGCACCGCCCGCTTCGCTTCTGTCAGGAGTCAGAAAATGGTTGGAGTGCAGAGCGGGACTGGGAGGGCAGATTTGCTCGCAACTCAGTAAGCGAAGCGACGGTTGGGGGACACCGAAAATAGTCCCAAACCAAGCTGAATGAACGGCCAAGGTTGGGATCCAAGAAGATCGTTAGAACGTCCGTTTGTGGCTCATCACGCCTATAGGCAGAAGGCTAATGTTTGTCGGAAGCGAACCATAAAAGGCGCGGTGCGCGAACGTCACCTACTGTCAAAAATCGCCGTTTAACAAGCCGCCTCGGAACGGCGGCTTCGTCCCACGTCACGCCATTTGGGACGGTTGAGGTCGTCCCATAATTCGATCTCAGTCGGGGATGCCGGCTCCCCTGAAGCCTATGGTGTCCGATCCCTCACATCCTGTGCTACCAGCGTGCGCATATTCCCACAGCAGGGGCGAGCCGCCAGCAATAGTCGGGCCGTAGCGTTCGTAGACCTGTTGTTCCGACACGCTGTTCTCAGTCCAGGTGCCTCCATCGTGTCGCTCACACCACTTGGTCGAGCAGAGGTCGCCAAGATCCATACGGCTGAAGATGCGACCACTGCCGCGTACATCAGCTTGGAAGGCAAGACTGGAGTGAAGCTGATCGACACTATCGCGCTGTGGGCATCGGCCCTCTCTCGGACACCCCTGTTCGCCCGGATCGGCCAACATCAGGCT
>NZ_JBDGHY010000022.1:0-2500 GCF_039615155.1 Sphingomonas epibiotica | reverse complement strand
ACCGATTAACGTTGAAAAGTTACCGGATGAGTTGTGTTTAGGGGTGAAAGGCCAATCAAGCCGGGAAATAGCTGGTTCTCCGCGAAAACTATTGAGGTAGTGCCTCGGATGGACACCTTATGGGGTAGAGCACTGGATGGTTGCGGGGGTCGCGAGATCTACCAATACTAACCAAACTCCGAATACATAAGAGTGATATCCGGGAGACAGACGGCGGGTGCTAAGGTCCGTCGTCAAAAGGGAAACAGCCCTGACCTACAGCTAAGGTCCCCAAGTCGTGTCTAAGTGGGAAAGCATGTGGGAATCCCAAAACAACCAGGAGGTTGGCTTAGAAGCAGCCATCCTTTAAAGAAAGCGTAACAGCTCACTGGTCTAAACAAGGGTTCCTGCGGCGAAGATGTAACGGGGCTCAAGACACGCACCGAAGCTTAGGGTGTGTACTTTGTACACGCGGTAGCGGAGCGTTCCGTACGCCTGTGAAGCGGTCTGGTAATGGACCGTGGAGGTATCGGAAGTGCGAATGCAGACATGAGTAGCGATAAAGAGGGTGAGATGCCCTCTCGCCGAAAGACCAAGGGTTCCTGCGCAAGGCTAATCCGCGCAGGGTGAGCCGGCCCCTAAGACGAGCCCGAAGGGGGTAGTCGATGGGAACCACGTTAATATTCGTGGGCCTGGTGGTGTGTGACGGATGGCGTGTGTTGTCAGACCTTATCGGATTGGTCTGGCTTCGAAGCTGTCCCGGGAAATAGCCCCACCGTATAGACCGTACCCGAAACCGACACAGGTGGTCTGGTAGAGTATACCAAGGCGCTTGAGAGAAGTGTCCTGAAGGAACTCGGCAAATTGCCTCCGTACCTTCGGAAGAAGGAGGCCCAGCATAGGCGCAAGCTCTTGCTGGGGGCACAGGCCAGGGGGTAGCGACTGTTTAGCAAAAACACAGGGCTCTGCTAAGTCGGCTTCAAGACGACGTATAGGGCCTGACGCCTGCCCGGTGCCTGAAGGTTAAGTGGAGGGGTGCAAGCTCTGAAATGAAGCCCAGGTAAACGGCGGCCGTAACTATAACGGTCCTAAGGTAGCGAAATTCCTTGTCGGGTAAGTTCCGACCTGCACGAATGGCGTAACGACTTCCCCACTGTCTCCAGGACATGCTCAGCGAAATTGAATTCTCCGTGAAGATGCGGAGTACCCGCGGTTAGACGGAAAGACCCCGTGCACCTTTACTGCAGCTTCAGAGTGGCATTAGGAAAGAACTGTGTAGCATAGGTGGGAGGCTTTGAAGCATTGGCGCCAGCCGGTGTGGAGCCATAGGTGAAATACCACCCTGTTGTTTTCTGATGTCTAACCTGCGCCCATGAAACTGGGCGAGGGACCCTCTGTGGCGGGTAGTTTGACTGGGGCGGTCGCCTCCTAAAGAGTAACGGAGGCGCGCGAAGGTTGGCTCAGGACGGTTGGAAACCGTCTGTTAGAGTGCAATGGCATAAGCCAGCCTGACTGCGAGACTGACAAGTCGAGCAGAGACGAAAGTCGGTCATAGTGATCCGGTGGTCCCTCGTGGAAGGGCCATCGCTCAACGGATAAAAGGTACGCCGGGGATAACAGGCTGATAACCCCCAAGAGCTCATATCGACGGGGTTGTTTGGCACCTCGATGTCGGCTCATCACATCCTGGGGCTGGAGCAGGTCCCAAGGGTTTGGCTGTTCGCCAATTAAAGTGGTACGTGAGCTGGGTTCAGAACGTCGCGAGACAGTTTGGTCCCTATCTGCCGTGGGCGTCGAAATTTGAGAGGAGTTGCCCCTAGTACGAGAGGACCGGGGTGAACATGCCTCTGGTGTACCTGTCGTCGTGCCAACGGCGCAGCAGGGTAGCTATGCATGGACGGGATAACCGCTGAAAGCATCTAAGCGGGAAGCCTCCCTCAAGATAAGATTTCTTAGGACGGTCGGAGACCACGACCTCGATAGATCGGATGTGGAAGCGCAGTAATGCGTGAAGCTAACCGATACTAATTGTCCTATTCGCGCTTAAGAGAGTTCACACCCCCAACGTCAGCACTGGCTGCCGACCATGGTACGGTTGAAACCTCAGCACTTGAACACATCGATTTGAAAATATGCACCGCCTTCATTGCCTGGTGGCTATAGCGTTTGTGAACCACCCGATCCCATCCCGAACTCGGCCGTGAAACCAAACCGCGCCAATGGTACTATCGCTCAAGCGATGGAAGAGTAGGTCGTCGCCAGGCATTGAAGCCGGTGCATAACCATTCACAACTGTCCTCCACACTTCCGCTCTCTCGAGCGCCAATTGTGTCGCGGGGTGGAGCAGCCCGGTAGCTCGTCAGGCTCATAACCTGAAGGTCACAGGTTCAAATCCTGTCCCCGCAACCATCATTCAGCCCCGTAGCACCAAGCTGCGGGGCTTTCCTTCGTCTGCACGCAACGTCGCGCAAAACCACTCCATCCTCACGGCACCAGACCAGCCCGGCCCGCCATGCAGAAC
>NZ_JBDGHY010000021.1:0-6343 GCF_039615155.1 Sphingomonas epibiotica | reverse complement strand
ACAAAGCCGTGTCAGCGATCGTATGACATCACGGATGGCCGGCTTTCCATTTTACCGGAATACGCAAGTAGGTGACACCGTTCGCCTCCGCCTGATCGAAATGGCCCGCGCGGATGTTGACCTGGATCGAGGGCAGCAGGAGCTTGGGCACGGATAGCCCGGCGTCACGCTGCTCGCGCATGGCGACGAAGTCGTCCTCATTCACACCGTCATGGACGTGGACGCTCGACCGTCGCTGCTCGCCCACCGTCGTCTCCCAGCGATAGTCGTCGCGACCCGGTGCCTTGTAGTCGTGGCAGAGGAACAGTCGCGTCTCGTCGGGCAGCGCCAATAGCCGGCGGATCGAGCGATAGAGCGTCCGCGCATCCCCGCCCGGGAAGTCGGCGCGGGCGGTGCCATAGTCGGGCATGAACAGCGTATCCCCGACGAACGCCGCATCGCCGATCAGATAGGTCACGTCGGCCGGGGTGTGGCCGGGGACATGCAGCACCTCGACCGCCAGCGCCCCGATCGCGAACTGGTCGCCATTCTCGAACAGGCGGTCGAAGTCCGAGCCGTCCGTTTTCAGATCATCCATCGCGAACACGGGGCGGAAGATTTTCTGCACGTCGCGGATATGCGCGCCGATCCCGATCCATGCGCCTGTATGCGCCTTGATGAAGGGTGCGGCCGACAGATGATCGGCATGAGCGTGCGTCTCCAGCACCATCGCGATCCGCCAGTCCTGCTCGCGGGCGAAGGCGACGATCCGCTCGGCCGAGCGCGTGTCGGCGACGCCGCTCGCCATGTCGAAGTCGAGGACTGGATCGATCACCGCCGCAGTCCGTGTCGCGGGATCGCCGACGAGGTAGCTAATCGTATTGGTCGGCTCGTCGAAAAACGCCTCGATGAGGGGCTGAGTCATGATTTTCTCCGTTAGCGCTTGCTAATATATTAGCTGGTGCTACATAAGCAACACCTAATGGAGTGGCGATGATGCTCAAACCGCCGATGGACCTGGCGACATTCGAGGCGAAGGCCGGGCAGGTCGCCGACACGCTGAAGGCGATCGGCAATGCTCGCCGGCTGATGCTGCTGTGCAAGCTGGTCGAGCATGGCGAGATGACGGTCGGCGATCTGGCCCGTGATGTCGGCTTGTCGCAGTCGGCCTGCTCGCAGCACCTGGCCAGGATGCGCGACGAGGGTCTCGTCACCTACCGGCGGGAGAGCCAGACGCTCTGGTACGCCATCGCGGATGCCCGCGTCGAAACGCTGCTCGGCACTCTCTACCAGCTCTACTGCAAGGATTGATGCGATGACGCTCGCGACCCTTTCTCCCGACGATACCCGTGCCGCGATCGATGCCGGTGCGCGCCTGATCGACATTCGCGGTGCCGACGAGCATGCGCGCGAACGCATTCCCGGCGCGATGAACGTGCCGCTCGACCGGATCGGCGATCTCCCGCGCGACGATCGTCCGGTCGTCTTTCACTGCAAGTCCGGGATGCGCACCGCCGCCAATGCGGCGCAGCTCGGCGCGGCAGCGGGTGGCGCGCCGGCCTATATCCTGGGCGGCGGCATCGATGCGTGGCGGCAGGCAGGACAGCCCACCGTCGCCGATCGGTCGCAGCCGTTGGAAATCATGCGGCAGGTGCAGATTACCGCCGGTGGGCTGGTGCTGATCGGCGTTCTGCTCGGCACGTTCGTCGCTCCCGGCTTCTTCGGGCTGTCGGCGTTCGTCGGGGCGGGGCTGATGTTCGCGGGCGTGACGGGGTGGTGCGGCATGGCCAACCTGCTGCGCGTCATGCCCTGGAACCGGCGCGCGACAGCCTGAGGCGATCGTGGACACCGCTGCCACCCTTGCCGCGCTTGCATCGGGCGGCGTGATTGGCCTGATCCTCGGCCTTGTCGGCGGAGGCGGGTCGATCCTCGCCGTGCCACTCCTGATCTATGTTGTCGGCGTCGGATCACCGCACGCTGCGATCGGGACGGCCGCTGTCGCCGTCACCGTCAATGCGCTTGCCAGCCTGGTCGGCCATGCGCGAGCGGGCCGCGTGAAATGGCGGTGCGCCAGTGTCTTCGCCGTCTCCGGAATGATCGGCGCGGCGCTGGGGGCGGAGTTGGGCAAGGCGTTCGACGGCAAGCGACTGCTTGTCCTGTTCGGGCTTCTGATGATTGGCGTCGGTTTGTCGATGTTGCGCAAGCGCCGCACGGCGGAAGCGCCGGACGTGCGACTGACCCGCGATAGCGCCTCGACGCTGCTGCCGCGCTTGGTTCCGATCGGGCTGGGCGTCGGGCTTGCCGCCGGCTTCTTCGGGATCGGGGGCGGCTTCCTGATCGTGCCGGGGCTGATCCTCGCGACCGCGATGCCGCTGCCCTTCGCGATCGGCACGTCGCTGGTCGTCGTCAGCGCGCTGGGGTTGACCACCGCCTTGTCCTACGCCCTGTCGGGGCTGGTCGACTGGAGCGTGACCGCGATGCTGGTCGTGGGCGGCGTCGCTGGAACGATCGGCGGTATTGCATTGGGCAAGGTTCTCGGCACCCGTAAGGGGCTGCTCGAACGTGGCTTTGCCGCCGTCGTGATTGCGGTAGGAACCTACGTTACGGCATCGTCGCTCTGAACCTGAGCAGCTTCAGCCGACTGCTATCGGCGCCCTCGCGCCAACAGCTTTTCACCATCGGGCCTGATCTCGCCCTTCGGCGTGACGTGTCGGTAGAGTGTTTGGCGCGTCACGCCGAGTTCGGCGCATAGCTCCGCGACCTTGGTTTCCGGTTTGCCCATCGCGGCCTGGGCGAGACGCAGTTTGGCCGGCGTCATCTTGAACGGACGCCCGCCGTGCCGACCGCGTGCCCGAGCGGACTCCAGACCGGCGCGCGTGCGCTCGACGATCAGTTCTCGCTCGAACTCGGCGAGGCCGGCGAAAATCGCGAAGATCAGCCGACCGTTGGCGGTGGTTGTGTCAATCGACGCGCCTTCGCCCGCCAGCACCTTCAACCCGATGCCACGCTTCGTCAGATCACCAACCGTATTGACGAGGTGGCGCAAATCGCGGCCGAGCCGATCGAGTTTCCAGATGACCAGCGTGTCGTCGCGGCGCAGCGCCTTCAGGCAGGCGTCCAGTCCCGGTCGCTTGTCGAGCCGGCCCGATGCGGCATCCTCATAGATATGCTCGGGATCGACGCCGGCCGCGACCAGCGCGTCGTGCTGCAGGTCGTGGACCTGGCTGCCGTCCGCCTTGGACACCCGCGCGTAACCGATCTGCGTTGTCACATATACGTCCGTTCACGTGACGGAGCGGCATTGCCCGTCGATCAATCGCGATAATGTCACATAACCCGTCTTCTGGTCTATGCTCCATGAACGGGTACGCTTTCCTGTTTCGTGACGAACAGGAAGCCGATGCCGACCAAGACCATCCTGTCGCCCGCGCAGCGTGCTGTGATCTTCGACCCGCCTGCCGATCGCGCGACGATCGAACGGCTCTATACGCTCGGTCCCGACGATCTGGCACAGGTGGCGCGACGTCGGCGCGGGGCGAACCGGCTCGGCTATGCGGTGCAGCTTTGCTACCTGCGTCATCCCGGTCGCAGGCTACTGACGGGGGATGCGGTGCCCGCCGCCATGCTCGCGCTGCTCGCCGATCAGATCGGGTGCGTAGCCGACGACTTCACCGGCTATGCCACGCGCCCCACGACATTGCGCGAACACCGGGCCGAGATCGAAGCTCTGCTCGGTCTGCGCGCCTTCGCGCGGGTGGATGTACGGGCGATGCTGGCGCTGGGATCGGAGATTGCCGCTTCGACTGATAGAGGTGAGACGATCGTCACAGGCATGGTCGATCGCTTGCGGGCGGACCGGATCGTACTGCCGGCGACATCGACGCTGGAACGGCTCGCCCTCATCGTGCGGACACGGGCGCGCAAGGCGGCCCATTCCAATCTGATCCGCGACTGTTCGACCGAACAGGAAGCCGCACTCGAACACATGATCGCCTCCGACGATGATGGGCGCACCCGGCTAGGATGGATACGCGAATGGCCGGAAGCACCATCGGCCGCGAACCTGAAGGGAATCGTCGAACGGCTCGACACCGTGCGCGGCATCGGGATCGCGGCTGATCGAGCACGACGTATCCATGCTGCTCGCTATGCCGTCATTGCGCGGACCGCCGGCATCGTCACCGCCCAGCACCTGCGGCGTCTCGAACGTCCGCGCCGGCTCGCCATGCTCGTAGCTTCCGTGATCGAGATGGAAGCGACGTTGACCGACGCCGCGCTGGTCATGGTGGAGAAGATGGTGGGCGCGCTGTTCCGCCGTGCCGACCGCACCCGCTCCGATCGGCTGCTCGGCCAGGCACGGATGCTGAAGGACACCGCGCGTTTCCATGCCCGGCTCGGTCGCCTGCTGGTAGATGCTCGTGCGAGCGGGCGCGATGCCTTCCGCGCGATCGACGCGAAGATGGGCTGGGATCAGCTCGAACGCAGCATCCGCTTTGCCGAGGATCTGACGCGCTCGGCCGATGACGGGCTGGAAGAAGTGGTCGAACGCTATCCCGCCGTGCGGCGTTTCGCCCCGACGTTTCTCGCCGCTTTCACCTTCCGCACCGCGCGGTTGGCTGATCCGCTGCTCGGCGCGATCGAGGTGCTGCGCACGATGTACCGCGACGGTCGATCGGTCCTGCCGAAGCGAGTGCCGACCAGCTTCATCAAGCCGCGCTGGCGCAAGGTCGTGCAGCCGGCGGAAGGGACGATAGACCGGCGCGCCTATGAGATCGCAGTGATCGCCCACCTGCGCGAGCGGCTCGGCTCGGGCAGCATCTGGGTGGACGGCAGCCGCGCCTATCGCACGCTCGACGACTATCAGCTGCCCATGCCCGCCTTCGAAGCGATGCGCGCGAGCGGCGATCTGCGCCTGGTTGTGCCGACCGACTTTTCCAAATGGTACGAGGAACGCCGCACCCTGTTGGCCCGGCGCATGACGGAGGTGGAGCGCGCAGCCGCAGCGGGCGAGCTGGTCGATGTGACGATCGAACGCGGGCAGTTGCTCATATCGTCGATCCGGCGATCCCCGTCCGACGATGCCGATGCGCTAAAGGCCCGGCTCTACGCGATGCTGCCGCGCGTCCGAATCACCGATCTGCTGGTCGAGGTCGCCGCATGGTCGGGATTCGCCGACCGTTTCGTCCATGCGCGCAGCGGCGCCCCCGCCTCCGACCAGTCCGCGCTGATGGGTGCGATCCTCGCCGATGCGACCAACCTCGGCCTGGGCCGCATGGCCGAAAGCTCGCGCGGGCTGACGTTGTCTCGCCTGCGCTGGACGGCGGAATGGCATGTGCGCGACGAAACCTATCTGTCGGCGCTGGCGGCGATCGTCGATTGCCATACCGCGCATCCGCTCGCGGCGGTCTGGGGACCGGGCGATACATCGTCGTCGGACGGGCAGTTCTTTCGTGCCGGTGGTCAGGGCGAGGCCCGCGCCGATCACAACGCCCGCTATGGCACCGAACCAGGCGTGCTGTTCTACACCCACGTCACCGACCGCTTCACGCCGTTCCACACCAAGGTCATCGCCGCCAATGCCGGCGAGGCCGCGCATGTCCTCGACGGCCTGCTCGACCATGAAAGCGAGCTGGTCATCCGCGAACATGCGACCGATACCGCCGGCGCGGTCGATCATGTCTTCGGCCTGTGCCATCTGCTCGGCTTCCGCTTCGCGCCCCGCATCCGCGACCTCAACGAGCGCCGGCTCTACAGCCTGTCGCCGCTCGACTCGTGGCCGACGCTGCGCCCGCTCGTCGCCGGTCCGGTCAAGATCCGCGCGATCGAGGAGAACTGGGACGAAACCCTGCGCCTTGCCGCCTCGATCCGCGCCGGCACGGTGAGCGCCTCGGTCATGCTCCGCAAGCTGGCGGGCTTCCCGCGTCAGAACTCGGTCGCCCGCGCGCTGCGGGAGATAGGTCGGATCGAACGCACCCTGTTCATGCTCGACTGGTTCGATGATCCCGACCAGCGTCGTCGCACCGGCAGCATTCTCAACAAGGGCGAGGCCCGCAACGCGCTCGCCCGCGCCATCTTCTTCAACCGCCTCGGCGAACTGCGCGACCGCACCTTCGAGAACCAGCGCCATCGCGCCTCCGGCCTGACCCTCGTCACCGCGGCCATGACGCTCTGGAACACCGTCTATCTCGACCGAGCTGTCCGTCATCTGCGCGGCAGCGGCGTCGACGTGCCCGACGAGCTGCTCGCCCACGTCGCCCCTCTGGGCTGGGAGCATATCGGCCTCACCGGCGACTATCTCTGGGGCGAGATCGACAAACCTCGCGAGCGGTTCAGGCCGCTGCGCCTCCACCAGCAAAGCCGGGAC
>NZ_JBDGHY010000020.1:0-15711 GCF_039615155.1 Sphingomonas epibiotica | reverse complement strand
GGCGCGGCTGTCTGTCCTGTGACGATCGGAAACAGGAAGGCCTTTTTTCGCGCCCAAGGTTCCGGCCAGGCTGTGCAGGAATTTGAACCCAACGGCGCTGCTGCCGATGAAATTCAAAAGCTATACACCTATACGCGTATAGCCCTATACAAAGACGAGAAGGTGAAGAATGGCCGGAAACTCTCTGCAAGCAATGCTTGATCGGGCCAAGGCGGCCCCGGCCGCCGAACCTGAAACCCCTACGCAGCCGAAGCCCCGCAAGGCTATCGCCGTGAAAGCGGCCGCCAATGCCGGCGAGACGACCAGGAGCGGAAAGGCGAAGGCTGCACCGAAGCCGAGCAGGGCGTCGACCAAGCTGATCGGAGGGCATTTCGCGCCGGAGTATTCGACGCAGCTCCGCATCATTGCGGCCGAGGAAGATACGACCCTGCAGAACCTCCTAACCGAGGCCCTTAACGACCTTTTCGTGAAAAAGGGCAAAGCGCGCCTTGCGGGTGTATAGGGTTATAAGTGTATACACCATTTATCGTGTTATCACCCACCAGCAATCGTGCTTTCACCCATGAAGATCAGCGCATCGGGTTCCGCTTAGCTCTTTGTTTGCAGAAGCCGATGAAGGCCGCGTCCGCACTCTTGAGCGGCTTGCAGCCGCTTTCGTGCCAGAAGGCCATGAAATCGCTTTCAAGCGCATAGATATCATATCCAGGGGCGAAGCGCCGGCCACCTTCACGGCCTCTGTCGGTGATCCGTGGCCGCTCAGCATCATTCGCTGCCTCCAAGGCCTTACGCCTAGGGGAGAACGTCACCTGATCCTTGGCATCGTCGAACGTCAAAGCGTAGTCAGGAAAATGGCTATGCTGAGCATCTTGAGCGGCGATCGTTTTCAGGAGGCGCTTAAATTCCTTCGCAGTCGACTGTGATCCGCACTTCTTTTGGATCGTGTCGAGGCCGAATGTCACCGGCTTACCCGGCCAGCCGCAATGTTTGCGGGCTATTTCATACAGCCGCCGCTCGAGAGGCTTCCTAAGCCGGAAATAATGGCGATTGAGCGTCAGAACTTCGTTCGCCTTGATCGCATTAAAGACCCAATCGGAGAGCTTCACTTCCACGTCGATCATGCGGCCGTCGAAACTCTCGCGGATGATCGAGGCGCGATCGACCAGGCTGAACACGTCCCACTGTGTTTCACCGCCCGTAGTGATGTTGGTTTCTATCTGTGTGCCCTGCAGGCGTTTGAACGCTGCCTTGAGCTGTTCATAGCCGCGGCCGTCCGTGCCACGATTAGTGGCAACAAGGAGATCGTAGGCCTTGAACCTTACAACCTGGCTGACCTTCTTGCCTTGATTGAGCGCGCCCATAATCTGGCTAATGCAGTAGATCAGAACATCACGATCATGGACTGTAGCCAGCCCATTGCCGGAAGGCGTCACGCGCAAGATCGCATCACCGTGCTCATAAGCGCGCTTGTTAAAATCGGGTTTGGTCGCGACGCTGAAAATGGGGTGCTCCATCGAGGCCATGTCGCCCTTGGGAGCTGCATCGAAGATATCGCAGACGAAAAAATCCTGCTGCGGATAGCGATCCGGCAGGAGAGGGGAGCGGTCATCTTGATTCGTGTTTTCACCCACCAGGAGAGGCTATCGTGCTTTCACCCACCGGTGCAAATCCATTCGTGTTATCACCCACCGGCATGTGGATAACTACGGCTCATCCCATCGTGTTATCACCCACCAATCATCGTGTTATCACCCACCGTTTATCGTGTTATCACCCACCGGCGCTCGTTCTAAGCGGTTGATATAAATACGAGAAATGCTAGTTTTTTCGGGCGTAACACAGATTCTAACACTATATAACACATAGAGAAAATTGGTGTATAGGTGTATACACCTTCCTCGCGTTGCACCCATATTGAAGCGATGGAAGCCCTTGTGGCTTCGGTCTGGTCAATCCAGGCCGCGGACTCTTTCGCTGAAATCGAGCGGGCCGCCTTCGGCGGCATAAATGGAATCGGCCTTCGGCCGATGCTTTGTTTTCCCGACTACGCCACCAGCATATCAACGTGCTCGCTCTGGCAAGTCCCCTCGCTTCGGTCGCTTCGCTCCCTGCCAGCTCGGCCCCTTCGGGGTTACAGACTTGCCTGCCGCTGTGCGCGTCGATCCGCAGGAGCTAGGTCGGGACGAAGGAATGGTCCAATTTGTTCTAATCGAACAAAGGAATGGGGATAAGTGTAGCGCGTAACTTTACGCCGAACCGACCTCCTGCTAAGCAAATCCTATGTCTGATCCAGGCACTACCCTCAGTGATGGTGATCTAGTCCATCCAGGCGCACATATTCGTGCGGCCATTATTGACCCTCGCGGGCTGAAGGTGAGCGAGGCCGCAAAGGCGCTTGGCGTGACCAGACCGACCCTTTCAAACCTCCTCAATGGAAATGCAGCCCTTTCGC
The DNA here is from genome assembly GCF_039615155.1 of Sphingomonas epibiotica. Classification (NCBI taxonomy): domain Bacteria; kingdom Pseudomonadati; phylum Pseudomonadota; class Alphaproteobacteria; order Sphingomonadales; family Sphingomonadaceae; genus Sphingomonas; species Sphingomonas epibiotica. The sequence goes on along the minus strand of NZ_JBDGHY010000020.1, from coordinate 13,262 downwards.
CTGAAATGGCCATCCGGCTCGAGAAGGCTTTCGGGGTAAGCATGGAGGAGCTGGTTCACATGCAATGTCGCTATGACATCGCTCAGGCCCGAGCGCGGGCAGGGGAGATCAACGTCGCACCCTATGCCGGCAAGCCAAAGGCGACCGAGCAAGGGAATTTACTGTAGGAGAATGCCTTGCAAATCATAAGAGATAAGATCGAAGGCCCCTTTATTATCGATCGCGATATGCGCGTGAACGGGATGATTACAGTCGAGGCGACCGTTGAGGCTGGTAGCACGCTCTACTTGCACGGCATGGTGACAGGCGACCTGATCGTGAAGCCAGGCGCGACGGCGATCGTGCACGGCATGGTCAACGGCACAGTGCGGAACGAAGGCGGCCAGGTTGAAATCTATGGCAAAGCCGATCGCGTTGCCGACACCGGCAGCACGAGAACGCATATCGACGCGAAAGCAGCTATCGGCTGATAATCGGCCGATGTTGCCATAATGTTCTAGCACTGCTCGCCAGCTTCGGATAAGGGTGAACCACACTATCTTGGTATAGGTGGCTAAGACATGCCCAAAATGTTGAAGGAAGGCCGGCCGCTCCGACAGTCCGAGCACATCAACCGGCGCGTCACACAGTCGGTCTTTCGGGCCTTCGACTATGCGCTCGAGATCGGCTCCCCCCTCAACCTCTACGTCGTCATCAACCTGCACGAGACGATGAAGGTATCGGCAGCAGCCATCTTCGAGGCGATCCGCCACAAATATCGCGACTGGCTCAACTATCGGACCAAGAAGCGAAGCCTCGGCATCGTGCCTCCAATGTACATCTACGCAATGGAGAACCCGAGCGGGGCGCACCCGCACGTCAATTGGGCTTTGCACGTCCCCGACGACCTGCGTGCCGAATTTGAGGCGAAGCTCCCCCGGTGGATCGAGAAGGCGCAGGGTAAATGCGGCCCGTCCGATTGCGTCGTTCAAGGCGTGCGCGAAGACACCCACAAGCAGCTCGCCAAATACATCGTAAAAGGCACCGACCCGGGCTTCGTCGATCACTTCTATCTGCAGAAGGTCTATGCTCCCCAGGGACAGGTGTGGGGCAAGCGGGCCGGCGTAAGCCCCTCTCTAGGGGCCACTGTTCGGAAGGTCGTAAACTTCCGGCCGCGGCGATCGCCAAGCCAGTGGCGAAACGCCGCTTAGTGCAGGGATGACGCCGAGCACCTGTTTCGCTACATAGCAAAGGCGGCCCGCGATTACTCGCGAGCCGCCCCGGACGGTTCAAGCCTCGGAAACCTCTCCCCGTTCATGCTGCTACATGGACGGGGCTGTTGCCCGATGTACGAGGCGCAGGAGCGGGTGAGGCCCGCCCCTGGAACCTACGCCTTACGGCGATGCTGTGGCAGGGCGACGTTCTTGCGCCGCTTCTGGTTCTCCTGCTTCATCTCGGTGAACTCCGGCTCGAGCGCCTGCAGCTTCTTTACCAGGCCCGAGAGATCGTATTCGTTGCTCGTCTTGCCGCGGCCAGGGCGCGTGCGTTCGACACGCTGCACCAGGCCGGCGCTTTCCAGCTCGGCAATCTGCCGCTGAATTTGACGCTCGCTCATACCCATGCGCTCAGCAAGGAGCTGCTTCTTCGGCCACGGACGATGCGCCGCATCCCACCAAATATCGGCCAGGTGCATGATGATGTTGAACTGCACCGGGTTGATACCCAGCCGGGCCTGCGCCTGCATCAGGAGCGAAGGCACGATGCAAAAGCCCAGGTCCATGACCGGCTTGCCGTACTTCTTCTCCGACGCCTTGCGCGTGTCAGCCTTGGGCTTGATCGGCACGACCTTGGTCGGCGTGATGGGCGTGATCGTTTTCGTCATTTCGCGTTTCCTCGATGGACGCTATATCCGTCGGAAATGCGCTACTTTCAATGGTTGCCGTGTGGACGTGAGCGTCCGATCGCGCATGGACATGGAAGTCCGATCGGGACCAGTCACCGGTGTCCTATGAAGCAGGACGCCGGGTAATCTGCACTCTGGCGTAATGGCATACGAACATAGCATGTAGAGCGGAGCGGACGCCGATGACCTGTCGGTTTCCGTCTTGCGATCAGAAGCTCCAATCTTCTTCCTCAATCAGCGTCAGCAGATCGATGTGACGCACGCCCTCCCGATCACAGACGAACGGGATGCGAGGTTTATCAGCCGTGCCGCCAGCCTCTTGCGTGACGACCACAAGGCGTGGGTTGCCGGCCAATGCCTGGGCAATCACGAAAGGATCGCCGCCTGACTTTCCTTTGCCGGTGTCCACCAGCTTCGGATAGGTCTGCATGATACGGACGACCTCGCCTTGCACGTCGTCATCAATTTCGAGGAACATGGATTCCTTGCGGACCTTGGCCCACTCGAAAATCTCATCATCCTTCTTTTTCAGCTCGTGATAGACCTCGATCGTCGCGACCAGGCGGCCGTCGTCAATGAGTTGATCGAAGGCGTTCCAGAGGCCGCTGAACCGCTTCGGAGGATAGGCGCGCCGCCACGCATGCACTAGCGAGCTGGTGTCGATACAGTAGATCGGCGGGCCAGCAGCGGGCATCAGCGATAGCCTAGTTGCTGTTCAATGCCGGGAACGTGGCGAACCTTCACGCCTAAATATCCTGACACGTCCGAGAGGCTGATCCGATCGAGGTGATAATTCTCGATCACCCGACGCACGAAAGGCTTGCCGTAATCGGCCACCGTTTCGCGTGGCATGTTCCGCGGGATCGGTTTGCCCTCATTTTTCTCCCGCTCGCGTTGCCGCTGTTGCTGAAACTCGACCGCATATTGAGCGCGCTTGCGCCTGTAGAATGCGTCCGTCGTTCGGCCGAGCGTCAGCAGCCGACGCACGATCGCTTCGCGAGATACCCCGTAGGTGAGCGATAGCGATTGCACAGTCGCATCGTCCCACTCGTGCCGGCCATTACCCTTTGCAGCGATCGACGCCTCCTTGAGGAACAGATCGCGCGGCATCAGGGCCGCAGCGGCAACCTGGTTGCAGAACACTTCGATCTTTTCGTCATCAGCGGGGCGAGGGCCTTCGATATCCAGATCGGAGACGCCGCTTTGCCGGAGCATCAGGTGCGCGAGTTCATGGAACATCGAGAAGGTGCGCCGCGCATAGGCATCCTTCCGATTGATGACCATGAACGGCAACACATCAGACCAAAAGGCGAAGCCAGAGGCCTCCTCGCTTGCAATGCGGGAGGCCTGGAAGACGAGCACGCCCAGCTCCTCAATCTTCGCGCGCCATGCCAGGAAAGCGACGCGCGGATCGCGCCAATGTGATTGCAGATCATAGTCGACGCCGAGCGCGTCGCGGAGCGCGACCGCAGCCGTTTCCGGGTTGGTGGCGATCGTCGTCTCGACTTTGAAAGAGGCGGGAACCTCGTCACCATCCTCGAACAGCTCGAGAGCCAATTCGCGCCGTTGCTGTGCGAGCCGGATTTCGAGCGTCAGCTCCGGCGAGAAACTACGCAGGCCCAGATCGGGCAAGCGCCGGAAATCGTGCATTGCCTGGAATGAGGTGGTTGGCGGTTCCGGCAGATACAGCACCGCGAGCGGCCGCTTATAGGCTTCGGCCAGTTTACGGAGCTGGGGGATAGAAGGTTGATCGTCGCCGGTTTCCCAAGCAGCGAGCTTTTCCTCGTCGATATCGACTTTTGAGGCCGCGGCCGTCAGGTCGAAGCCGGCCGTCTCTCTCGCCCAGGTTAGAACAGCAGGATTGATTGTCGCTTTGATGCGCTTCGTCATGCCGGCGCACCTTCGGCGCGCAGCGCGCGATATAGCGTCGATCGGCCGACGTTGAGGGTGCGCGCCGTATCGGAGACGGACGCACCGCTATCGATCAGCATGCGCGCATGCTCGACCTTTGAGGGGTTCAGGCTTGGCGATCGGCCCAGGTGCCGGCCGCGCGACCGTGCCGACGCCATGCCGGCTTTCGTCCGCTCGACGATCAGCGACCGCTCAAATTCGGCGAGCGCTCCCATCATGTGAAACACCAAGCGCCCCCCGGCCGTCGTCGTATCGATGTTTTCCGACAACGACACGAACTCGATACCGCGCTCGCCCAGGTCATGCACCAGATTGATGAGGTGCTGGACCGTTCGGCCGAGGCGATCGAGCTTCCAAACGACGAGCGTGTCACCAGGCCCAAGCATGTTGAGAGCTGCATCCAGGCCAGGGCGATATTTGGACGCCCCGCCGGCATGATCCTCAAACACGCGCGCGACCCCAGCCCGCTCGAGCGCATCACGCTGCAGGCTTAGGTTTTGCTCCTCCGTGGAGACGCGGGCGTATCCGATTTTCACACTTGATTCTGACACACCCCTTTCGGGACGCGCAAGCATTTGTTTTTGCAGGGGCCGCAGAGCCGTCCCGAAAGGGAGGCCTTTCGGGACTACAATTATATTTTCCACTTCTCGAACAGGTGCACAGCGCCGGCACCGAGCATCATCAAGACAGCCACAATTGCCATGACGATGGTCAGCAGCAGCGGAAAATGGCGGTAAAAGTGGCAGAAGGCGGCCCAACACAACAGAGCCACCCCTGGCAATAGCCAACTCAAAGCCTTCATTGCTGGCGCTTAGTGGCCGAATTTCAGCGTTACCACGCCGCCGATAATCAGCGCGATTCCAATAAAGCGCGTGATACTCGTAGGGTCATTGTAGAACATCACGCCGACAAGGAACGTGCCCGCGGCACCGATGCCGGTCCAAACCGCATAAGCGGTGCCGATCGGGATGTGCTTCTGAGCGAGCCACAACAGGAAGCCGCTCGCTGCCATGAAAGCGATCGCGAGTAGGATGCCAGTGATCCGCGTTGTGGGGGCTTGAGCCATTTTCAGGCCTACAGGCCATCCAATTTCCAGCAGGCCGGCTGCTACAAGATAAATCCAGCTCATATTCTTTTTTCCTGTGCTGATGGGGTTTGAAAATTCGGGACTGACTTGCGTGTCAGCAGGCGCGCGATCCGGTCGCGCGTGAACCAAGCATACGACCAGGCGAGATAGACCGAGCTGCGGCTTCGGAAGTCGATCAGGAGCATCAAGTGCACGAGTGACCAGGTTAGCCAGGCGACGAAGCCGCTGAGTTTGATCGATCCGAAATCGGCAACCGCTTTCGAGCGGCCGACCACAGCCATCATGCCCCAATTGCGATACTTGAAAGGACCAGGCAGCGGCGCGCCGGCCAGACGTGCGCGGATCAGCTTCGCGACATAGCGGCCTTGTTGTTTCGCTACAGGCGCAAGCCCCGGCAGGGCCTTACCATCCGTGTCCTGATAGCTTGCGCCATCGCCAATTGCGAAGATCGTAGGTTGACCTGGCACGGAGCAATCCGGTTCGACGATGATCGAACCGTTTCTAGCCGCGGCCGCATCGATCCACGCTGCGGAAGGCCGCGCCTTCGTTCCGGCTGACCAAATGACGTTTGCTGCCGGGATAAGCCGATCGCCGATCGTGACGCCGCGATCGTCGATATTGCTAACAGAAGCGGCGAGCTGGACCTCAACGCCAAGGTTGCCAAGCGCCTTGAGCGCCTGTTCCGATTGTCCTGGCTCGAAGGCAGTAAGAATCCGCGGGCCAGCCTCAACGAGGACGATCCTGATTTCGTCGAGCTTGATGTATCGGTAATCGGCGACGAGCGACGTGCGTCCCAGCTCCGCAATCGCGCCGGCCATTTCGACACCGGTCGGACCGCCACCCACAACGACACACGTCAGCAGGCGGGCACGCTCCGCGGGATCAGGCTCCTTCTCTGCTTGCTCAAAAGCCGCAAGCAACCGCTCGCGGATGGAGAGCGCATCCTCCATCGTCTTTACGACGGCAGCGTGCTCGGCCCATTGGTCATTTCCGAAGAAGCTGTAATCGGCACCGGTTGCCAGGATCAGATAATCGAACGGCAGCTCGCCGCTCTCGCTGGTTTTGACTTTCTGTGCCGCGGAGTCGATCGCCTGCACCTCGTCCATGAGCACGCGCACGTTATCTCGTGGTGCGAAAAGGCTGCGGGTTGCGGCGGCTATATCAGATGGGTTCAAGGCAGCAGTAGCGACCTGGTACAACAATGGCTGAAACAGGTGATGATTGGTGCGGTCGATGAGCGTCACATCGACGGGAGCACCGACAAGCCCCTTCGCAGCCGCTAAGCCTCCAAAGCCCGCCCCAACAATGACCACACGTTTTTGCATCGTACCCTCGCGGAATCGCGCCTTGATCGCGACCCCTTATCAGTTATAATACGATCGTATCTAAGCCAAAGCAAGGTAAATCATGGCACGGCCACGGACTGTCGATCGGGATCAGCTTTTAGACGTTGCGGAGGCCGTCATGTCGGCCGAGGGCACCGCGGGGTTGACCTTTGGCGGCGTCGCCAAAGTCGCGGGCATATCGAAAGCGACGGTTCAGTCAGTTTTCAAAACTCGCGAAGCGATGATCGAGGCCATGCTTCAACGCTGGATCGCAAAGGATCAGCTCCGGTTCGAGGCGATAGCCGGCCAGAACCCGGATCGTTCACAGCGTGTTAGCGCGCATATCAGAGCGACCGCGGAAGAAATGGACGACGCTCATCGTCGCGTCGCGAGCCTGTTTGCCGCACTTGCCGGTGCCGGAGATGACAACAGGCTTATGTTGAGCTGGTACGCTGCGCGCCTGGGCGACCTCTCCGCGGCCACAGACGCGGAGCGCAGGGAGCGGATCGCGCTTCTCGCAACCGAGGGTGCGTTCTTTCTAAGGTACTTCGCCGGGTTCAAGATGAGCGACGAGCGGTGGAGAGACATTTTCAATGACCTCCAATCTTTCGCGGCTGATTGATTTTTCGCCCGCTTAAGGCAGCCTATCAAAGCCAATCGCTTCGTGATGCAGGATGCTAGCCATGTTCGGAAAACCGCGTCGCGTATACACGCACAAACTGACATGGGACGAAGGGATTGAGGCCCTACGACGCTTAGAGGCTGGTCAGTCAGTCGAGAAGGTCGCGCGCCGCTTTCGCCGAGAGCCGGAGTTTATCGCGGCGATGCTGGCTTATCGAAAGCAGTACGATTTCAGCATCAGCGGCCCCTATATCGATCGCATACCGTGTTCGCGAGCGCGAGCCGCAGCGGCCGAAGCGCGGCAATTGCGCTATCTAGCGCCGCGGCTGATTAGCACCATACGCTACTGGATATGGGAGCTGCGGCGGCAGTGACGGGCAGGGAAAGCGCATGGATTGGTTTCACAAGATGCCGGAGGAACGGCGCAATGTCAGTGCCGAGGCGCTTGAGGAAGCAGACCTTGCCTATGCTCGATGGGCGGCCATGCTTGGCCGCAGCCATCATCCCGATGCGGTAGAGGCCCAGGCGGTCAAGGATCGCGAAGCTTATAGCTGCTACATCGTTTTTGCCGAGCAGGACGGCGAAACAATCAAGCTCGAGCCGTGGTGCAATCTTATCCGGTTCATGGTTGAGGTGTGCGGCATACCGCTCGAGGCGGCTGAATATTACGTCATCTGCTACCTTCACGCGCCGCCTTATCTGACGAGCGGCACGCTTGTCGAAGTCGTGGAAGATGCAAAGCCCGAGGAGATGGTCGCCGAACTGCGGCAACAGATCAAAAGCGCCCTCGATGTTATGTATGAGGCGCGACTTTACGCGATGGCTGCGAAGGGCACGCCTTATGCGAAATTCTGGAACGATGTCGTGCGTCTAATCCGCACGATGCGGTTCACTCCCCTCGATACGAAGGTCGAGGCGTGGAATGAAAATACCCCTTCACAACCGATCGATTAAGCATCATCTTTCCATGCACAGCGCTCACCATACCGCTGTTTGATATTGGCGCTCACCATACCGCCAAGGAGCCGAGGCATTGCCATCGGCAGAGAGATCGATCCGCTCAGCGGGCCGATCGGACGGAGCAAGAAATGACCGACAACCCCATCCCTGGGGCGACGGCATGTCGCCCCGAACCGAAAGGCTTACGCAATGGCTACGAATCTTCGCGAGGCTCCCCCTCTCCCTGAAATGCCCGAGTTTGAGAACGTGCGGCCCATGCCTCAACAAGGGCGCGGTCCAGTTGCCATGCAAGGCGGCTATGGTGGGGGCGGCGGTGTCGCTCAAATTTCGATGGGCCGGCAGCTTCGCCGGCTTATGGGCATGCTAGCAGGTGGAGGCCTAGCCCTCGCCGCTTTCCTGATTTTTTGGCAGTCTGTCGCAGCCCCAGGAAAGGGGCCATTCGAGCTGCTCGCTTATGCCGAGGCCAAGTTCGAGACGGGCGTCTTCAACGGGAAGATGGGCGTTGCGCCTGACGGCGTACAGATGACCGAGGCAGAGTACCGAGAGAAGCTTGCCGAGGCCGAACGCAATGGCGCGGCCAAGGCGGAATATGCCCTGCAGGAGAAAATCGCACGGTTGCAAGCCGACCAGCAACGGATCGTTGCGGCGTATCAGGCGCTTTATCAGCGCGCCAACATGATCGCCCAGGCAGCGCTTGGCATGGAGGCGCAGCTCCAGGCCGCCAAGACCCAAGCCGTGGCGGGCGCGTCAGCAGGCAATCAGATCATCGCCACTTATGGCGACATTTTTTGCGCTCTCGGTGCCGGCAATGGTGCTTGCGCCGCTGCCGACCAGGCCCGCGAGAAGATTAAGGCCGATCTTGATAATACGCGCACCGGCGAGGTGGGACAGCGTATCAACGCGCTTATGGCCGAGGTGCGCGATCCCGCGCAGCTCGTTGCTAATTCTGACTTGGCTACGAACGGCGTGCCTGCTCTGCCGTCGAGCGGTATCGGCCAGTAAACTGATCGTCGATCATGTAGGGCGTCCGTCGCAATGCGACGGGCGCCTTGCCGCCTCTGAAGATGATTTGCAGGCCCGTATCGCGATCAAAGAAGCGGGCTATTTCATCGAGCGACATGAGCGCGGCTAGGTGGATCGCTTCGCTCGAGCTTTCCGTCTCGCTCGTGCCCGATGAGCTACCGTCACCCCGTTGCGTGCTCGTGCCGCCCGTTATGCCGTCCTGCTTAGAGAAGTTCTGTGAGTGCGATACCTCGCTCGCGCCGACGCGGGCGATATATGCACCCAGGCTCGCCCCGCCGTCGCGCGTCGCGATGCGCTGCAGATCAGCCATAGCCGATCGGCCTTCGGCCGTTCCCGACGATAGCGACCAGCCCTCACTTACTGTCTGACCTTGGCTTTTCGTGCGGCCTGTTGTCGTCGCCGTCGATCGGCCGATCGTCTCTCGGCTGACCTCAATCTGTCCCATGCGCTTCGATATCCATTCGAGCGTCGTCAGATCGGTGTTGCCGAAAAATTGGAGCACGCCAGCGTTGCCGACGAACGTCTCCCAGCTCTCCCGATAGTGACGCTTAATCTGACCGAGATCCTGCAGGATCGGCCACAGTTTCACGCCATAGCCGGCCATCAATCCGGCCGCCTTTTCGATCACCTCGAGGCGGCCAAGCGCGGCAAATTCGTCGAGGATGAAAAGGACCGGCCGACCTGTCGACGGCGCAAGCCCAAGAGCTTCCATCCGGTAGAGCGTCAGGTTGAGTACCAGGCGCAGGAACCGCGCATGGGTAGGCAGAAAGCGAGCAGGCAGGCAGACATAGAGCGATAGCCCGCCCGCGTCGGTTTTCAGACGGTCGATCGACAGGCCCTCGCCTGATACGCAGGCGCGCATGCGAGGAGAGTCCAGGAACTTCGTATTGCGCCGAGCGGTCGAGAGGATGCTCCCCCGCTCGTTGTCGCCCATCTCCCGGATCGAGTTGGCGGCCCCGGCGATCACGTCGCGCACCGCTTCATTCTCGGCCTTGTTGCTCGACATGCTCGACCAGAGCGCGGTGAAGGGCGAAACATCCTTCACCTCGGCCGCAGCGATCGCAGCTTCCTGATCGGCCTCGGCTTCAGTCTTGCCCTTGGCGATCGCCTTGGCGTGAGCTTCAATCGACGCGCGATCACGAGCTAATTCCGTGAACCGTTCGGCCGCCCCTACATCGCCGAGCGTCAGGAGCTGCCGAACGCGGACCAGAGAGCGATCCTTCTCATAGCGGTTTGCCGCAACGTGCAGGATCACCGCTTCAATGATCTGGCGGGCCGATTCCGTCCAATGGACATCATTGCCGGCATCGCTGCCGACCGTGAGAGCGTCGCCGATCGCCGCCACGACGTCGATCGCATCATCGGCCGCGAAGTCGATCAGCTCGAGCGGGTTGAAACGGGTTCGCAGAGACGCGGGCACATCGGCCTCGCCGAAAGGATCGAGCACGACGACGGTATGCCCTGCCCGCTTCGATCGCGTCTCGGCTGTCAGCCCCGCGTTTTCCCCCTTGGGGTCGATAACGACACAGCTCCCAGGCCAGAGGCAGAGGTTCGGAACGATCGCCGAGGTGCCCTTGCCAGCCCGAGAGCCGGCGATCGTCAGCATGTGGCGATTGTCGTCGTTCCCGATCGCTGCGCCATCATCACGCCGACCAAGCCAGATCATCCCCTCACGCCATAGGGGCGCATCGGTCGACCAGGCCGCCGTTGCGAGCTTGGCCGACTTCTCCGGGGCAGCATCATGGCCGCGCGGAAAGTCGTTCGTTAGAGACACAGGAAGCGATCCTATCGCCCATCCCGCAAACGACAACGGGGCGACCAATCGGCCACCCCGTCCCACGTTCGCAACTGTAGTGCGATCATAACACGGTAGCCCGCCCTGATGGAAGGCCGGCCTTGACCGCCTTCGAGCTGTGCCTGGTGACGATGTGCCGGTAGCTCAATGGACAGAGCACCACGTCTCGCAACTGGGTGATACGGGTTCGATTCCCGTCCGGCATGCTGATCGCTACCGGCTGAAGAACATCGTCGCACAGCTCTCAGTTTACGGTGCAAGGCGTTCGGCCTGCTTATTGGTCCCACACCTATCGGTGTCCCGCCCTGGATAGAGAAGGCGGCTGAGGCGTTGTGCCAAAGTTGCCAGGTTAGGGGCTGTGGTGATATTATGAAAAGAGGAGGGCGCACTTTTGGGTTGCTTTGCAACCCGTGCGCGTCGGGCGTTGCCCGAGTGGGCCGTCTCGGCGTCCCACACCCTCCCGACCAGGCGGGTTGAAACCCCCTGGACCCCCATAGCCGGGGCCGTGTCAGCGGTCCCGGTGCCACCCGGAGGTGGCGCGATCAGGACCGGCCGGCCAGCCGCCAGATCGCAAAGTCTCCGAGGTGAGCGCAGTCGAGGAAGCGTGCGCGCGCGCCAACCGATTGCGGATGAGAACACGTGCTTTTGTGTTGAGTTCGCGATCGGTTTGGAGGCTCCGCTGCTGTGGCGATTTACAGTTGCAACATCGCTTCGATCGGCAAGTCCACCCACGCTGGGGGGACCGCAGGGGCGCACCTCTCCTACATCGGCCGCCCCACGGCCGAGCCTGTCATCCTCTGTGAACACATGCCCGAAAAGCCACTTGAGGCCCGCCAGTGGATGGACCGGCAGGAGGGCGACGATCGCAAAAATGCGCGCCTCGGAGATAAGATCAGACTCGCCCTTCCCCGTGAGCTGACCCCCGATCAGCGCGCCGAGCTGGTCCGCGACTTCATGGGCCAGCTCACCCAGGGCCGCGTGCCCTGGTATGCTGGCATCCATCAGACGGGCGAGGATCGTCATAACCCACACGCGCACGTCTTCGTGCGCGATCGCGATATCGACAGCAATAAGCGGGTGCTTAGGCTTTCGGACAGCTCCCGCGACCGCGAGAAGGCTGGCCTCGAGCCGAAGGCTGTCGAGTGGGTTCGTGAACGATGGGAAACCGTCTGCAACAGCCACCTTGAGCGGGCGGGCCATGAGGCCCGCATCGATCGCCGCACGCTCGAGGCTCAAGGGATCGAGCGCACGGCCACGATCCATATCGGCCCACGCGCGCAGCACATCGAGAACAATGTGCAGCGTCCGGTTTCTAAGGTGAAGAAGGACGGCCGCGGCCGCGAGATCGATTACCCGATGATCGACGCGGGCCGCACCAGGCTCGAGCGTCATGCCGAGATCATCGACATGAATCTCGAACGCAACGTGCGATCGCCCGACATGGTGACGCGCACCTGGGCGAAATGGGAGAAGGAACAGCGCGGCAAGGATCGGGTGCTCGAGCGCGAGCTATCCGTCGACGGCCGTCGACGCACGCTCGAGCGCCGGCGGTTGATCGGCCAGTATCGCGGCCGCTTTGGCGAGCTGCGCGACCAGGAGAAGGCAGAGCAGAAAACGGCCGCGGCGATCACGCGCGAGGCCTATGCCCCTGCCCGCGCTCGACTGCGTGATCGCCAGCAGCAGGAACGACGCGACCTCGCCAAGAAGGAATCCCAGGTCTTTCGCCGGATCGCCGTCATGCTGGATTTCACCGGCACGTTGAGGAAACGCCGCGACGAGGCACGGAAAGCCCTTTCCCGCGTCCATAAGGGCGAGCGGCAGGATTTCGCCCGCAACTACAAAGCAGATCGCAAGATGCAGCAGGAGGCCGTGAAAGCGGACTATGCGGCCGCTCGCCAAGATATCGTGCAGGAACGCGATCAACGTCTCGCCAGCATGAAGGAGCGGCACAAGGAGGCCGAAAGCCAAGCCGACAATCGCCGGCAGGATCGCGAAGCCGATCGCGAGCGCGATCGTGGGCAAATGACCGACGCACTTCGCGCCTTTAACAAGGACGCCAGCATCGGTCGCAGCGCCGATCGCGCCGCGGCAAATGATCGCGGCCGTGGCGGTCCCTCTCCCGCTTGACCTGAATCGGCATCCATGATCCTATAGGTCTATAAGTGTATACACCTATAGACCTATAGGACTCCCATGAAGGTATTAGCAGTTCTTTCCCAGAAAGGCGGCGTCGGTAAGACCACCCTCGCCACCTGTCTCGCGGTAGCCGCCGAACAGGCCGGCGAGCGCGTCGCCATCATCGATATCGATCCCCAGGCGACGGCCTCCTTTTGGAAGGACGTTCGGAACCAGGAAACGCCGGCCGTAATCTCGGTTCAGCCAATCCGGCTTGGCGCGATGATTAAGGCCTGTGCCGACGCCGGCACCGACCTCGTTATCATCGACGGCGCGGCTGTCGCGCGGGACGTGACTTTCGAGGCGACGAAGCACTCGGATTTCGTGATCGTGCCGACAAAGACGGCCGTGTTCGATACCATGAGCATGACGCATACGCTCGATGTGGTGCGCGAGCAGAAGAAGCCATTTGCCGTGGTGCTGACCTTTGTCCCACCCCAGGGCCAGGAAACCCGCGACGCTATCGCGGCGATCGAGGAGCTA